>CAMUGE010000040.1 GCA_947088345.1 uncultured Roseburia sp.
CTCATGATGTAATTGTCCAGTTCCTGTCAAAATGTGTACTTTTTGAAAGCTCATACTTCATTGCGATATTGTATACCTTTTGATAAGAAAAATCAACTTGTTTTTTTGCTTTTCACAGAATTTTACAGAAAATTGTCAGATTTAGACAAAAAATCAAAAAGTACACTTTTTTATTGGCTATCCAACTACCCGCCGGAAATATACGGGAGAAAGAGAGAAACTTGAAAGAGTTTGCATATAGATGATGAAAAAAGCATTGATCATAGGGGCCGCAGGGTTTGTCGGCAGCTACCTTGCAAAAGAACTGTCAGAAAACCAAGGGATGGAAGTCCACGCCACAAAATTGCCAAAAGAATCGCCGGAGATCAAACATGCCGCAATTCACAATTTAGATATTCTGGAGAAAGAAGAGATTATCAGCCTGCTCTATCAGATACGTCCCGACTATATTTTTCACCTTGCAGCCCAAAGCTCCGTGAGCGTTGCGTGGAATAATCCGGGCTTAACCATTGATGTGAATGTAAAGGGAAGTATTTATGTTATGGATGCCATACGGGAATTGTTTTATAAACCGGTTGTTCTGTTCGTCGGTTCCGGTGAAGAATACGGACATATCAGAGAATCTGAGGTTCCCATTACAGAAGAAAACAGACTAAGGCCCGGAAATATCTACGCGGCAACAAAAGTCTGCCAAAATATGCTTGCCGGTATTTATGCACAGGCATATAACCTGAACCTGATTATGGCAAGGTCATTTAATCATATCGGCCCCCGTCAGGCTCCGATTTTTGTGGTTTCCGATTTCTGCCGTCAGGTTGCGCAGATAGAAGCCGGGAAAAAGAAACCTGTCATGTATGTCGGAAATTTAGATGCAAAGCGAGATTTTACCGACGTGCGCGATGTCGTCCGCGCCTACGCGCTGTTGATAGAGCACGGAAAAGCAGGCGAAACCTATAATATCGGAAGCGGACATGCCTATGCTATTCGGGAAATACTAAACCTGATTATAACAATGTCAAAAACTCCGATACGTGTTGAGACAGATCCAAATAAAATACGTCCTGTAGATGTGCCAATGATTGAGGCGAATATTACAAAACTGCAGCAGGCAACGGGATGGAAGCCGTCTATTCCATTAAAACAGACGATACAGGAGACACTGGATTACTGGAGAGAAAGGATATAAATATGGAAGAAATGTTTGCTACCGAAGGCGTAACCCGGTCAAACCGCCTGTTACATACACCGGAATCTTTTGCCAAAAACAATCTTCTTTATGTGCAGGAAACCGGAACCTTGAAAAGTCTCGCCCCGCATGTATGCAGACGTGAAAATCTGGATTCCTATCTGATTTTTCAGGTATTAAACGGGAAAGGCAGCATTACCTATGAGGGAGACGCCACAACGATCCGTAAAGGAGAATGTATCTGGATTGACTGTCATCGTGCTTTTGAACATATCAGCAGTGAAGATGATCCATGGGAACTTGCCTGGGTACATTATAACGGAAAATGCGCCGAAGAATTTTACCGTCTGTTTCGGGGAAAAAATCGGACTCCTGTATTTACGCCGACAGATTCCGAAAAAATATATGGACTGATCGAAACGCTTTCTTTCTATATAAAAGAGAATATTTCCGAGTTGAGGATTCACAGTGCGCTGACACAACTTCTCGTGGAATGCATCACGCAGACAGTACACCACAAGGATATCATGAAAGAAATCCGCGATTTCATCAACATTAATTTTGCGAAGAACAATCTGTATGAATTGCTGACAAAACATTTTCGACTGTCAAAAGAGAAACTGGAAGAACTATTTGTCACAAATTACGGAATAGAATTGCGCGATTATATCATAAGGAGAAGGTTTAACGCGGCAAAAGAATTATTGCGATTTACGATTGACCCAATGGATCTTGTAATCCAAAAATCAGGCATCGGAAATGAAGATCTTTTTTATCAGTTATTTAAAGAAAATGAAGCTATGAGTCCGGAAGATTACCGTAGAAACTGGGCGCAGTGGATTAAAGATTGAGGGAAGACATGAGGATTGGAATAGATTTGCTCTGGGTGAGACCAGGAAAATGCGGCGGGACAGAATCTTTTATCAGGAACCTGCTGGAAGGGTTTCTGGAGTATGACAAAGAAAATGAATACATCCTCCTGACAGCAAAAAATAACGCCCGCAGTTTTCGAAAGTATACAAAGAAACCGATGATGAAGCTGAAAATCTGTAACGTGACATCGTCAAACCGCATGAACCGCGTTTTGTGGGAAAACATACATCTGGATGGTATTGCTGCATCATGCGGAGTGGATGTTTTGTTTATTCCAATGTATAACAAACCGTTAAAGCACGGCAGCGGGATTCCTTATGTCAATGTTATTCATGATATCCAGGTCATGCATTATCCGGAAAATTTTTCGTTGGTCAGAAGAACGTTTCAAAGGTACGCTTATTGGAATACGTGCAGGACAACCGACCGGCTGATTACAATATCCGACTTTTGCAAAAACGACCTGATCCGCCATTTTCCGTTTGTAAAAAATAAAATAGAAATGATTTATATACCGATTATAACAAAAGAATCGCAGCTTAACTTCCATGTGATAGAAGAAAAATATCCGATACAAAAAGGCAGGTACTATTACTGTGTCAGTTCTATGACGCCGCACAAAAACTTAAGTACGATCTTAAAAATAATGACAAGAGAAAAAGAGATGAAGCTTGTGATCAGCGGCGTCGGCGGCAGGGAAGAGCAGGTAAAAAAAATAATAAGAGAGCTGCAGATTGACGAGAGAATTGTGCTGACAGGATATGTCTCGGACGAAGAACGGGACTGCCTGTATGAAAACTGCAGTTTGTTTTTGTTTCCGAGTGTATTTGAGGGATTTGGAATGCCGCCGATTGAAGCCATGAGAAAGGGAAAACAAGTCGTTATGACGCGAAAAACCTGTCTGGAAGAAGTCACCCAAAAAAGAGCGGTTTATGTGGAAAATCCGTATTCGGTAGAAGAATGGAGAAAAAAAATAGCTTTTGCCAGAACGCTTCCGGAAGAAAAGACATTATTCAGAGAATACGATATGCCGGCTATTATCGAACGTTACATAAATGTTCTCGCGGCTGCCGCAGGATGCACGCCGGCATCCGGCAAAGAAAGCGGGGCAGATTACAAACGCCGTGATTGTTTTGGCATTCACACTGGACGGTGAGGAGATATGGAGACAGAAAAGATATACGGGAAAATTTACCGGATCGTTTCAGACAGCCTGAAAGCTGCAGACCGGCCTTTTGAATACAGCAGAATTACGTTTTTAAGCAACATTGGAAACCATCCGCAGCAGATTGACATTTCAAAATATCTTGCTCTTTCCAATCCGGATTTTTTTCAATCCGTTTATACGGCTGTATACAGCCGGCTGCCCGATCAGAAAACGTCGGATGAATGGGAACGCAAATTTCAGAGAACCAGGCGGGAGTTTCAAAGAGCTTTTCTGCTTTATGTTACGAAATCTAATGTGGCGGCCATCAACCATATACAATTTATTCATAACCCCTATTTTACGCAGCACACAGGGATTCGTTACAAAGCGCTGGGGTGTCTCTACCGATTGACCGACAAGTCATCTCTGCGGGAACTGGGGAAGAAATTGCCGACGCCGATTCAAAACGTAATCAGAAAGGTATTCCTGTAAAAAATAAATTTTTCACAGGCGAATTTGTGCCCGCGGACCAAATGCCGCTGGCTGTGAGAAAGGCATGGTTATTTTTATGAAACTCTATATAGATATCAGCGTACTGACACTGGCTACCTATGTGACGGGAATCCAGCGTGCAACGTGCGAGGTAACTGTCCGGTTTCTTGAAAACAGCAATTTTGAAACTGTACTGCTGCACTACAATGCGGCGGACAACTGTTATTATCGTATAAATAATCTTTCCTTTCTGAACTATTATATCCGCCAGAAAGGCGTCAAAGAAAAAATGATTACAAAAACTCCGGTAAAATTAGAAGAGATTGCACAGGGGTGCATTTTCTTTGACCTGGACGCCGTATGGATGGGACGCATAAAAAGAAGCTATCTTCTTCCTGTCCTGAAAAGACAGGGAGCAAAAATCGCAGTGCATATTTATGACATTATACCGGTCACACACCCGCAATACTGCCTGCAGCGCGGCGTTTACTGTTTTATGGATTATATTGGCGCGCATCTTATTTATGCCGACGTTATTATTACAAACGCCGGCGCCACTGCCGGGGCGCTTGACAACCTGGCCGATGCGGTTAAGACGCCGCTTCCGCCCTGCCATATCGTTCCGTTAGGCGCAGATTTCAATCATGCGGAAACTGTTTGGGAAAAAGAAGTCGGAAAAAATATTAGTACCGCCGCGATGAAACGGCCGTTTCTTTTAATGGTCGGAACGCTTGAGCCGCGTAAGAATCATAAACTTCTTCTTTCCGCATATGACAGGGGCCTGAAAAAAATGGGCTGCAATCTTATTTTTGCCGGGGCTGTCGGCTGGAATATGGAACAATTTACTTCTGCCCTAAACAATCATCCCGATTATGGAACGCACATTTTCCATTTTGAAGGATTAAACGATCAGGAAATATTCTACCTGTACCAGAAAGCACAGTTTGTTGTATTTCCAAGTTATACAGAGGGGTTCGGGCTCCCGGTTGTGGAGGCCTTTGTGCATGGTACGCCTGTGCTTGCAGCGGATATCCCTGTGCTTAGAGAGGTTGGAAAAGAATACGCTGTCTATTTTAAACAGGATGATGCAGATGAGTTATGTACGAAAGTTATGTTTTATACAGAACACAATGCAGAATATGAAAAGATAAAACAAAAGCTGTTGGCATATCGTCCGATTAGCTGGAAAGACAGTGCAGATAAGATGGAAGAGATCTTTATGGAGGAACTGCAATGAAAATACTGCGGGAAATTTACGCATACAGACAGATGATATTCAGTCTGATCAAACGTGATCTGCGCGGCAGATATAAAGGATCTTTTTTGGGTTTTTTATGGACTTTTCTAAATCCTTTATTTCAGCTGATCGTATATACAATTGTATTTTCGAATATTATGCGCGCTGGCTATGAAGACTACTATCTGTTTTTGTTTGTGGCGCTGATCCCCTGGATATTTTTCAGCACATCGGTGATCGGTGGGGCAAGCTGTATCTGGGCGCAAAAAGATATGGTAAATAAAATATATTTTCCAAGAGAAGTCTTGCCGATCGCACATGTGACATGCCAGCTGGTCAATATGCTTCTTTCTTTTCTGGTTGTATTTGCAGTCATTCTTGTAACCGGTTATGGAATCAATCCCGCTGCGGTTTTTTATCTGCCGGTAATTATATTTGTGGAGTATCTGCTTGCGCTGGGACTTACTATGCTGGCATCCGCCGTAACCGTATTTTTGCGGGACATCGAATACATTCTGGGGATTCTGATGATGGCATGGCAGTTTTTAAGTCCCGTTATGTACGGAGTAGATATTGTGCCGGAAGAAGTACGGCCTGTTTTTGCAGTTAATCCAATGACGCCGGTCCTCGCCGCGTACAGAGATATTTTTTACTATAAGAAAATACCGGATATCGGTACGCTGGTACGGGCCGTGATGTTTGGTGCGGTTGTATTAATCATCGGCGTGCTTGTGTTCGAATACTTAAAAAAGCATTTTTCGGAGGAAATGTAATGCAGACAGGAAATGCGATTGAGGTGAGCCATGTCACCAAAAGTTTCAAGGTCTTTCTTGATAAGGGCAATACAATAAAAGAGCGCGCGCTGTTTCGCAGCAGACGAAGATATGAATACAGGCAGGTGTTAAGAGGAATCAGTTTCCGCGTAGAAAGAGGCGAGGCGGTCGGCCTGATCGGGCAAAACGGCTGTGGGAAAAGTACGACGCTCAAACTGCTGACAAAAATTCTCTATCCCGATTCGGGTGCAATAGAGATTCGCGGACGCGTTTCCAGTCTGATCGAATTGGGCGCCGGTTTCCATCCGGATTTAAGCGGAAGAGAAAATATCTATATCAACGCCGCTATCTTTGGTTTAAGTAAAAAAGAAATTGATACAAGATTAGACGATATCATTGCTTTTTCAGAGTTGGAAGAATACATAGACAATCCTGTGCGGACGTATTCCTCCGGAATGTATATGCGGCTTGCGTTTTCTGTTGCAATCAATGTGGACGCCGACGTATTGCTGATTGATGAGATTCTTGCAGTGGGCGACGCTAATTTTCAGGCGAAATGTTTTCAAAAACTAAAAGAAATCAAAGCCGGCGGCACAACCATTGTAATCGTTTCTCATTCTCTTGGACAGATTGAACAAATCTGTGAGCGAAGCATCTGGATTCATGAGGGCGCTGTCAAAGAAGCCGGAAAGCCGCGGGAGGTACATCCCGTTTATCTTGATTATATGGGGAAAAAGCGGGAATGTATTGCGCAAAAGGAGGCGGCCCGCATTGCGGAAAAAGAAAAAAACAGTGCGAACCCAAAAAAACAGGAACCATCCGGAGAGCAAAACGACACTGTCTTCGAACATAATTCCAAACGCTGGGGGAATGGAAAAGCGAGAATCATTCGAATTGAACTTCTGGATAAAAACAAAAAGAAAAAGGCGCTCTTTGAAACGGAAACGGATATCACGGTTAAGTTAGATTATAAAATATATGAAACAGTTTTAGACGCTGTGGTCGGAATCGGTATCTTCCGAAGCGACGGTGTGTATTGTTATGGAACAAATACAAGGCTGGATAAAATGGAAAAGTACGATCTGGAAAAAGACGGTACCGTGGAGATTATACTGAAAAATATTGTGTTGATGCCGGGAAGTTATACACTGGATCTTGCCATAGAATCCGAAACCGGAATCCCTGTGGATTATTGGAGAGAGGCCGCCGTACTGGAACTGTATTCTACAAAAGATGATGTCGGTCTGGTCAGAGTGGCGCATGAATGGAATTTTATATTGAAATAAAAGAGGAGAAATCAATGGCATTTAAGGGCTGGAAGAAAAAAGCAGCTGATTTTATACTCGCAGTGACAGAGCCTTTTCGTGTAAAACTGGAATTAATCGAAAAAAATGGTTCGCAGAGGCTACAAGCTTTGGAGGAGAATGTAAGACATAATAATGAACTTCTCCTGCAGCAGCAAAACTTACGGCGAAGGCTGCAGGAACTGGAGGAGAATACCAGAAATAATAACGAGGCGCTTTTGCAGCAGCAGGAATTATGGCAGGCAGTCCGTTCGCTGGAAGAAAATATCCGAAATAATAACGAGGCGCTTTTGCAGCAGCAGAAATTATGGCAGGCAGTCCGTTCGCTGGAAGAAAATATCCGAAATAATAACGAGACGCTTTGGCAGCAGCAGGAGTTATGGCAGGCAGTTCGTTTGCTGGAAGAAAACACCAGAAATAATAATACTACGCTGCATTGTCTTTCGGAAAAAGACAGAGATCACCAGCAGAGAGTAAAGCTGCTGGAAGAGAATCAGAGAAATTATAATGTTGAATTAGACAAATTGAAAACAGCGCAAAATATGCAGATAATTGATGCAAAAATAGAAGCGATCAAACAAAAGTTAAAACGCGCTGCTTTACTGCCGGTGCAGTCGCAGGAGCAGCCTCCGCAAAAAACAGATCCGGAAGCTGCCGCACTCAATAATCCATATGGGGATATTGATTATTTCAATTTTGAAAATCATTTTCGCGGCAGTGAAGAAAGTATAAAAAAGCGCCAGCAGATTTACCTGCCCTATTTTCAAGACTGTAAACACGTTATCGACTTAGGATGCGGAAGGGGAGAATTTCTGGAATTATTACGGGAACATCATATTCCCGCAATCGGCGTCGACTTTTACGATGAATTTGTTCTTTATACAAAAAATAAAGGACTTACTGCCGTAGAATCCGACGCCGTCGCTTATCTGGAGCAATGCGGGAACGATATTGACGGTATCTTTGCCGGTCAGCTGGTAGAACATCTCAGTGTCGGCCAGATTGTGGCGCTGTGCAGAAATGCATATGACAGATTAAAAGAAGGCAGCTATTTAATTATGGAGACGCCAAACCCGACTTCTCTGTCAATTTACACACATGCCTTTTATATGGACCCGTCGCATCAAAAACCGGTTCATCCGCTGACATTAAAATATTTTGCACAACAGGCCGGTTTTGGGGATGTACAGATTCTGTTTACCGAAGAAAGCCGATTAGACGAGCAGATTCCGCCGTTACAGGGAAAACAGATTGAAAACGTTGACGCGTTCAATGAGAGTATGCAGCGGGTTGCGGAATATCTCTTTGGCAGTCAGGATTATGCCGTTATTGCGCGCAAATGAGTTTAGATTCCGCAAAGTGGAATCATGGAGGGTATGGTATGGAAAACGAAATCAATATTGAACAGATTATGGAAGAAATCAGGCAGAATATAAAGGACAGGGGATACGACAGGGAACCTTTGAGCTTTGAAGAGATCGAATTGTCGAAGCCAGTTCTGCATGGCGCCGGCGGATATGATCCGGAAGAATTTTTGCACGAACTGGATTATCTGAACCACAACTGGAATAATTCCTGGCAGGTTCCGGTCAACGGTACAAATCCAGTCAGTGTATGGATCAAAAAAGGAATCCGCAAATGTACCAGATTTCTTTTGTTCCCAATTGTCAATTTTCAGAATGCATATAATGCAAGCGCCATCCGCTGTTTTAACCAGATCAAAGAGTATATGGCCGAGATGGAGGAATATAAGAAGAAAATAGAAATATTGGAGAAAGAATTGCAGGAAATGAAAACCAGGTCATAAAATGCAGGTGATACGAAATGAGAATCATACAATTACTTCCAACCCTCTCCTATGGCGACGGTGTGGGAAACGATACTCTCGCAATAGATCAGATTATAAAAGAACTGGGGTATGAAACAAAAATCTATGCTGAAAATATAGATTCCAGAATAGAGAAAGGCATAGCCGAAAAAGCGGAAAAAATGCCGCAGCCAGATCCAAATGACACGATCCTTTACCATCTGTCAACCGGTACTGCGCTAAATGATAAATTAAAAGACTTTCCCTGTAAAAAACTTATTATATACCACAATATCACGCCTGCACATTTTTTCAAAGAGTACAGCCGAATCTCCTATGATCTGTGTGAGAGCGGCAGAGCTGCTATTTCACAATTAAAGGAGGCGGCGGATTACTGTTGGGCTGATTCCGGATATAACAGGCAGGAACTATTAGAAAACGGTTATTCATGTAACATAGATGTTGTTCCTATTGTGATTCCGTTTAAGGATTATGAAACGGAACCTGACAAAGCTATCTTAAAAAAATACAGGGATGACTGGGTCAATCTTGTTTTTGTCGGAAGAATATCACCCAATAAAAAACAGGAAGATATTATCAAAACATTTTATTATTATAAAAAATATATTAATCCGAAATCAAGACTGTTTTTAGTCGGCTCCTATTCCGGCACAGAGCGATATTACGAGCGATTATGCCGGTATGTCACAGAATTGAAACTTGAGGATGTGCACATTACCGGTCATATCAAATTTAAGGAAATACTATCCTACTACCATCTGGCGGATGTGTTTTTGTGTATGAGTGAACATGAGGGATTTTGTATCCCCCTGCTTGAAGCTATGTATTTTAAAATCCCGATTGTGGCTTATGCATATACAGGCGTTAAGGAAACGCTGGCCGATGCAGGTTTAAAATTCACAGAAAAAAACTGTAAAGTCGCAGCCGAGATGATCCGGATGATTGTGGAAAAAAATGATTTGCGGGATACAATTATAAAAACGCAAAATATCAGGCTGAAAGATTTTGCTTATGAGAAAACCAAAGAAAAAATAGTCAGCTGTCTGAAAGGATTTATAGAATGAAAAAAATAGGATTTGTAACGCCATGGTACGGAAAAAATATTCCGGGCGGCGCTGAAATGGAACTGCGCGGCATTGTCAGCCATCTGCAGGAATCGGGCGTTGCGCTTGAAGTTTTGGCAACCTGCGTCAAAGAATTTGGCAGCGACTGGAATGTGGATTATTACAGGCCCGGGACAGAAGAGGTAGACAAAATTACAGTAAGGCGTTTTCCTGTCAGGAAAAGGGATACGGATGCATTCGACGCAGTTAATTATAAGCTGATGAACCGTCTGACTGTTACGCCGGAGGAAGAAGAAATTTTTTTTCGTGAAATGGTAAACAGTCCCGCATTATATCAATATTTGCAAGAAAAGCAGGACGACTACGACCTGTTTGTTTTTATCCCGTATATGTTTGGTACAACTTACTACGGATTACAGGTATGTCCGCAAAAGTCGGTACTGATCTCATGTTTTCATGATGAAAGCTATGTATATATGAAAAGCTTTCAGAATCTTTTTGGCAGAATTAAGGGAATCATTTTTCTGTCTAAACCGGAACAGGAGCTTGCAGACAAAATATTTGACTTATCAAACGTTCATCAGGGCGTTTTAGGGGCCGGTGTCGATTCAAAATATACGGGACATCCGGAAGACTTTCGAAAAAAATACAAGGCAGACGGTCCGTTTCTTATGTATGCGGGGCGTAAGGATGCCGGAAAAAATGTACACACATTAATTACATATTTTTGTGAATACAAAAAGAGAAATAAGACGGATTTAAAACTGCTTCTTTTGGGCGGCGGGCAGATAGAGATTCCAAGAGATGCTCGGGAATATATTAAGGATTTGGGATATGTACCCATACAGGACAAGTTTGACGCCTATGCTGCAGCCGCACTGCTCTGCCAGCCCTCTAAAAATGAAAGCTTTTCTCTTGTTATTATGGAAAGCTGGCTTTGTATGCGCCCGGTATTGGTACATGGGGAATGTGCTGTTACAAAAAATTTTGCGGTTGAATCCAAAGGCGGTTTATATTTTAAGGATTATTATGAGTTTGAAGGATGCTTGAATTACTGTCTGCAGCACAAAGATACGGCTGATCAGATGGGTAAGAACGGCCATGATTATGTGACCGATCACTTCGTGTGGCCGGTGATTGTCAGACGCTATACAGAATTTTTAAAGCGATGTATCGAATAAATAAGGCAGGTGGACAGCATGATGAAAAAAATTGCTTTTGTGGTACAAAGATACGGACTGGAAGTAAACGGAGGCGCCGAATTGCAGTGCCGGCAGCTGGCGGAGCATATAAAAGACAGATATCGTACGGAAGTGATTACAACAAAGGCGATTGATTACGTGACATGGCAGAATGAATATCCGAGAGATGAAGAAATTATCAATGGTGTCCTGGTGAAGCGATTTGCGGTTAAAGAACCCAGAAATAGTCAGAAATTCAATCAACTGTCGCAGAAAATTTTACAGGGACGTTCATCAATACAGGAAGAAGAATTCTGGATGCAGATGCAGGGGCCATATTCGGAAGCGTTAATTTGCTTTTTAAGAAATCACAAAGAGGATTATGACGTTTTTATTTTTTGTACCTACCTGTATTATACTACTTACTTTGGCTTACAAGAAGTATATGATAAGGCGGTCTTAATTCCGGATGCCCATGACGAACTGCCGATTCATTTAAATATGTTTCAAAAAATGTTTCGGCTTCCCAAATGTATCTTTTATAACACAAGGGAAGAAAAAAAGTTTGTGGAACGCAAATTCCATATAGAATCAATTCCGAATAACAATGGTTTTGGAGGCGTTGGCGTTGAAGTTCCCGTACATATTTCAGCGGAATCATTCCGGCAGAAATATCATGCAGATCATTTTATATTATATATAGGAAGGATTGAGGAGCACAAGGGCTGTAAGGAGCTGTTTCAGTACTTTTGCGAGTATAAAAAGAGAAACCAGGGGAGTTTAAAACTGTTATTAATGGGGAAAGAGGTTATGAAAGTACCGCCTGTAAAAGATATTGTCTCCTTGGGTTTCGTATCTGATGAGGATAAATTTAACGGTTTAGCGGCCTGTGATTTTCTGATACTGCCCTCGCAGTTTGAAAGTCTCTCCATGGTTGTTCTGGAAGCGTTTCAGGTTGGAAAGCCTGTTTTGGTGAACGGGAAGTGCGAGGTATTAAAAGGCCACTGTGTCCGAAGTAACGGCGGGCTATACTATACGGATTATTACGAGTTTGAAGGGTGTGTAAACTATCTGCTGGAGCAGGAAGAAAACGGCCATACTATGGGGGAAAACGGGCGGTTGTATGTAAAACATAATTACCAATGGAACGTTATCACAGAGCGTCTGGCGGCATTAATTGAAACAATCTGAAAATGGACGGATGATAAACCTTATTAGAGAATACGTCTATTCAGTAAATATAAGGAGTTCAATTGCATGAATAAAAAAGAAAGCATTTATTGTCTTTGTGCAGGACTGATAGCAATTTTAACATTTTGTGTCGTAACGAATATATGGATCATGGATTTAAATGTTCCAATAAACTATGCAGGAGATTTGTCAGGACTGCTTGTAAATGCAAAATCTGTATTAAGAGATGAGCCATGGTGGGCGTTTGATGCACTTGGAGCGCCGTTTCAGACAAATATGTGGCGCCAGCTAATGGATGCGGCAATTCCCAGTATGATCATATATATGATAGCCGGCGTAACAGACAGCATTGGTTATGGGATAAATATCTATTATATTTTATCTTTTGGTTTGTCCGGCTCATGCGCCTATTATATGTTAAGAAAAGCAAATATAGAACACAGGTTTTCTCTTGTTGGAGCAGTCATCTATGCACTGATACCCGGACATATCCAGAGAAATATAGGTCATCTGTTCGTTGGAAGCTGTTTTTCTATCCCATTAATTCTGGTAGCGGCAATGCGTTTGATGCATGGGCAAATGTGCAGGGATGAATACAAAGGGAAAAAGAAGTTATCTGCAAAAGAACTTGTAAAAAGCAACAGCAGAGAACAGTATTTTGGATTATTATTTTTGATTGTTGTCTCGCTATGTACCATATATTATGGAATTTTTGCGTTAATGCTTCTGACTTTTTGTACGGTATATTGTGTTTTTACACATAAACAATTAAGGCATTTTTATTATTATGCTCAATATGTTTTAGTGGAAATTGTTTGTGCGGGAATTATCTATACCCCGCAGTTTATTGCAAATAAATTTGACCCCCGCGTTGAAACGATAGACATCGTTTCAAGAACGCTGGGAGATGTCGAACTGTATGCAGGCAAATTCATACAATATATTTTGCCGGTAACCGGACACAGGCTTCCTTTCTTATCCAATTTAAGAGAATTGTATAATTCTTCTTTTCCGTTGGTGAACGAAAATGGCATGTCCTCATTGGGGTTTATCATGTCTGTCGGCTTTATCACCGGTATTTTAGTTTGTTTTTTTCACAAAGAAAAGATATCTGCAAAACTTGAAATATATGGAAAGATAGAATTATTCCTTTTTTTTGTTTCGACGGTAGGCGGGCTTGGAGCGTTCGTCGGTTTGATTAATTATAATCTAAGATGTTACAACCGGTTTTCTTATTTTATAGGTGCAGCAGGAATTATCATAAGCATGAAATTATTACAGGAATTTTGTATATGTTTGGGTGTTCAAAAATTAAGGAAAAATATGGCGTCTATTGTAACTTATGGCCTCTGTGTACTGGTATTTGTGATTGGAATTTTTGATCAGACAACGATCGGAATGAAATATACAAAAGAACATGCGCAAAATATAACATCACGCTACAGGAATGATTTAAAGTTTGTAAATGAAATTGAACAATATGAAAGTAGTGAAGCTAATATTTTGGTATTTCCCGTTATGAATGGACAACAGGCAGCTACTGGATATACAAAGGATGGATATTTCACTGATTATACAGAACAAATGTTGTTTATTCATTCTGAAACGTCAAACTGGTCAACAGGAAGCAAAGCCGGAGAAGCGGGGGAACGCTGGCTGAACTGGCTTGAAAGTTATGATGTAAAAGAGCAGGTGGAAATAGCTGCCATTGTGGGTTTTTCAGGTATTGTTGTTGATTATGAAGCTTATGAAGCAAGTAATCTGGATATCCTGTCAGGAAAACTAAACGAAATATTTGGAGAACCGACCATAATCCACGATGGAAATACATGGGTGTACTATTCCATCAATAAAGCAAAAGATCATATATTGGAGGGTTATTCAGATCAGGAACGGGAGCAGTTAAGGTACCAGTATTTATACCATTATAATGAATCTGCATTCAATAACCGAAATCCTCAATAATTCAAAATAATTACATCATAGATTGGAGAAAAAGAAAATGAACCGTCAGTTATCCATTCTCATCTATTCCTGCTGGAAGAATCGTGATATGTGGGAGATATTTTCGAAACTATTTTCAAAATATTGGCCCAACTGCCCCTATCCGGTCATTTTGATAACAGACAAATATAGTAATACCGGGGGGGGGGGAGGACTATGTGTTTGATAAAATTATACAAAAAGACGACAGTTGGGCAAAGATGATGAAAGAAGCAATCCTGCAGGCAAAATCCCCCTATGTCAGTTTGTGGATGGACGACTATCTGTTGTGCGATTATGTACAGAATCGGGATATTGAGAGATATCTGGAAGCGGCGGTCAGATACCATGCCGCAAATATGCGGTTAATCGAGTCTCCGGTTTGTAAAAACAGATGGAAAAATCACACGGATATTGGTTTTTATCAGCCGGGCACAGCATACTCTCTGTCAACGCAGATCGGAATTTGGGACAGCAGATTTCTTTTGAAGATTATTGATGATAAATGGAGTGCGTGGGATTTTGAACGGATTGCTTCTCTGGAAAAGAACAATCGAAAACAGCCGTTATTAGTTGCGCTGGATTATACATTTCCTTATGAAGAGGGCGTGCGAAAAGGGAAATGGATGATACAGGGGGTCAAATTATGCAAAAGAAATGGTATTCATCTTGATACGTGCGCCCGGCCGATTATGTCCAACTGGGAAATGGCAAAAGTGTATGGGAAAGGGGCCATACTGGACTGGAATATGACTCTTATTGTCCGCCTGCAGAACCTGTTAAGTTCTCGGCGCTGACAAATCGAAAAGGAAAAACATATGAAGAATTTAGAAGTGATTGTACCCTGTTACAATGAAGAAGAAAGCATTGCTTTCTTTGAGAGACAAATGGAAGAAATTTTTGCGCTTCTTCCCGAATATCGATGCTCTATTCTCTATGTGAATGACGGCAGTAAAGACGGGACATATCAGATAATAAAAAACTCTTCTGCAAAAAAGCAGTACGTGAATTATATTTCTTTTGCCCGAAATTTTGGCAAAGAGGCCGCTATGTTTGCAGGACTCTTCCATTCCGCCGGCGATTTTGTTGTTGTCATGGATGCGGATTTACAGCATCCGCCTGAACTGATTCCACAGATGCTCGATGGAATCAAAGAGGGATATGACTGCTGTATGGCTCGCCGTATAAACCGAAAAGGCGAAAATATAATCCGACAGAAACTGTCTAAAACATTTTATCGCATTATGAATCTGATTACATCAATTGATCTGGTACAGGGGAGCACAGATTACTGCCTGATGACAAGACAGATGGTCGACGCCGTACTGTCTTTGCATGAACGGGAACGGTTTACGAAAGGAATCTTTCAGTGGGTAGGATTTCAAAAAAAATATATTGAATATGAAAATACAGAGCGAATAGCCGGGGAATCGAAATGGTCTTTTCGCAGTTTATTTCGATATGCAATCAGCGGCATCACTGCGTTTTCCGTTACGCCGCTTCATCTTGCAAGCGCTATTGGAATTGTAGTTATGCTCGCCGCATTTATTTATGCACTGTATATTTTTGGCTCAGCATTATCTTCCAATGCAGCCAGGACAGGATTTGCTTCCATTATTATTATCCTTTTGTTCTTAGGCGGAATGATTATTTTTCTGCTTGGAGTAATCGGAGAATATCTTTCAAAGATCTATATAGAAGTAAAACAGCGGCCTGCCTATATCATCCGGGACACCAGTCTGAAAACAACGGAAAGGAAAAAACAATATGAAGAAAATATCGATCATTATTCCGGTCAGGGAGATCAATGATTATGTAAGAGAGGCGATTCCTCACCATATGGAACTTGATTATCCGGATTTTGAAATATTGATTTTCCCAGATGAACCTACAGATGAAACGTTTCCCTATAAAAATGTAAAAATTATACCAAGCGGAAAAACAGGGCCGGCCGAAAAAAGAGATCTTGCCATGAAATATGCATCCGGTGAAATATTTGCTTTTACAGATGATGATGCATGGCCGCGGAGCGACTGGCTTAAAAATGCAGTGGCTGAATTGGTACGTCCTGAGGTAGGCGCTGTGGGCGGACCGGCTGTGACAGCGCCGAATGATTCTCTGATGCAGATGGCCGGCGGCAGGGTGTTTGAAAGCTTTTTATGCAGCGGGAGTTATACATATCGCTATGTTCCGGGAGAACGCAAAGAGGATGACGATCTGCCGAGTGTAAATCTGATTGTAAAAAGGGATATCTTTGAGGCAATCCATGGTTTCGATTCCTCTTTTTATCCTGGTGAGGACACAAAACTTTGTATGGATATTGTAAATACCGGAAAAAAGATCATATATCGTCCGGATGTTCTCGTATACCACCACAGACGCAGGCTGTTTCGCGCCCATTTAAAACAGGTGACTAACTATGCGAAACACAGGGGTTATTTCGTAAAGAAGCTTCCCCAGACAAGTATGCGGTTTGCCTATTTTATTCCGACATTCTTTACGGCCGGAGTTATCCTGGGACCGGCAGCCTGTATGCTCGTTCCGTATCTCTGGTGGATTTATGGGACCGTTTTGGCGTTGTATGCGGCCCTCGCTGTATACAGTTTAAAAGGATGTCGTGACATAAAGTTGTTTTTTCTTTCACTTTCGGGAATCTTTCTTACTCATATTGGATATGGCATATGCTTTGTACAGGGACTGTTGTCAAAAAAATTGATCAGATAATAAGGAGAATATAGCAATGAAAATAGCAATTTCATACCCGCCGCTCGAAAATAAAAAAGGGACGCCTCTTTTAGGACAAAACAGACAGTTTCAGTGGTTTAACAGCCCCACGTATATTTATCCCATGGTGCCGGCCTCTGCTGCGACCTATTTAAAAAGCAAAGGTTATGACGTAATATGGAACGATGCAATTGCAGAAGAGTGGTCATTCCGGAAATATCTTAATTTTTACAGAAATACGGAGATTGATCTGGTCATGATTGAAACAAAGACTCCTGTTGTAAAAATGCATTGGGAGATCATAAAAAAACTAAAAAAATTAAAACCGCAGACACTGATTGCAGTCGTTGGAGACCATGTCACTTCTTTTCCGGAAGAAACGATGAACGCCTGTCCGGCGGATTATATTTTAACAGGAGGAAATTATGATTTTCTCCTGGCAAACCTTTGCGATCATCTGCGCGATCATCATGGCAGGTTAAAGCCGGAATCCTTGGAAAAAGGGATCTGGTACAGAAACGAAGGGAAAATTTATAATACCGGAAAATTCGAGCTGAATCAGGACTTAAATGAGCTTCCGATGATCGACCGTGATTTAACCAAATGGAAGCTATATAGTGAAAAAAACGGAAATTACAGCAAGCTGCCAGGAACTTATACCATGGCGGCGCGCGACTGTTGGCATCACAAATGTACGTTTTGCAGCTGGACAACACTCTATCCGAAGTATCTTGTGCGCAGACCGGAATTGCTGCTCGATGAAATAGGCGTATTAATTGAAAGATATGGCGTAAAAGAGATTATGGATGATTCCGGCGCTTTTCCTACCGGCGAGTGGCTTCGAAAATTCTGTCATGGAATGATAAAACGGGGCTATCACAAAAAAGTAATTATTGATTGTAATATGCGTTTCTGTGCGTTGAGCTTTGAAGATTACAAATTGATGAGGGCAGCAGGATTCCGCTTTGTATTGTTTGGAATGGAAAGTGCGAATCAGGTTACGCTGGATCGGATTAAAAAATGTGAGAAGATTGAGGATATGGTGGAAAGCTGCAGACTGGCCAAAAAGGCCGGGTTATCGCCGCATATTACATTAATGTTCGGTTATCCCTGGGAAAATACTGCGATGGTTCAAAATACAGTGCGGCTGGGAAGAAAACTTTTGATAAAAGGATGGGCACATACGCTGCAGGCTACTGTACTGATACCGTATCCCGGAACGCCGCTTCACAGAGAGTGTAAAGAAAAAGGATGGCTTTTAACAGAAAACTATGAAGATTATGACCAGCGTATGCCGGTTATGAAAACGCCGATGGGAAATGAAAAGATTAAAGAAGCTGTTCAGTCTGTCTATAAAGTATCGTTTCATCCGGAATTTCTTGCAAGACGTATCTTTGGAATACGTAGTTTCAGCGATGTGAAATTCCTTTTTCGGGCAGCAGGAAAAGTAATTGGCCATCTAACCGATTTCGGGCAGAAAAATGAAAACAAAAGGGAAAAGGAGTGTCAGAAAAGATGAAGATTGCAGTTGTCGGAACAGGATATGTAGGTCTTGTCACTGGGACATGTTTTGCAGATATGGGAAACAGCGTATGGTGCGTAGATGTAATCGAAGAAAAAATAGAGCAGCTGAAAAAGGGGATTCTTCCCATCTATGAGCCTGGACTGGAAGAGATGGTGTTAAGAAATTATGAAATGGGGCATCTGCATTTTACAACCAGCTTAAAAGAAGCATTAAACTATGCAGATATCTGTTTTATTGCTGTCGGCACTCCCATGGGGGAGGATGGCAGCGCCGATTTGCATTATGTGTTGGATGTAGCGGAAGAAATCGGCCGGCTGATGTCCCGCCATATGTATGTAATTGATAAGTCTACAGTGCCTGTTGGAACTGCCGTTAAGGTCAGGGATAAAATTCAGCATGAATTGGATCAGCGGTCCAGTGATCTGACATTTGATGTCATATCGAATCCCGAATTTTTAAAGGAAGGCACTGCCGTAGGCGACTGTATGCGGCCAGATAGGATTGTAATCGGAGTGGATAACGAAGCTGCTGCTGATACCATGAGGGAACTGTATAAGCACTATGTCTTAAATACGGAGAATTTTATTATTATGGATGTCGCAAGCGCGGAAATGACAAAATACACAGCAAACGCAATGCTTGCAACAAAAATTTCTTTTATGAATGAAATTGCCAATGTCTGTGAACGTGTAGGAGCCGATGTCAACAAAGTCCGCAGGGGAATCGGCAGCGATTCGAGAATCGGTTATAATTTTATTTATCCGGGATGCGGATATGGCGGAAGCTGTTTCCCAAAAGATGTTCAGGCATTGATTTGTACCAGTATGCAAAATGATTACGAACCTGTTTTACTTAGAGCAGTAGAACAGGTAAACGGCAGGCAGAAACATGTCATTGGGAAGAAAATAAAGCAGCGTTTTGGCGATGATTTAAGCGGGACAACTTTTGCTGTCTGGGGTCTTGCATTTAAACCGAATACAGACGATATGAGACAGTCTGCTGCAATCACAATTATCAACGACCTGACAGAAGCAGGCGCCAAAGTTGCAGCCTATGATCCGAAAGCGATGAATGAAGCAAAAACATGCTACCTGAAAGAAAATCCAAATGTAAGGTATGTGGAAAGTAAATATACGGCACTGACAGGGGCGGATGCACTGGTGCTTGTTACAGAATGGAAAGAATTTAGAAGTCCGGATATGGATGAGATCAAAGCAAGATTAAAGTCACCCATCATTTTTGACGGACGCAATCAGTACGACCCCCGAGCAATGAGAAAACGCGGATTTGAGTATTACCAGATTGGCGCGGGATATCAGAGGGAGAAAGAGATGGTATGAAAATTTCAATAGTGACCCCGACGTTTAATATTATGAGAACATTGGACCAATATATGCAGGCGATTCTCAAACAAAGTTATCCGCACAATAAAATAGAACTGGTTTTTGCTGACGGCGGCTCTTTAGACGGCACACTTGAAAAATTAAAAGAGTATAAAAAGAAATGCGATATTCCTATGCATATCTGTGAAAACCCGCTTCGGACAGCGGAGGCCGGAAAAGCAGTCGGTGTAAAAGCGGCATCAGGCGATCTTATCTGCCTGCTTGATTCGGATAATATACTGCCGGATAAAGACTGGCTTGACAGAATGATACAGCCATTTACAGACCGGCTGATTGTGGCATCGGAGCCAATAAAATATACATATCGGCGCAGAGACGGCGTAATTAACCGATATTGCGCATTAATCGGAATGAACGATCCTCTGTGCATGTTTACCGGTAATTATGACAGATATTGCACTGTTACCGGAAAATGGACGGAAGTAGAACGGGAAGAAACGGACAGGGGCGGCTATCTGTCGATCAGGTTTCGGGAGGATATGATTCCTACCATCGGGGCAAATGGTTTTCTGATGCGCCGCAGAGAGCTGTTGGAGAATTTCTCGGGCGACTATTTATTTGATATTGATGTTTTATGGGAACTGTTTCGAAAAAATCCTGATCTGCGCGTCGCTAAGGTAAAAACAGGAATTGTTCATCTATTCTGTCCTGACACAAAGACTTTTTATCGCAAACAAAACAGACGTATCAAAGACTTTTTATATTTTAACGACAGTGAAGCAGGCGGCAGAAAATATCCATGGAATAAAGTTCCAAAAACAAGGATTCTTTTGTTTGCATTATGCTGTATCACAATGATTCCGCTTCTTGCGCAGTCCTATGTCGGTTATAAAAGAAAACCTGATTTGGCTGCATGGGCATATCATATAGTTGCCTGTTGGATTACATTATGGGTTTATGGCTTTGGCGTAATTACGGGGATTTTTAAAAAAGAACAGGCGAACAGGGATAACTGGAAACAATAGAGAGCAGGGAAACAGCCTGCATTATATGGCGGACGGGATAGTTTGAATGATATAGAGTTTATTGGCGGAAAAATATGCTGTTCGCAAAAGAATGCGTTTCGGAAAGGAATGGGCAGTAAAATGGAACGAAAACGAATTTTAGTAACAGGCGGCGCGGGTTTTTTGGGGTCGCATCTTTGTGATCGTCTGATCGCGCAGGGAAACGATGTGATCTGTGTCGACAATCTTTTTACCGGCAAAAAGGAAAACATACGCCATCTGCTTGGTAATCCATATTTTGAATTTATTCGGCATGACGTCACAAAATCGCTTTATGTAGAGGTTGATCAGATTTACAATCTGGCATGTCCTGCCAGTCCGGTTCATTACCAGTATAATCCGATCAAGACTGCAAAAACCAGCGTCATAGGTGTTCTAAATGCACTTGGGCTTGCAAAACGTGTGGATGCCAGGATTTTGCAGGCAAGCACAAGCGAGGTATACGGAGATCCGCAGATACATCCGCAGCCGGAATCTTACAGAGGCTACGTCAACCCGATCGGAATACGCTCCTGTTATGATGAGGGCAAACGAATGGCAGAAACGCTGTTTTTTGATTATCACAGGCAGCATCAGACAGACATTAAGGTGATACGTATTTTTAATACATATGGCCCGCGTATGAGCGCCAATGACGGACGTGTTGTCTCTAACTTTATTGTACAGGCTTTAAAAAATGAAGATATCACGATTTATGGAGATGGAACACAGACCAGAAGTTTTTGTTATGTCGATGATTTGATCGAAGGTATGATCCGAATGATGAACAGCAGAGATGGGTTTAGAGGACCCGTCAATCTGGGAAATCCCGGAGAATTTACAATGCTACAGCTGGCGGAGGCAGTCGTCCGATTAACGGCTTCAAAATCCAGAATTGTGTATTTGCCATTGCCGCAGGATGATCCGCTGCAGAGGAAGCCGGTCATTGATCTGGCAAAACAGGAATTGGATTGGGAGCCGACGGTACCGCTGGAGGAAGGGCTGTTGAAAACGATAGAGTATTTTAAAAGTAACGGAAACCGGTAAGGCATGTTTAAAAAACGGAGAGAGAACAGGAAGTATGATGCATAAATTGAAGTTGTTCCTGCATAATTCGTCTATTCAATATACTTTTATGGCCATTTTTGCATCAGGCGTGAATTTTCTAACGCTGATTATATGGGGACGTATATTTTCGGTGGAAGATTACGGCGCAGCCACGACTCTGCAGGCAGTTATCTCTAATATTGCCATATTTGTGACTCCGCTGCAGATTATGCTCTGCAAAACGACGGCCATGTATTCGGCGGGCAAAACAACAAACAAAGATGATATGATAAATATTATGGCGTTCATTCATATCGTGGAATTAACCTGTATGCTGATTACCATGGGCGCGCTGAAAAACTATCTTCATCTTGCAGGATATTTTGATTTTTTTCTCTTTGTCTGTCTGACTGTTTCAAACAATATTTATACGATGATTAATGGAATTGTCCAGGGAAAACAGGATTTTTTGTTACTTGGCCAAACAAATATTCTGCTCTATTCATTGAAAATGATTCTCAGTGTGTTGTTTGGCGTCTGCGGCCTTGGCATTTCTGCTGTTATGATTGGATTTATTATCGCTGAAATCGCTTGTGTGGGATGTATCATAAAAAAAATATGGGATGTTCTAACATATCACACAGATCAATTCCAATTTCATATTAGTAAAAATATCGCAAAAGAATATATATGGATGCTTATTCTTTACCTGATTGTTTCACTCTACATGAACAACGGTGATTTGCTGCTGGGAAATCTTTACTGTGGCCGGGAAAAAATAGGCTTGTACTCGGTGGCAATCAATCTTTCCAAAATCAGCATATTTTTAATTGCCACACCTGTCGCAACAGTTCTTCTGCCTAAAGTGGCGGCAATAAAAAATAACAGCGTAACGCAAAGAAAGTTTCTGATCGTGGCGGAAGCTGTTACATTTGGAGTTTCCGTTTTGTACGGAATCGGCTTTTGCCTGTTCGGACCCCGCGTAATCTGCCTCTTATATGGGGAATCTTATGACGGAGCATCGGCATATCTGGTTCCATGTATGTTTTTTTCAGTTATGTTGGGTATATTCTGGGTTTTTTACCAATATGCTATGGCCGTTGACCTGATGAGAGCGTTTGCGGTTGTCACTGCTGTAATCGGAATGGTACTGGTAGTATGGATTTTGACGGCGCAGCCGGAAATAGAAGTAATTCCCGCTGCGATGACAGCGGCAATGGGAATCACGATTGTTATTGTATTATTCTGGCAGATATGTTCTGATAAATATTTGCAAAAATGAATAGAAAATTTTTTTGTGCCTGCGTATCCATACCGCGACGAGACCATACTTTTAAAACAGCCCGAGATTTTTAAAATCTCGGGCTGTTTTTGGTGAAATGATGATATCGCGATAGAACAGTTTTTCTCCTGCGGCAAATCCATTGATCCGGGTTTTAAAACACTTACAGAATATGGAACCGCTGCGCCTGCCATATTGCCAACAAATCCATTGTAAATGCAGACGCGATTTGTTAAAATATCATTTATATGGAACCGCAGGGAGGAGCACTATGGCGCGAACGGTAGGACTTGGCATACAGAGTTTTGATAAAATAATTGAAAACGGCTATTTTTACGTGGATAAGACAGAATTTATCCGGGAGTGGTGGGAAAACGGCGCCGAGGTCACTTTGATTACGCGCCCCCGCCGGTTCGGGAAAACGCTGAATATGAGCATGACGGAGCAGTTTTTTTCCAACCGTTATACGGGACGGGGCGATCTGTTTCGGGGACTTTCCATCTGGAGGGAAGAAAAATACCGCGCGCTGCAGGGGTCCTATCCGGTGATCAGCCTCTCTTTTGCGGATATCAAGGAGACAAATTTTCCTGACGCAAAGAAAAAAATCTGCCAGACGTTGGCCAATGAGTTTTTACAACGCCAGTATCTGCTGGACGGGAACAATCTGACCGAAACCGAAAAAAAAATATTTATAAATAAGAACGCCCAGATGGACAATATAGACGCGGCGCTGGCATTAAAACAGCTGTCGGAATATCTTTGCCGCCACGATGAAAAAAAAGTAATTATCCTTTTGGACGAATACGATACGCCCATGCAGGAGGCCTATGTTCACGGTTACTGGGAGGAACTGGCCGCTTTTATGAGAAGTTTGTTTAATTCTACTTTTAAGACAAACCCCTGGCTGGAGCGCGCCGTTATGACGGGGATCACGCGAATCAGCAAAGAATCCATCTTTTCTGATCTGAATCATTTAAAGGTAGTGACCACAACTTCGGATGAATACGGGTCATGCTTCGGCTTTACAGAGGAGGAAGTTTTTGCGGCAATGGACGAATATGGGCTGAGCGAAAAGGAACTGGTCAAGAGCTGGTATGACGGCTTTATCTTCGGACAGCACAAAGAGATCTATAACCCATGGTCGGTGATCAATTACCTGGACACCGGGAAAATCGCGCCGTACTGGGCCAACACAAGTTCAAACAGTCTTGCCGGGAAACTGATCCGGGAGGGAAACAAAAATATTAAAATATCTTTTGAAAAGCTGCTGAACGGGGAAAGTTTTCGAATCCCAATTGACGAACAGATTGTATATAACCAGCTTGATGACAATGAAAATGCAATCTGGAGCCTGCTGTTAGCCAGCGGTTATTTGAAAGCGGCAGACCATGACAGTTATGATACAGCGGCCCCTGTCCCGCCGGAATATGAGCTTGCCGTTACAAATCTGGAAGTAAGTCTGATGTTTCGGGATATGGTTCGCATGTGGTTCGCAAAAAATGCAACCGATTATAATGATTTTTTGAAAGCTTTAATTCTTGGTGATCTGGATGCAATGAATGAATATATGAATCGTGTTGCACGTACTACTTTCAGCTGTTTTGACACGGGTAAAAACCTCTCGCATGCCGAGCCGGAACGGTTTTATCATGGATTTGTGCTGGGTCTTATGGTCGAATTATCCGGCAGGTATTGTATTACTTCCAACAGGGAAAGCGGATTTGGCCGGTATGATATTATGATGGAACCCCTCCGGAAAGAGGAGAATGCAATTATTCTGGAATTTAAAGTTTTCAACGCCAAACGTGATAAATCGCTGGAAGATACAGTAGAAGCTGCACTAAGACAGATTGAAGAAAAACAATATGCAGCGGTTTTGGTATCAAGAGGTATTGCACAGAATCGGATCAAAAAATATGGCTTTGCATTTCGAGGGAAAGAAGTTCTGATCGACCAGTGCCTGTAACAGATCGATATCACCAAATCGGCGAAAATAGTAAAACGGAAAATTACAGGGAGGAGCACTATGGCGCGAACGGTAGGACTTGGCATACAGAGTTTTGATAAAATAATTGAAAACGGCTATTTTTACGTGGATAAGACAGAATTTATCCGGGAGTGGTGGGAAAACGGCGCCGAGGTCACTTTGATTACGCGCCCCCGCCGGTTCGGGAAAACGCTGAATATGAGCATGACGGAGCAGTTTTTTTCCAACCGTTATACGGGACGGGGCGATCTGTTTCGGGGACTTTCCATCTGGAGGGAAGAAAAATACCGCGCGCTGCAGGGGTCCTATCCGGTGATCAGCCTCTCTTTTGCGGATATCAAGGAGACAAATTTTCCTGACGCAAAGAAAAAAATCTGCCAGACGTTGGCCAATGAGTTTTTACAACGCCAGTATCTGCTGGACGGGAACAATCTGACCGAAACCGAAAAAAAAATATTTATAAATAAGAACGCCCAGATGGACAATATAGACGCGGCGCTGGCATTAAAACAGCTGTCGGAATATCTTTGCCGCCACGATGAAAAAAAAGTAATTATCCTTTTGGACGAATACGATACGCCCATGCAGGAGGCCTATGTTCACGGTTACTGGGAGGAACTGGCCGCTTTTATGAGAAGTTTGTTTAATTCTACTTTTAAGACAAACCCCTGGCTGGAGCGCGCCGTTATGACGGGGATCACGCGAATCAGCAAAGAATCCATCTTTTCTGATCTGAATCATTTAAAGGTAGTGACCACAACTTCGGATGAATACGGGTCATGCTTCGGCTTTACAGAGGAGGAAGTTTTTGCGGCAATGGACGAATATGGGCTGAGCGAAAAGGAACTGGTCAAGAGCTGGTATGACGGCTTTATCTTCGGACAGCACAAAGAGATCTATAACCCATGGTCGGTGATCAATTACCTGGACACCGGGAAAATCGCGCCGTACTGGGCCAACACAAGTTCAAACAGTCTTGCCGGGAAACTGATCCGGGAGGGACCCCCTGATGTAAAAACAGTCATGGAAGATCTTCTGCGGGGAAAAACCTACCCTACGGTAATAGATGAGCAGATTGTGTTTAACCAGCTTGACTATAAAACGAGCGCCGTCTGGAGTCTGCTACTGGCGGCAGGCTACCTTAGGCCGGAACACTTTATGTTTAATGAAAAAAGAGGGAAATCGGAATATGAGTTGAAACTGACAAATAAAGAAGTTCACACAATGTTTGAAGAAATGATTGAAGACTGGTTTTTAGAATATACGCCGGCCTACAATAATTTTATCAAAGCGCTGCTCTGCGGCGATAAAAAGGCAATGAACCATTATATGAACCGTGTTGCACTTGCAACGTTCAGCTATTTTGACACCGGGAAAAATCCGTCTGCCGGGACGGAGCCGGAGCGCTTCTATCACGGTTTTGTACTTGGACTTATGGTGGATCTTGCCGACCGATATATCCTGACTTCCAACCGGGAAAGCGGATTTGGCCGGTATGACGTAATGCTGGAACCGCGCAGCAAGACGGACGACGCTATCGTGATTGAATTTAAAATACACGACCCGGACGACGAAAAGACGCTTGCAGATACTGCCGAGGCGGCATTAAAACAGATCGAAGAGAAAAAGTATGCCGCCATACTGGAAGAAAAGGGAATTGCCGCGGAAAAAATAAAACGATACGGGTTTGCCTTTGAGGGGAAAAAAGTCTGGATCAGCTAAACAAACGGAAATATATGGGGGCAAGAAATCTGCCCCGGAATGCAAAAGAAATATTGGAATAGTTATTCGGGAATTATTGCAAATCTTAATTGATCTTTCTTATACAATTCTTCTGAAATTTTCTCTGTGAAATCATAGAAAAAACGTATGAAACGACTGCTGTTTCATACGTTTTTTGCATATGAGCTTTCAAAAAGTACACATTTTGACAGGAACTGGACAATTACATCATGAG
>CAMUGE010000041.1 GCA_947088345.1 uncultured Roseburia sp.
TAGAACCACAGAGCATTTTTGAATTGTTTCACAACGTAAAAAGGCTTTCGGAGAACCCCCCGAAAGCCTTGCTTTTACTGAATAAATTACAATTACTCAATAATCGTAGCAACCCTACCAGAACCTACTGTACGTCCACCCTCACGAATAGCAAAGGTAAGTCCCTGCTCCATCGCTACCGGGTGAATCAGCTCAATCGTCATCTCAATGTTATCACCTGGCATACACATCTCCGTGCCGCCCGGTAAGTTGCAGACACCGGTTACGTCTGTTGTTCTGAAATAGAACTGCGGACGGTAATTGTTAAAGAACGGTGTATGACGACCACCCTCGTCCTTTGTCAGAACGTAAACCTGCGCCGTAAATTTGCTGTGGCAGGTAACGCTGCCTGGTTTCGCAAGAACCTGACCACGAACGATCTGGTCGCGGTTAATACCGCGGAGTAATGCACCGATGTTATCGCCGGCCATAGCCTCGTCTAACTGTTTACGGAACATCTCAATACCAGTAACAACTGTCTTCTGAACATCTTCTTTTACGCCTAAGATCTCAAGCTCGTCACTTAAGTGTAATGTACCTCTCTCAACACGGCCTGTAGCAACTGTACCACGGCCAGTAATTGTAAATACATCCTCTACCGGCATTAAGAACGGCTTATCTGTATCACGCTCCGGATCCGGAATATAATCGTCAACAGTAGACATTAACTCCATGATCTTGTCGCCCCACTCGCCTTTCGGATCTTCCAGAGCCTTTAAAGCGGAACCTTTGATAATCGGGCAGTCATTGAAACCATACTCCTCAAGCTGCTCTGTTACTTCCATTTCTACTAACTCGATTAACTCTTCGTCGTCAACCATATCGCATTTGTTCAGGAAAACAACAATATAGGGTACGCCTACCTGACGGGATAACAGAATATGCTCTTTTGTCTGAGCCATAACACCGTCAGTTGCAGCTACAACAAGGATAGCGCCGTCCATCTGCGCAGCACCAGTGATCATGTTCTTTACATAATCAGCATGTCCCGGGCAGTCAACGTGTGCATAATGTCTCTTGTCAGTCTCATACTCAACGTGCGCTGTAGAAATTGTAATACCACGCTCTCTCTCTTCCGGAGCTTTGTCAATATTTTCGAAATCTGTAGCTGTATTACCGGCAACTCTCTCGGAAAGTACCTTTGTAATTGCAGCTGTCAAAGTTGTTTTACCATGGTCAACGTGTCCGATGGTACCGATATTACAATGCGGTTTTGTTCTTTCAAACTTAGCTTTAGCCATTTTGAATATCCTCCTTAATTTGCTGCCCCGCAGGGCTGATTCTTTGTTTTAACACCTGACTATTATTGATTATATAGAATTATCATCCATATTTCAAGACATTTATTCATTTACTTCGCGCCAAATAGACCCGATCTGTCATACATAATCATTGATTTCGATTAAGTACCGCCCCGCTGCATGTGATACAGGCGAAACAAAACAAATTTCGGTCTATGCCGCAAAATTATTGATTCCGCTTCTATGCCAGGACACGGAAAACGATCTTTCTATAAATTATTTTGATTTATCGGAAAGAACTTTCTCCTGTACATTCTTCGGAACCTGTTCGTATTTTTCAAAGAACATCGAATAATTTCCACGTCCCTGTGTTTTGGAACGCAAGTCGGTAGAATAACCGAACATTTCAGCAAGCGGCACATATGCGCGTACAATCTTGCCTCCGCCGATATCGTCCATACCTTCGATACGTCCGCGGCGCGAATTGATATCACCAATTACATCGCCCATATATTCTTCCGGCATTGTCACTTCGACTTTCATGATCGGCTCAAGAAGTACCGGATTTGCTTTCTGCATAGCCTCCTTAAATGCCATGGAACCAGCAATGTGGAAAGCCATCTCCGAAGAATCGACTTCATGGTAAGAACCGTCATATACATTTGCGTGTACACCGAGTACCGGGAATCCGCCAAGAATACCTGCTTTCGCAGCTTCCTCGATACCTTCGCCGACTGCAGGAATATATTCTTTCGGAATTGCGCCTCCGACAACCGATGATTCAAATTTAAACGTCTCTTCTGCATTCGGGTCCATCGGTTCAAATTTAACTTTACAGTGACCGTACTGACCGCGTCCGCCGGACTGTTTTGCATATTTGTAATCAACATCAGCCGGTTTCGTAAATGTCTCCTTATAAGCAACCTGCGGTGCGCCGACATTTGCCTCCACCTTATACTCACGAAGCAGACGGTCAACAATAATCTCCAAGTGCAGCTCGCCCATTCCGGCAATAATCGTCTGACCTGTCTCCGGATTAGTGTGAGCGCGGAATGTCGGGTCTTCCTCTGCAAGTTTTGCAAGGGCTTCACCCATCTTGCCCTGACCGGCTTTCGTCTTCGGTTCAATTGCCAGCTCAATAACAGGCTCCGGAAATTCCATAGATTCGAGGATTACCGGATGCTGCTCATCACAGATCGTATCGCCTGTCGTTGTGAACTTAAAGCCTACGGCTGCGGCAATATCACCGGAATAAACCTTGTCCAGCTCGGCTCTTTTATTTGCATGCATCTGCAGAATACGTCCGACACGCTCTTTCTTATCTTTCGTAGCATTTAAAACATAGGAACCGGAATTCATTGTACCGGAGTAAACGCGGAAGAACGCAAGCTTTCCGACAAACGGGTCTGCCATAATCTTAAATGCCAGTGCAGAAAACGGTTCATCGTCAGAAGAATGCCGCTCCACTTCATTGCCTTCCAAATCGGTTCCCTTAATCGCCGGGATATCCGTCGGAGCCGGCATATATTGAAGAATGGCATCAATCAATTTCTGCACGCCTTTGTTTCTGTATGCAGAACCGCAGCATACAGGAATAGCAGTACATTCACAGGTAGCTCTGCGCAGCGCTTTCCTCATTTCCTCCGCAGACGGCTCCTCGCCTTCCAGATACATCATCATCAGATCGTCATCCAGCTCGCAGATCTTTTCAACCAATTCGGTATGATAAAGTTCCGCATCATCTTTCATATCTCCAAGATCGTCCGTAACCGTAATGTCGTCACCCTTGTCGTCATTGTAGATATAAGCTTTCATTTCAAACAGATCAATGATGCCTTTAAAATCATCCTCTTTGCCAATCGGCAACTGAAGAATAATTGCATTTTTGCCAAGTCTTGTACGGATCTGCTCTACAGCCCCGTAAAAATCGGCGCCCAAAATATCCATCTTATTGATAAAAGCCATTCTGGGTACATTATAAGTGTCAGCCTGACGCCATACATTTTCTGACTGTGGTTCTACGCCGCCCTTTGCACAGAAAACACCGACAGCGCCGTCCAATACACGAAGCGAACGCTCTACCTCAACAGTAAAGTCAACGTGTCCGGGAGTATCAATAATATTGATACGGTGCTCCAATGCTCCTGCTTTCGGTTTTGTAAATTCCTCCAAAGTCCAATGACATGTCGTAGCGGCTGATGTAATTGTGATACCCCTCTCCTGTTCCTGTTCCATCCAGTCCATGGTAGCAGTACCCTCATGAGTATCACCAATTTTGTAATTCACACCGGTATAATATAAAATACGCTCTGTCAATGTCGTTTTACCTGCATCGATATGAGCCATAATACCAATGTTTCTGGTTCTCTCTAACGGATATTCTCTTCCAGCCAAGGTATTTCCTCCCTAAAATTAGAAACGGTAGCAGGCAAAAACTTCGCCAATGCAAATTCCTGTTAGAATCTGTAGTGTGCGAAAGCCTTATTCGCCTCTGCCATTTTGTGCATTTCTTCTTTTCTTTTTACAGATGCACCCGTATTGTTATATGCATCCATAATCTCATTTGCCAGCCTCTCCTCCATTGTCTTCTCGCCTCTCTTTCGTGAGAAAGCGGTCAGCCAGCGGAGAGCCAGTGTCTGGCGGCGATCAGGCCTTACTTCGATCGGAACCTGATATGTCGCTCCGCCGATACGTCTTGCCTTTACCTCAAGAACAGGCATAACATTGTTCATAGCGCCCTCAAATATTTCAAGTGCAGGTTTCTCTGTCTTGTCCTCCACTCTCTTGAATGCTCCGTATACAATTTTCTGTGCTACACCTTTCTTACCATCTAACATAATGTTATTGATAAGTTTTGTAACCACTTTATTATTATACATAGGGTCTGCTAATACATCCCTCTTTTGAGTATGTCCTTTACGTGGCACGTTCTTCCCTCCTTAATCATAGTTTACTCTACAGGCGCCCTGCCGGCATTACAGTTTCCCGTTCTGCGGCTTCCCTGCATCTCCCGGATCAAAACAGCCGATCCGGCGAACTTCATTTCGATTAATTCAACGGTACTCACATAGTGTTCGTGCGGAAATATATCTCTCTGTGAAACAATCCCAACACTTACCTCTAGTTAAAACAGATACACATCATGTGATACTATTGGCATCGAATTACCATGAAAACGAAATTCTCACAGTATGACGGCCAGCAAGATTATTTGGACGCTTTCGGCCTCTTAGCGCCATACTTGGAACGGGCCTGTTTTCTGTTGGCAACACCCGCCGTATCAAGCGTACCACGGATAATATGATATCTTGTACCCGGTAAATCCTTAACACGTCCGCCACGAATCAGGACAACGCTGTGCTCCTGTAAATTATGTCCCTCACCCGGAATATAGCTTGTCACTTCGATTCCGTTAGAAAGACGTACCCTGGCAATTTTTCTTAATGCAGAGTTTGGTTTCTTCGGAGTAGCAGTCTTTACAGCAGTACAAACACCTCTCTTCTGCGGTGAAGCAGTATTGGTAGGCTTTTTCTGTAAAGAATTGTAACCTTTCTGAAGCGCCGGTGCTGTAGACTTCTTAACAGATGTCTGACGTCCCTTTCTTACTAACTGGTTAAATGTTGGCATTATTTTCACCTCCTGTTAAAAAAATAGTTGGTTCCCAATGTGAACCGCTCTGAAAATAAAACAATCTGAGTGCCAAAATCCACACTCTGGTTTAGTATACAAAGGCAATTTCACTTTGTCAAGCATTTTTACAGGAAACCTCGAAAAATTGTATCAGTTCCGTTTGCTGTTCACACAGGTCTTAGCATTTACTGCTAAGTCCGTACGAAAACGTATATTTTGCAAGTAAAAATCCATTTGCGAAGCAAATTTTGCATGGATTTTTACCTGTTACTGGAACGGAGTGAACAGTAAACGGTCCCGTCTTCACAGCGGCAAATTCTTTCCTATCATAAAAAAACAGGGAGCTATCTGGTCCGTATATCCCAATAGCTCCCTGTTATATTCCCACTTATTGCTAATTTTTATACAAAATTTTATGCAACACGTCTTCCGCGCTCATTTCTGCTGCTTAGTATCATATAGACGCCCAGCAGCATCACTCCCAGACACAATATGTATTTTGCGTTCAATCCGGGTCCTGTCTTTGGCGTACTGTCTTTCACGTCCGTCCCTAAAAGCAGCAAATCATTTTCGGAAGCTGCAAGACCGTCCACTACAATCACATAGTCGGATGCGTGCGCAAATGAAAAACTTACATCACCGCTGTCTTTCACTGCCTGCTGGTCTATATATTCCATCTTTTTATCTGCAGGATTATAATAATACAATTTTGCTGTATGCCCTGCGCTGACACGCCCAAGATTCACTTTTAAAATTGCAGTGAAAGGAAATACGCCGTTGCCTGCCAGATGCATCTTTGTTGAAGCCGACTCACCGGCTACATCTTTCTGCAGCGCTTCCGGAACCTCTCCTGTTCCAAGCGTCACGCCAAAATCGGTATCTTTGAGCTCGTCGCTCACGATATCGGCTCCATAAAGCGTCCATGTAATCCCATCGCCCAGATCCAGCACAAGCACAAGTTCTTTTTTCTTTACTGTATCCAGCGCTTCCTTTGGAACAATCGTTGTTCCATTCATATTAATATGAATGGTTTCTTTATTTTTGGAAGCGCCCATTTCTTTTTGAATATTATCCCAGCCTTTAATATCTTTCTGTCCTGCTATATAAGGAATCCCTGCTGTTGTCATCGTTTTAACAGAGGAAGAACTTCCTTTCGCTGACGAACTGCCGCCCGTACCGCCCGGTTTGTTTACGGCTCCGCCGGAACTTCCTCCGGTACTGCCCGCGTTTCCCCCGGCTGCGGCCGGCTGCGATTCTGTTCCTGGAGCCTGTGTCGGGTTTTGCGTCGGATTCTGCGTTGGATTTGTTGTCGGGTTCGTCGTCGGATTTGTTGTATCCGTCGGCTTCGGATTCTCTGTCGGTTTAGACGGACCCGGGTCCTCCGTACTGGGGTCTGGCTTCTCCGTACTCGGATCTGGCTCTTCCGTACTCGGGTCCGGATTCTGTGTCGGGTTCGGATTTTCACTCGGGTTTGGATTCTCGCTCGGCTTCGGATTTTCTGTCGACGGCGGATTCGGTACCTCGCCATCCACTACGACAATCTCCCCATATTCCGCTACCAGGGCAGGCGTTACCGGCGCCGCGCCCGGAACCTCGATCCTGTGAATCGTAAAAGCCTGTGATTCAAATACCGAAACGCCCGCTTTTAATTTTAATGTCTGTATCTCGCTTCCGCTGAAAGCATTCAGCTTTACGGTTGTTACACTGTCCGGCAGTTCTACTGTTCCTATATTGCAGCCATAAAAAGCGTTCGACTCAATTGACTGAGTTCCCCCATAGAGAGAGATACTCGTTTTTCCCTGCGGGCAGCGCACCAAAGCGACTCCCCCTGTCGTATACAACGCGCCGTCGTGGGACATATAAAATGCATTATTTTCCACATTAATCGCTGTCATTGCAACACAGCCGTCAAAAGCATTGGCTGCAATTGAGCTTGTTGCAGACGGAATTGCAATGGAAGCAAGCGAGCTGCAGTTCTTGAAAGCCTCAGAGCCAATGGACGTCATCCCGGTAGAAATAGAAACACCTGTCAGTCCCCGGCATTCTGCAAATGCATTATCTGGAATACCTGCATTAGTCTCCCAGCTTACGCTTCCAAGACTGGTACATCCGTTGAACGCACCTGTGCCTACCGAACCGACAGATGCCGGGACGGTAATGCTTGAAAGAGACGCACAATTTGCAAACGCATAGGACCCGATGCTTGTCACACTTGCCGGAATTGACACCGAAGTAATCGAAGTTCCCTGAAAAGCGGCGTCCCCGATTGCCGTAATTCCGTCCGGGATTGCGACTGCATTCTCCGCCCCCACATAATCTTTGATTACGCCGTCTTCGATGTAAAATCCGTTGCTTTCATCCGCAGCCTCACCGGACTGCCCCGGATAGATCATAACAAACAGCATTGCTACAACTAGAATAATTCCTATTTTACCCTTTATCCGCTTCATCATGTCCGCATTCTCCTCACACCAATTTTTAATCCCGTAATTTCCTTGCAACGATAAACAGTCTGCCGTCCTCCGTATAATTATTACAGGTAGACAAAGTCAGCAGTTCGTCGCCGAATACCGGAACTTCCTCCCTCGTAAAAACGGAAAGCTGCTCCACATTCTGTATAAATGCATCAAACTCTTCCTGTGTATCCGCCTGTATAAAATTATAGTAACGATATGTCTTTTCGTTACGGTAATGCACCTCTGCCAGGCAGACCGCATAGATCTCATAAACACCTTTCTCGTATATTGTATCAAATTCCAGACGATTATGCGACAAAAAAAAGTCCTCAGACAAAAATTTTTTCAGATCGCCAAACATCTGGCCGCTTTTCATGTTATGCCCATATATAATAATATTTGTGCTGCGATTTGTCAAATCTGTTCTTGCATCCATAAACAGCGTTCCATTAATATCCTCTTCCCCGTTAAAATTATGGTGAAGATAGTAGTCGCTGCCGTCTCTCGTCAGCACAATAGGATAGTCTATCTTTGTGTCATCTATTGTAATCCATCCCGCAAAATTGGAATTTTGTTGCAAAATTGGCTGAAATTCCTGTAATACAACCGCCTGACTCCCCGCTGCGGTATCATCGTTATAACCCGCATCGGTTGCCGCCGCAAGCTCAGGCGCATCCTCTAAGAAAAAAGTGTCATTGCTGACCATTTCCACCGTCGTCTGCGGAGAATCCCGTAATTCTTTTAAATACTCATTTACCTGATTTCCACGGCGGTTCGTATAATCAGACCAGAAATACCATGCAAAGCAGGCGATCGCAGCAACCAGACAAACGCCGCCCAGTATTTGCCTGCTGTAATCCGGCTTCTGCGGCTCCTGCGGTTCCTCCTGCTCCTCCATAATATTTTGTGTATTCTCTGCTACGATATCTGCGATATCAAGAAAAAACTGTCTCCCGATCGCACTGTAAAACTCTATTTTTTTTGCGCGAATATTCTGATACAGGCGAAGAGCCGTATCGGGATCATAAATATCCACGGAATGCGTAATGTTATGAATCTTCTTTACGTCTGTCATGCCCCGGACATACTCATCATACGTGTCAAATTCGAATTTCCCAATCTTATATCGCTTTGCCATGTTCGAATACGGTATACCCTTTCTGTCTGTATCATATGGTCTGTTGCATCATATCTATACAAGTCTCCCAAATAATCGAACAATTATTCCGCCCCTGGCGAACCGTCACGCCGTTAACGCGCAATGGCTCTTGTCACCGGAGAAAAATTACCGTAATACGTATCCGCTTCCGTCACATAATAAGCGCGGACTTTATAATAATAGAGCTGTCCCGCCGTCAATTGGGTATCTGTAAAAGTAGTGCCGACCTTTCTCGCTATACGCTGATACTGACCGTCCGGACCCGCCCTGAAAATCTCATAACCGGTAGACGCTCCGCCGCTTGCCCAGCTGATTGTAGCGCTTGATGTTGTGGTGGCCGAAACTGCTATGGAATCAACATCACCAGGCCGTATCTCAAAACGTATTTCTCTTGCGGCCGTATAATTTCCGATTCCCTTAAGAACGGCTACTGCCGTACCTGGCTCCCTGTTCAGACGATAATTCAACGCATAATCCACTCCCGCCGTCAGCGCTCTGCCGCTGTCGCTTGCGGTAATTGCAGGTTCAATATCACGTCCCGTATAAATCTGAAGTCCAATTCCGCTGACATCCGCAAGATGAATGCTTCGCTTAAAAATCGTAAATGTCTCTTCTCTGACGCCCGGACAATTATCACGGCCTACAATTCGCATTGTGGCAATTCCCGCATTGACATTATTTTCAAATTCAAGGTCGTAATCCACGCCCTCTTTTAAATCCGCACCTCTTCGCGTAAGCACAGGCTGCGGAACAATTGCCTCTCCGTTATAGACATACACAGTGGACATATTCCCGATCTCAACTTCCGAATCAATGGCAGAAACAAGATAAATGGCATATTCTTTCTGCAGGCTTCCGGTATAATTGCCTGTTCCGGTCAGAATCATACTCGCTGTTCCGATTGATGTATTACGCAGATACTGAACGGTATAATCCGTCTGGGGAAGCAGGGCAACGTCGCCGTAGTGAACGGAGATATTCTGCACAATTGCCTCACCGGTATACAGAAAACTGTCCTGAAATCCCTCTATTTCAATATCGTCATCGCCAAGATCTTTTCTGGTAATTCGGAATGTCACTTCCTTTTCATTATTCAGGTAAAATCCCATTCCTTTTATAACGACTGTACCGGAACCAATCTGTGTATTTTCACCATAAGATACCGTGTAATCCTGACCTTCGGTCAAAATCTTAGATCCGATCTTTACCAGAAAATCTTTCGGCTTTATTGCTTTTCCGGTATACGGATAAGTTTCCTCAATTCCTTCGACCTGAGCGTCCTGCATACTGTTGGAAACAATAGAAAACTGAACTGCTCTGTTGCCGACAAAATTGTTCTGCCCCTGCAGAACTGCCGTTGCCGTTCCGATCTCCGTATTGTTTGTACAGGCAACCGTATAGTCCCGCCCCTGTAAAAGCTCATAATTGCCATAATGAATCGAAATATTTGGAATGACTGCACTTCCAGTATAAGCCTGTTCCGGAATTTCTGCAATAACAACATTCTCCGATTCGAGCGAAGATGGCACAATATTAAAATTCACGGCTTTGCTGCCGGCAAACTGCCCCATACCATGAACTCTGGCAACAGCGATGCCGACATTCAAATTGTTTTCATATGTAATCGTATAGTCTGCATCCTGACGCAGCGTAATCTCTGTTCCGGCAGGCGTCCGATATGTCATCGTTACCGGCGGAAAGACTGGGCTGCCTGTAAATTCGACATCCCCGATCGGCTGTACCGTCACTTCCGTCTCCAGAGAAACATTATATGGCAGAATATAAAACTCAATCGTTACGCTTCCGCTAAAACTGTTGATTCCCGTGATTGCAATCGTACCGGTTCCAACCTCAGTATTATTGTCATAGGAAACGGAATAATCCGCATTCTGGTAAAGCTCCCGACCGTTTGCAGTAATTACAACTTCAGGGCGGATCGGGCCTCCCGTATATCTGTAATTAACGCCGCCCGGCAATGTGATCTCCGCATCTTTAATATTTGTAACATCAGCGCGCGTCTCGCTGTCATTTAGAATTGTATCGTCCTCAATCTGGCCGTTATCCGATCCCTCTCCATTTGATAATTCGGCCTCATCCGTAAACCTCTCGATCTCATGTATTTCTGTCTCGGCCGGCATCTCCGTACCGTCTGTAACTTCTGTCTGTCCCATCCATGCCGAAATCCTGCGGAATACGCCGCCCTCCTCTTTCTGATCCGAGGTAACGGCACGCACTACAGCACATTTCCCGCTCTCGTACAGATCACTCCAGCTGCCGTCCTCTCCGGCTGCAAATGTTCTCTGCTCTTCGTCAAATTCATCTGTATAAAAAGCGATCTCTTCCCCGTCTATCGTGACAACTACGGAAAAGCACTCGCCCCTGACCAGTTTCAGGGAAAGCTCTTCAAAAGAAACAAGATTCGTCCCTTCGTTCAGCCCTGTTACCTCTTTGGCGGCTGCATGTATGCCGCTTGCAGGATTACCCGGATTCGGACTTGTATATAATTCAACCAGAGCTTTCGCATCTTTGTTGAAATCGCCCCCGGTGTACACGTCAAAGGATATGCTCTCCAGGATTTCCTCATCACCGTCTGTGTTCTGACCTGTCATAAACACCGCAGCTGTCTGCTTCTGGTCAATCAGACCTGCCGCTTCACTCTCTCCATATTGGTACGTATGGTATGTCTTTGCATCTTTCGCCCCCAATGAGCTGCCCGGCAGCTGAACCATCGCCACCATCAGACATATCGTCACCACTACCGCCAAAATTTTTTTCCACACATCCCTGTACATAAGCCCATCTCCTTAGGTTTTCAGACTGTCTTACCCGTAATGTATATAAGACCTTATCTTTTTTATCGACACAATTTAGACAGAGATTAACCTTTTTAACATTTTAATTTATGTTTTTTTCTGGAAATTTTCGAAAATCTTATTCAAGATACGTTTCTCCGGGAACAAAGCGTACAAATCGGCAGCAACTCCCAAGCCGGCTATGCTGATTTTTCTCTCAATTTTGAGAGACATGAGGGCTCTGACGCGCCGGGTGCGGTCGACCCGGCGTCATCCTGCCTGTCGCACAGGTGCGCATCCTATTCTATCCTAATAGGAAATTCATTAACTTTCGCGCTTCCCTGCAGGGGGCTTTGCTATAAGACAAAAACAGGTTCCTGCCGGCATATCCCCGGCAGGAACCTGTAAAATTTACTTTCTTACTCTATTTTTTCCCTACGACTTTTAACTTTTGTCCCTTATTCTTCAGTTTCTGCGTATATGCTTTCTTTTGTTTCGACGGTACCGTCACTTTCGCATTCTTCTTCACACTCTTAAATGCGTTGCTTCCTACCGTTTTTAACTTTTTCGAGTTAATCTTGATTGAACTAAGCTTTTTACATCCGCTGAATGCCTGCTTACCGATCTTTGTAAGTCCTGTTCCGATCGTGACAGACGAAAGCTTCGTATCGCCTGCAAAAGCCTTGTCGCCGATTTCCGTTACTTTGTTCGGGATTGTAATCTTTGTCAGCGAGGTACATTTCTCAAATGCACTCTTGCCGATCTTTTTCACATTCGCGCCGATTGTCACTGTTTTAAGCTTTGTATCGCCTTTAAACGCATTGTTTCCAATCGAGGTAACGCCTTTTCCGATTTTAACTGTTGTAACCTTTGTAAATCCGGCAAATTGGCTGCTTCCAATCTTTGTAATATTATCGCCAATCGCAATGGATGTAATTCTCTTCTTATCTGCAGCGTTAAATGCTTTGGAGGAAATCGAGGTTACTTTGTATACAGTGCCGTTTGCATCCGTTACCGTATTCGGAATCTTAACTTTCTTAGAAGTAGTTCCGGTAAATGCAACCGTATTTGTCGTTCCCGTTCCGGTCACTGAATAAGTAGCATTTTTATCACCTGTCGTCGGTTTTACCACATCGCCCTTTTTCGGCGCCTCCGGTTTCGTGACTCTGACAAGCGATGCAATTGCTTCATTTAATGATTTCACTGCCGCGTCCACTTCCTGCTGCGTAGCAGATGCATTTGCATTAACCGTATTCGCAACTGATAATGCTGCCGTTACTTTTGCGTAACTCTCTGCGGTATAGTCCTCTGCTTTCAGCGCGTTTGCCACGACAATCGCTGCTGCAAGCAGCGTCTTATTTGCAGGCTTGAGCTCTTCCGGAGAGCCGCTCAGTTTTTCGAGCGCTGCCACCGCTTCATTCAGTGCCTTTACCGCAGTATCTACTTCCTGCTGTGTTGCCAGCTGATTTTCATTGACGATTTTTGCGCTAATCAGCGCCGCTGCTACTTTTGCATAGCTTTCTTTTGTATATTCAGCTGCATTCACTGCCTCTGCTGCTGCAATTGCCTGCCCGAGCTGTGTTTTATCTGCCGGCGTAACGGTTCCCTCAACTTCCACGGAAACGATATCGGATGTAACTTTTCTTCCGTTTGCAGCGGTCACACGATAACGATATGTTCCGCTGAGCAATATACCATTGTCGGTATACGTGTGCGCTTCCGGAGCCACCACCGTATCCACAGAAAGATTATCGAGGTATACGCCGCCGCCGTTTCTTGCGCCCTGCAGATACATACTCTTTAATGTCGCCGCCGCTGTATTTACAAAATCAACCTGATCACTGTACACTTCTGCACCGTCGGCAATTCTTGTAATTACAATATCCGCTTTCTTGTTCTCAAAATCAAGAATCGCATTCGCATTTAACCATCCTGTCGTCTGCGTGCGTGTCGTCGTATAGGTTCCCTGATCCGTATTTTTATAGGGAATTTCCAGTGTGCCAGATTCATCGGCGCTCTGCGCTTTTGCTTTTTCTGTAACGTCGTCCCCGTTTACCGTAATAGAATCCCACTGTTTGTCATTTAACGCTTTTGCTTCAATCGCAAGAATCTGTTTATTGTTTTCATTTAAAACATTGGTGGTGAGATTTACGCCTGCGTCCGTCAGTACAATCGCCGAACTCTGATTTGCTTTCGCGTCGCCGGCATCCATTCGAAAATCAAAACTGATACATACTTCCTTATTCCCACCGATCTCAAATCCTTCAAATGCCGCGCCTCTTGTACCGCCGTCATTGGATGCCTGCGAATAAACTTTTGACTCATGTTTATTTAACAGGGCGTTATCCTCCGCAAAATTTGACACAACAACATTTGCATTCTTTGTCACAAAAGTATCGATTGTCTCAAAATCCTCGCGATAAATATTGGTCGGTTTTGTGCTGTCTTCCACCGTTTCCAGCGTCTCAAACTCGCCGTCCTCTGCTGCGCGTTCCACATGATATGCACTCGCTCCGGAAACGCCGGTAAAGTCTAATTTCACGGAACCTTTTCCTGCGCTTGCCGCATCGAGCTTAATGCTGCCGTTTGTCCTGTTTCCGGTATAATACAGATAGACATCGTCAATCGTTCCCCAGCCATTTGCCGCTGCCTTAACAGAAACAGTAACTGTCAGTTTATCACCGGCGGATGCTTCAATCCCTTTTACCAGAGCCTGTTTCCAGTTCGCCCATCCGTCGAGTGTCACGGAATCTGTCTTTGATGCGCCTGTTGTCTCGTTTAATACAGTGTAAGTCATCTCCTGCGCATCTCCGACATCACCGCCCTGTATATACATATACCCCTCATAAATACCTGTCTCGCTTACTGTAACGGACTGCTGCGCCGTAAATGCAATATCGCTTTCGGAATAAAAATGCAGAGAATTTTCGCCGCTTCTCGGGTCGGTTGTCGTCTTATCCGTATAACCGCTGCCCGATAATGTCCACGCATCACGTCCTCCTTCAAAACCGCCCTGTGTCAACAGGTTCTTCGGCAGAACAGTAACCGTACAAGTGACATCATATGTCGATGTCTTGCCAAGCGCGTTCGTATAAGTTGCCGTGCCGTGAATTATATAGGTTCCGATTTTTTTCATGGCGGCAATTTCAGCCGCATCCCATGCAACGTCAACTTCCTCGCTTGTGCCGTCGCTCAATTTACAGGTCACTTTCGACGGAAGTCCGTCTGTAGAACCAAGTTCAATATCGGCCGAAAGAGTATTTGCCGCAACTATATATTTATCATCAATCGAACCGACTACAGCGCCCGTATCTACATATTTAAATACATTCAATGATTTCAGCGGATTCCCCTCAAAATCAAATAATGCCTGATTGTCAACGGCCGAACCGCCAAACCATTTTCCTGCATCCGCAGCGTCATAGGAACCTGCAAAACTGGATGCCCAGCCCGAACCAAACTGCTCCCATTTTTCCTGATTCGATTTTAATATATCTGCGGCGTTTGCAGCGCTCTTATCGTACACCTGAACCGGAATCCATGCCGCTTCCCACCAGAACATACCGATTCCCTTGCTGCCTACGTTTTTAACCGCTTCCATCACACTGCGTACTTCGTCTGCCTGCCCCTGCTCGCTGAACGACCATGCAGCGTCCTTGTCATTTTGTCCGAATCTTACGGTATTGTCATGTCCGTCGCCGTCCTCCAGCGTATAAGCCCAGGATGTCTCGGCCACCATAACTTTTTTGTTATAAGTGTCTGCAACATCTTTTAAAACGCTCGTCAGATTATCAAGCGTACCATGCCAGTACGGATACCACGATGACGCAAATACATCATAATCCACCTGATTATCACTCAGGTACTTCGCAAACTTTGCATAATTGCCTGCTCGTTCCGGATTCGTAAAGTGGACTGCAACCAGGATGTTCTGGTCTACATCCCTTACTGCTTTGCTTCCGGCACTGAAAATCTTACTCATATTAGCCCAGTCGGATTCGCCGCAGACAGCGTTTGTCGTCTCATTGCCGACCTGCACCATGCCGATCTCAATATTTTCTGCTTTCATTGCTTCCAGGCTTGCTTTTGTAAAATCATATACGGCTGTTTCTTTCTGCGCAACCGTATATCCCGCCCATGCTTTCGGCGCCTGCTGTTTACCGGGATCAGCCCAAAAATCAGAATAGTGGAAATCAACCAGAAGTTTCATTCCGGCCGCCGTAGCCCATTTGCCGATCTTAATTGCAGTATCCACATCATTGTTACCGCCGCCGTAACCTTTTTTGTCTGCATTATATGGATCGTTCCATACACGCACACGGATATAATTGACGCCGGCTTCTTTTAACAGATCAAAAAAACCCTGTTCGTTCAGTACGTTTCCGTCCCAGTCTTTAAATGTCACGCCGCTGTTAATAAGGCTGACATAAGAAGAAATATCAACGCCTTTGATAAAATCTTTACTTAAGCCTTCAATCTTTGGAACACCGATGCCTGCGTTTTCCACAATTCCGGAATCGTCCTCTCCGGCCGTGGCTGCAATGACTCTCAGATTATCCAGATCAAACCAGCCTGCGCTTTCCATATCCACAGCGATCTGCACAATCAGCATGGCATTGTCCGTCGTCACTTCCAACGGGCCTGTCGCAGTCGTCTTAAAATCATCCCATGCGCCAAACTCCATCTCTGAAGATACGGCGCGCTTTTGATTGCCCTCATCGGTAGAAATGACAGCCTCCCCTGCAGAGATAACGCCTTCTCCAAGCGTAATCACACCGGCAATGCCGGAGTTCGGCTGATCATCTTTCCCGTCCGCCTCCACTGACAGCGTATAGCTGCCCGGCTCCACATTTTCAATGGTGCGTTCGATGACGACTTTTTGTGCCACGCCGTTCGGCTCAAAATGCCACCATTTCGTTTTGTTATTTTTTGCCCATTCATTTGCGACTCTCTCGTTTTTACCGACTGTGTCGCTGCTCCATGTAACGCTCCAGCCATCTGCTTCGCTCTCCATGTCGTCGCTGTAAACCAGCGTCGTTTTGGCCGCTGCGCTTACCGCCGGAAAGTCGATTGCAGTAAACAGCGTCAGCACTGCCATAAATAAGGCAAGTATCTGACGCATCCCCTTGTCTTTCATCTGTGACCCCTCCTTTAAAAATTGTTGCGCAACCGTTTGTTCATCTTTCATTATAAACGCATTCTGTTTTTATTCAATTGACAAATATTCCAGTTTCCTATCTTAAATTTTGTATAATTTAGCCAAAAAATAAATGTAGTACAATTTAAATGTATTACTAAGAAAATGAAACGTCTTTCAGGAAATAAAAAAGCACATGACAGACAAAAGTAATACAACTTGTAATTACCTGTATGCCATATGCTTTCGCAAATTTATTTTACATCGTCTTCATCAAATACATCGGCGTTATCATCAATGAACAGATCCGCGCTTTCTTCTGCACCGGACTCATCCTCCAAATCAAATGCATCGTCTGCAAACACATCCGCATTTTCCGCATCTGACTCAAACAACTCATCGGTATCAAAAGCGTCTTCACCGTCAAAATCATCTTCCGCCCCAAAGTCATCCACATCAAAATCATCTTCCGCATCAAAATCAAGCAAATCGTCTGCGTTTGCACCCGATACTGCTTCATTCTGATAATCAAAATCATCAAACATAAGATCATCTGCCATATCTGAATCCAGCTTGATATTGCGGTAGCGTTTCATGCCGGTTCCCGCAGGGATCAGTTTACCGATAATAACATTTTCTTTCATACCAATCAGCGGATCTACTTTTCCTTTGATCGCCGCCTCAGTCAATACTTTTGTTGTCTCCTGGAACGACGCGGCAGACAGGAACGAATTTGTCGCAAGCGAAGCTTTTGTAATACCCAGCAGTACCTGCTTTCCTTCGGCCGGCTCTAAACTGTCAGCAACAAGACGTTCGTTTGTATCCTCAAAATCAAGATTATCAACAAGAGTTCCCGGCAGCATCTCGGAATCACCGTTTGTTTCAATACGCACTTTCTGCAGCATCTGCCGCACAATGACCTCGATATGTTTGTCATTGATCTCCACACCCTGCAGACGATATACGCGTTGTACTTCACGCAGCATATAATCCTGCACGGCGCGCACACCGCGAATCTTTAAAATATCATGCGGATTGACCGATCCTTCTGTCAGCTCGTCGCCGGCCTCAAGCGTGCTTCCGTCCATAATCTTGATATGAGAGCCGTAGGGAATCAGATATGCTTTTGTCTCCCCTGTTTCCTGGTTTGTAACAATGATCTCCCGCTTTTTCTTGCTGTCCTTGATCGTAGCAACACCGCCAAATTCAGTGATAATCGCAAGTCCTTTCGGCTTTCTCGCCTCAAAAATTTCCTCAACACGGGGAAGACCCTGTGTGATATCGTTTCCGGCAACGCCGCCCGTATGGAATGTACGCATAGTCAGCTGCGTACCGGGCTCACCGATGGACTGTGCCGCAATAATACCGATCGCTTCGCCAACCTGAACCGCCTGACCAGTCGCCATATTTGCTCCATAGCATTTTGCGCATACGCCCATATGAGAACGGCAGGAAAGTACGGTTCTGATTTTTACTTTCGATAACGGTTCCCCTTTTTCGTCCACTCCCTTTGACATAATCAGGGCAGCGCGCTTTGGCGTAATCATATGGTTTGCTTTTACCAGTACATTTCCCTCGGCATCCTGTATCGTATTGCAGGAAAACCTGCCTGTAATACGCTCCTGCAGGCTCTCGATCTCCTCTTTTCCGTCCATAAAAGCCGTCACCCACATACCGGGGATCTCTCTTCCCGTTCCCTCGCAGCAATCGGATTCCCGCACGATCATATGCTGCGACACATCGACAAGACGTCTTGTCAGATAACCGGAATCTGCCGTACGCAGCGCCGTGTCGGAAAGACCTTTACGTGCTCCGTGCGCAGACATGAAGTATTCAAGTACGTCAAGTCCTTCACGGAAATTTGATTTGATCGGCAGCTCGATGGTACGGCCTGTTGTATCAGCCATCAGACCTCGCATTCCGGCAAGCTGTTTGATCTGTTTATCGGAACCACGCGCTCCGGAGTCAGCCATCATAAAGATATTGTTATATTTATCCAGACCGGAAAGAAGTGCGTGCGTCAGTTCGTCATCCGTCTCTTTCCACGTCTCAATTACTTCTTTGTAGCGTTCTTCCTCAGTAATTAAACCTCGCTTGAACTGTTTTGTAATTTTATCTACAGTATCCTGCGCCTGCTCGATCATTTCCGGCTTCTGCGGCGGCACCGTCATATCGGAAATGGAAACGGTCATGGCTGCCCTTGTCGAGTATTTGTAACCCATCGCCTTTACGGCATCAAGAACCTCTGCCGTCGTAGTAGCGCCATGTATATTGATCACTTTTTCCAGGATCTGCTTATTCTGCTTCTTTGCGACAAGGAAATCAACTTCCAGTTTTAATTCATTCCCCGGAATACTCCTGTCCACAAAGCCAAGATCCTGCGGTATAATCTCATTAAATATGAAACGTCCAACTGTGGACTCGATTACGTCGGAAATTACGCTTCCGTCCGACATTTTCTTTGTCACGCGCACTTTAATACGTGAATGGAGCGTCACAACACCGTTTTCGTAGGCAAGTATCGCCTCGTTTACATTTTTAAAGTATTTCCCCTCGCCTTGTGCTCCCGGACGTTCCTGTGTCAGATAATAAATTCCAAGTACCATATCCTGCGACGGAACCGCAACAAGACCGCCGTCAGAGGGTTTGAGCAGGTTATTCGGGGAAAGCAGCATAAAACGGCATTCCGCCTGCGCTTCCACTGAAAGCGGAAGGTGAACCGCCATCTGATCCCCGTCAAAATCGGCATTAAATGCGGTACACACCAGCGGATGCAGCTTAATCGCCTTTCCCTCTACCAGAATCGGCTCAAATGCCTGAATACCAAGACGATGCAGTGTAGGAGCACGGTTTAACATAACCGGATGCTCTTTGATGACATCCTCCAGTACATCCCAGACTTCCGTCTGCAGCCTCTCAACCATTTTCTTTGCACTCTTAATATTGTGCGCCGTACCGTTCGCGACAAGCTCTTTCATTACAAACGGCTTAAAGAGCTCAATTGCCATCTCTTTCGGAAGGCCGCACTGGAAAATCTTTAATTTCGGCTCAACACAGATAACAGAACGGCCCGAATAGTCAACACGCTTCCCCAAAAGATTCTGGCGGAAACGTCCCGATTTTCCTTTCAGCATATCGGAAAGTGATTTCAGCGCACGGTTCCCCGGTCCCGTAACAGGACGGCCGCGCCGGCCATTGTCAATCAGAGCATCCACCGCTTCCTGCAGCATACGTTTCTCGTTGCGCACGATAATATCCGGCGCTCCAAGCTCAAGCAGCCTGCGAAGACGATTATTTCGGTTGATAATCCTTCTATATAAATCATTTAAATCTGATGTTGCAAAACGTCCGCCGTCAAGCTGTACCATCGGGCGCAGATCAGGCGGAATGACCGGAATTACTGTCATAATCATCCATTCCGGACGGTTGCCCGACTCGCGAAATGCCTCTACCACCTCTAAACGCTTTATAATACGCGCGCGCTTCTGTCCGGTGGCCGATTCCAGTTCCGATTTCAAATCGGCAGAATCCTTTTCCAGGTCAATCGCCTCTAACAGCTCCTGAATCGATTCCGCCCCCATGCCAACCCGAAATCCATTGCCGTACTGTTCCCTGGCCTCCTGATATTCCGCCTCGGAGAGGACCTGTTTGTACTGAAGCGACGTATTGCCGCCGTCCAGCACAATATAAGACGCAAAATACAAAACCTTTTCAAGTATCCTTGGAGAAAGATCAAGAATCAGTCCCATACGTGACGGTATCCCTTTAAAGTACCAGATATGGGATACCGGCGCAGCAAGTTCAATATGCCCCATACGTTCTCTGCGGACAGCCGACTTTGTAATTTCAACGCCGCACCTGTCACAGACAACGCCTTTATAACGTATTTTTTTATATTTCCCGCAGTGACACTCCCAGTCTTTGCTGGGTCCGAAGATCTTTTCACAGAACAGGCCGTCTTTCTCGGGCTTTAACGTCCTGTAATTGATCGTTTCCGGTTTTTTCACTTCGCCTCTCGACCATTCCCGTATTTTTTCCGGGGAAGCCAGACCTATTTTTATGGCGTCAAACGCGATTGCCCCTGCCGATTCTTTATTCATCATTTCTGGCATTTATGACATTTCCTCCCTGCAATAATTTTTGCAATGCAATTACTTGCTGAATAAAAATGCATAGTTCTATTCCATATCGTCTACATCCAAAACCTCTTCTGCGATATCGTCAAACAGATCGGTTTCTTCGTCCTCATCCTCTTCGTTTTCCTCTTCCACATCAACAAGCTCTTCGTTTTCCAGATCAAACTCTTTCTTGGAAAATCCCATTTTCGCAAATGATTCGCTGTCTTCAAATGCAAAATCTTTATCCCCGGAAATGATAGAATTTAAATCGGTATTGCCATATTCACTGGTTTCTACCAGTTCTACTTCATTTCTTTCTTCGTCTAACAATTTTACGTCAAGTCCAAGCGACTGCAGCTCTTTTAGCAGCACTTTAAAGGACTCCGGTATACCGGGCTCCGGTATATTGTCGCCTTTAATAATTGCCTCATAAGTCTTAACACGCCCGACAACATCGTCTGATTTTACGGTCAGAATCTCCTGAAGTGTAAAAGAAGCGCCATATGCCTCCAATGCCCAAACCTCCATCTCTCCGAAACGCTGTCCGCCGAACTGTGCCTTACCGCCCAGCGGCTGCTGTGTTACAAGAGAATACGGGCCGGTAGAACGCGCATGGATCTTGTCGTCTACCAGATGGTGCAGTTTCAGGTAATGCATGTGCCCGATTGTTACTGGAGAATCAAAGGGTTCACCGGTGCGGCCGTCACGCAGCTGCACTTTTCCGTCGCGTGAGATCGGTACGCCTCTCCAAACCGATCGATGCGCCCGGTTCTCTGAGAGATATTCCATAACATCTTTTCGCAATGTATCTTTATATTTTTCTTCAAATATAAGCGCATCCTCCGGAAACTCCGCGCTGTCTGCCTCTTCCTGATCGAACGGACAGTTTACATAGTCGTTTGCCAGCTCAAGAGTATCCTGGATGTCAATTTCCTTTGCCCCGTCAAACACCGGCGTCTCAATATTAAATCCGAGCGCTTTCGCCGCAAGGCTTAAATGAATCTCAAGCACCTGCCCGATATTCATACGCGACGGCACGCCAAGAGGATTTAACACAATATCAAGCGGACGCCCGTTTGGCAAAAACGGCATATCCTCAACCGGAAGCACACGGGAGCACACACCCTTATTTCCATGACGACCCGCCATTTTATCGCCGACTGAAATCTTCCTTTTCTGCGCAATATAGATTCGCACGGCCTGGTTGACGCCCGGAGACAGCTCATCGCCGTTTTCCCTTGTGAATACTTTTGCATCTACAACGATACCGTATTCACCATGCGGCACTTTCAGCGACGTATCGCGAACTTCTCTCGCTTTTTCTCCAAAAATCGCGCGCAGCAGACGCTCCTCTGCCGTCAGTTCGGTCTCGCCTTTTGGCGTTACTTTACCGACTAAGATATCACCGGCGCGAACCTCGGCGCCAATACGGATAATTCCTCTCTCGTCCAGATCTTTTAAGGCATCGTCGCCCACACCCGGCACATCCCGCGTAATCTCTTCCGGGCCTAACTTGGTGTCTCTCGCCTCCGCCTCGTATTCTTCTATATGAATCGATGTATAGACATCGTCCTCGACAAGCCGTTCACTTAAAAGCACGGCATCTTCGTAATTATAGCCCTCCCATGTCATAAATCCGATCAGCGGGTTTTTACCGAGCGCCAGCTCGCCGTTTGATGTAGACGGGCCGTCTGCAATGACTTCCCCCGCTTCAACGCGATCACCCTTGTAGACAATCGGCCGCTGATTATAACAGTTTGACTGGTTACTTCTTGAAAATTTGGTCATCTTATAGACGTCGCGCGCACCCTCGTCCGATTTAACTACAATTCGATTGGATTCGGCAATCTCTACTATGCCTCCTCTTTTTGCAATCACACAGACTCCGGAGTCAACAGCCGCTTTTGTTTCCATTCCGGTACCGACCACCGGCGATTCTGTCGTCAAAAGCGGCACAGCCTGACGCTGCATGTTGGACCCCATCAGCGCACGGTTCGCATCATCGTTCTGCAAAAACGGAATCAGCGCCGTCGCAACAGAAAATACCATTTTAGGAGAGACATCCATATAGTCAAACATACTCTTTTCATATTCCTGCGTCTCGTCCAGATAACGGCCGGATACGGTATTACGTACAAAATGTCCCTCTTCGTCGAGCGCCTCATTCGCCTGTGCCACATGATAATTATCCTCTTCATCCGCCGTCATATAGATTACTTCATCTGTGACACGCGGATTTTTCGGATCTGTTTTGTCAATTTTACGGTATGGCGCTTCCACAAATCCGTACTCGTTGATTCTGGCATAACTTGCCAGCGAATTGATTAATCCGATGTTTGGTCCCTCAGGCGTTTCAATCGGGCACATTCTTCCGTAATGCGAATAGTGCACGTCGCGCACCTCAAACCCGGCGCGGTCTCTTGAAAGTCCGCCCGGTCCCAGAGCAGACAAACGCCTTTTATGCGTCAGCTCGCCAAGCGGGTTATTCTGATCCATAAACTGCGAGAGCTGTGAAGAACCGAAAAATTCTTTGACTGCGGCAGTCACCGGTTTAATATTAATCAGACTCTGCGGTGAAATGCTCTCAAGATCAAGCGTTGTCATTCTCTCGCGCACTACCCTCTCCAAACGCGAAAGACCGATTCTGTACTGATTCTGCAAAAGCTCACCGACGGCTCGAATACGCCTGTTTCCCAGATGGTCGATATCATCATCGTTGCCGATGCCGTATTCCAGGCTCATATTGTAGTTAATTGATGCAAAAATATCATCTTTCGTAATATGCTTTGGAATCAGATCATGCACATTCTTACGAATCGCATCCTTTAGATCCTCCAGATCAGGATGCTCCTCCATCAGCTGCGCAAGAATCGGGTAATATACAAGCTCTGTTATCCCCAGCTCTCTCGGATTGCAGTCCACAAAGCTGCGCAGATCTACCATCATGGAAGAGAGCACTTTGACATTCCTTGTCTCCGCAGCGATCCAGACATACGGAACAGCTGCATTCTGGATATCGTCCGCAAGAGACCGCGTCACCTCTGTCCCCGCCTCCGCAATGATTTCCCCGGTAGTGACATCTACCACATCCTCGGCCAGTACATGTCCCCGGATACGATTCTTTAAAGCCAGCTTTTTATTGAATTTGTATCGGCCGACTTTTGCAAGGTCATATCTTCTTGGGTCAAAAAACATTGCGGTAATCAGACTTTCCGCACTTTCCACCGTAAGCGGTTCGCCCGGCCTGATCTTTTTATATAATTCAAGGAGTCCTTCCTCGTAATTTGTCGCCACATCTTTTCCGAAACTCGCCAGAATCTTCGGCTCTTCGCCAAATAATTCGACAATTTCCTGATTGTTTCCAATGCCAAGAGCACGGATTAACACTGTGATCGGCACTTTTCTGGTTCTGTCCACACGAACATAAAAAACATCATTTGAATCCGTCTCATATTCGAGCCATGCCCCCCTGTTGGGAATGACAGTACACGAATACAGCTTTTTTCCAATTTTATCATGGGCAATTCCATAGTAAATCCCAGGGGAACGTACAAGCTGGCTTACGATTACACGCTCTGCACCGTTAATTACAAAGGTGCCGGTTTCCGTCATCAACGGCAGATCGCCCATGAAAATCTCATGTTCATTAATCTCGTCTGTCTCTTTGTTGTGAAGTCTTACTTTCACTTTCAAAGGCGCTGCATAGGTCGCGTCCCTGTCTTTACACTCGGAAATTGAATATTTTACGTCCTTTTCACACAACGTAAAATCTACAAATTCCAGGCTTAGGTGTCCGCTGTAATCAGCAATCGGAGAGATATCATCCAGGGCTTCTTTTAAGCCCTCTTTTAGAAACCACTGGTAGGAGTCTTTCTGGACTTCTATCAGATTTGGCATTTCAAGTACTTCTTTCTGTCTCGAGTAACTCATACGCATGCCTTTTCCGGCTTTCACCGGACGTATTCTGTTTTTCTCCATTTTGACGTTTCACCCCTCGTTTTTTTATTCGCAAGCCTGCCTGCCGACAAAATATTTCAAAATTTTTGCGCAGACCACAAGATGTTGTGTCTGACTTCTCACAATCTACTAGAAAAATAAGCATAAAAAGCCCACTACACCACAATAACGTAGTTTGTATCATATCACAAGTCTGTCCTCTGTGTCAAGGAATATTTTTCAATTTTCACGGGCGCGCTAATATACCGTTCTTTCCCAGCATCGCGGTCTGCCTGCGGCTCAAAGTGGATACATTCCCCGTCAACTTTCCGGCCGGATTCGCTGTCATTTCACTTCTTCCCGGGCGTCTTTTATGATTTGACGCGCCGGCTGCAGCCGCCTTAGCAGCATTTTACCATTCGCACGAGTGTGCGGAATCTTTTAAATGACAGGAAAGTCATTAACTTTTACGTTTGACAGCAGCATGCGTTTTTCTGTCATATAAATAAAAACGGCACAGAAAAGTCTTATGCTTTCCCATGCCGTTCTCCACAACAAAATTTGCGCCGCCCTGATAAGCTTTGCAATTATTTTAATGTTACTTTCGCGCCCTCTGCTTCGAGTTTTGCCTTGATATCATCAGCGGTCGCTTTGTCAGCAGCCTCTTTCAGTACCTTCGGTGCGCTGTCAACCAGGTCTTTTGCTTCTTTTAAGCCTAAACCGGTTGCTTCACGAACAACTTTAATGACTTTAACTTTGTTCGGGCCAACCTCTGTCAGCTCAACATCAAACTCTGTCTTTTCTTCTGCTGCAGCTGCGTCGCCGCCTGCTGCTGCAACAACTACGCCTGCTGCTGCAGATACGCCGAACTCTTCTTCACACGCTTTTACAAGATCATTTAACTCTAATACGCTTAACTCTTTGATCGCATCAATAAATTCTGCTGTTGTTAATTTTGCCATTTTATTATCCTCCATTTTTCTATTATCATTATGAGTTTAACAAGATTACTCTGCCGCTTCCTGTGTATCCGCCGGCTCCGCTGTCGCAGCATTTTCTGCCGCAGCTGCTCCGCCTCCTGCTTCCGCGATCTGATTCAAGACGCGTGCAAGATTTGTGATCGGTGACTGTAAGCTGCCAAGTAATTTGGAAAGAAGCTCTTCCCTTGACGGTATGGTAGCAATTGTCTTTATGCCCTGCTCGTCATAGAAATTTCCTTCTACTACGCCTGCACGCAGTTCAAGCGCCGGAGCATTTTTTGCAAATTTTGCAAGAATCCTTGCCGGGGCAGTCGCATCCGTCTTCGAAATAGCAAACGCATTCGGACCTTCCAGTACGTCTTTTAACGGCTCAAATTCGGTTCCTTCTACTGCGCGCGTCACCAAAGTATTCTTGTACACTTTATAAATAACGTCGGCTTCTCTCATTTCCTTGCGCAGCTGTGTATCCTGTGCCACCGTCAATCCGCGGTAGTCAACTACTACGACGCACTGTGCATCTTTCATACTGTCAGATATTTCCTGTACGATAGGCTGTTTTAATTCTACTTTTGCCACGAATTGTACACCTCCTTATATTAATATGGTAAAAAACCTCTCTGCCCAAAGACAGAGAGGTATCAAATCAGGTTCGGATGATAATTCATCGTATGATTTCCTCGGCAGGCCATGTAGTTACGCCTTTTGGCGCCTGCTGTCTTCGGCAAATACTTGTTTATTCTATCATTCTATTTTGCGATTGTCAACAAAGAATTAATTCGTGATCCTGGTAACGTTTAATTTTACGCCTGGTCCCATCGTGGAAGTAAGGACTGCACTGCGGATATACTGTCCTTTCAACGCAGACGGCTTCGCTTTGTTGACAGCGCCCATAAGGGTCTGGAAGTTGTCGCTTAACTGTTCTTTTGTGAAAGAAGCTTTTCCTACTGGTACATGGATAATGTTTGTTTTGTCCAATCGATATTCGATCTTACCGGCTTTAATATCGTTCACTGCTTTTGTGACATCCATTGTAACTGTTCCGGCTTTCGGGTTTGGCATCAGACCTTTCGGACCGAGCACACGACCCAGACGGCCGACAACGCCCATCATATCCGGCGTCGCAACTACAACGTCGAAATCGAGCCATCCCTCGTTCTGAATTTTCGGAATCAGTTCCTCGCCGCCCACATGATCAGCGCCTGCTGCCTGTGCCTCATCAAGTTTCGTTCCCTTTGCAAATACAAGCACCTTTACGCTCCTGCCTGTTCCGTGCGGAAGAACAACAGCACCGCGGATCTGCTGCTCTGCATGGCGTCCGTCACAGCCTGTCTTAATATGAAGCTCAATTGTCTCGTCAAATTTTGCCGTAGCATTCTTTTTAACAATATCAATCGCCTCATCAACATCATATAAGGCAGTCTTATCAAAAGATTTTACAGCGTCCTGATATTTCTTTCCTCGTTTCATGAAATAAACCTCCTGTGGTTATATCGGGAGATCTCCCTCCCACCATATTCATAATTAAAATATTCTAATGTTTTTCTACGCTCTCGCAAGTTTTCTATACTTTCACGCAAGAATGCCGCTTTTGCATTCTTCTAATGTTTTTCTGCGCTCTCAC
>CAMUGE010000042.1 GCA_947088345.1 uncultured Roseburia sp.
ATTTGAACCTATGACCTTCGGGTTATGAGCCCGACGAGCTTCCAGACTGCTCCATCCCGCGATAAAAAATTTTCTCTTTCCTGTATTATATGCATTGATAAAAAAATATATTCCAAAAATATACTGCTTTATATCATTTGGAAAGCAGACGGTTTTTTGTTTCTCATAGTTTCTTTTCTCTGTTGAGAAACTTCTCAATGAGGAACAGACTGAAAGCCTGCAAGAAAAACGCTCGCAGCTGTGCCCGCGAGTGTCGCAAGCAATGCCCCCGGAAGTATGTATCTGCTTTTTTTTACTTTCACACTCATCAAATATACTGACATCGTATAAAAAATCGTCTCCGTACTGCTCATCATCAGGGACGCCATTTTGCCAGTCATAGAATCCGCTCCGTATTCTTTAAAAATATCAAGCAGCAGCCCTGTCGCCGCGGAGGACGAAAACATTTTTATAATCGCGACAGGTAAAAGTTCGGAAGGAAATCCGATTTGATCTGTCACATGCGCGCAAAGTGAAGAAAAAAAATCCAAAAAACCGGATGTGCGCAGCACACCGACTGCAACCAACAGACCGATTAATGTTGGAAGTATGCCGATAACCGTCTGCAGACCGGATTTTGCCCCTTCGATAAACTCCTCATATACATTGCGGCGGTTTAACATCCCATACCCTACGATGCAAAAGATCAGCAGCGGAATCGTAACCTCCGACAGAAACAACAGAATGCTCATATTCTCTTTTCCACCATGTCTTTTAATACAATATATCGCTTTAATCTTACATTTATGCCCTGATAACAAATTTTTGTCAACATTTTCACAATATTATGGTACAATAGAATACGAAATAATTCAATGCAGAAAGAGAGGAAAAACGGATGATATCCGCAATCGGAACAAGAGAAAACATAAAAATTTTGGAACAGTTTGAAAACGGCGGGCTTCGCGTAGAAATCCTGCAGTATGATAAGCTGCTTGGTCTTACAAACGCGCAGATGGCAGAACAGATCTATTTTATGGAGCAGCAAAACATACATGTCAGACAGATTGCACTTTACTTAGATAACGACAAAGTGACCATTGAAAAGGGAGCTATGAGCTATTTTCAGGGAGACATTGAAATGGTTAGCGGTGTAACGCTTGGAAATGCACTTGGACGTCTTGTACGGGGCGCTGTGACAGGCGAACATATGTCGCAGCCGGAATATACGGGCACCGGACTTTTGGTACTTGAACCTTCTTTCAAACATTTTCTGGTACTCCGGCTCGATAAAGGCGAATCGGTCATTGTTGATGACGGGATGTTCTATTGCGCGCAGGGAAGCGTCACTGTCAAAGCCGTCTCCCAGCGCAACGTTTCCTCTGCAGTAGCAGGCGGGGAAACTTTTATTCAGCAGCAGCTGACCGGCCCCGGCATTATTATACTGGAATCCACAGTACCGCAGGATGAAATTAATATCATTGAAATGCAGAATGATACTTTAAAAGTAGACGGCAATTTTGCTGTACTTCGCAGCTCTTCCCTTCAATTTACAGTGGAACGTAGCGCCAAAACACTTGTAGGCTCCGCCGTCAGCGGAGAGGGACTTGTCAACGTATACCGCGGCACCGGCCAGGTATGGCTGGCGCCGACCTTAAAAGTCTATAAGACATTACAGCGGGCAAGCGCATTAGGTGTCGGCGTCAACAAAATCAACATGAATACAAGTAAGGCGTAAAAAGAAACTCCCGGATCTCTGCATACAGATCCGGGGGATTGTTATGTATCTGCCATCTTTTTTATTATTCCGCATGTCTTATAATGTAAGAGTGGATAAAAAATAACCGGTACGCTTTTTTCTTTTGCAAGCTGCAAAATTGGAAATAGCGACGGATCATTCTCATATTGCTCTGCCACCAGAATTTTCCAGGGAACCCGCCGCAGCAGGACTCGCGTTGTCTCGCCAATACCTGGTTTTATCAAATTAATGTCCGTTACATCAAAATCACTCGCTATTTTTTCCACTTCCTGTACGCCTGTCAATTCCGACATGATTGTTACGCTTAATTCACGTTTGTTCTTCAGATCAAAATTGCGCTCAATCTCTTCGATAAACGGATAGGTCAGATCGGACTCCGCCAGTTCGCCGTAATAGACGGCTCCGTGAAAATCATCTTTTCCAATGACGTCCTCCCGCAGAAACGTTCTGCTGATTAACCCTGTAACCGTGCAGTTTAAACAGGAGCTCGGAATCAAAATATCCTCCGTTGTACCGCATAAAGCGCCCATTTTTGCAGGATCTGCGACAACCGCAAGATCTGAAGATACGCCGGGATACAAAGCGACATCCTGTTTCAGCTGATTCCAGATTGCCCCTTTCCCAATCCAGCCGTCCACAAATAAAAGTTCTCCTGGCGAATAACGGTTTAACAGATATTGCATGGCATTCTGATCAATTCCTCTGCCCCGTATAATGGAGATGGAGTAGTGCGGCACGTCCAGCTGATATTTCAATCGAAGATAACGTTTCAGCAGTACGCCGATCGGCGTTCCCGCTCTTGCCAGTGATACAAGCACAACATTTTCGGATTTTTCATCCATAATCCGGTCAGCCAGAATCCCGATGGCATCCGCTGTCGGCTTTGCAAAACACGAAAGCGCATTTTCATAGATACGCATGTATGGTTCGGTCGGCACGTATTCCACCGGAAGCATCTCACTGTAGTGTTTTCCCTGCTGAATCAGGCGCTCTCTCTCTTTCGCCTCCTGCGGTTCTATCAGACCGGTAATGTCTTTTAACAGCAGAACAACATCGTCATCGCGAAACGTACTTCTCATAAATTCCTCTTTTCTTTACAGACGCCAGTGAATCAGCGTAATATCCTTATTCTGACATGATACGAGCGCATTGACCAGCGAATTTATCCCTTCTGTTCTGATTTCGGGCGCATCTGATAAAATAAGAACCTGATCGTAAGTCCCGATATCATAAAGGAACGTCCTTCGGCCCGGATCGTAAAAACTCGCAAGCTCATATCTTACATGAAGCGGATATTCCTGATCGCTGCTAACTACAATCGGATTTCTGCCTGTCGCATGGAAGCGAACCGCACATCCCAATTTTTCAATCTGCCCGGCTACAAACAATGCCGGAAACATAAATTCTTCTGTTCCAAGCACAAGTACACGGCTGCCCGGAGAAAACGAAATCTGCTCTGCGGCCTGCTGCCAGAGCTGTTCACAGGATTTTAGGTACGCTGTTCCGTTAACCAGACGCCTTGCATTCATATATTTGTCTGCCGACAGAATGCGGTATTCGCATGCAGGCTCATTCACATCCATTTCCCGGTATTGCCCGTCATCAGGATATCGGTCCGCAATCGCCGTAAAGCCGCTGTTATCCGTTTTCATCAGATAGTGAAGCTCTATGTTTTCTTCCAAAAAACTCTGCTGCGACGCTTCGTCCATACCGTTGACAACTACTGCTGCCGAAAACAGGATATTATCTCCGTATTCTTTCCTTAAAAGCGAAACTATGTTACGTACTGTTTTTCCGGTTGTAAGCTCATCGTCAATAAACAAGATACGATCCACAGATCTGATTGCCTGTTCTATATCTTCTTTAACAATCTTTTGCTCTGTCGCATGGCTGTGTGCCTCCGTAAACTCCAGAAAAGTTACTCCATTTACCGGCTCCCTCGTCGTCTGTATATAATCCACCCCAAGTTCCGCTGCGATAGCTGCGCCAATCGCCGTCGCCGTCTCCGCAAAACCAACGACAAGAAGCTTCTCCTTCGTGTATTGCTGCGGCAGCTGCGCGGCCAGTTTATGGAACAATGCATATGCTTTTATGGGTGCGGCCGGTATATATTTTCCCTGAAAACGATTTACCAGCAGATAGCTGCGCTTTTTATTATTTTCCCTTTTCGCAATTGAAATCATCGGTAATTCCGTATCGCTTCTTTTTTTCTGAAACAAAGAGTTCACCTCTTTCTCTTTTTTATTCCATTTTCCTATCCAACGTATCTTTCGCTAAGCTTTTTTGTAATGATAGCTGACGTCGGATCGAGTTGCTTTCTTCTTTTGACCGCATATTCTAATTCTTTCGCACTGCATTTTTTGCAGCCCGATCATATTCTCTTAAATGACGCTTCGCTTCTGCTACCCTCAACTGGAAAAAATACACATGCGCGCCGTAGCCAATCGCGTGCAACACGCTGTAAAAAATGATAATCCATACAATTAAAAAATGCAAGTGAATTCATCAATTTAAAAATAACATGACATATATTTTTCTTTTCATTTCTGACAACTTTTATTATAATATAGTTTTAGTAACCGTGTTTACAACAGACGGTAAACTATAATTACTTCATTGCTGACAGTACCTGTCTAAACCGCAATAACAGGAGGAAAAAATGGCAATTGACAAAGTAAAAGCATATTTTAAAAATTTTGGAATTGAGGATCGAATCCGGGAATTTGAGGTATCCAGCGCCACGGTAGAACTTGCCGCACAGGCTTTGCAATGCGAGCAGCAGCGAATTGCAAAAACTCTCTCCTTTACAGTGAACGGCCGCACGATCCTGATCGTAGCAGCCGGAGATGCAAAAATTGACAACCCAAAATATAAGGCGCAATTTAGCTCAAAAGCAAAGATGCTTTCACCGGAAGAAACAGAAGCGCTGATCGGACATGCTGTAGGAGGCGTATGCCCGTTTGCAGTCAATGACGATGTGGAAATATTTCTCGATGTATCACTGAAACGATTTGAAACGGTATTTCCGGCCTGCGGAAGTTCAAACAGCGCAATCGAACTTACCATTTCCGAACTGGAGACATATTCCAAAACGAAAAACTGGGTGGACGTCTGTAAAGGTTATACGTGCTAAAACGGCTCCTCGTCTTTTGTTACTGGAACGGAGTGAACAGCAGCTTTCTTTTGACATATTCTTAAATCCGACACTGAAAATCGTTGAATTATTCAGATAAAAAGAATATAATTGAGATAACAGATTGATTGTGTCAAAAGAGAGGGGGATTTCTGTGAATCAACCCAAAAAAATAGCGTTAATTACAAATGCATCCAATTTCGAACGCCAGAAAAATATTGTCATCTCCGTACATAAAACATTAAAAGCGATGGGCGGATATGTGTTGTACGTAATCTCGAATTACGGTATCTTCCCCGAGGAAGGCCCCTATTCCTATGCGGAATCCGGCATTTATGACTTTCTGGATTACGCCGCGTTCGACGGCTGCATTATCGAGGGAAATATCGGCAGCCACCGCCTTTTGGACACACTTGCGGCAAAGCTGAAAAAGAAAGGCACTCCGTTTGTCACAATCAATATTGCTGCGCCGGACGCTCCGTTTTTAACATTCAGCACCTATAATGCAGCATACGAACTTACGGACCATCTTACCAACGTACACAAATGCCGCAAAATAAATCTGGTTTTGACTACAGAAAGAGAGTTAATATCAAAACAAACGCTTCTCGCATACAAGGAAGTACTGAAAAAGGGAAACATTCCATATGACAGCAATCGGATTGTATACCAGACGGTATCTACAAAAAACGGCCGCGATCTGTATCGGATTTTCAGGGAGAAAAAAATTGACGATGCTCAGGCAGTGATCTGTGTCCACGATGTGCTTGCAATTGGATTGTGCCTTGAACTGGAAAGCCGCGGCAAAAAAGTGCCGGACGATATGCTGCTCTGCTCGCTCAACCGCAGTATGAACAGCGCTGTCTTTCGCCCCGAAATTACAGGCGCCGACAGGATGGACGCACGACTTGCGGAACGAGCCTGCTATCTTGTCACTGAATTGATGAACGGCGGAAACGTTCCGTTTGAAAATTATGAAACCGCAGTCATACACTACGGCGAGAGCTGCGGCTGCAAAAAAATATTATCTTCCGACTCTGCAAAATGGTATCAGCAGCTGATCGTCTCCAAAGTGGAAGCAGGAGGTCAGATCAGTCAGATTATGCAGTTTAACGATGCGCTCGAGACAGTCGATTCTTTAGATGAACTGGGTGAAAACATTCGCCATATGCTGCTGGGAATCCAGTGTAAGGAATTTTTCTGCTGTATTAACCAGGGAGACATGAAATATATTATCAACGATTCCGCCTACCAGCCGCTTCCAAAAGAAAAGCCGTTCGACGATACCATGGTTGCGCTGACAGGTACTGCAAAAAGATGCGGCATATTGCACAGGCATGCCTTTCCGCTGAATGAAATCGCACCGGTCAAAGGGGAAGACGGAGATATTTTTATTCTGTACCCGCTACACCACAAAGATATCCTGCACGGTTATATGGTATTTTTAAATGAATATTTTCCGGTAGAAGTTTACAACTACCGCATCTGCCACGAGGGAATCTGCAGCAGTATGGAAAATCTGCACCGTCAGATGATTCTGCGCAGCAGCATCAAAGAACTGGATGAATTACATATGCGCGATCAGATGACAGGACTGTACAATCGTTTTGCCATCAGCCGCTTCTCCGAAGATTTTGTAAACAGCAAAGAATTTTCCATTGCTATGATTGATATGGACGGCTTAAAGACAATTAACGACAATTATGGCCATCTGTCCGGGAACCATGCGATCTGTAACACAGCGGACGCGATTTTGGAAACCGCTTCAAAAAGCGACCTTATCGTGCGCTATGGCGGCGACGAGTTTCAGATAATCTCACGCAACTTAGACCCCGATTACTGGGAAACGCTGCACGCGCAAATCAACACGCTCCTCGCAGAAAAGACTGTTCAGCAAAAACTGCCGTACCATCTTGGCATCAGCCTTGGCTTTGCCATCAGTACGGCAGCGAAACCTCTCGCCTACGCACAGAGCTTCGAAATTGCAGACCGCGCGATGTACGAGAACAAAAAGCTGCGTAAGAAAGAGAGAAAATAAAAATTATTCACTAAAACGAATCCGCTCAATCAGCGATTCTTTTTTAACCGAACTGCCGAGCGCAAATGCCAGTATCATCTGCACCAGAACCATTATGACTGTCACCAGTACCGCCGCCGCCACAGGATAATGATACTGGCTTATATTAAACATTCCGTTTCCTTTTGCCCAGAGATATACGGGATACCCCAGGATACTGCCAAGTCCTACCGATATAATCAGCGTGCCAAGCGTATAACAAAGCCCCTCAAGCTGCAGCATCTGTATCAGCTGCCGATTGGTCATTCCGACTGCCTGCATCATGCCGATCTCTTTTCGGCGCGCATGCAGACTGTGCACCATGGTATTAATGAGGTTCATAATGCTGATTGCTCCAAGTATAGCAAGAAACGAATAACATGCGGCGTTTGTCATGGAAAGCGCTGATTTCCATGTCTCATATTCATTCTGCCAGCTGCTTAAGTTCAAAAGATCCGATGTCCCGCTAATCACGCTGCTGATCTCCTGTTCTACTGTCTCATCATATTGTTTGTCGGCATAAATCTCAAACTCACGGCTTCCATTGTTTGTAATCAGGGAATCTGCTCCTGCTTTCGCCATCAGAAAGTACTCATAGACGGTAAATCCATGCCGGTAATCTCCAATCGCTGCAATCTCAATCTCTTTCTGATATGAGTTGTCTCCGTCCTGTATTGTCATCATCAATTTATCGCCGATGGAGAGTCCCGGATGCCAGTATAGCAGGTTTTTGTCAATCACGGCTTTATCGCCTGACTTTAATTCCTCGTATGTCACGCTTCCCTCAATAATGCCGTCCTCCAGTTCTTTTGCATAGGATTCGGGAATCCCGCGAATCTGCTCGCTCCACAGAAGCTCATCTGCGTCGACAGTTACCGCGGTAAAACATTCTACTTTGTCCACACCGTCAATAGCCAGTATTCTGTCCTTTAAATCATCAGATAACGGATTATTTTTTACAATCTCACTCCATTCCCGCTCCGGATGCTCCTTATTTCCCGCCTCTGACTCAACCATAACACGATATTGTCCAAGTATGGAACTGTTTGCACTCTCAACCGGATTTGCACAGGAGAGCACAGTTGCTACTACCATTAAAAATGTTCCGGTAATACCCATCGAACAGATTGTGATTATATTTTTGCGCTTACTTCCCGCCAGATTAATTCTTGCAAGGAATGGAACGGAAAACTGCTGACGACTTTTCCGGTTCTTTCTGCTCTTCTTTGTTCCCTCCTGGTAACGAATTGCCTCAATTTCCGACACTTTAGCCGCGATACGCATTGGCCGGAGCAATGACAGGCAGATTGTGACAAGCACAATTGCGACTGTTAGCAGATAAATCCACCCGTGATACATGGCAAATTCGTTATTATCAATCATGACGCGCATCGTCTCCATCATGATATTTCCGTCGCTTGTATACTCTGCCATAAGCCGCATCACTGCCTTGACCAAAACTGTCCCCAGTAAAAGTCCGATCGGAACCGCAAATAAAGCAACACAATAACTTTCTCTCAATACGATCTGTCTCAGCTGACGTTTTGTCGTTCCGATTGCTTTTAGTTTGCCGTATTCTTTGATACTGTCGTTCATTGTAATATAATAGATGCTGTAGATTGTAATCATACCGGCTATGACAATAACCAGCATAATCCCCGCTATACCCGGTACAAAAGCCGGATCTACATAATTTGCCGCCAGATATTCTGTGTTGATATTGGTATCGTTTTCCGGGATATCAAACTGTGATGCAATCAATTTGATGTTCTCCTCAATCTGATCCGTCGTTGAGCTCTCATTTCCGTCTATCTGAAACAGAAAACGATATGCGATCTGATCTTTTGGCACCTCCTGAAACAGAAATTCCTTTGACACAATTGCTACATACTGCCTTGCTTCTATACTCGCTTCGGTATCCGGAAGAAATCCTGTAATGACAAACTGTTTCTCCTGTGTAAAATCAAGACCCCCGTCGCGATATACCTGATAAGGGATTTTAACTGTACTGCCGATTTCTCCTGATATGCCAAGTTCATCCAGTATGCCTTTTGATACCGCAATCTCATTTTCTTTCTGCGGCAGCGTTCCCTCTGTCAAATCCATTTTATAGAGAAATAACCCGTCATGATCGAGATACATCATCGAAATATTTGCGCCGGCAACGGGCACAACGCCTGCATCGCTGCGCAGACCATACCTGCCGATTTCCCGGTGCACTGCAAGCCGATCCGCCGTATCCTGATCTACACTGCGATAGAGCGCATGCCAGGTAGGATAGAGTTCGTTGACCACGGCAAACTGTCCGTTTATGATACCCATCCCAACGCTCGGAACCAAAAATAACAACAATGTTGTAAGAATCATAGCAATTCCAATTAATATATTTCTGCTTTTGTGATATTTCATATTTGCAAACGCAATCTGTGTCACCATTTTCATGAATGATTCACCACCTTACCGTCTTCAATCAGGATGATTTCATCCGCCATCTGCGCGACTGTCTCGTCATGTGTGATCATAACCAGCGTCTGCCCAAACTCCTTGACACAGTTTTTTAACAGCGCCATTACTTCAAGTTCCGTTTGCGAATCAAGATTACCGGTCGGTTCGTCCGCAAGGATAATCGCAGGTTTGCTCGCAAGCGCCCGCGCAATGGCAGTTCGCTGTTTCTGGCCTCCGGAAAGCGTATTTGGCATGGCGTCTTTCTTTTGCGCCAGATCAATATGATTTAATATATCGAGTACTTCCTTTTCATTAATCTTTCTGCCGTCAAGCCCCATCGGCAGTACCACATTTTCCCATACGGTAAGCGACGGAATCAGGTTAAAATCCTGAAAAATAAACCCGATCTTTTTTCTGCGGAATTTTGCCAGCATATCGTTTCCAAGTGAATAGATATCTTTGTCCTCAATGATTACTTTCCCGGAATCCGGTCGGTCCAGTCCGCCGAGTAAATGAAGCAGCGTCGACTTGCCCGAACCGGAACGGCCGACAATCGCCGTAAATTTTCCGCGTTCTACGGAGAGGTTTGTATGATCAACCGCCTTAACTGTCTCGCTGCCCATCTTATAATGTTTTACCAGATCCTTTACTTCCAAAATGATACTCATCTGTCTTGCCCCTTTCATTGTTTCTATGTAAATATCCTAATCCCCGCGGTTTACAGATTGCTTACAAAAACTATTACAGTTTTGTAAGAGTATTCGTTTATTGATTTTGGAAATTTATAACGGCAGCGTGATGAAAAATTTTGTTCCTTTTTTCCGGCGTCTTTTTGCAGTTATAGTACCTCCCTGGCGTTCTAAAATACTGCGTGTCAGATAAAGCCCCACGCCCGTACCCTCTTTGGCAAGCTCCCTTGCCTGTTTCCCGCGGTAAAAGCGCTGATAAATTTTATGAAATTCGCAGGACGCTATGCCGATTCCTTCATCTTTCACCACAACCAGCACATTCGCAGGCAATTTTATCAATTGAATCTCAATTGCCGTGCACGCATCCGAATACTTCACAGCATTTTCCAGGACGTTGACAAATGCCTCTTTCGTCCATTTGGGATCGTGCCGCACGATGAGCGTCTGACCCAAAAGCTGCGGATCTGTTTCCAGATTGATCTCAATCGATTTATCATACGCTTTCATATAGACCTGACTGACAGCCTCCGTCAGCGTACGAAGCAAATCCGCCATTTCCGGTCTGACTTCGATCATGCCGCATTCCAGATTGGACAGCCGCAGCAATTCTTTAAGCAGAATTTCCAGCCTGTCCACTTCCTGTCCTGCGGACTGCAGAAATTCTGCCCGCTCGCTCTCACTCAAATGTTCCGTTGAAATCAACTCATAACTGATATGCAGTGAGGAAACAGGTGTTTTTAACTGATGGGAGAGGTCTGTAATTAATGCTTTGGTATGATTTTCTTCCTGCTTTACACGCTCTTTGAGATCTCTAAAATAGACTCCCGTTTCTCTTAACTTTTCCCACAGATAATACAGCATATTATCCCAGCGGCTTTCATCTTCTCCAAAGTTGTCATCCCGATTGATCATCACCCTGCCGGTTTCTGTGACTGTAAATTCATCCTGTTTAAATTGTTCCAGCTGTTCTATAATTTCATTTAACTGTTCGATTTTCTTCTGTTCTTTTCGTCTGTTAATCCGGATATCACAGTACAGAATCATTACCATTACAATCAGAAACACGCCCCACAGATACCAGACCGGATTGTGGAAAACATCATAATAAAAATCATACCCATATTTTTCCTGCAAAAGCTCAATCGCATTGTTTGTCGTAATCCCGTATTCCTGATTTGGATCTTTTAAAAAAATTTCAACTGCTTCCGCTTCCATCTGAGGATGCATGGCAAGAAATTTTGCCGCCCGGCTCCGGTTGATCTGCTCCATGTTCCATGAAATACAAAATACGGCCAAAGATAATAAAATGGCCGTACCTGTCCATACTCCGATATATGTTATGATTGATTTGTGACTTTTCCTGTCCATATATATCCCAGTCCCCTTGCATTAACAATATGATCTGTCGCAAGTTTGGTTTTCAGTCTGCTGATGTTGACCGCCACTGTATTATCATCCACAAACCTGCCGTCAAGCCCCCACACATAGTCCAATATCTGCTCTCTGGAGACAATCTGTCCCGCATTGCGCATAAGATAGATTAAAAGCGTCATTTCTGTCTTACTGAGAATAACCTGACTGCCTTCTTTCGTTACTGTCATCTGATCGAGCGATACGCTGATCTCTCCGGAAACCAGCATATTTCCGCCCGTATCCGAAAGGCGGCGCATCAGAGCGTTCACCTTTGAAATCAGTATCATAAGCGAGAACGGTTTTGTCACGTAATCATCCGCCCCCGTATCATAACCGTTTACAATATCAACCTCCTGATCGAGCGCTGTCAGATAAACCAGATATGCACTGCCGCAATCGCGCACAAACTTCCCAAAATTAAGCCCGCTTCCGTCAGGCAGCGTGATATCGCTGATTACCATATCAATTGTCTCTGTCTGAAAAATCTCTTTCGCCTGCGCAATGGTTACTGCGGCGTACACACGATACCCCTCTTTTTCTAATTTCAGTGAAATTCCTCTGTTTAAATTTTTATCGTCTTCCAACAATAAGATTGTTCTCATAATATCCCTGTCTCTTTTAAAATTCCGTCGCTTCTGAAACTTTCGCTGCGATCCTGTCCCTGTTATAGTCGGTCACTTCCACCTCAATATTGATTCTGATCTCCTCCTGACCGTCGGTGATATCGTTTCTTTCCGTTTTCTCCGGTTGCATTAACGCCAGTGAAAACCGTTTTTTCTTAAGAACGCCTTTCCGATCCACCCAATAATCGACCCCGGCATCTACTACTTTTGCATTTTGATATTGTTTCATCATATCCATCATATAATCAATCTGAAAATTATGCGATATTTTCTTAAGATCTCCCTCGCTGACAACAGTCTCCTCCAAAATATCGTCACTGTCATAGTCAAGCGATACCAGTTCTGACAGGTTAGGCGCTTTCAGGTTTTCCTCCTGGCCGTTTCCAGTCCAGAAATCCTCATTTCCGCTTCGATGAAAGATTTCTTTCCCATTGCAGTATTGCTGTAAAAACATCCATGCGCCGTCTGCATCTACTTTAAAATACTCAGCCCGCCAGCTGCCCGTCAGCTGATCCGAGCAGACCTCCACGCGCGACGTCTCATTTCCATTTTGGTATGAAATTGTGCTTTCGTATGTGTACTGCAGATTATCAGCACGCCGTATTGCGCGCATCGCCGCCTTTACCTGTCCAAATGAATCAGACTCTCTTGCTGTTCCCGAAAGGGCTGCCGCCTGCAAAAGCAGGATAAACAATATTATAATAAAGATTGCTCTTTTTTTATCTCCCATAACACCCCGTTTAATCTTCTACAACAGAGAAAGCTTCTCAAACGCTTTGATCAGTCCGTCATTGTGAATCGAATCGGTCACCAGATCCGCGCGCGCCTTTACACTCTCCAACGCGTTTCCCATTGCAACGCCAATTCCGGCATATTCCATCATTTGCAGGTCATTTGGTCCGTCTCCGACTGCAATGCAGTCCTCCCGTAAAATGCCAACTGCTTTAAGATATCTCTCCATTCCTGTCGCCTTATTAATTTTGCCTATCCCGATTTCTCCTGCAAAATCATCCATTCCCTCCAAACTGATCGCAACTGTATCAAAATACGGCGCCAGATCCTGGTTCACTGCTGCAACAGGAAACGGCGCTTCATAATAAATGATTTTCTCATTTTTCGGATTGTCCCACGGACGCTCGGTTAGATGCATTTTTCCTATCAGACGATTTAAGCGCCGTTCATTCATATTGCGCTCCCGAAAAAAACGGATCATTCCATCGCTGCTGCGCTGATTGATCACAATGCCGTCATCCGCCTGATAACAAAATAAAAAGCCGTTTTTCTCCAGATATTCAAAACTGCTCTTTCGATGTATTTCATCAATATATGCATGAAAGATTTCTTTTCCGTCTACATCTACAAATGCCCCCGCTGCACCAACAATACCCGAAAACCCTAATGACAGCAGCTCGTCATAGATCTGAAAACGGCTTCTCCCGCTGCATATAACCATTTTATGACCGTTTTCCTTTGCTTTTCTCACGGCCTCTTTCGTAGAATCGGGCACTCTGCCATTCTCATCTGCCGTTGTACCGTCTATATCTAAAAAAACTACCTTTGTTTTCAAAATCTCTCCTCTTTTCTGAACATAATCTTATTTATTATAACTGATTTCTTCTTCGGATACCAGAGTGACTTTGAAAAATCAGAAAAACGAACCATTTTCTCCGCGTATGTATCAGACATGAGAATGACCATAGCGGCATACTTCCCCTGGCGGGTCTGTGCATACAAAAAAACAGATTTCCCTTACACCTGAAATGCCGGGGAAATCTGTTTTTTTCTGTTATGACATACTGTTTACTGTTTTGTACTTATAAAGCATCTCCGCATGATTCTGTTCTTCGATCTGGATATCTGCAAGCAGTTTACGCACATCCGGGTCGCCGAATACAAATACGTCCGTATTATACTCGGAGGAAACAAGCTTCTCTGTTCCGATACAGTCAGTGGCAAGGTAACAGTCCGATTTTTTATCCTCGGAATTATCCATCGGCTTGTAGGTTGCCGTCGGATTGTAATTCTTTCCGTGGCAGTCGTTGCAGTCCACTTTTGGAACACTGCCTGTAAGCACCTGCCCTAACGAATTGTAATGCTTCTGCTCATCTTTGTGCAGATGCTGAAACAAATCTACAAGTACCGGGTCTTTCGCCTCATTGCTGTATTTCTGATATTTGTCAATACAGCTCTGTTCCTGCGTCTGCAGATCTTTGATTGCCGCTGATTCTTTTTCTGATAATACCATGACATTTACCTCTCTTTTCATTTTAATACAGGAATATTATCGGAAAATGCCATTAACTTTATGCATGAAAAAATACTTTTGTATTTCAATCTTATCTGTAAAATTGCCCGATACAATCGTAAGATTTTAAATATTCATCCAGATACCAGGAGCGCCCTCCGTTGAAACGAGCTGCAAAGTCGATATTTCCCAAAAGGCTTACTTCTGTTTTTCCATCTTCCGGATGTGCCATTACAAGACAATAAATTTCCACGCCTTTCCCACATCGAAATTCAACCAAGTCACATTTTGTACTGTCATTTCTGGATTTTTCATAACCGCTGGTTCTTCGCAGTACGGAAATTTTACCCTCCCGAAAAAGTCCGCGGCGCTGAAACTCTTCCATATACTGACGGAACGATTCATCCCTTTCTGCCAGCTTCTTCTTTATGCCAAACATTTGCTATCCTTTCTTAATCTTCTGCGTTTTCACATAGCCGGCTTTCTTTGCCGACAGCAGTTTTTTATACGCATTGTATTTCTTTTTCGGTACTTTATAAGTTGCCTTTGTATGGATTTTTCCAAATGCCTTGCTGCCGACTTTTTTTAACGATTTAGCCTTTACTGTGACGCTCTTTAATTTTTTACATCCGTAAAACGCCTTTTTTCCAATTGTGGTAACATTTGTGCCAATTGTAACGCTTTGCAGCTTCTTCGCATTCTGGAATACGCCTGTATTGATCGCCGTCACTTTATATTTCACGCCATTTGAAGTAACGACCGGCGGAATGATTACTTTTCTCACCGACGCTTTTTTCTGATGTTTCAATACTGTGACCGTTGCTGTCTGTCCCGGATTACTGGTAACTTTATACTGTATATCGCCCGATTTCAATATCTTCCCTTTTGTCGGTGCAGTTACCGGGGGATTCGTACCAGGTTTTTGTACTTCAGCCGCTTTTGTTACAACAATAGGTACTGCTGCTGTTTTCCCCTCATAGGAAATAAGGATTTGATATGTCCCCTCCGCCGCCATATTCACTGAATTTGTATCAATGACGGCATCTGCCGTAACGTTTGACCGGCTGCCGTCAGAATAGGTTCCGATCACTGCAAGATCGTTTAATGTTAATGTTTCTCCTGCCGTATAATTTGTTTTGCCAAGACTTGCCGTAATACTGGTCAGTGTCCGGCCGCTGACTGCCTTATCATTGGAAAGCGCTACAAAATCATCATTATTTCCAGCGTTTTTGTCAGTATCCGGCGCTTCTGCCGTTACATAATACATGGTATCTTTTTCAAATGGTACTGCGTCAAATCCAATGGAAACTTTGCTCTGCGCCTCTATTTTTGTAATTACCGCACTTTGCAGAATATCGCCGCTGGCGCTGCCCTTGCGCAGATTTACTTTTACATTTTCTGCGTTTTCAAACCCGTTGTTAGTAACATCCGCAAGAACTGTTACGGTTCCATTCCCGTCATACGCCCAGTACGCATGATCCACTGCAATATCTTCATAAGAAAGTACGATGTCCACGCCGCCATCCGGTAATGTCCTGCTGCTGCCTGTCGGCGTGACATGTATTGATACTGTCTTTCCGATTTGCTCCGTCGGCACAACCATAGGAAAGAGAATTTCAGCGGTTTCGCCGGCCTGCATCGTATTCTGAATATCACTCTCCTGCAGGATTCGGCCGTCTGCATCGGTAACGGCAACATGCAGGCCTGTCATTTTTTCTGTGGAAGCGTTCTTTACGGACAGCGCAACTTCCATCAGTCCTTCCGCAATTTCCTCCGTATCAAAGACTGCATCCCGTATGCTGACAGACTGGACCGGCCTGTACTCTGTCAGCACAACATCGGTCTGCCCATAAAGCTCTGCAGCTGAATGTTCATAATCCATTTCTCCTTTGATGTTCACCCTGTTGCAAAGCATCTGCAATGCGCCTTCTGACCAGCAGGCGGAAAAATCCGTGATTTCCGTACTGCTTTCGGGATCGGATATCTGAATCGGCTCACTCCAGCCTTCTTCCGTTTTTATCACACCCAAAATACTGTTTTTCATTCCATCCGGCGCCAAAAACAACACAGCTTCCGTGCTGCCATCACAGACAACCCTGTAATCCGTATAAGTAAATGTGTGCTCCCCCAATACGCTCTCTGTCTGCGGCGATGTGAGATCTTTCCTGTAAACGATATCGCCTTCCTGGCTCCAATACAGCACATGGTTCTCAAATGCAACATTTCTGTCTGATACTTCGTTGTCTGTGATCTTTATCCCATTGAGATAGATCTCCTGATCGGAGACGGTGCCGAAATCCCTGTCCGCATCTATGGCATATGCCAGATTATGCGCCGATCCATTTGTATCTGACGCCAGACAAAGTATCGCTCCCTCTATTCCGTCATAAGAGACAACTGGCTCGCTCCATGTTCCGCCGCTGTATGTACTTGTCAGAATGGAATTGGTTCCTTTGATCCCAAACCAGTCCATCGCTGAATTTTCTACCCAGGAAACATGTATCATACCATTATCGCCGGAAATTACAGGCATGGAAGGCAATGATTGCGAATTGCTGCTCAGCGAAACAGCTTCTGAAAAACGGGCATTGGCAAAATCAAACTCCGCTGCCTGAATCTCAACCTGCTGAAGTTCCTGCAGACTATCGTTGGCTTCACTCAAAGCTTCCCTGGTATCTTCCCATACCACCATGCAGGTATCATTGCCGGAGACATATAGCTGCGCGCAAAGATCGGGCGTGCCATCTTTCTCGACCGGAGCAGGCGCGCTCCAGCTTTTCCCGTCAAAATAGGAATAATATAAAGTGACCGCATTCACATCCGCCTCCGGAGCGTGGAACCAGATTGCAATTTTCTTTCCATCCCCAAATTCTTTGATTTGAGGAGACGTCTCTGACAACGCGTTTTCCTGCACCATCAAAACATCCTGCGCATATCCGGTCTCTGTATTGGATGCAGGAATCGCTTTCATAGAAGCCCCGGCCACATCCAAATAAGATAAATCAGCAACTGCATAATCTTCCGCCCGGTACAGCTCTTTCGAATCAAATGCTTCTTCCATTGCAAGCCCGATGCTTTCCACACCGTTATCAATTGTCCACTCTTTTTTCAGCCCCTCCGGCTCCCAGGTATGTTCATAGATGCCCAATGCCGTCAGCTTAAAGTAGGCGTTGATTGCCAATGTTGCAGCATAATAATTTTCTTTACCGTAATAAAATTTTACCTGAGGAGAAATGCTGGCCTTTCCTCCGCCGCCAATCGTCGCAATATTTGTATTTCCCAGTCCGCCTCCTACCGAGCCTTCCAGTTTTGCGGAAATTTCCCCGTTTGGCACATATTTCTTTTTGCCGGCGTCATAGCTCATATGAAACCCTGCTTTTACCTCGCCGCCAACGCTTGCTTCCCAGTATACAGGAACGGGAACCACTACGACCATAACGGACATATTGCCGCTCCAGTCCGCTTTTGCGCTGATAACAAGATACAATCCGGCTTCCGTTATCCGGATCTTTCTTTTTTCATCCAGGTAACCCTCGGCATAGCCAAGTACCTGAATATCTGATTCCACTCCAAAAGAGCCTTTCTTTTTGGCAATATCATCGCCATATTTTTTCTTGATATTATTCCATGTATTCGATACAGACCCGGGCTTTGCATTTTTTAAATTTTTCACGGATCTGACAAAATCATTTACATTACTTTTCAGATTTTTGTACTGCTCCCCAACATTTGTGGATTCCCATTCTTCTTTCTTATTTCCGTCGCTGCCTGTCGTGCTGTCGTAAGAAGTTTTATCAATATCAATTCCAAGAGCGGCTTTAACTTTTCCATCTTCCACGGACACAGTGACAGGAAGAATTTCATTTTGTAATATATCAAGACTTAACTCCGACCCTCCCAGGAAAGGAACCGCGTCCGGAACTGTAAGCTTGATATCATCCCCAAATGATACCTCAAACCCGTCCATCCCTGCCGCCGCCGAATCCAGCATAAACGACAGCTGGCGTTTTACCGTGTTTCCCCTGGCATTCTTTGCAATCAGATAGATATCTTTGCTCACATCAAATGCATCATGGATCTGAAACGACAGTGTTGTTTTTCCTGCCGGAAAATCCACAAATACCGCTTCCTGCCCCAATTGCAATGTTCCGGAATCCGCATTTCCCCAATCTACATCCACGCTTATCAAGATTGCCCCCGCTTCCGATCCCACAGGGTAATCCTCAGAAAGCACATTGACGGTATTTACCCACACTGCGTGAATGGATGGATTGTCCGATGCTTTCTGCAGATAAATTTTCTGATTATCCGTCAGGTTCGCAAAAGCAATTGATCTGGTCTTGAACCCTTCTTTAGATACCTGAATTTCTCCCGATTTCTGTTTCGGAACGGCAACCTGCCCATTGGAATCCGCTTTGTATTCCACACCGTCATACGTGACGATCGCATTGGACGCCTTTTTATAATTGTCTCTGTCCCTGCTCTGGTCATTTTCATTCTGCAGGATGTTCAGCTTCAATGTTCCGGAAGTTTTTTCTTTTGTAACGGTCACCTTGCATACCGCCGTATACCCTCCCACAGACGCTGTGATTTCAGCAGTTCCTTCCCGAACCGCCGTTACGGTTCCATTTGCATTCACAGACGCAACTGCCGGATTTTTAGAACTCCACGTTACCTCCCTGTCCTTGGACGTATATGCGTCAGAAAACACAACGGATAACCCTTTCGTCTCATTCGGCTTTAACGCCAGCGAACTGACAGACATAGATACCATGTCGGTATTAATATTATCCGCAAGACCTTCAAAGGAAAACGTGATCTGATCCGCATCACTTACCTCAATATATCCGTTATTTTGAATATCGTTCATAAATGTGGCGGCAAATTGTTTATCCGTGCCTCTTAAGGAATGAAAGTACCCCAGAGAATAGATAATATACTCACTTTGTATCCCATGGAAAGTGTTATAAACTGCGCTGCAGTATGGGGAGCCGCTGTATGTAAACGCATTCCCCTTTGGATCTACATATTCCGTTCCTTCATAGCGCGCCCCGGGACCGCTGTAAGCTGTTCCTTCGTTTGGCATACCATCAGCCATTACAATCAGATACTGCTGCGCGGCTTCGCCGTAAGTCTGCAGCACGTTGTCTCCTTCCGCCAATCCGGCATTCATTGCCGTGCCGCCCAGTGGGCTTAAGCTGCGGATCACGCTCCTTAAGTCGCTGCGGCTGTTGGTAAAATACTCCCCGTCAAACGTATAGGTTCTTACCCTGCCTTCAAATGTTACAATGCTAATGCCCACATCCGGATCTTCTGCCAAAATATCGTCGACAAAATTATAACAGGCTTTTTTCAGCTGATTTAAAGGCGCGCCGCCCATACTGCCGGAGACGTCCAGCACAAGCACGATTTCATTTTTCCGCATCTTCCGGGAGGCTTCCATTTTCCTTTCGCCCGATACCACCCAGTCAACCGTTTCATATGCCACGTCAAGTGAATCAATCGTTACGTCTTCCCTTACTGCTTCCTCTATGTTTACCTGATCCGGTTCTTCCTCTGCAAAATCTGTTTCAGCAGCGCTGATCAGGCGCCCGTTTCCAAGCAGCAGAAGAAAGCACATACATCCTGCAATCCAGGCAGATACGATCCTTTTTCCTGTTTTCATAATCTCTCCTCCCTATTTTGTCTTTTTACTTGCCACTTTGCTCCATGAACCGTAATACTTTTTTCCTTTAACCGTTTTATAGGCTCTGATTCTGATATAGTATTTTTTCTTTGCCTTTAATTTTGTGATATTTTTGCCTGTCGTTTTTGACGATTTTATCCACACGGTCTTTTTTCCGGAAAAATTTTTTTTCAACGCATACTGAATTTGATAACCGGTTATGCCGCTTTGTTTTTTCCATTTCAGTTGCAGGCTCTTTTTCTTCGGAGTTATTTTCTGAATTACGGCTTTTTTAATCACCGGGGCTTTTGTTGCCGGAGCGCTTGGCTTATCAGGTTTTTCGGTTGTATTTTGTGAAGTGTCCGGATTTGGTGTTACAATCGGTGTATCTGTGCCAGGTTTTACTTCCGAAGGATCTGTCACGGATACGTGACACACGGCAGCAATATTCGTTCCATCTGTTGAACGGCATTTGACATCCGCTTTTCCTACTGCTACCGCCGTTACAAGTCCATGTTCATCCACCGTCGCCACACGGGAATTGGTCGTATACCATTCTACCGACGGTGTTGTTACAAAAGCAGGTTCAAAGACCGCTGACACTGCTTTTGACTCTCCTGGTTTTAATTCCATTTTGTTGACAGCAAATGAAATATCAGTCAGCTGGTAAGACACGACTACATGGCATTCCGCCGTATATCCGCCTTCTAATGTCTTTGCTGTTATTGTAGCCGTTCCGCTCTTCCCGGCCGTTATCCTGCCGTATTCATCTACGGACGCTACACTTTCATCACTGCTTTTAAAAGAAACGTCTTTCAAATCCGCATTTTCCGGATAAACGGTTGCCGTAAGCTGCGCCGTTTCCCCTGGCTGGCTTAAATAAACCGTTCTCTTATCCAGAGTAACACGTTCTACATGAATATCTACGTTTCGCACTGTTATAATACATTCCGCATGATAGACAACATCTTCCGGTGTTTCGGGAACATTGCTGACAGTGATTTTCGCTGTTCCGCTGTTTACTGCCGTTACATATCCGTTTTCATCTACAACAGCCACGCTCTCATCCGAGGAACTCCATTCCAGCTTGGGCGCCTCGCTTCCCTCCGGTAAAATCTTTGCTGTCAGGGCCGCTCCTTCCGAAGTCAGAAACAGCGCGGAATCTGAAAGCTCGATTCCTGTCATCTCCATTTCAGGCTCGACATTGACAAAGCAATATGCCCGCATAGAACCGTCTTTAAGCATCGCCGTAATTCGCGCGACACCCTTTCCCATCGCCGTCACGGTACCGTCCTCATCTACCGCTGCAATTGTTTTATCCGATGTTTTCCATACCAAAGCAGAATTGACGGCATCGGAAGGTCTGATCCAAACCTTTAACTGTTTCGTCTCTCCGATCTCTTTCAGGTAAAGATAACTGCTGTCAAACGACAGGCTCGTTACCAGATTATCCGATGTTACAGTAATTTTCTGAGAAACTGCTCCTGCTTTTGCCGTGACAACAGCCGAGCCTTCTTTTAGCGATGTGACATTCGCCTCCGCAGGGTCGTCCCCAGTCGCTTCTACTGATATCGTTCCTGTATCACTGCTTTCCCACACAATGGCATCCGTCATTACAGCAGGCGTAACGTCAATGCGAATGATACTTGTTTGCCAGTTAGCCAGTGTTATGGCGGTCTGCTTTGCCGTAATCGCTTCCGCCGCAATTCCTTTTTGACTGTCAAACGCAATGCTGTTCTCACCCGCAAACGTTTCCGCATAGCTTCCGGCCGCGCCTCCGATTGTCAGAGATGAAATATCTGCAAATGCGTTTGGCGCAATGGAAGAGACAGCTGCCGGAATCGTAATCAGTTCCATAGAAGTATTCCCTGCAAACGCGTTGTTTCCAATACTCTTTACTTTATAGGGCAAGTGTGCCTCTGTCAGATTACAGGACAGAAATGCCGTATTCGGAATTGCTGTGATATTGGGGTTAAACGTCACAGTTTTTAGCGCCGTACAATTTTCAAACGCCCCGTTGCCTAATGTCTGTAAATCCTCCGGCAGACTGATCGCTTCTATCCCGACACAGCCGTAAAACGCGCCCGCGCCAATTATTTCTATATGTTCCGGCAGCACTGCGTCCTGCAGTGCAACACATTCATAAAATGCCCTGTCTCCAATCAAACTCATGGTATTCGGAAGTATAAGTTCACTTAATGATGTGCAGCCATAAAACGCATCGGCTCCGATTTCAGAAAGAGTATCCGGCAGGTTCACCTCTTCTAAGCCGGTGCAGCCATAAAACAGGTTCGGCGCTATCGCTCTTGTCTTTTCTGCAAATGTCGCTTTCTGCAATGAAGCTCCAAAAGGCCCCGCATCATTGTATACACTTACCGTTGTCAGGCTCCGTGGTATTCTGACTGAAATCAGACTGCCACAACCGGCAAACGCTCCCCCTTCCAATGACACAATCCCTTCGGAAAACCGGATTGTATTTAACTTTTCACAGGAAGCAAACGCTCCTCTTGCAATGCGCTTCACAGACGACGGCACAGAAAGCGTCCGAAGCGCGCTGCATCCTTCAAATGCATAATTGGAAATTGTATCCAGGGAAGTGCATTCGATATTGAGCGTCCCCACTGACGTACAGCCATAAAACGCCTTCTCACCCAGATTTGTAAGCCCTTTTGGCAATGTTACCTGCTGCAGGGCGCTACAGCCGCTAAAAGCATTTGATCCGATTGTCCTTACCATATCCGGAAATCCAAAACGGGTCAGCGCCGTACATTTATGAAACGCATAACCGCCAATTCTATCCAGTTCTTCCGGCAGCTGAATCTGCGATAAGCCAGTGCAGCCGCTAAAGGCATAATCTCCGATTCCTGTAAATACTTTGGGAAAAATCACAGTCGTTATCCCTGTCATCTGATAAAAACTATAAGTTCCCAGATATGTAATACCTTCCTTTATAAGAACCGTTGTAAACGAATCGTTTTTCCAGGGCTGGCTGTTTCCCGAATAATCACAGGCCGGCCCGTTTCCACGTATGATAAGTGTTTCGCCGTTTACATAAGCCAGCGCCGTTTCCGTCAGTTTATAAATGACAGTTTCTGTATCCACAATCCGATTGTCGCCTGCCCAGTCATAATCCGCCGCGGCAGTATTATCCGATTCCAATATAAAATCAAGGGAATCCGGCACATAAAATGCATGAGTTCCCATGGATTCCAGATCTGTTCCAATTACGATATAATCCAGATGCCTGTTATTGGCAAAAGCAAAGTCACCAATCGTCTTCAAAGAAGCGCAGTCTCTTAGCCAAAGATCCGAAAGACCGCTCCCGTCAAACGAATGTGCTCCGATATGCGTTATATTGCTTCCGATAAACAGATAGCGCATATCACCCAGATATTCCCGCCAGGGAATTTCATCTGCGCTGGCATAATCTGCCATCGCCCCGCTTCCGACAATTGCGAGAAACCCTTTTTCAAACGCCAAAACTCTGCCGTTTTCCCCTGTCTCAAACCCCTTTACTGCATATAAAGGCGTGATATTGGATTTCGACCAGTCGTAATCCTCACGCAGCCAGGTATTTTCTGTCTGTACCATCAGCTCCGACTGGGCTGAGCGGTAAAACGTATTGCTGTTTAAGGTATCGGCTGTCAATTGATTTCCCAATGACACAATACGCAGCGCGTTGCAGTTGGCAAAAGCTCTGCTTCCGATTTGTCCTACTGTCTCCGGAACCACGATATCCCGCAGACTGCTGCAGCCGGAAAAAGCTTCGCTGCCAATCGAAGATAGGGTATCCGGCAAATCAATGGTAAGTAATCCGTAACAATTGAAAAAAGCATAGTTTCCAATTGCCGTAACAGCAGAGTTTTCATCTCCGTTACTTTCAAATTCTACTGTTGTAAGGCAATTCATATTCCGGCAGGCATTCGCCGGTATTGTCTGTATTCCGTAAGAAAATACTACACGCTGTAAGAGACCGCAGCCCGCAAATGCGCCGCTGCTTCCCATATCGGTAACGGAAGCCGGTATCGTCACAGATTCTAATGTGTCGCAATTTCCAAACGCGCTGCTCTCTAATGTCCGCACATTCCGTAAATCCAGATTTTTCAGCGCTGTACAACCGTAAAATGCATATGATTTTACTGTCGCTACCTGGTTTAAGTCAACGTTATCTAATATTTTACAGTTTTGGAATGTTCCCCTTCCAATCTCTGTTACACTGTCCGGTATGATAATCTCTGCCAGTCCGCTGCAGTTGTTAAACGCATATTCCCCCAGGGATACCAGTCCTGTCGGCAAGTTTACTTCTCCAAGCAGTGTACAGCCCTCAAATACATTATTCCCAAGGGTTGTCAATCCGGCGGGCAATTCTACTTTTGTCAATGCCGTACAGTTTCGGAACGCATAATTCCCTATCTCAGAAACTTCACACACACCCTCTGCATTTTTTTCAAATACTATCGTTGTAAGTTTACTAATCCCCATACAGGCATACGGCAATATGTTTTTCGTTCCCGCGGTAAAAACCACCTGCGTCAGTTTCTCACAGTTGATAAATACGCCTCCTGTCCCAACAGTTGTAACCGTAGACGGAAACTCAATGGACTCCAACGCGTTACAGCGGTTAAAAGCGCTGTTCTCCAGCACATTTACGCTCTTAAAATCAATTGCTGCTAAAGAAGCGCAGCCGTCAAATGCGTTTGTCCTCACTGTAGTAACCTGGTTGAAATCTATGCGTTGCAAAGCTGCGCAATTTTGGAACGCACCCCTGGAAATCTCTGTAAGTCCGTCTGGCAGATTGATTTCTGCCAGCGCGCTGCAATTGCGAAACGCATATTCCCCCAGAGACGCAAGTCCCGTCGGCAAATCCACTTTCGTAAGCAGCCCGCAGCCATCAAACACATTATTTCCAATCGCCTTTAGTCCGGCAGGCAGAACAATCTCCGTCAATGCCGTACAGTTTCGGAACGCATAATTCCCGACTTCTGCGATTTCGCAAATTCCCTCCGTATTTGTTTCGAATATTACTGTCGTAAGTCGGTTCATGCCGGCACAGGCATAGGACGGTATCGTCTGCGTACCTGACGCAAGAACCACCTGCGTCAGCTTCCCGCAGTTGGTGAAAGCTCCGCTTGTTCCAACTGTCGTAACTGTCGACGGTATTTTTATGGACTCAAGGGCATCACAACGATAAAAAGCGTTATTTTCCAGTACATTTACGTTCTTTAGATCAATGGCCGCCAATGCGGTACAGCTGCTAAACGCATATGAATTCACCGTAATAACCTGGTTTAGATCTATGCTTTCCAAGGCTGCGCAATTCTGAAATGTGCCTCTGCCAATCTCTGTTATTCCATCCGGTATTCTGATTTCTGCCAGAGCGCCGCAATTGTTAAATGTATATTCTCCTAAGGATAACAGTCCTGTGGGCAAATCCACTTTTGCAAGCAGCCGACAGCCCTCAAACACATTGTTTCCGAGCGTTTTTAGTCCGGCAGGCAGAGCAACCTGCGGCAATGCCGTACAATTTCGGAACGCATAATTCCCTATAGATTCCAGCTCAGAGGGCAGATTTACTTCGGTCAGTACGGTACAGTTATGAAAAGCATATGTTCCAACCGAAACCACGCCTGACTCGATCACTACCTTTTGAATTGAATTTTTATCCTTATACCACGGACTGCCGGTACTGCTCCAGTTCTTCATTTCTCCGACGCCGCGGATCGTCAATATCCCCTCCCCGGTCAGTTCCGCCTGCAGGCCCTCGCCTACCTGTTCAGATGTATAAGTTGTTACCACAGCTTCTGCAGCATGTGTCGGCTTTGGTATCCCAAATACAACAATCCCACATATGAGCAGAAATAACCAGCATAGATTTTTCCATTTTTTCACATTTACTCTCCCCTCATAGACGCAAGCGTGTCTCAAACACACTCTATAATAATAGGTTACATGTTCTTTGTTTCGAACAAACCTATTATAGCAAAACAGGGAAAAAATAGCAATCATACTGCTCCGCCTGCAGCGCTGATATAGCAATTTAACGATGCCGCTTTATTGATCTATCAAAAGCGGAATGCCGTACAAACCTGCAACCAAAAGAATGATATCTTCTTATGGCACTATATAAGCTGCCATTCCCCGGCGCTTTTATATTTTCCTAATCAATCTAGAAAACAAATTTTTGCAAATAAAATGGTTGATTATCTCAAAAAAGCCTTGATTTACGGGCATACAAGCAGG
>CAMUGE010000043.1 GCA_947088345.1 uncultured Roseburia sp.
TGGCTAAAGTATAGCAGGCTTTTGGAGGAATTTCCAAAAGCCTAATTGAAGTTACTTTTATTTCCTGTTTACAATTCCAAATATACAATCTTCAATCAGGCGCGATATCGTCCGGACAGACAGAGACGAAAGAGGTAAGAAAGTTGTCTGCGACGCTATTTACAAAGCTGATGTAAAAAAATTCTTTGCAACAGAAGACGCTAAAATATGCGTGAAATATCGTCGGAAGTATCTGGACGTCTGCTTGATTTTACTGATTTGGCGTGATATAGTATAGCTTAGTTTGGGCGATCGGCGCGCTTAACTGCCGGATTAACTCGACACAAGGGGGATGTGTTTCAGAAGTTCAGTATGCGGCTTTGTTTTGAAAATAAAGAAAATTAAGGTATTCAGCTGATTAACGGAATTTATAAATGATAGAAAGAAAGGTTAGAATGGATATGGGTACAGAAAAAGATAATGAGGGATTGATTGAAGCCCTTGTAAAAGCGGCCGGCGCTGCTTTTCTGTCTTTAAAGGAAACGACGAAAGAACATTTTTATTATTATGTATTTGTATTTGATGAGGGACTGCATCCATATATTTCCGCATGGTCTTATGAGGCCCTGGAAAAATCAATTGCTGAACAGCAAATAACAGAGGAAGAAAAGAGTTGGTGGAAATGGGATTGTTCGGATTCTCCCTATGCCGTTTATGGATATGACGAATTTTTTGGCGAAGTAAGCGAGCTGCTGGATAAACGTGCAGGCACATTAACAATGGATGAGATTTATGGAAGCGAGTGGAGTTTTCGGATTGACTTGTTGGAGGAAGCAATGAAACGGCTTGACGCGTCAGGTCTGTTTGGGACGAAAGAGGAACGGGAGCATGTAGTGATTAACGTAGAACAGGTTCCGCCGGATGAAGAAAGCGGCGAATACGACAGGGCATTGCGGCTGAATCCGCATTCCGCTTTGCTGTCGGAGTATTTGGAGACGTGCGAGGAACCGGAATAGTTTAACGTTGCCGGCAATGCAGAGCTTACGCATGAAAGCGGTATAGAATGGGAGAAATATGAATCGAATTTTGATCGTAGACGGACAGGGCGGAGGGGTTGGCCGCCAGCTGGTAGAAAATATAAAAAAGGAGTTTTCGGATTGCGTGGTTATTGCTGTCGGAACAAACGCCATGGCAACGCAGTCGATGTTAAAGGCCGGAGCTGACCATGCGGCAACAGGGGAAAATGCTGTAATCGTAGGGTGCAGAAAAGCAGATATTATTGTGGGGCCAATTGGGATTGTAATTGCAGATTCGCTCTGGGGTGAGATCACGCCTGCGATGGCTGTGTCCGTCGGTCAGGCTGACGCTGTCAAAATTTTGCTTCCGATGAATCAGTGCGATAATCAGATTGTCGGTATTGAAGACGTATCTGTAGGCAGGCTGGTACAGTATAGTATCGAAGAGATCCGCAGGATACGGCGGAGTAAAAATAATACTTGCCACACGCCGGAAAACAGTTTATAATAAACGGACAGTCGGGCAAACCCGACATGGAGCGGCCGAAGCCAATCCGTTTAGTACATAGTTTTGCAGTCACAATAGCGTGAAAAGTACTTGTAAGGCTCATGCCAGAGGGCAAAACGCGAAACAGGTTTGCGCGCCAACAGGTACCAGGTTTCACGCTCTGGATATGAGATACCGGGAATTGGAATCATGGGGTAAGCGTGAAAAAGCGCTTCCGACGTTTGAAGCAGAGCACGCTGGCGTAAAAGCGGCTTGTGCGGCAGGAAATATGAAATTTTGCGCAAAGTATTTAAGTGACAGCGAAGACGTGAAATATTAATTGACAACAGAATAGAGAGATGATACAGTTCCGAAGCTGTTGTAGCTGCCCGCAGGCAGATGCAGCAGTTATTTTTATCTTACGGGAAAGCACGTGACGCTGTGAAGAATGAGAGCATGTGACTACCCTTTCAGATAAAAACTCTCCGGGAGACGCGCCCTGCGCGCAAAAGGGAAATGGCAGCAGGCCAATGACCGGGAGCGCGAGCAGGGAGAATAAGCGAAAGGTGGCAGAAAGTATGGACGCAGTAGACGGACGGGGAATTTATTATAGCTATGACGCAGATTACGGCGATGAGCCTGTTTTAAAAAATATTCGTGTTTTGATCAGGAAAGGGGAGTTTACTGCAGTTCTCGGCGCAAACGGCAGCGGGAAAACAACGCTGGCCAGACATTTTAATGCGTTAAATGATCTGCAGAGAGGGCAGCTTATTGTTGACGGAATGAATGTTGCCGACGCGTCATGTCACTGGGAGCTGCGCCGGCATGTCGGTATGGTTTTTCAGAATCCGGATAACCAGTTTGTCTCTTCTTTTGTAGAAGAGGATCTTGCGTTTGGCCTGAAAAATTATGAGACGCCTGAGCGGGAAATACCACAGAGGATAAAAAAAGCGCTTGCAGCTGTTTCTATGGACGGTTATGAGCGATATTCGCCGCACGAGCTATCCGGCGGACAAAAGCAGCGCATTGCGCTTGCGGCCGTTCTTGTGTTGGAACCGGATGTCATTCTATTTGACGAGGCAACGTCAATGCTTGATCCCGGAGGGCGTCTTGAGGTGATGGGACAGATGAAAAAACTGCATCGCGAGGGAAATACTGTCGTTATGATAACGCATGATATTGAGGAGGCTGTGGAAGCGGAAAAGGTTATTTTGATGAGCCGCGGAAACATTCTTGCGTGTGGTACGCCGCACAGAGTGCTGACAGACAGAACACTGTTAGAGCAGGCAGAACTTTTGCCGCCGTTTGCCGTACAGATGTATTATGACTTAAAAGAACGGGGCGTCTGTCTTGCGCAATGCCCGCTGAAAAGAGAAGAACTGGTGGAGGAGCTATGTCAATTGAATTAAATCAGATTTCATTTTGCTATGCCTCACATACGTCATATGGGGAATATGCGCTCCGTGAAGTGGAACTTTTTATAGGCGATGGCGAGTTTGTCGGAATTATGGGTCATACCGGATGTGGAAAGACAACGCTTGCGCAGATTGTCGCCGGACTTTTGCCGCCGTTTGCAGGAACTGTCAAAATTGACGGGTACGATATTAATAAAAAAGGATATGACAGGAAGCTGCTGCGCAAAAAAGTGGGATTTGTATTTCAGTATCCCGAACATCAGCTGTTTGAGACAACTGTGGAACGCGAGGTTGCTTTTGGTCTAAAGTACGGCGGTTTGTCGTGGAATGAAAGAATGGAGCGCGTAAAAGATGCGTTGGAGTGTATGGGATTTGCTTTTGAGAGAGTGCGAAAGGAATCACCGATGTCTTTCTCCGGCGGGGAAAAAAGACGGATTGCAATTGCCGGCGTTCTTGTATCGGACCCTGATATATTAATTCTGGATGAGCCGACAGCAGGTCTTGATGCGAAAAGCCGTTCGTCTCTCCATAAGATAATCGCGAAGCTAAATCAGCGAGGCGCGACGGTATTGTGGATCTCTCATGACGCCGACAGTCTCTGTAAGTATGCCGATCGAATCATTGTATTGGAGAAAGGGAAAATTGTTATGGACGGACCTCCGCGTGAAGTTTTTGCAGATCAGACAAAAACAGAACAATATCAGATTGGGACCAGTCAGGCGCGCGTTATTTCAGAGATGCTGCAAAAACGGGGATTTAAATTTGAACGAAAACCGATTACATATCAGGAACTGCTGGATGATCTTTGCAATTACTTTAAAAAGGGGGGATGACGCGGGTGAGTGAAACCATGGGTCAATACATGCCGGGCAATTCTGTTTTTCATAAAATGCGGGGGACGACAAAACTGATCTGCTTTTTCTGGATTTTGACGGCAGTTCTATTGACAGATTCTGCAGCCGGTTTTTTTCTTCTTTTTTTGACGGCGGGTGCAAGTATCGCCCTTGCCGGGATCGGACTTCGAAATATGGGGAAAACCATTGCAAGGCTGAAAGTGTTTTTTAGCGTGATTTTTCTGATGAATCTCTTCTTCTTTTCGCCGGAGCAGGCATGGTGGTCATGCTGGATTTTTCACATATCTCCGGCAGGATTTGAACAGGGGGCCGGAGTTGTAATGCGCGTCGTATTTTTGCTGGTATTCAGTCGTATTTTAATTGCGACGACAACGCCGGTCGAGCTGACGGGCGCGCTGGAGATTTTGCTGCTGCCGCTTGGAGTTTTTGGCATTTCAACAGGGGAGCTGGCGATGATTTTAAGCGTTGCGGTACAGTTTATTCCGATCCTGTCAAAAGAGGCTGACCAGATCAGGAAAGCGCAGATTGCCCGGGGGGCAAAATTTGAGAGCGGGCATCTCCGGGATCGGGCCAAGAGTGTGCTTCCAGTCGTAATTCCTGTGTTTCTTGCCGCTTTTCGGCGCGCCGACGAATTGGCGCTGGCAATGGAGGCGAGAGGATACCGTAAGACAAAGGCACAGAGGAAACAGTGCAAATTCAGGGTGCATGTCCGTGATGTACAGGCGGTTGTTTTATCCTGTGCAGTCTGTATAACGCAGATACTATTGTGAAAAAGGAGGATTATAATGAAACATCAATTATCGGAGGTAAAATGCGCGGTACTTACGGCAGCGAGTATAGCGCTCTGTATTGTGCTGCCGATGGCATTTCATGCAATTCCGAACGCGGGAAATATTTTTCTGCCAATGCATATTCCGGTGCTGATTTGCGGGCTTGTCTGCGGTTGGCGGTATGGTCTGCTCTGTGGAATTGCAGGGCCCGTCTTGTCGGCCGTACTGACAGGGATGCCGCCGGCAGCCGTTCTGCCGGGAATGGCCGCTGAAACAGCGGTATTTGGAGTTGCCGCAGGTTTTATGATGAAAACGGTACATACAAAACGTCTCTTTCCCGATCTTTATATCAGCCTGATTACAGCTATATTACTGGGGAAAGTAATTTCGGGCGCGGCCAAAGCATTGATTTTTTCTGCGGGACAGTATTCAATGGCAGCCTGGGTAAGCGCTTCCTTTATAACGGCGTGGCCGGGGCTTTTGCTTCAACTGGCGTTAATTCCTGCTGTTGTAGCTGCACTGGAGAAATCGAAATTGATTCCGGCAAGGTATCCGAAGAAAAGCGGGAGGTTTCAATGAAGCATGATATAAAAAAAGCAAAAGAGCTGCTGGAGAAAGAGGGCGGCTATACCTGTGTTTTATGTAAGGGCGCTATTGTTTATACTGACACAAAAAGAGGCATTGCGCCAATGCTGTCATTTCTGGAAAGTGGAACCGTATTGGACGGGTTTTCCGCTGCGGACAGAGTGGTCGGAAAGGCCGCGGCTTTTTTGTTTGTACTTGCAGGTGTGAAAGAAGTATATGCGAAAGTTATGGCCAGGAGGGCTGTCGATGTGTTTGAGGCGCATGGTATTTTGTATTCGTATGATATTCTGACGGACCATATTATCAATCGCAGCAAGACAGACCTTTGTCCCATGGAGAAAGCGGTGGCGGAAGTATCCGATCCGAGAGCGGCTTTTTCGGCAGTCAAAGAGACTTTTCGGCAATTAAAAAAAGTATGATGATATTTCAGCGGCGTAAGAACAAAATATATTTGAATAAGTTTTGACATGTCAGGATAAAAACGTTACAATGAAAAATAAATAATCTGTCAGCAAAGAACCGGTGCAAATCCGGCAGACACATGCAGTGCAGGAATGGAGGGCTTATGGCACAGAAAGTATATTTTTCAAGAGAGATCACACCCCGGAAAGTAGTCGAGCTGTATCGGCAGCTTGAGGTCACACTGCCTCAAAAGACGGCAGTCAAACTTCATTCCGGGGAGGCGGGAAACCAGAATTTCCTGAAGCCGGATTTCTGGAAACCGATCATTGAGCTTTTGGACGGCACGGTTGTTGAATGTAATACTGCATATGACGGAGCGCGAAACACGACGCAAAAGCATAAAAAGCTTATGAAAGATCATGGCTGGGAATCTTATTTTGCCGTGGATTTGCTTGATGCAGAGGGACCCGATCTGGAACTTCCGATACAAAACGGAAAAGTATTAAAGCGTAATCTGGTCGGCAAAAATATTTCTAATTATGAATCTATGCTGGTGCTGTCCCATTTCAAAGGGCACCCGATGGGCGGATACGGCGGCGCGATCAAACAGCTTTCCATTGGCTGTGCGTCAAGTGCGGGAAAGTGTCTGATTCATTCGGCGGGATATACGGATGATCAGAATATTGTCTGGAAGCATACGGCAGAGCAGGATTCGTTCCTTGAGGCAATGGCTGACGCAGCGCTTACTGTGGCGGAGCATTTTAAAGGAAAGATTGCTTATATCAATGTAATGAAAAATCTTTCGGTGGACTGCGACTGCTGCGCCGTAGCGGAGGACCCCTGTATGAAAGATATCGGAATCCTTGCGTCGCTTGACCCGGTTGCGCTTGACCAGGCATGTATGGATCTGATCTATGCCGCCAAAGAAGATCCGGGACAGGCGCATTTTCTGGAACGGGTGGAATCAAGACACGGAATCCATACAATAGAAGCGGCTGAGGAGATCGGACTTGGCTCGCGCCTGTACGAACTCGTACAATAAGAACCGTTATTTTTTTGCAACACTGAAACCGAATGCGCCCAGTTTTTTTCCGAGCAGAAAGTACTCTCCGTGGGAATAGGTCACAAGGCCGGCGGCGTTTAGATCAAATTTTCCCTTATTATCGAGATAGGAATCTTCAATTGTAACGCCGACTACGTTTGCGAGGAACATGGAATGGCTGCCAAGCGGTAATATTTTTGCTGTTTTGCATTCAATGTTTAGCGGGCTTTCTGCAATGCCGGGCGCTTTGATCTGCCTGGAGGCAAGCGGTGTCAGCTTCATTTCTTTAAATTTATCTATGTCACGTCCGGAGCGCACGCCGCAGAAATCTGCGGCGCGCGCAAGGGACTCCGTTGTCAGGTTAATCACAAACTCTCCTGTTTTTTCTATAATAGGATAGGAGTAGCGTTCGCGGCGCACCGATATGGATACCATGGGCGGATTCGTGCAGACAGTGCCTGCCCATGCTACTGTTATGATATTCGGCCTGCCGGAAAGCTTGGGGTTGTCAGCACCGGTCTCTTTTGCGCCGTCGTCCTGGCAGCTGACTAAAACGGCAGGCAGCGGATAGAGCATGTTGCCGGGTTTCCAATATTGTTTTGCCATAACTATAATTCCTTTCTGTTAATCAATTGTATATACAATTTGGTAAGTCTGGCCGTCGTCCACCAGCTGCTGGTCTATCCCATAGATGCAGTACTCCCCGTCGACATAAAATGCCCAGTAGGCGCCGTCTTTCTCATAATCTGCAGTAATTCCATTTACTGTCTCTACCATCAGTCCGTATTCGGATTCGGTACCGCTTACGGTAAGACCTTTTGTCTCGTCAATTGCCTGATGCAGATATTTGGCGTCTGTGTTGACGATGTAAACAGTTGAGGAAGCGGTATCGTCGATTACATGAATCGAAATTTCTTTAGAGCCGTCGGTTGGTTTTGCCGCGAATGCGAAGTAGATGCCGCCGAATAAAAGCGCGGCCAGAGCAAAAGTCAGTGAGGCGATGATGATTTTTCCGCCTGTTTTATGTTCAGTTTTTTCTATTTGTGCGGAATCGTCCTGGGAAGCCGGTTGTCCGTCGTTTCTCATAAGCGTGTCTGTCTCCCTGTGTGATGAGTATTTTTTCTGTTGCTTAGAAGTGTATCACAGTTGATTTTAAACTGCAACAGAAATAGCCTGCGTATGCCAAAAGTGTTAAAAATAACAGCTGTTTTACCGATATAATTTATATAATATAATTGGAAAGGGAGATGATGGCTTATGGGTATGCCTCTTGGCAGTACGGGAAGCAGCGTCAGAACATATACGGTGATGAACCGCAACGGTACGGTTGCCGGAACTCTTAGTGTTTCTACATCGAATAAGAAAAAGAGCAAAGAGACGAAGCAGCGGTTGAATTACAATTTTAAATCGGTTTCTTCGATGATCCTGCGTGCGAAAACATCGGGCAGCGCAAGTCAGGCTGTGATTAAGGCCAGAGGGAAGTTAGCAAATCTCAGACGGAAACTGCACACAGACAAGTATGACGACAAAGAGCTTGAAAATGCAATTACCCATGCGGCAAAAATGGTGCGGATTGCAAAAAAACGGGTGAATCATCTCAAAGAGGAGGAGGAATCCGATAAAAAGGGAGTTGATATTCCCAATGAAGAAGAGACGGAGGAAGAGAGCGAAGTAGAAAACATGCTGGCCGATCCCGAGATGGGCGGGGAGGAAATGGAACAAAAGATAAAAGAATGCATGACGGAACTTCAAAATCAGATGCGCGAGCTGTTAAAAGAGATTGATCGGGAAGGCTGGATGGAGGAACTGTCGGGGGAGATCATAGCGGATACAAGCGATATGTCGCCGCAGGAACGCGAAAATTTAAGAAAACGCCACAGAGCAGCCGAAATGCGCGATATTATCAAAGCGGATATGGAATATCTGAAGGCAAAGTTTCAGCAGCTGGCAAGAGAAAAAGAGGAAGCGCAGAACGCAAATACAGGTTTTGGCGGGGACAGTACGCAAACGGTAACCGGTGTTACACTGGAACTTGGCGGAGTCGGAATGCCGGTTTCTCCGCCTGATATACCGGTTCCATCAGAAGGCGCAAACGTGGATGCATCGCTATAGAGAATCGCATGGGGGGTCTATGACGCATAAAGAAAAAGCAGACCAGCTTCTGCATCAGCAGTATCATTGTTCGCAGGCGGTATTTGGGGCATTTGCGGACGATTTTGATATGGACTTAAAGACAGTGTTTAAGATCAGTACCTGTTTTGGCGCGGGGATGCGTCAGGGAGGAATCTGCGGATGTATTACGGCTTCCCTGCTGGTGCTTGGCATGGCAATCGGATTTTATGATGCGCAGGACAGAGAGCAGGAAGTGTACGGCAACAAAAAGACGGAGGAATTTATCCGCAGATTTACCGAACAGATGGGCGGGGACACAAACTGCCGCGATATTCTGGGAAAGGATATCTCCATTCCGGCGGATATGGCTGCGGTACGTCAGGAGGGACTGATCTTAAAGCGATGCCCCAGAGCAGTTAATTCCTGTATCGAAATACTCGAGGATATGCTGTCCGATATCTTAAAGGACATGACGGAGAGCAATATTGACCCGCAGGATATTCCGGAAAATGACGAGATGCAGAGTATTTTAAAGAGTATTGGAAAATTAAAGCGTTTTCGCAGAAATGTAAACAATCTCTTACTCTCGTCCGAAAAAGAGATTGGGTTTATTCAGTATGACATTCGAAAATTTAAAATTGTCAATGATCTGTACGGTGAAAAATTTGGGGACGAAATACTGGATTTTGTGAAAAAACAGACGAAAGAGAGCTGCACTGAGGGTCAATTTTATATCAATTTGCGAAGCGATGTATTTATGGTCGTCATGGAATTTGAATATGAGGGTGAACTGGTAGCATTTATACAACGGCTGGACGCAAAAATTGCAAGCTACAAAAATGTAAAACTCCAGATGTCCTATGGCGTCTATACAGTGGAAGACCGGCGGATGGAGCTGCGGCAGATGGAAGATCGTGCGGCAATGGCGAGAAAAGCGGCAAAAAATAATATTGTGTCCAATATTATTTTTTATAAGGAACAGTTTAAAGAATCTCTGTATAACCGTAAATTTATCGAGGAAAACATGCAGACCGCAATTACAGAGCGGCAGTTTATGATGTATTTGCAGCCGAAATACAGCATTGCAAAGAACGAGATTATCGGAGCGGAAGCGCTTGTCAGATGGCGCCATCCACAGCGGGGCATGATCTATCCGGATCAGTTTATTCCGGTGATTGAGGAGAATGGATTTATTCAAAAGGTTGACTATTATATCTGGGAGGAGGCCTGCCGCTTTATTCACAAATGTAAAGAAGCGGGCATCGCGTTTTGTCCTGTTTCTGTCAATGTTTCGCGTGTTCATCTGCGCGACAATGAATGTATTCACGTACTTTCGGACATGCTGAAAAGAAACGGTATTCCAAAGGGTATGCTGGAGCTTGAAATCACGGAGACGGCGGATGACCAGCAGATTAGTTTCAAGGCGCTTCAATTAAAAGAAGAGGGATTTACGCTTCTGATGGACGATTTCGGGAGCGGTTACTCGTCGCTGAATATTCTGTTGGAGACGCCGTTTGACGTAATTAAACTGGATAAAAAATTCATGGAAAATATGATGGTTTCCGGTAAGGGAAGGCTGATTTTGGAGCAGGTTGTCTCCATGGCGAACAAACTGGATCTTGGTCTTTTGGCGGAGGGTGTGGAAACAAAAGAACAGGTGGAGCTTTTGCAGAGCATCGGTTGTGACCAGGTGCAGGGGTATTATTATGCAAAACCGATGCCGCAGGAAGAATTTTTTGAACTTTTAAAGCAGCAGTATGGGAAATAAACTATGAAAATCATGATTGTGGAAGATGACGGAACACTTGCAAAAGAAATTGCGGCGTTTCTTATAAAATGGGGTTATGAGACGGTGGCAGCATCTGATTTCACCGATATTTTGGCTTTGTTTTTAAAAGAATCGCCGCAGTTAATTCTGTTGGATGTGAATTTGCCATATTACGACGGCTTTTACTGGTGCGGCCGTATTCGGGAGGTCTCAAAAGTTCCGGTTATTTTTATCAGCAGCAGGGATGACGACCGCGACAAAATTATGGGGATTGCACAGGGAGCCGACGATTATGTCGGCAAACCGTTTCATCTGGAAATGTTAAAGGCAAAAATAGATGCCATTTTAAGAAGAACCTATCAATATAAGGTAAAAGAACAGATCTGTCTGGACCACGGACTCTCATTTGACGTTGTCTCCCAGATCTTATTTTGCAACGGAAAGGAAGTTGAGCTGACCAGGTCAGAGCGGAAAATCTTTGCAAAGCTGTTGGAAAACCGGCCGGATGTTGTGTTTCGAGATACGCTCATGATGGATCTGTGGAATACAAACGAGTATGTCTCGGATGGCACGTTAACAACGGTAATCAGCCGCATGAGGAGCAAACTGAAAGCTGCCTGCGGGGATGACGTTGTGAATACGAAGAAAGGGCAGGGCTATTTTATCAAATGAAATATCTGAAAAGACGGTGGAAATATTTTTTTCTCTATTTGATACTGTTTTTTTCGTTTAATCTCTATTTTATCTTTCTGATGCGGACATCGCATATTTCCTGGTTGTTTTATCTGGATGGACTTCTGGCAATGCTTCTTTTTGCTCTCGGCGTGTTCGATTATCTTTCTTTTTGGCGGATGCAAAAAGAAGTGAATCTGCTAAAAGAGCGGGGCGCGATTCTCTGTCAGTCTTTTGAGAGTGATTTTGAAAACAAAGACATTGCCGAACATGACGTCCTTATCTTAAATGAAAAGCTCTCGGCTGCTTTTGAACAAAACTGCGAATTGTCAGACTTTGTCGCAAAATGGTGCCATGAGTTTAAAATACCGCTTGCAGCAGGGCTTCTTATTGTAGAAAAGATCGAGGATGGTGAAGTCAGGGGCGCTATGCGCGAGCAGCTGGAAAAAATGAACCGGCAGTTAAATTCCATGCTGCTTGGAGCGAAACTGAACAGTTCGCTGATGGATGTTAAAATCAGACGGGTGTCGCTGCAGGATTGTGTGCAGGCTTCGATACGCAATTATCGCTTTTTTTTGATTCAGAAGAAGTTTTCGCTGCGCTTGGAACTGAAACCTTTGATTGTCTATTCTGATTTCTCGTGGCTGGTGTATATCATAGATCAGCTTATCAGCAATGCCGTCAAATATGCAGGCAGCGAGCCGGTTTTATCAATCTGGTCAGTGCAGCGGCCGGGCGAAACTGAACTGTGGATAGAGGATAACGGAGACGGAATCAGGAAAGAGGACGTAAGACGCATTTTTGAAAAGGGGTATGTCGGCAGCAATTATCACAATGGCGCTTATAAATCAACCGGAATGGGATTGTATCTTGTGTCAAAAATTATTTCGCGTTTGGAGCATCAGATTTCAGTGGAAAGCGAATACGGTGTGTTTACAAGATTTTGTATTTTATTTTCTGTTTAATTTGGGTTATATTACATTAAATGTAAGATTACACGATGTTTTGTAAGCACGATGTAAGGATTTTTTGAGCCTCTTGCCTTACAATAACAGAAAAACAAAGGTATGGAGGTAATTATGAACGAAAACACTGTAGCTGAAGTCAAAAATCTGATTAAGAATTACGGGACAAGGGATTTTACGGCAACGGTATTAAAAGGAATTGACCTTACGATCTGCTGCAATGATTTTATCGCGGTGATGGGGCCGTCCGGTTCCGGAAAAACGACGCTTCTGAATATTTTGTCTACGATTGACAAACCGACGCACGGCAGCGTGATGCTGGACGGACATGATATCACAAAGATTTCCAATCAGGATCTCTCAAAATTACGGAGGGATAAAATCGGCCTGATCTTTCAGGATTACAACCTGTTGGATACGATGACACTGCAGGATAATATTGCGCTTCCGCTTTCGTTAAATGGTGTTGCCAGTCGGGTATGTATGCAGAAAACGGAAGAACTTGCAGGAATGTTCGGACTTTCCGATCATCTGAAAAAATATCCCTATCAGCTGTCCGGCGGACAGAAACAGAGGGGAGCGGCCTGTCGCGCGCTTGTCACGAATCCGCAGATTATTTTTGCAGACGAGCCGACCGGGGCTCTTGATTCTAAGTCGGGCAAAGATTTGATGAAATGCTTAAAAGAAGTAAATGACAGCGGACGCGCAGCTATTTTTATGGTCACGCACGATCCGTACTGTGCGTCTTATGCAAAGGATGTTTACATTTTAAGCGATGGGATGATGAAGTGCCGGTTGAGCAGGGGAAGCGGGCGGAAAGAATTTTTTGACCGCATCATGGATGCGCAGATTTCTATGGGAGGTGATTTCTCATGCGATTAACGCAGCTTGCGTTCCTGAATTTTAAAAATAACATGAAAAATTATCTGTCGTTGGTGTTGTCGCTGTCGTTTACGATTCTTATTTTCTTGAATTTCCAGAATATTATTTATTCGGATTCATTTGAGGTGCTTGGCGCCCAGAACAAAGATTACATTGATATTATTGTGCATGTGATTTCTTTTGTGCTTGCCTGTTTTATGTTCTTTTTTCTGTGGTATTCCACAAATGTTTTTTTGACCAAGCGGAAAAAAGAGATTGGCATCTATGTATTTATGGGTCTGACAAATCAGAAAATCGGAAAGATGTACATGATTGAGACAGCGCTGATTGGAATGGCTGCCTTTGTCCTTGGGATATTTTTCGGAATAGCGACAGCGGCCCTGTTTCAAATGATACTGCTTGCCATCTCGGATATCGCGGTGGAGATTCACTTTCAGGTGAGAATAGAACCGGTATTGATCACAGCGGCAGTATATCTGGCAATGTATCTGATTTTTGTCGTAAAAGGGTACTGCAATATTGTAAAGAGCAGCGTCCTTTCAATGATTTCAGCGTCGAGGCAGAATGAGTATGTCAGGCAGAGTACGCCTGTTTTGATGTTTAAGGCAGCGCTTGGCACATGTATTCTTGGCGGCGGGTACTATCTGTCGGTGAAAGAAGGCGGACAGGAGGTTATGGGTAATGTTATGGCAGCCGTTGTTCTTGTGACGGCAGGCGTCTATTTACTATTTGGAGGCCTGATTCCGTATGTGTTCCAGTCTGTCGCGAAGAGCAAGAGGATTCTCTATCGCGGACAGCGCAATCTGTGGGTCAACAGTATGATTTTCCGTATGAAAAAAAATTATCGCACTTACGCGATTGTCTGTGTGCTGACGCTTTGTTCTGTTACAGCGCTTGCGACCGGTTTTGCAATGAAGATACGCCATGCCAATATGGTTCAGTTTGAGAATACGTATACGTTTCAGTTTTTGAGCAACCAGTCTGATATCGGGGATCAGGCGGCGCCGTTAATCGAGAAATACAGCGGGATTTTATATCGATCTGAGATACCGGTTCTATTTCTGGACAATGTGCATGTAAGTAACAGATCTTTTGCTGCGTCTTATGCGGTTGTTCCGTATTCCGGAGTAAAACGGCTGGCAGAACAGGCGGGCATGGTCTTTGAGCTTAGAGAGCCGGGGGCGGACGAGGTGATTGAAGCGGGACATTTGTATCTGTTGTCCCTGCTCACAGACCGTTCGGATATAACGGTGACAATCAACGGAAAAGACTACAGGCAGATACAGGAAACGAGCGAACCATACCTTGGGTATCTTCAGGAGCAGACAAGTTATTACATTGTAAATGATGCAGAATATGAATTACTGAAGCCGTTCGGGCAAAGTCTCTATACCAGTAATTTTAAAATCACTGATACGGATCTGTTTGAGGCAGCGCGGGATGAGTTAAATGCTTTGATCTGCAATACGGAAGAAAATTTTACGGCCCGCGTTGCAATTGATCCAAAGAGCAACGATACAGACTGGGTGAAAGTGTTTTATACACTGTGCATTTTTTTGTTTCTGGTATTTATTATGGCCAGTGGAAGTATTATGTTTATGAAACTGTATAACGATTCCTTTGAGGAGAGGCCGCGCGCTCTTGTCATGAAAAAGATCGGCATCGACAACAAAACGCTTGGTAAGTCGATTGCAGCGGAGCTTGGCATGGCGTACATTCTGCCGTTTGCGGTAATGACAGTTTCCTCGTATTTCTCCGTACATGCACTTGAGAAAATGATGCATACCAGCCTGTTTTCGATTCGTATTGTGAGCGTCCTTATTGTGTTTGCAATTTTCTTTTTCTTTTACCTGATATCGGTTGCGGCTTACCGTAAAAACGTATGTTAATGATAGAAACCATTTTTTTGAATTTAATTTTTTTTTAATATTATCCCAATATAATAATCGTAAAAATAAGAGATAATACGATTAGAATGTGAGGGATAAAAGCTTGAAGACACTCTACGTACATATAGGAACGCCGAAGACAGCGACAAAAGCGATTCAGAATTTTTGCTGGGAAAACCCGAAAGCACTGGAAAAATACGGGTACTGTTATCCGGATTTACACGATCTTTGTCCTTGGTGTACCAAAGTGAAAAACGGACATTTTCTTGTAAATCCATTTGCGATTGAGGATAAAGAGGAACGGCAGCGTGCTGAGCAGGAACTTTACCGCATGGGGATGGACAGGGTGATTGCGCTGTTCTCTGTCTATGACAATATTATACTTTCTGACGAGGGTATTTACCGCGACACATACAAAAGACGCCGCTCACTCTGGCAGGAGCTGAAAGAGGATGGCGAGCGGCACGGATTTCATGTTAAGATCGTTGTATATCTTCGCAGGCAGGATGACTGGCTTGTTTCGGTTTGGAATCAGAATGTCAAGCAGGGGGCTGAGAGCGTCACCCGCAGAACATGGGAAGAATTTGTTTCGCAGCAGGGGGAAGGGCGACAGCTGGATTATTTCAAAAAGCTGGAATCTATTTCGGAGGTATTGGGAACAGACCATGTCATCGTACGCCGCTATCAGCCGGGTACTTTTTATGGCGGCACAATATACGATGATTTTCTTCACAGCGTGGGACTTGACCTTACGGAAGAATTTGAGATTTCAAAGGAGGAGCGCAATTTAAGTCTGACCGGAAACACACAGGAAATTATGCGTATTATCAACGGAGTTTCCCGACTGGACGAGGACGATATGAACTTTATTCGGAATATCCTGCACAAAGACGAGCAGATCAGCAGAGAGTCATATCCGTCCTGCCTGTTTTCTGTCAGAGAGAGAAAAAAGATCTTAACTACCTACCGGCGCAGCAACCGGCTTGTCGCTGGGAAATATCTCGGAGAGCAGGCGGGTAGCGACCTGTTTCCTGAGACTGTGCCCGATGTGCCCAAATGGAGGCCGGATAATCCCTATATGCAGCAGGATGTGATCCGTTTTGCAGCGCTTGGAATGGCGAGGTTAAAAGAAGAAAATAAAATGCTGCGGTCAAATTATAAAAAATTAAGGCGTGAACTGGACGAACTGTCACAACTTGTGCAGCAGACAGCAAAATCAGGCCAGCAATAAAAACGTTATTTGGTATATATTTGAGAGGAAGCCTGCTGATTTAATCAGCGGACTTCCATTTTTGTGTTAGTTTTCAATATAGAATGGAACAAAGGTCAGTTCTTCCACTCTTTTTTCCGCTTCGTGTTGACCGGTTTCGTTTAGTTTGTGATAGAAATTTAATAGTTTTTCCGGATAGCCCGTCTTTTCGGATACGGCACGCCAGGCCTTGTGGACGATGGTCGAATTCATGTAAATGTAATTGAAACATGTCCACTATTGGTTTATAAAAAAATCAGGATTCTCAAAAAAGGAGATAATCTTGTGAAAGTAGGTGTTGTATCTGCCACGCCGTCTATACTTGGGGCAGTAATGGAAAAGAATGGAAGTGAAAGTACCTAAAGGATGTATATGTAAGGAATATATGAAGATGTGGAACAGGACGATGGAACGGTTATACAGCATCCTGTATAAAATCCCGCGTATGACGAAAACCAGTAATACATCAAACGTGCCGACCGTCCGGAATGGGATGCAGTTGGGACACACGGCAAACGTGTAGTCTGGGATGACAGAGTGTCGTTATCGGCACTCAACAAAAGGAAATAAATTACAAAAAAGTCAAGATTGTTTTATATATACCCGTTTTTTAGCAAGGTAAGTACCAAAAGTTTCACCACAGTTACAGACAAATTTTGTGGCGTTGAATAATGCATAGCGTAGATAACAAGAACCTCGTTTTTCCATGTGGGTATAACGGCCATCGACAAGCTGGCCTGATTGATATGTGGATAGAGATAATCCTGCATAAGCAAGTATTTTATCAGGAGAGTCAAAACGGCTAAACTCACCAATCTCAACAATAATCATTGCACCCATACGGCAGCTGATGCCAGGGATGGAACAGGCGGTGGGAGGACAGCCGGTTCCCGCGCCGATCAAGCCGGTTTACCGCGTTCAGGCAGGTGCCTATGTCCAAAAAAGTAATGCAGAAGAAATGAGGGATAAATTGGCAAAAATAGGGATTGAAGCTGTCATTGTCAAAGCTTTTAAAGCATTTTAAGAGCTGTACTGCCGGACCTTTGTGACTGTTCATGATAATAAAACATGGAATATTAGAATAGGAATTGTCAGAATAGGAATCATAAGAAAAAGAGCGTGAAATGGAAGAATAAATATGATACAATAGAATCATGCATGGCAGAGATCTCTCCCGCACAGATCGCAGCAGATTCAAACGTGATGAAACGGAACGTCTGACGGATTATGACGACTGAAGTTAACTTTTTTTCATTTGAGTGGAAGATGCATGCGTTTATGAAAAAGGCGAATATCTATATTCAGTGTATGAGGTTTTCCTCTGTCAGAAATGATTGCTTTTAATGAAATTTTAATATATTGCAAGTATCATGATAAATTGGGTTACTGATATGATTATTACGGGGAGCAGATATATGAAGATACTTGTAGTAGAAGATGAAAAGGATCTGAATCGTTTGATCGTCAAAGAACTGGAATCAGAAGGATACGTGGTAGAATCCTGTTTTGACGGGGAATGCGCGTTTGATTACCTTTGTATGGAAGAATATGACGGAGTTATTCTGGACGTTATGCTTCCCCGGATGGACGGGTTTGAGGTACTGAAACGTGCGAGAAAAAAAGGGATACGGACGCCGGTTTTGTTTTTGTCGGCGAAAAGTGATATTAAGGATATTGTAAGGGGACTCGATCTGGGGGCGGATGACTATCTGGTTAAGCCGTTTTCTTTTGAGGAGCTTCTGGCTCGAGTGCGCGTGATGACGCGAAAAAAAGCGGATGTTCATGAAAATATTTACCGATGCAGGGATCTTGTCGTCGATTGCAATGACAGAAGCGTAAGGCGCGGAGAACGTTTGATAGAATTGTCGCCGAAAGAATTTTCCATTCTTCTTTATCTGATTCGCAATCAGAATATTGTACTGACCAGAGCGCAGATTGAGGCGAATATCTGGGACAGCGGATATGACGGATATTCAAACGTCATTGACGTTTATATCCGCTATCTTAGAAAAAAAATTGACAGTGACAGCGATTTTAAAATGATCCAGACGATCAGAGGGGTGGGATACATATTAAAAGACAGCTGAAATCCATTTCTATTGTACAATATATTATTATCCTGCTTATAGCGGCGCTTTCCATGATGGCTGTTGTGATTGCCGTTTCGATCTATGCGTTTGCGGATGTCGCAGTTGACAGTGATATTAAGCACAGTCTGTCGAATGATGTGCGTCAGAATATGCGTTATTTTAATTATACGGATGGGAAGCTTGAGATTCAGGATGAATTTGTTTTTCAGGAGGACAGCGTTTATTTTTTGATTCTCGGTGAGAACGGGGAAGCGCTGGCAGGAGGGTATCCGAAACAGTTTACAAAGATACCCGGGATTGAGCTTGTTACAAAAAAAGTTACGGTAAACGGAGAAGAGTATTTTGTGCGCGATGTCAGAAAGAATACGACAGGTCATATGCAAATTTACGTACGCGGCGTCGTGCGCAAAGAAGATGTATACAGTAAATACAGAACGCTGACATATCTGTCTTACCTGATTGTGTTTGTGATTTATATCGTGTCCCTGCTTGTCGGTACTGTTTTCGCGATGCGGCTGTCCGCTTCTATCAAAGATATGATGCGGACGGCGGATACAATCGGCAGGGAACATGATATTTCCGGCCGCATGGAATATATGGGGCGTTACCGCGAGTTAAAAGTATTGGCGCAGGCAAATAACAGGATGCTTGAACGGATGGAGCAGCAGTTTTTACAGCAGGAACAGTTTACTTCTGATGTGGCGCATGAACTGCGGACCCCGGTTGCTGTTGTGCTTGCTCAATGTGAATATGCGCAGGGACATCTTGATAATCGGGAAGAAGTGGAAATGGCATTTGATGTGATCGAAAGGCAGTCGCAGAAAATTCATTCCATTATTTCCAAGCTCTTATATCTTTCCCGGCTGGAACAGGGTAAAACAAAACTGGATTTGGAGGAGACGGATCTGGTTGATATTGTGGAAGCGGTCTGTGAGGATGAGGAGGAAAAGGCAGACGGCAGGGTAAAAATAAAGATGCATTTATGCCCTGCTGTCGCTATGACAGATATCAATCTTATGTCGATTGCTATTCAAAATATAATAACAAATGCGATAAAATATAATGGAGACGGCCTCGTGATAGATGTTGCAACCGGGCAAAAAGGGGAGCGGGTATTTGTTTCTGTGCAGGATTATGGCCGGGGGATGTCAGATGAGGAACAGAGTCATATTTTTGAACGGTTTTATAAATCCGATAAGTCAAGAAACTCTGAAGGTTTTGGCATTGGGCTTGCTATTACGAAAAAGATTCTTGAGATTAATCAGGGAACGATTGAGGTAGAGAGCTCCCCGGGGCATGGAAGTATGTTTACGCTCTTTCTTCCTGCAAATAACACATGCAAAATCGAATAATTCCGTAGATGCAGGGCATGTTGTATAAAGAGAGGCGGCATTCATACAGGGGAGGCAAACCGCCTTTCTTTTAACGGAAGAGTGCGAGAAAATGACGGAGTATAAACAATGAGAGAATATCTGCGTTTTTTGATGGGGATGGCAAAAGTAGGGTGTATCGGATTTGGGGGAGGTACGGCGCTTGTGCCTGTTCTGGAGGAGGAATTTGTACTCAGACAAAAGCTGGAGACAAAAAAGGAATTTGATGAGGATGTGATTATTGCCGGCATTACGCCCGGCGCGCTGCCGGTTGAAGTGGCGGCATCCATTGGGAAGCATGCGTTTGGAGTCAAAGGGCTTCTCGGAGGTCCTGTTATGATTTCGCTTCCGGGAATTGTTCTGGCACTGGCCCTTTTTACGGTATTTTCTGTTGTAAATGATGCCATACTGGGATTTGTCAATGTGGTTTCCGTTGCAGCGACTGCATTTATTATTTTTCTTTTAGCTCATTATATAGTAAAAGTATTTGAAGACTGCAAAAAAGGGGGCAGGGAGCGACTGATCAAGGCAGCGCTTGTAGTGATTGCTGTCTGTACTATGGTTTGTGGGGATAATGTCGGCAAGCTGACCGGAATGGATGTGACACTGCTGTTTCGCGCCTCGACGATTCATGTTCTGATGATTGCATTCTTTTTTGTTTTTTTCACGGGCGGCGTATATACGGCGCCAAAGATTGTGCTCTCTTTTCTTGTTTCTCTGTTATTTTTGCTCAGTCATGGGAAAAGTCCGTTGATTGAAGAGCCATACGTGGTTTTATGCATTGAGGCGGTCATGATTTTTCTTGCAGCATTGGGCCTTATTAAAGCAATTCGTTCCGAACAGAAAATGCCAGGTGTTAAGCGGCGCGAAATGGCAAAGGAGCTGCTGATCTGGTTTGCGTTTTTGCTCGTGTTTTGTCTGCCGTCGTTCCTTTGGATCAACGAGAGCGTAATGTTTGCAGGAAGAGGAATGTTTTCTTCTTTTATGTCGTTTGGAGGAGGGGATGCATATCTTACAATTGCAGACGGACTATTTGTCGAAAGCGGAATGATTTCCGAGGAAGTTTATTATGGGCAGATCGCAGTTGTTGTCAATGTGCTGCCGGGATCTATTCTCTGTAAGACACTTGCGGGAATCGGATATTATTTCGGATTTGAAAAAACGGGCATGGTAATTGGCGGACTTTGTCTTGCAGCTACCGGACTTGGCGCCGGGATTGCCGCATCCTGCGGACTTTACCGTGCTGTTGGCTATGTCTACCGGAGTATCCATTCTTTTTCGATGGTACGTATTTTTGAGCGTTGGTTTCGTCCGATTTTTGCAGGGCTTTTAATTAATTTGATTCTTTCGCTCACAGTTTTAAGCGGGAAAAATGCCGTTTCACTTGATATGACAAAATCGTTTTTGATGGGCGCCACGCTTTTATTGGCTGCAGTTGACTTTTGCCTGAATCGTTGGGGGAAAGTAAAACCCATGTGGATTCTCGCACTGAATTTAGGAGTCGTTTTTGCAGCAGAATTTTTAAAAGTTTTTCTTGTATAATAAAACAGATTGTGTTATAATAAATTTCCGTCAGAGTAGTTTCGATTATGGGCAGATTCCCGAGTGGCCAAAGGGGACAGACTGTAAATCTGCTGCAAATTGCTTCGGTGGTTCGAATCCACCTCTGCCCATTTTATTGTCTGATTATCAAATCTTTTTTAGATCTTTTTCTGTTTGTCTGGTGATATAAATTCGTGTTGCGCGTCTTATCTGTTACAGATGCCGTCAGCGCAGACTGTTCACAATTTTTAATCTAACGCATCGTTTACATATATCCATTGAATAAGGAAACATTATTTATAGATTTTGAGGTATGCGCTCAAGTGATAAAGGCACATATGTCGGAAAGCCGAGAAATTTTGTTTTTTTGGTATTTTCAATCGTCGTAAGTCCGGAAAGCCTCAATTGTCTGTCTCGAATATGTCAGAAATTTTCCACTTGGGGTCGAAGCATTATGCAGTCTAAAAAGAACCGCCCACAGCCTGTGATTGACATGCCTTATGACAAGCAGGCAGGTGAATTATCTGAAATTTTGTGCAGATAATGTCTATATTTTAACTTAAAGTGAAGCCATTTTTCTATGCGCACCAATTTTCTTTCTTGAAGTTATTAACGTAAGCGCCAAATAAGATAGTGGATAGATAAATAGCCACCAGACCTCTATACTAAAAGGGCAGTAGTTATCGGCGCCGTTCCTGTACTATGGGCTCCCATGGCAGATAGTCATCCAGGTATTCCGGATTTTCAAGAAATGTACTCCCCGGCATATCTGACAGGATCTAGTTCAGATACGTCATTGGCGCAAGACCATTTGCTTTGGCTGTTTCTGCCAATGTATAGAGCCCGGCGCTTGCGGCCGCTCTTTTCGGACTGCCTGCAAACAGTCAGTTCTTTCAGCCGATCACAAATGGCCGGATGCAGTTTTCTGCCAGCGAATTGCTGATGGAACAGTGTGCGTCTTCCAGATAATTCAAAAATTCCTGACGGTGATTCAATGCGTATTCAAACGCTTTGGACAGTTTGGATTTTGGCAGTTCTGAAACGGCGCTTGTTGTGATAAAGTAAAGTTGTAACAGTAGTGGCTAATAAGATATAATCATTCTGCAAAGAAAAGAGGTACATATTATGCCACAGAATTATATTCCTGAATGTAAAAAGAAAATTGTCCGCCTCCGTTTGGAAGAAAGACGGAAAATTAACAGATACACCACGGAATACGGTATCTCCAAAGAGAGCGTCCGATGATTGAGAATTTCATAATCAATGCAAAAGTACAAACAACCGTGACCCTGTTTATGACGCGTTTAAGGAGTAGGCGTTTGAGGTAATCACAACCTAAGATCTTATCGAAAAGAAGATTGTACGATACGGAGCTGGAAAGAACAAATTTATGACTGCTGAGATTGACATTTTATTTGACAAAAAATATAATGATATATGAAAATTGCACGAATTATTATCGTTTGGGTATTGAGCTTTTTGACGGTAATATTTTTAGAAGTTATTTTCAGGAAATAAATGGTTTTTTACAATTATGGAAGGAGAAACTTTTATGGAAATGTCGGGATCTTTTATGAAAGAAAAGGTGATTGTCATTGATTTTGGCGGACAATATAATCAGTTAGTTGCAAGGCGTGTCCGGGAGTGCAATGTATATTGCGAAATTTATTCCTATAAAACGGATATTAATCAAATTAAGGCAATGCGGCCGAAAGGCATTATTTTGACGGGAGGGCCAAATAGTTGTTACGAACCTGACTCGCCAACGTATTCTAAAGAATTGTTTGAGCTTGGAATTCCTGTTCTCGGTCTTTGCTATGGCGCGCAGCTGATGATGTTTATTCTTGGCGGAAAGGTAGAAAAAGCAAATGTCCGCGAATATGGGAAAACAGAGGTTTTGTTTGATGTGTCTTCCCCTTTGTTCCATAATGTAAAAGATAAATCTATCTGTTGGATGAGTCACTTTGATTATATTTCGTGCGTTGCTCCGGACTTCAGGGTAACGGCACATACGGCGGATTGCCCTGTTGCCGCTGCAGAATGTCAGGAAAAAAATCTTTTTGCAGTACAATTTCATCCTGAGGTTTTACATACAGAAGAGGGAACAAAAATGCTTCATAATTTTGTAAGAGGTATTTGTGGTTGTTCCGGAACATGGCGTATGGATTCTTTTGTGGAGGATTCGATTCATAAGCTTCGGCAAAAAATCGGAAGCGGCAAAGTTTTATGTGCGTTATCCGGTGGTGTAGATTCTTCTGTAGCGGCAGTTTTACTCTCAAAAGCGATAGGGAATCAGTTAACCTGCGTGTTTGTCGACCATGGTCTGCTTAGAAAAGATGAAGGAGATGAGGTGGAAGCTGTTTTTGGTCCCAACGGCGCCTACGATCTTCATTTTATAAGAATCAATGCCAAGGATCGTTTTTACAGCAAACTTTCTGGTGTGACCGAACCGGAAAGGAAGCGCAAAATAATAGGAGAAGAATTTATTCGCGTTTTTGAAGAAGAGGCAAAGAAGATAGGTGCAGTTGATTTTCTGGTGCAGGGAACCATTTATCCGGATGTTGTGGAAAGTGGGCTGGGCGGTGAATCTGCGGTTATTAAATCACACCACAATGTAGGAGGTTTGCCGGACTGTGTTGATTTTAAAGAAATTATTGAACCTCTGTGCAATCTGTTTAAGGATGAAGTCAGGAAGGCCGGACTGGAGCTGGGCATTCCGGAGAAGCTGATCTTTCGCCAGCCTTTCCCGGGACCTGGTCTTGGCATCCGTATCATCGGGGAAGTTAATGCCGAAAAAGTAACAATTGTACAGGAAGCAGATGCAATTTACCGTGAAGAGATTGCAAATGCCGGTCTGGATAAAACAATAGGGCAGTATTTTGCCGCGCTTACAAACATGCGCTCCGTTGGCGTTATGGGGGACGAGAGGACATACGACTATGCAGTAGCACTTCGGGCAGTGAATACGGTTGATTTCATGACAGCCGAGGCAGCGGAGATACCGTTTAGCGTATTACAGACAGTGATGAGCAGGATTATTAACGAGGTGAGAGGAGTGAACCGAGTGGTCTATGATTTGACGAGTAAGCCGCCAGGGACGATTGAGTTCGAATAGTGGACATTTGGACTGAAAACCTGATAAAATAAGGGTTTTCAGTCCTTTTTATATCTCTGTGATGTTAATATGATGTTGAAAATAGAGCCAGCTACTTTTCCTACTCCAAAATGGATGCGGTTGAAATCCCTGTCGAAATGTGGTAATATCTCTTTGGGACTACCAGGATGGTAGGCGGTTAGCCCTCCCCGGAGGGACTGTGACCCTCCGTTTACATAGAAACCTGAAAGGGAATCTGGGAAAGGAGGGCTGAGCCATATGGATATTTTGGGACTTATTGCGGTGTTAAGTTTTGGCTTGACCTGCTTTGGTATCGGATATACATTCGGTAAAGATAGTAACAAGCCACAGAAATAGCCGCCCTCCCGTGACAAGGTAAGCGGCTATAGCTGTTAACTTATGAATCGGGCTAACCGTCTATCGGTAGCTCCCGTGGGGCGTCTGTTACCAGCAGGCGCCTCTCTTTATCTAAAGAATAGCACAATCTGC
>CAMUGE010000044.1 GCA_947088345.1 uncultured Roseburia sp.
CTTCCCTTTCTCGCCGTGCGCCGCTTTTGCGGCTTCTTTCCCTGCTCGGGGCTGTATTATCGAGAAAGGGAGTTTTCTTCCCTTTCTCGCCGTGCGCCGCTTTTGCGGCTTCTTTCCCTGCTCGGGGCTGTGCATAAAAAAACCGGTGATACAGCATAATACTATATCACCGGGACGACAGTCTCATATCGTGGTTCCACCCAGTTTCGTCTCCTTACGCGAAAAGGAAACCTTATTTTGATGATAACGGTATCACCGGGCCGGATTAGGGCCGCTCCGAGACGGTCTTCGTTCACTTCCTGCAAGAGCGCTTCCAGCATATGCGCCCCTCTCTGTTACATTCCATGAATTACTCTTCTCTTCCATGCTTTCACGGGTTTTTCTTATTTTATACCAGTTTGCGCATTTTGTAAAGATAAAAATCATGAAATGTCTGTGTCTGAATCACCATTTGTTACTAAGAGCGGCCATAAAGCCGCTCCTGGTAACACTCTTTCATTTCTTTCTGCTGATGTCTTTCATCATCCGATATAATTTCGACTGCAGCAACGGACGTTCCATATAAATATCCCCGCCCGAATCCTGAACTGCTCCTCTTAAACTGCTTCCGCGACGAGATAAACATGCCACTGTAATCCGGTCTGCCCTGTCACATTCGCGTATCTGGCTCACTGCGCTGCTGATCTGCTCCTGATCCATATTGCAGGACAACAGGCACAGGTCATAACCTGCCCCCCGGTCACCGGCATCTCTTATCATCTGCAATGCAAGTCTGACATTTTCTGCAATCTCACATGAAATTCCCAGCCTGCCAAACGCACGCGCCGTGTATCCTGCGGTAATCCTGTCTCCGTCAATAATCAGCACTCTCATCAATTCAAACTGTTTCATTGAAGATAATCTATTTTTCGTCACTTCCTCATGCATTCTCGGTAAGTCTGCTGTCACTCTTGCGGCCTCCTTTGTCAATATTTGTATCGTATTTCAAACTCGTTGATAAAGTATATCGACCATGCATTTATTGCTATCGCCGTAACAACTACAGTATATCCTATTTTTTTACTTTCGGATAGACTTTTTTGCGCAAAATGTCGTAAAATGCGCCAAAACCTGGGTGTTAACGTCATTTTGCGACTTTATTCGACACAGCTCATTATCTATATCGACAATTACTTCAAAAAATGAAGATATACAACTACAATTATAATAAAATTCTCAATCCTTTTGGATAATGGTTTTTCATAATGCCTCCGACTAACTTTCCCCATCCGATTCCATACCCGTCAGCTAAGACCAGATACCAGCCGTTCTCTCCCTGATACGGAATCGTCTGTCCATTTAAGTATGCACGGATTTCTCCGCTGTTATACGAAAAATCTGCCGTATAGACCGCCTGCTCCGGTTTTAATGCAAGCGCAAGCGCGTGCGACGGTTCCAATCTGTTCTTTTTTAATGTTCCAAGCCAAAGCCCCTGTCTTAACACTTTTAGCTTTTGTACGGACGGCATTCCCTGTGGAATCCGGTAAAGATAATCGCCAAAGCGCAGCAGCTTCCCGTCAAACTGAAATTTCAGCATATCTTCCGCAAACTTCTTCCATTCTGTGCAGTCCGCTTCCCCTTTGGCAAGCCCCCGCTCAATTCCGTTTCCCAAACCCGCAGAAAGCGAAGCTTCCGTGTATTGTCCCTGTTTCCTGAGCGCTGCAATAAAATGCCCCTCCCCGTCAATCCGGTGCGGAAACAGGCGAACGGTGTGCTCGAGTCCTTCTGCAGAACATTCTGCCAGTTCAGGCATACCGCTGCACATCCCTGGCTGCCTGTTTACCGGCACAATATAAAATTCGGGATGACGCCTTAAAAACCGACTGATACTGCCCTCGTTTTCTTCCGGTGCAAACGTACAGGTTGAATAGACGAGCTTTCCGCCCGGCGCCAGCATGGATGCGGCGCAGTCTAAGATTTTATCCTGCCTGTCTGCACAAAGCGTAATATTTTCCATGCTCCACTCTCTGACCGCCTCCCCGTTCTTCCGGAACATTCCCTCGCCGGAACAGGGCGCATCTACCAAAATCCGCGTAAAAAAACCGTCAAAAACACGACAGAGCTTTTCCGGCGTTTCATTTAACACCATTGCGTTTGTAATTCCCATACGCTCGATATTCTGTGAGAGTATTCTGGCGCGCGACGGATGAATCTCATTGCTGATTAAAATTCCCTTTCCGCCCATTTTTGCGGCAATCTGCGTACTCTTTCCGCCCGGTGCGGCACAGAGATCTAAAATACGCTCCTGTTCCATCTGTTCTGCGCTAACAGGGCTGCCGCTGTCTTCCGCCATCAGATACCCGGCCGGCGCCATAGCGCTCGGTTCCTGAATATAATATACGCCGGCCTCATGATAAGGGTGCTTCCCCGGCGTATCATCTTTCTGATAATAATAACCGCATGGCTCCCACGAAACCGGTTGAAGCGCAAATGGCGCCTGTTTCAGAAATCTCTCCCTGTCCGCTTTCCCGCTGTTTACACGCAGCGCACGAAACGCCGGTTTTTCATAGGCGTCAAGAAAAGCGTCAAGCTCGCTTCCCAGCAGCTGCCCCATCCTCTCCAGAAACAGTTTTGGAAGCATCCTCCTTACGCTTTCGCACTGACTGCAATATTCCATCCAAATCCACCTCATCCATCAGAAATGTTTTTCCCTGCGGCCGGCCTGCCATATAAGTTTCTCTGATCTCCCGCTGCGCCTTTTCGATTTCCTGCTCCAGGTCCCTTGCAGAGAGCAGACCGCAGCCGGCGCCCCGTATAATAATCTGTTCCATGCCGTCCGACGTTGCAACCGTCACCTGATATTTCGCGGCATTGTCATGGGCAAACCGTTCGATATAATGGTCCGCCGTCTCTGCCTCTTTCGTGTAAACGACATGAATATTATGATAATCAAAAAATTCGGCCCTATGACCCGCAACACGGTAGGCGTCGAAAACCACAATCACCTGTGCGCCGCAAAGCGCCTGATAATTGCACATAATATCCAACAGCCTGCCGCGCGCACTCTCAAAATTCTCTTCCGCAAGACTTTTTAACTTGTTCCATGCAAAGATAATATTGTAACCGTCCACCAGCAGGTATTCCTCCCGGCGCGGCTTCTGTCTGTATGTCCTTGTGACCGGCGCCGTTTTTGCAGCCTTTTCACTGCGGCTCTTTCGCTGATAACCAAACTTACCTCCGGCGGCATGATCTCTTTGGTTCGCACTGACTGCACGTGCAAGTATCCGGTCAATTTCTTCTGTCCCCAGAAAAACCTCTTCTTTCTGCGACGGCTCTTTTCGCATCATTCGCGCGTTATCCGCATCATCATCTGCCGCTGCAAATGCCCCTTTTTTTTCTTCATCCGAAAAAATACTCTCCAAATGCATATATTCCGGCACGCGATACCACTCCACGATAAAACCGGCTCCATGCGCGCAAAACACAGAATCCGGCGTATTGGCAAGATCGCCTGAAACGTCGTATCCGGCCGCTTCTATTACCTCATCCGCATTGTGACATGGCGCATAACCGCCAAATGCTACTGTAAGCCGTCCCTGCCCTTTTGTGTATGATAGTACTTCTTTCTGATAATGCTGCATTGTGGCAACGGGAGCGCTTCCGCTCAGAGTACGAAACTCACGGTCCTGTTCGTTTTGTTCGCTGTCGTCAAATACAGCCGTACCGCACATACGCTCAATATCTGTCAGCGCACGCCCGACTGCAGACTGCGGAACTGTGAGCGTAAACTGATAGACAGGCTCTAACAGTACAGACTTCGCCTGCATCACTCCCTGTCTGACCGCGCGGTACGTCGCCTGGCGAAAGTCGCCCCCCTCCGTATGCTTTAAATGCGCGCGCCCTGATTTTAATGTGATTTTCAGATCCGTCAGCGCGGCGCCGGTCAAAACCCCGACATGCTCCCGCTCCGCCAGATGCGTTAAAATCAAACGCTGCCAGTTTTTGTCCAGCACATCCTCGCTGCAGTCCGCCGCAATCACAACACCGCTTCCCGCCGGAAGCGGCTCAAGTAAAAGATGCACTTCCGCATAATGGCGCAGCGGCTCAAAATGCCCGACACCTTCCGTGCGGCAGGCGATCGTCTCCCTGTACACAATATTGCCGGCGCCGAATGTCACATCAAGTCCAAAGCGCTCAAGCAGCAGATTTTTTAATATTTCCATCTGCACCTCGCCCATCAGCTTTGCCTGAATCTCTTTTAGTTCTTCATTCCAGATGATCTGAAGCTGCGGATCTTCCTCCTCAAGCTCACGCAGTTTTGGCAGTACAGCGGCCGCATCCATTCCGTCCGGCAGACGGATCTGATAGGTAAGAACCGGGCAAAGACTGGGCAAAAAGGCATTTTTCTCGCTTCCGATCCCCTCGCCCGCATAAGTCTGACTAAGCCCTGCCACTGCACAGACTGTACCTGCGGGCGCCTCGTCCACTGTCTCAAATTTTTCGCCAAAATACAGGCGGATCTGGCTGATCTTTTCCTCCCAGACCGTATCCTCCCCGGACGCCGGACGCCATTTGTCCCCTTTGATCGTCTGGCGCACTTTTAAACTGCCGCCCGTAACTTTCAGGCAGGTAATGCGTTTTCCCTGCGCGTCGCGCATAATTTTAAACACCCGCGCTCCAAATAATTCAGGGTATTCTTTTCCTTTCGTATAGGTGATAAAGCCCTGAAAAAATTCTTCTACGCCGTCATTTTTCAGCGCAGACCCAAAATAACATGGAAACAGCCTGCGCAGAGAGATCAGACGCCGTATCTCATCATCCTCCACGCTGCCATTTTCAAAATACTGTTCCATCGCCCTCTCCCCTAACGAGGCGATATTCTCATAAAAGGAATCTGTTCCCGCTTCGCTAAAATCCACACAGTCCTCATCCAGCTTTTGCTTAAGCTCTGCCAGAAGCGCCGTTTTTTCGACGCCGTCCTGATCCATTTTATTCACAAATAAAAAAACGGGGATTCGATATCTTTTCAGCAGATTCCAAAGCGTCTTTGTATGTCCCTGGACGCCGTCCGCCCCGCTGACCAAAAGTATCGCGTAATCCAGCACGCACAGCACACGCTCTGTCTCCGACGAAAAATCCACATGTCCCGGCGTGTCAAGAAGAGTCAGCTGTATCTCGGGCAGTCGAATTAACGCCTGTTTGGAAAAAATCGTAATCCCGCGCTTTCGCTCCATATGATCGGTATCAAAAAAGGCGTCTCCTTTGTCCACGCGCCCTGTCTTTCGAATCAGCCCGCCCAGATACAAAAGCTGCTCCGAAAGCGTTGTCTTGCCGGCATCCACATGAGCCAGTACCGCCGCACAAATCTGTTTTGCGTTCTTGTTTCCAGATGTCTCTATCATTAAAACAACCCTCTACAGCATAAGCTTACGGTATCTGTTGAATGCGGCAAAAATTTCCTGGCGTCTTGGCGCCGCCAGATTACAGGGGACATAGCTTCCGTCGCAGACAGATGCGATCCCCCGTTCCTCCATGCGCTGCACAAGCGCGTCAACAACCTGTGAAAGCGTCTTTTTCCCGTCAAACACATGACACTGCGCATATTTCATCAGATATCCCAGCAGATTCAGCTGTTCGTTATCCGCCAGCTGCTCCAGATAGCGCACATCTATCGTGTCATGCGCAAGCGTTATTCCGTCAAGCCCCATCGTCTTTATTTTAAATCTCGGATCGCGAAAACTCTTGTCCGGTTTTATAATTCTTTGAAAATCGGGCGTTCCCCACGGCAGCGCTTCTTCCTGTACCATGGGATATTGCTCTGCCGCCTGCTTTGCGTTCTCTGTAATCTCATACGGCTTATAATGATTCATCTGAATGACACAGTCCGCTTTGTGAAAATAAGAACCGCTGCTCCCCGCCACCAGAATCGTGGAGATCCCGCATGTTGTATACAACGCCCCAACCCGGTCGATAAACGGCGTGATAGGCTCGCTCTCCCGGTTAACGACACGCTGCATCAATTCGTCACGTATCATAAAGTTTGTCGCCGAGGTATCTTCATCCATCAAAAAGGTTTTTGCGCCGGCTTCGATTGACTCCACAACGCCTGCTGCCTGCGAAGTACTGCCGCTGGCGTCCTCTGTATAAAAGTGTACGGTATCCTTTTTATTTGGCAGATTGCTGATAAACATCGAGATATCGGTGCGCTTAATGCTGCGCCCGTCCTCCGCACGAAGCTTTACCGCGCTCTCCTCCGTAATCACAAATTCCCTTCCGTCCCCTGCGATATGCGGATAGACGCCGGACTCAAGCGCCTTTAACAGGGTCGACTTCCCGTGATACCCCCCTCCGACAATCAGGGTAATCCCTCTTTTGATCCCCATGCCTTTGATTGTCCCGTGATACGGAAGGTTCAATTCCGTCTCCATAGAGGGCGGCGAAACAAACGCAACTGCGCCCTTCATCGGCAGACCGGATATTCCGGACTCTCTGGGCAGTACTGCTCCGTTTGCAACAAACGCCGCCAGATTTTTATGTTTCAATTCCTGTCTGATATACATCTGGTCTTTTGCCAGCCGGTAAACGCGTTCCACTTCTTTCGCATTTAATGCGGCATAATAAAGAGAATCGAAAATGCAGGGAGGCAGAATCTCGTAAATAATTTTAACCAGTTCCCGCGCATTGATTGTACGGCCGTTTGCCGGAAAACCGATCTCAAAACGCACTGTAATGCCGCCGTTTTTTTCGTCAATCTCCAGCGCGCTCCGTTCTAAAATTTCCTGGCCCGGGCGCGTTACAAAAAGCAGCCCGCTCTTTCCCGATCCGGACGGCCTGCCTGACGCTTTTCTTAAATTTCTTCCAAACCGGCGCAGCAGATCATCTGCAAGCGCAATACGGCATTCTTTTTCTCTGTAATACTCCGCCGGAAATCCCGCGGCTTCCCCCCGGATATAAACGCTCATCTTTGACGGAGACGCAAACGGGTCTCCCTGCACATGATCGATCGAAAAAATATATTTTTTAAAATCATAACTCCCTTTTGTATCCTTGTACGCCGGATAACCCTTTTTGTCAATTCGCTGCAATAGATTCTTCAGCTCCGTCTGTGGCTGCATCATCCTAACCTCCTATTTCTGTTTTTTAGACAGGCCCTGTTTCAGCTCTGCCAGAAGTTTTGCTTTTCTCACTCCAACCAAAAGATTGTCCCTGTAGTCGGCGTAACGCGCACACTCATGCTCCGCCAGAAATTTTACCGCATCCTCGCAAACCGTAAGTTCCGTCACAAAAACGACCATCTCCTGCCCCTTTTCAAAAGCGGCTTCCATAAAATCAAACGCATACGCAAGCGACTGCGCTGTATTTTGTTCGATCTGCTCAAGCTTTGCGCACTGCGTTTCAAACGACTTCTTCGTCTCGTCAAAAATAACCTGAACCGGCTTTCCCGCGTCAGGCTCATTCTCCAGCATCAATCCTAACAGCGTTCTCTGCCAGGCTTCCTCCTCACGCGTATAAAATCCGCTGTTTCTGCGGATAAAAAAACTCTTCTCCCATTTCTGAAGCAGCTCCTGATATAAAGAACCGGGGTGGTCGCTTCTTCCCAGATAGTGATGATATTCCCTGATATGTTCATACCAGTGGTCCGTAATATATTTTTCTTCCGCCGCCTGCGCAAAAGACTGTTTTAACCCCTCCAGCAAAAGATTGACAAGACTCAGCCGCTCGTCGACTGCCGCCGCTTCTATTTTCTGATAAACTTCCGGATTTACCCTGCCGGCAAGGATATCGGATACGCCGTAATCTTTTCTGTATTTATTGTACAAATCATAGTAGGCGGCCATATCCCCCGCCACCTCCTCATGCTGCAAAAATTCCCGCATCACCTCTTTGCCGACGGAGATCTTTAAATCTTCATAGACATACAAAAGGCTGCTTAAATCCTCCCAGCCGCGGGCAGTCACAAACTGTATTCCGTCCACATCAGCCTCCACCCGGTAAAAATTGTCCGGTTTCAGTTCAAGATAACTTAATATGGCAGGATGGACTTTCTGGCGATTCGCGTATTCACGCCAGACAGCAAGATTTGCATCCACTGTAAGATATCTGACACGGTCAAGCGTCACCATATCAAAATCGCGCACGGATCTGTTATATTCCGGCGGGTTCCCGGCCGCGACAATCACCCAGCCGGCAGGAACAGCCTGATTTCCGAATGTCTTGCACTGTAAAAACTGAAGCATTGTAGGCGCAAGCGTCTCCGAGACACAGTTGATCTCGTCAATAAACAGAATGCCTTCTTTCAGCCCTTTGTCCCTGATATTGCGGTAAATGCTTGCTATAATCTCACTCATCGTATATTCCGTTACAGAATAAATCTGCCCGTCAAACTCTTCTCCTTTGATAAACGGCAGACCGACCGCGCTCTGTCTTGTGTGATGCGTAATCGTATAGGAGGTAAGGCCAATCTTTAATTCTCTTGCAATCTGTTCCATAATCTGTGTCTTGCCGATACCGGGAGGCCCCATCAAAAGCATCGGGCGCTGCCGAATTGCCGGAATCCGGTATTGCCCGTCCTTATCTTTGGAAAGATATGCCCGCACCGTGTTTTTGACCTCTTCCTTAGCCTGTTTGATATTCATCGTTTCTGATTATCCCCTTTCTTTGCGTTTCGCATTCCGCCGTACAATGCAAATTCCTCCGGTTCCAGTTTCAGACGGATTGCCCAGGGCGGCACTAACGTCTCGTCGAACTCATTTAAAAACAAAAAAGCAGTCTTATAATCAGGACGCTTTTTCGGGTAGATTCCTTTTCCGTCAGTAAAATATAAAAGACCGCACAGATTTTGAAACTGCCCTTTTTGTATCAGATCATTGACATAGGAAAACACAGGACGAAAATCGGTTCCGCCGCCGCCCGCAACCTGAAACTGCTCCAAAAACTGCTCCATATCCTGCGTTCCCTCCAACATCGTATCCGAACGCACCTCGTTGTCACACTGAATCACATGGATTCTGGAATCCGAAAAAAAGCCGTCGTGAAACGTCAGTATATCGGCTGTTTCACGCAGAAAACTCCGAATCAATTCACCGCTCGTAGAATCGCTTGTGTCAACTGCAATCACAAAATCTCTTATTTTCTTTACCTCGCGGCTCTCAAGAGGCTCGATTAACGGCATATTCTGATAAAGACGCAGCCCGTAGGTGTAGCTGTTCAAATCAAATTCATCCATATCACAGTGCAGCTCTTCTCTTCTGACCGAAAACTTCTGCAAAAAATCGCGATAGCTTCTTCTGCTTCTCTTTGCTTTCACCTGCGCCTCAAATAATTCCTCGCCGTCTTTTGTCTCATCACCGCGCCGTCTGCGTTCCAGACTTGTCTGCATTGCAATTTTATTCCATTTTTCCTGCGTCTGCGCCTCGCCTGGCATTTTAGCGGACGCCTGTTTCCGCCCTGGCCAATAGCAGTGATCGTCTGTATAAAATTCATGAAGCAGTTTCATGATCTCCGGATAAGTATAAGCTTTTAGTCTGCGATAGAGTACCGCCGCCGAAAACTGTTCATTCCTGTCGTCAATCTTTTCATATATCTGCTGTCTGCTCCAGCTTAGTATACGCCTTGTGCACGGCTTGTCCATCTTGTCGATCGTATACTCCACTGCGATATCGCAGGCCAGATCCCAGAGCTTTCCCGTGGAGATCCCGCTCTCCCCATCCTCGCTTTTTAGCATCTCCATTCTGGCATCGTCCACATCCGGCGGCGCGATCCACAAATGAGAAAAAATACAGTGCAGCACTGTATGCAGGTAAGCCCGATCCAGAAACGGCGCATTCTCCCGAAATACGCGCCAAACCTGTTCCGTAGAATAATACAGATAACATCCGTCTGTTGCAAATGCATGAATCAGTGCATTTGACTTATAGACGAATGCCGAGAGTGCAACATCTAAAAAACGCAAATCAAGATACAATTCATTTCGCACAAACTCAAGAATGTCCTCCGCCATCCCCGCTTCCCATTCCTCCTGCGTTTTTTTCCGGAACATAGCTCCTCCTCGCTTTCCTGTCGCTCTCATGCGTCTGTATACGGAATTTCCTCAAACGCATAGCGCTCTTTTTTTACTTTATTTTCTGGAAAATATTTCTCTTTGATGGAGAACAGCAGCGCTACGCCCTCTGCCCACCCGGACTGCGACGCAAGAAAGATGGCCGTCTCCAATGCCTCCCGATCCAAAAAGCCGTTTTCACAGAGAACTTCCATCTGCTCAATCTTTTTTTCCGCCACCAGAGTTTTACAGAGAAACGCCGCGTGTTCTCTCACATAAGCATGGTAACGCCCGCGCGCCTGACTGCTTAAACCTGCCGGATAACAAATACGGCCGACTGCCATCTCACAGAGCGTGCGTTCCGGTTCCGCTGCCGCGCACGCGCTTGGAAATACGTCGTCATACTGCGCGAAATCCAGCGCGCCGCCGCGAATGCACTGTCTTGCCCGAACACCCTCACCCTCAATTTTCCTGCCAAAAATATGAGCGGGAGCAATCTCGTCATAGCTTTCGGTATACGCGGGAAATAACAAAACCGCTTTCTCCTCCCCCTTGCCAAATACAAGCGTAATCTCGGAAGAGACCTGCACCAGAATACACGCTGCGCCAGTCAGCTTGTTCGCGTCCCCCCGCACTGTCATCCGGGAAAAACAACGACAGTTCATAAAAACGTCGCTGCCCGTCTTATGCAAAGTTCCCCCAAATGCAACCTCTTTCAGCCGCCTGCAGTTATAAAACGCAAAACTGCCCAGTTTTTGTACGGAATCGGGCAAAATCACCGATTCAATATAATCGCCTGACAGTTCATGAAAAAAAGTGTCGTCCCTCTCCCCCGCAATACGATATGCTCCGGGAAGCTTTCTGTCCTTTGCAAAACAGTAAGGACCGATCTCCGTAATGGGAACTTTGCCGATACAATCGGGCAAAACGACGTGAGCCGTTTCTCCAAATGCGCGAAGAAGCCGCGCACCGCCCGCACCGTCTGACTCCCAGTAAAATTGATATCCGGTCATATGTCTATGCGCCGTCTCCTAATATTCCAGGATATGCAGCTCTTTTACCCTCCCGTGAACTTTCTCGAATATATGGCTGTACTGCTTGTTTTCTTCTTCCAGCGCGCCAAACATCTCCGTGCTGAAATATAGTTTTGTATCGTCAAGAAATTCATAGGCCAGACCGCGCAGCGTATCTGTGGTGTTAAACATCTGGCTGTATGTATCTCCCGCTTCACGTGAAAAATAATCCGCTACAAGCGCACAGTTAAAATCAAACAGAGGCGCAATCATCTCAAGTACGCCCGTATCGTTGTCCATCAAAAATCCGTAATTCTGCGTATGCCTGTCCGTATTGATAATCAGATAGTCCAGGACAGGGATGCTTGCAAACTGGTATCCCCAATGCTTCATACAATATTCCTTAAATTCAATTCCGCACCGCTTAAAATATTCCATTACCTCCCAGGCTTCCACAAACGAATAACGTTCGTTTACAAAATTTTTGCAGATGGAAATATAGAGCGTGCCGTCCGACGTCTCTTTTCGGTCGCCTACGTAGGAAATACTGTCAACCCTGTTTGCGAAACATTCAAGTATTCTTGAAGCAAGCACTTCCATCCTTGTATTGACATAGTCGCTCGTTTTATCTGATTTTAAAAGGTATAAACTTTTTCCGATATAGACCCATCCTTTCCGGAACAGCCCCTTTGTCGTTAACTCCGGACAGATATAGCTTGTCGTGAACGCAGGCGCAAAACCATTTAACGACAGATCTACAATATCGCTGAGTTTATTTTTTCGTATATTTACGTTCTCCCAGTTCAGATCGTCCTCATCGCCTTTGATCCAAAAACTGTCCTGTATAGACACACCTTTGCATTTGATACAGATATTTACACGGTTATCAGTGGAATCAATCTGCGGAATCCCGAACGCGGCATAAATCTGTTTTGCGTTATCTCTCGAGAGCGACAGCACCCGGCTGCTCAAATAACTTTTTACTGCCGATACGTTATGTAAAATATCCTTGTTCGTCACAGGCGGTCTGATATTTGCGCGCAGCCCAAACGGCAGCAATTCCTCCTTTATCACTTCCACCACAAAATCTTCCAGATCAAAATAAACAACGGTTACATCTTTTAACATTAAATACATACAAACACCTCTGTCATAAATCAACATCTCCCCGTCACACACAAAAGAATAAGAAACTTTTGCTTTACATTTCTTATAAATATACCATATTTCCGCAAATGACGCAAAGGGTAAACGAAATTTTTTGGAAAAGTGCCGAATCACATCATCCGGCACTTTCTCTAACGCTACAGCTGCGTCATTCCGCCGAGCAAGATCCCTCTGTTTGCCTCATAGATCGCGTCAAACTGCGACATCGGCAGCGGGTTGATCCCTCTGCCCACCTCGATCGTGTAACCAGGCCTGTTGTATTCCTGAATAAACCAGTCCTTATATCCTGCGTATCCGCTGACGGAAGGCGTCTCCTCAACCGTATATCCGCTGACGCGCCCGAAATACTGCGCAATCTCATAGGAGCGCTGCGGTTCGTAATCCAGATACTTCCAGTAAATCACCTCGCCCTGTGTGTGATATGCCAGGATCAACGAAAAATCGCGCTCTTTTGTAAACTGATAAACAGCCGCGCTCTCCGGCGCCTCAAGCGGCGACTCCCCGACAAAATCTCTTGGCGCAGGCGATGTATAACCCTGTGCAGCCTTGATTTTCTTCGCCTCCTCCCATCCGGCCGGAAACTGCAGATTTAAATCCACGCCTTCAATATTTGCTTTCCATCCCGACGGAAACGGAATGTTCGGATAACGATTCCCGATTTCCTGCGCCACCCGAAAATAAATGCCCCGGTCAAGCCACCCGTTGACCAGGTCGACGCCGTCCGGATTGACCAGCGGCACAAGATATAGCGTATAACGGTCAAATAATTCCTGCGCGTTCACACCGGAAATCTCCCCTTTCTCCGTATACGCTTTGGCATATTCCTCCGCAAATTTCAGCAGCACCGGCGTTGTAATACTCTCGTTCGCATGAAATGACGCGTTATAAAAGACCGAAACAGGACCTCTCCCGATTTTCAGCCAGGGAATCTCCTTGCCCATCACACTTTTCCCGATACTGCCGGTCTCCAGAAACGGATATCGAATCAAAAGCCCCTCTATCACAAGGTCCGTCAGCCATGCCGTGTATGGAACCTGACCTGACACTATCTCAAATGGTAAAATAACGGTTTCACCCGCGTCATTCCTCTGATATCCTTTTAAATAGTCAAACAGGCCTGCCCACACTTTCTCATCCGCCAGACAGGCTCTCTCTTCCCCCATATATTGCTTCAGCGCAGCACAGGTTCTGCTGCCGAATATCCCGTCTAAATTCAGTGGAAACCCGGCCTTAGAAAGCGCCGTCTGCAGATATGCGACGCGTATCCCCCTGTCGCCGTAATATAACGTTCTCATAAGCACCTCAATTGTAAAGCCTTTATTTCTATACTATGTCGCAGCAAAATACATACCACCATTTTTTAGAAACTTTTAATAATTAACGCAAACCCAGAGTTTTTGTAGCTTTTCCATCGTTTTGTTAGCACTCACCGAAAAAGAGTGCTAATTTTCTATTGACTTTTTTCGGCACAGGTTATAATATTGTCTTTATCAGGAAACAGGGATTCAAATATTTTTAATAAAGGAGTGTACGATATGGCAAACAAACAGGGAAGTCTTTCCATTGACAGCGACAATCTTTTTCCGATTATCAAAAAGTGGTTATATTCTGACCACGATATTTTCTACCGCGAATTGGTCAGCAACGGCTGCGACGCCATCACAAAACTGAAAAAACTGGATATGATGGGCGAATATTCGCTTCCCGCGGATTACAAACCAAAAATACAGATTACGGTAAACCCGGAAGAGAAAACAATTAAAATTACAGACAACGGTCTTGGCATGACAGCAGAGGAAGTCGAAGAATATATCTGCCAGATTGCATTTTCGGGCGCAACGGATTTCATCCAGAAATATAAAGATAAATCTACGGACGACCAGATTATCGGCCATTTTGGTCTTGGATTTTACTCCGCGTTTATGGTTGCCGATGAAGTCAGCATTGATTCTCTCTCGTACAAAGATGGCGCGGCTGCGGTGCACTGGACTTGCGACGGCGGCACTAACTATGAAATGACAGACGGAACAAAAGATACGATAGGTACGGAAATCACGCTTTCCTTAAATGAGGACTGCCTGGAATTTGCAAACGAATATCGCGCAAGAGAAATTGTCGAAAAATATTGTTCTTTTATGCCGACTCCGATTTTCCTTGACAAGGCGAACGCCGAGACACAATATGAGACAATTGACGCAGCGGACAAGCTCGATTCTGACACCGTGATTGAGACCATCCATGAAGAGGCAAAAACGGAGGAAAAAGAAAACGAAAACGGCGAAAAAGAAATCGTGGAAATTTCCCCGGCCAAAGATAAATTAAAGATTGTAAAACGTCCCGTACCGTTAAACGACACAACGCCGCTGTGGACGAAAAATCCAAACGACTGCACAGACGACGAATACAAAGAGTTTTACCGCAAAGTATTTTTGGATTACAAAGAACCGTTGTTCTGGATTCATTTAAATATGGACTACCCGTTCAATTTAAAGGGCATCCTCTATTTCCCGAAAATCAATACCGAGTATGATTCGATTGAAGGCGTGATCAAACTTTACAACAACCAGGTATTTATCGCAGACAATATTAAGGAGGTCATTCCCGAGTTTTTAATGTTGTTAAAAGGCGTGATCGACTGCCCCGATCTCCCGTTAAACGTTTCCAGAAGCGCGCTGCAAAACGACGGCTTTGTGAAAAAGATTTCCGAGTACATTACGAAGAAAGTTGCCGACAAATTGATCGGGATGTGCAAAACCGACAAAGAAAATTACGAGAAATACTGGGACGATATCAGTCCGTTTATCAAATTTGGCTGTTTAAAAGATACCAAATTCTGTGATAAGATGAACGACTATATTCTGTTCAAGAATTTGGACGACAAGTATTTAACGCTTCCGGAATTGCTTGTCAAAGAAGAAAAGTCCGAAGAAAACAAGGATGATGCGGCAGAACCTGAAATCCTGGACGCAGACGGCAACCCGGTCAATTCAGACGACAACGCCGATCAATCTGACAGCGAAACAGAAAAAGACGAACGAAAGATCGTATACTATGTAACGGATAAGAACCAGCAGGGCCAGTATATCAACCTTTTCAGAGAGCAAAATATGCAGGCCGTTATCCTGGATCACAACATTGACACCTCTTTTATCTCGCAGCTGGAACAGCGTAACGACCAGTACAAATTTATGCGTATTGACGCCGATGTTACTGACTCATTAAAGGATGAGACAAACGAAGAAGATTTGAAAGAAGAGACGGACGCTCTCACCGAACTGTTTAAAAATACCTTAAAGAACGACAAGCTTACCGTCAAAGTAGAAAAATTAAAAAATGAAAATATCGCTTCCATTATCACGCTCTCCGAGGAGGGACGCCGTATGCAGGATATGATGAAAATGTATGCAATGGGCGGTATGGGAGGAATGGACGCAAATATGTTCGCGGCAGATCAGACGCTGACGTTAAATGCAAACCATGCGCTTGTAAAATATATCTTTGAACACAAAGATTCCGAAAACGCGCCAATGTTCTGCGAACAGCTTTACGATCTTGCCATGCTCTCCAATCAGCCTCTTTCAGTTGATGCAATGGGCAGATTTGTAGAGCGGAGCAATCAGATTATGATGCTGCTGGCGAAGTAAAAAAAATTAAAAGAAGACTCTTTTATGGAGGCGGGGCGTATACATCATGTATACGCCCCGTCTTATAGTATCCGAAAGAAGAATGATTTGCCGGATCACACCATCCGGACAATGCTATCCCCCATACGCTCCAGCAGCTTTTTGCGAAGCTTCCACTCTGATTCATATTTCCAATCATCCGCCCAGCATCGCATCGCATCGTCAAGCATTTCTAACGCGCGTCCATATTTACTGCGGTTTGCCGCACGCGCGGACAAAGATACATCCGGCGCGCCGATCAGCCGGTCTTCGTTTCTGTTGTGCAAAAGATCGGCAAACTTCACCAGCATTGCATCCGGATTTCCAAAAATCCCTTTTACATAGGTAAAATAATCCTCGCTCCTGTCATGTGTCAGTACTGCAACCGCATCTGCAATCTCCGGCAAAAACTCCTGTTTTAACTGTCCGATTGTAATATCGGTATCTTCGACAACATCATGAAGCAGCGCAATACAGGTGCGTCTTTCATTATCCATTTGCTCTGCAAGCGAACAGGGATGAAAAATATAAGGCATCCCGGCCGCATCCACCTGTCCCTGATGGGCATCATATGCCAGCTTCATTGCCATATTTGTCAATGCAGTATAGATCATAAAACCCCCATTCCTACGGCTCCCCTGTGCCTGCCGCATATTTGCGCCGGAGCTGCCCGCAGGCGCCGTCAATATCCTGTCCCATTTCTCTGCGAATTGTTGCGTTGATTCCGCTCTCCAGCAGTTTCTTCTGAAACTGCAGAACAGACTGCCGATTTGGCTGCCTGAAATCACGTTCCCTGACCGGATTGACCGGAATCAGATTTACATGGCACTTTGCATCTATACTGCGAAGCAGCCGGATCAGCTGTTTCGCCTCCTCGTCCGAATCATTGACACCGGACGATAAACTGTACTCAAACGTAACGCGCCGGCCTGTCTTATAAAAATAATAGCGGCAGGCTTCCAGAACCTCTTCTAATGCATAGGTCCCTGCAATCGGCATCAGCATACTCCGCTTTTCCTGCGTAGGCGCATGCAAAGAGAGCGCGAGTGTAATCTGTAAGTTTTCGTCGGCAAGCATACGCATTTTCGGAACAATGCCGCATGTCGAAACGGTGACGTTTCGCTGGCTGATGTGAAGCCCGTCCTCATCCGTAACCATGTGCAGAAAACGCAGCAGATTTTCGTAATTGTCAAGCGGCTCCCCGGTTCCCATTACGACGACATTGGATACACGCTCCCCGGCCTCTTTCCCGATCCGATAAATCTGATCGAGCATCTCCGCCGTCGTTAAATTGCGAACCAGCCCGCCGATTGCAGACGCACAAAAGCGGCATCCCATACGGCAGCCGGCCTGTGACGAAATACAGACGGAATTGCCATGCTTATACTGCATCCGCACGCTCTCGATCACATTCCCGTCCGAAAGTGCAAATAAATATTTCTTTGTCCCGTCCTCTTTTGATACCTGAACCGTTTCGGTCCTCAACACGGTTAAAATACAGGAATCTTTTAACTTTTCAATCAGGCTTTTCGGCAGATTCGTCATCTCTTCAAAGGAACCTGCCTGCTTTTTATGCAGCCATTCATAGATCTGCTTAGCCCTGTATTTTTTCTCGCCAAGGCGCTTTACAAACTCCTGCAGCTCTTCCATGTACATAGATTTGATATCTGTCCTCTGCCCCGTCTCCATATCTTTTCCTCAAATTTGCATCACAATTCGTTTTCTAACACTATATTATTATACTAATCCGCGTACGAAAAATCAACAGCCAATGTCCGGCGCTTGCAGTAAACACCGGTTTTTGGTTACTCTTCACTCCGTTCCAGTTACAGGTAAAAATCCATGCATAATTTGCTTCGCAATTGGATTTTTACTTGCAATCTATACGTTTTCGTACGGACTTGCATATATGCTTATGAAATAGCTCCGGAAGCAAGACGTTTTAACTTTGCAAGATAAAACCCGTCCCCCACAACACCCGGAAACAGCTGCTGTTCCCGCTGCAAAGTGAACTGTGTGTGGTTCTCTAAAAACCAGCGCACGTTATCTTCATTTTCGGCCCGATTGATGGTACAGGTAGAGTAAACCAACGTCCCGCCCGGTTTTACATATGTACAGACCGTATCCAGAATATCACGCTGTAATTTGACAAGCGCCGATTCGCCTTCTCTGGTAAACCGATATTTTATATCTGTCTTTTTGCGCAGCACGCCAAGTCCGGAACAGGGCAGATCAGCAAGAACTATATCGGCTTTTTCAATCGAATCCTCTTTCCTGACCAATGCATCCCACTGGACTGCTTTTATATTTGTTAACCCGCTTCGCCTGATATTTTCCTCGATCAGGCCTGTTTTATAAGGTGTCAGATCTCTCGCCTCAACTATGCCGCTTTTGTGCAGCTTCTCCGCCAGATGCAGACTCTTTCCGCCCGGGGCGGCGCAGACGTCAATAACATAATCGCCTGCTCTGACCCCCGCACATTCCGCAGCCATCATGGAACTGATATCCTGTACATAAAAAAGCCCTTCCTGAAAAGAACGCAGTTTTGCAATCGAATCCACCCCCTCAATTGCAAACGCATAAGAAAGATCCGGATACTCATCCGAATTTAATTTCTGCACACGGACGCATTCTTCACCAAGAATCTGCTCCAGCCGCTCCGGTGTCGTTTTTGTCAGATTCGTGCGTATCGTAAGGAAAGACGGCTCCAGAAATCTGCAGAGTAGTTCCTCTGTCCTCTCCATTCCATATACGCATAACCACTTTTCCACAATCCACTCCGGCATGGAATAAAGAACAGAGAGCGCCCTTACCGGCTCTCTCTCTTTTGAGGGATAACGAACATCAGGGAGTTTTCTTGAAATTTGCCGCAAAACGCCGTTGACAAAGCCGGCGAGCGAAGAAAATCCCTTTTTCTTCGCAAGACGGACCGCTTCGTTACACGCTGCGGAATCAGGCACGGAATCCATAAATTTAATCTGATAGACTCCCATGCGCAAAATATTGCGTATCACCGGCTTCATTTTTTTCCCTTTTACGCTGGAAAAGCTGTCTATCACATAATCAAGCTGCATACAGTTCTGGATTGTTCCCTCCGATACCCGCGTGATAAAAGCGCGCTTTTTCTTCTCCAGATACTGGTATTTCTGCAGCGCCTGTCGGATCACAATGTGACTGTAGCGACCCTCTTCCAGCACTTCGTTTAATATTTGCAAAATCAGCTCTCTTAAATTCGGCATATCAGTCATTGCGGCTTCTTCCTCCGAACAGCAGCACAAGACGCAGAAGCTGCAAAATCGCTGCCGCCGCGCTTGCCACATAAGTAAGTGCAGCCGCCTTTAATACTTTTTTTGTATACGGAAGCTCTCCCTCCGTTAATATTCCCTGCTGCCCCAGAATCTGCAGCGCTCTGCCGGATGCATTAAATTCAACCGGAAGCGTTACCAGCTGAAACGCAACCGCAAGTGAAAAGCAGATTATACCGATATGGATCAGCAGCGTACCCGTATTGCTGGTAAAAAATAACCCGATCAGAATCAGCGGCCAGGCAAGGCCCGAACCAAATTTCGCAAACGGAACGATCGCCGCACGAACCGTAAGCGGCGCATAACCCTGCTGGTGCTGAATCGCATGGCCGCATTCATGCGCCGCAACGCCGATTGCCGCAACAGATGACGAACCGTAAACAGAATCGGATAAGTTCAGTGTCTTTCTTGACGGATTATAGTGGTCCGTCAGTTCTCCGGACACATGCTGTATTGTCACATCGTAAATCCCCGCATAGTGCAGTATCCGCTCCGCCGCCTGCGCGCCGGTCATGCCGGTACTGCTGCGGTAAGCAGAGTATTTGCGGTAAGTCATTTTTACGCGGGCCGATGCGATCATACAGATTACAGCTCCTATGATCACCAGCCAGTAAGTAGCGTCAAAATAATAATACCCCATAAATCATTCCTCCTTAACAGCGGTGCAGCATCATGCCGGCTTCCACATGGTATCCGTTTAAGAATACCTCGGCGGGCATTCTCTTTTTTCCTTCCAGCTGCACTTCCAGCAATTCCAGAATCCCATGCCCTGTCTGCACATAAATATGCTTTTTATCCGCCTCGACCACACAGCCTGGCGCCGCTTTTTTATCATAGGAGACGACATTTGCTTTCCAGATTTTAAGCGTCTTATCCTGAATGCGCGTATATGCGCTTGGCCAGGGGTCCAGCCCGCGAATCAGACATTCTATGGACGAAGCGCTTTTGTTCCAGTCTATGTTGCCGGTCTCCTTTTGGATTTTTGCCGTATGCGTGGCACATTTTTCGTCCTGCGGCGTATAAACTGCCGTACCGGCTTCTATCGCCTGCAATGTTTTTACGCAGAGCGCGGCCCCTGCCGCAGACAACTTCTCAAAAAGGCTGCCGCCTGTCTCGTCAGGTTCTATCGCAACGACCTCCTTTAAGATCATATCGCCCGTATCCACGCCCTCGTCCATACGCATTGTCGTAACTCCTGTCGTTTTATCCCCGTTGATCACTGCCCACTGAATCGGAGCAGCGCCGCGGTATTTGGGCAAAAGTGACGCATGTACATTGACGCAGCCAAACTTTGGCAAATCTAAAATCTCCTTTGGTATAATCTGCCCAAAAGCCACAACGATTATGATATCCGGACGGTAGCGAAAAAGATATTGATAAGATTCCACGTTGCGAATGCGCGCAGGCTGATACACCTCTATGCCACGTGATGCGGCATACTCCTTGACCGGCGTATATTTTAACGCCTTAGAACGCCCGACTGCCTTATCCGGCTGCGATACCGCAAGCACAACCTCATGCCCCGCATCCAGCACCGCTTCCAGTATCCTGACCGAAAAATCCGGTGTTCCCATAAATATAACTTTCATAGGTTCCCCCCTTTCCGATTCATTCTTCGTCGTCGTATGAAACGTCGCGCAGACTTCCCTGCACCAGTTCCGTATACATATGGCCGTCCAGATGGTCCACCTCGTGGCAGATCGCACGCGCTAAGAGATCGGTCGCCTCAATTGTAAATGGTTTCATATCTCTGTCATAGGCAGCCGCTTTCACATAATCCGGCCTTGTGACCGTACCTGCTTTACCGGGCAGGCTAAGACAGCCCTCGTCCCCCGTCTGTTCTCCTGACGTCGAGAGAATAACCGGATTTATCATGACAAGCGGCCCCTCTCCATCACCGGTATCAATTACCACAACACGCTTTAAAACGCCTACCTGCGGCCCCGCAAGCCCCACTCCGTTCGCCTCGTACATTGTATCGAGCATATCCTCGATCAGTTCCCGGATTCTTGGCGTTATCTCCGTTACTTCCCGACATTTTTTTCCCAGAACCGGATCTCCCTGTAAACGAATATTTCGAAATGCCATCTCAACCTCCATAAAAATAATCGCGGCCATATTTTTAAACCGCCTTTTCTTATTAAAATCCGCTAACCGGATTAAAATCAAACTGAACCGACACGTTTTTGTAATCCCTGTTATCTCTGACATAACGTTCGGACATATCCTTTAACGCAACCAGCGTTTCATACGTTTTTGCTTTAATATAGATTACTTTTTTATAGATATCATTTACCTTTGCGACCGCGGCGTCAGCCGGTCCAATCAGATAAATCTTTTCATCCGCACATGCCCCGCCGCCGGCATCCCCTCCGATGAGACGGGCCAGGCAGTCTGCTCCATATCCCGCTGCAACTTCCTCTTTTGACGCGCACAAAATAACGAGCAGATTCCAGACCGGCGGGTAGTACATGAGTTTTCTGTATTCGATCTCCTGCCTGTAAAACGATTCATAATCCTGCCTGCAAGCCGCACGGATACAGTAGTGATCCGGATCGTAGGTCTGGATCACTACCTCGCCCGGTAAATCTCCCCGGCCTGCACGCCCCGCCGCCTGTGTCAGAAGCTGGAATGTACGTTCCGGCGCATGGTAATCGCCGATATGAAGCGACAGGTCCGCCGCAAGCACGCCGACCAGCGTGACATTGGCAAAATCATGCCCCTTTACAATCATCTGCGTTCCCACCAGAATATCCGCCTCCTGATTTGCAAACGACGACAGAATCCGCTCATAGCTGTCTTTGCCCCTTGTCGTGTCCATATCCATACGCAGAACACGCGCTGTCGGAAACGCCCGCTTTACAAGCGACTCTACTTTCTCTGTCCCCGCTTTAAAACCGCTGATATAGGGAGAACCGCAGGATGGACAGACCGCGGGTTCCTTCTCCTCATAACCGCAGTAATGGCAGATCATGCGGCCGCCCCCATGCTGTCCGAGCGAAACATCGCAATGCGGACATTTTATCACATGTCCGCAGGCTCTGCAAGATACAAAACCTGCAATCCCCCGTCGATTTAAAAAAAGAATAATTTGCTGCTTTTTCCTGAGCCGATCCTCCATCAGCCCGTACAGGCGGCGGCTTAGGATCGAACGGTTGCCCTGCCTTAATTCCTGCCGCAGATCAACAACCTCACAGGAGGCAAGCGGACGCAAATGAACGCGTTTTGTCAGTTCGATCAGCCGATATTCCCCGTTTTCCGCCCGATAAGCGCTCTCCACGGAGGGCGTCGCAGAACCTAAGACCACAGCGGCCCCAGTCATTTTTGCCCGTGCAATCGCAGTTTCTCTCGCGTGGTAGCACGGAACTTTTTCGCTTTTGTAGGACATCTCATGTTCTTCGTCGATGATAATCAGTCCCAGACGATCAAACGGCGTAAACAGTGCGGACCGCGGACCGATCATTATATCAATCTCTCCGTTTTTTGCGCGCTCAAACTGATCATAGCGCTCCCCCTGTGAAAGCCTTGAATTCATAATTGACACACGGTCGCCAAAACGGCGGTAAAACCGGATCACAGTCTGGTAAGTCAGCGCAATCTCGGGAATCAGCACAATGGCCTGACGCCGCTCTTTCGTCACACGGGCAATCAGTTCCATATAGACTTCCGTTTTCCCGCTGCCTGTCACTCCTTTCAGCAGATATGTACCAAAAACTCCTCTCCTGTAATCTTTCATCACGGACTCCACCGCGCCAAGCTGCTCTTCATTTAATGCGACGCCGTATTCTTCCCGAACCAGATGCGAAATGGGGTTTCGGTAAACGCAATTGCTCTCTACGCCAAGAATCCCTGCCGCCTGCAGCGCTTTTATCACACTGCCGGACACAGAGAGCTTTTTTGTGGCGTCCTCCCAGGAAAGAGCGCCCGACGCAAGAAGCGCATTTATCAGACGCTCTCTGGCCGTATTATGTTTTCGTTTGTATTCTTCCAGTAAACTTTTCGCTTCCGACAGCGAAACCAGAAGCCGCAGTGTTTTCTGCTCTTTCATTTTTTTCTTCTGACTGACAGGAATCACGGTTTTGAGCGCCTGGTTCATGGTCCCCCCATAACTTTTTTTCATCCATCCTGCCAGCGCGATCATCTGTGATTCAATCGGGATACTCTCCCTTACTATCCCTGAAATTTCTTTTAGTTTTGCGACCTCATATTCGGCAAGATCTGTCAGTTCGACGACATAACCCTTTATATTTCGATTCCCGAACGGAATGTCAACCTGCATCCCGACAGAAATCTGTTGTTTTAATCTGTCCGGTATTTTATACTGAAATATTCTGTCCAGTTTTTCATTTGAAATACCGACAATCACATTTGCATACTCCGCCATACCTGCCGAATCCTCTCGTTCTAACCAGCTCTCCTGCCGATATCCCTCTTATTATATTCCAGTCTTCTTTTTTTGTCAAAAACAATCAAAAGCAAACCGTCTGCGCAGGTTACTGTCCGTTACTGTTCACACAGGACTTAGCATTTACTGCTAAGTCCGTACGAAAACGTATATTTTGCAAGTAAAAATCCATCTGCGAAGCAAATTTTGCATGGATTTTTACCTGTTACTGGAACGGAGCGAACAGTAACTACTGTCCGCTCCGCTCACCGTATCATCTGCAATTCTATTGAAAATTCACTTTGCGAACGTGATTTGCCTACTTCCGGATTGCTTTCTCACGAACTGTGAAATAATTGCCGGAACCTGTGTAAACAGTAGTTTGCATAAATCAGATTATTTGTGAAAAACTAAACAGAAATATCACTACGGAGGGTACTAACAACTATGAAAGCAAAAAATTTTTTCATCTGTGGACTGACCGGCTGGTGTATGGAAATACTTTTTACTTCCGCAGACTGTATCCGAAAAAAAGACAAACGCATGATCGGCCAGACCTCCCTGTGGATGTTTCCGATTTACGGAATGGCGTCCTGCATCGATACGATTTATCCAAAAATCAAAAAAGTGCCTGCTCTGATACGCGGTTCTATCTACTCCGTCGGAATTTTTTCCTTTGAATATCTAAGCGGCTCTTTTTTAAAAAAATATGCCTCCTGCCCATGGGACTACAGCAACGCCAAAACAAATATCAACGGTCTGATCCGCCTTGACTACGCTCCTCTCTGGGCAGCAGCCGGCCTTGTATTTGAACATATCTTAATTGCCGCAAACCCATCCGCAAAAAATACGCTTTCATAAATTTCCTCATTTGATTGCTGATTACTGCATATTTTTCGTCTGTACGTGCAGCATGGGCACAAACCCGCGAGTGAACGCTGTGAAAAATCTTTCACTCCAGCTTCTTGAAATTCCCGTCCGATTATTATATGATAGACTCACGGGCTGATGAAATCAGCCGTGAGTCTTGCGCCGGCCGCAGCCGCTTG
>CAMUGE010000045.1 GCA_947088345.1 uncultured Roseburia sp.
TTCCGGCTTTGAGGTATGTGTGGCCTTGTCAATTGAGGGTATAGTATGTTAAAATAAATGCATGCCTGTAACCATAAAGGGATAGATACCGTGACATTAATCGAAGCAAAAATAATAATACATAATCCCTTTATAAACTTGGCAGGTCTGGAAAGGTATGGTCTTGTATGAAGAAAGAGAGCACATCAAAACAAAAAGATAATCGAAATTTTATGGCTGCAGCAGTTTCGCTGATTCTGGCGGCCGCACTCTTTGCAATGGATCTGTATATTTTGCTGAATAAACCGACAAATATTCTTGGGATTTTAGGCACGACAGCATTGATGCTGATCTGGATTTATTTTTTTGTGCGTTCTGTTTTTCAGGAAATGGAGAAAAACCGGCAGGAAACGACAGCATATCTTGAAGCGCTGTTGAAATCTGAAAAAGCTTTTTTCCTGATGCAGCGTAAGTTTGAGGACGAACTTCATCAGATTGAAGAGTATTCCAAGTTGCCGTCAGAACAGATTATAACGGCACAAAAAGCGATTGCAAAACTTACTATCAACAGAATCAGAGAAAATACAGATGCGCTTCTGGACTCCAATGACCAGCTTCTTGATAAAATGGATGCTTTGGAAGAGCGTATTGCAGCAGGAGAAAATACGTCGGAAGCTGTAGAAGATACTGTTGATGAGTCTGCAGATGAAATCAAAAAAGTTTCGGAAGATGTAACAGAAAAGAAAATCGAAGAACTTTCAGCAGCTCAGAGAGAGATGACCGACGCCATCAGCCGCATTGAGTTAATGATTAAAGATGAGATTGCAAAAGCGGTCGGAAGTATCAGTCAATTGCAGAGTGGTCTTGAAGATTCAATCCGGCAGGAAACAAATACGATTGCAGACAGAGTATCTGCTTTGAACGCAGAGGTTTCCACGGAACTGAAATCAAGAGAAAAAATCGATACGGACTCAAAGACAAATATGAATCAGCCGGATTCCGAGGAAGCGAAGTTACAGATCAAAGAGAGTGAATCCGAAATAATAACAAAAGACAATGATACAACAATAAATCAGGCAGATTTTAGTACAGAACAGGAAAATGCGATTTCTTCAAGTGAGGTTCATACAGCGTCTGTATTGACAGAACCGCAAATATCATCAGAATCAACAGATAAAATTGAGGAAATAAACGAGCCGTTGCATTCTGTTGCAGAATCGACACGGAAAGAAGCGGAGTCGTCAGTGGAACCTGAAATAAATAATATTTCTGAATCTGAAACAGAAACTGTGCCGCAAACCGCTGCGGGTGAAATCTCTTTATCCAATACGGATACGAATGCAGCGCCGACGAATTTGCAAAATAATATCACAGGCTCGATGGAATCTTTCACTTCAGTAACAGAATCAGACAGCGGCAGTAAGACGGCGGCTGCACCAGCTTTGACAGACGAAGTGAAAGAATCTGTTATGAAAATACAGGAACCGGATATAACAGAATCTATAGTGACCGAAACAATGTCCGAGAAATTATCAGAAGAAAATAAGTTAGTTTCTGACAGCATATCTGCCAAAACGGATATGCCGTCGATCGGTGAAATATCGTCGATCGGCGAAATATCATCATTAGGTGGCAGCTCCCCTGTCGGTGAAGCAGAAGAGGTTCCGCTTATCGGAGAGACAGACAGTCTCGAAGAAATTCCGTTTGAGGAAGAACTTATTGTGGATGCGGAGGGACCTGTTCCTGAATTTAACTCTGCTGACTCTTACAAAGAGTCAAAACAGGAAGTTGACTCGCTGCTGGCGAGTCTGCAGGATCTGGATTTGAATATTGCATCGGAAGAAAAGACATCCTTAAATGATCAGATCAGTCTTTCCGAAGAGTTATCGAGAAAAGAACCGCCTGTTGTAAAAGATAGCAGGCCGGCAGAGAAAGCTGCCGTTTCAGCAGCAAAGTCTGCGGCAACAAGTCCGCAGCCTGCGGCAAAACCAAAAGCGCCCGACTTATCCAATCCAAATAGAATGATGACACCGGACGAGATTGCAGCTTTGCTGGCAAGTATGTAGTGTAAAAGTACATCTACGGCTCATGCCAGAGTGCAAATTGCAAAACAGGTTTAGGCGCCGGAAAGTACTAAGTTTCACGCTGAAAAACGAAAAAATTAGCGTTTTTCGTAGCGGCATGTTAGTTCGTGTGAAATTAAAAATTTCATGATCATGGAATCATATTGGTTACTATGAAAATAAAACTATAGAACAAACGGGGCTGTCAGTGGCAGCTCTGTTTTTATTCTACAGGAAAAGATCTTGTCATCCTAAAGAGGGAAGTGTTTTTCTATCAAATAAAAATTTTCGCACATATGCGGATGGAAGATGTCACTGTCAATAGGCGCGGATTGCAGCGCAGAACCGGAGGAAAATATGGGAATCAACAGATTAGAAGCACAGAAGAAATTTGCGGAATATGTCAGGAATTATAATGAGAAAGATGAGAAAATTCGATTGAAAATCGAACACACCTATCAAGTGGCAGAATTGTGTGAAAAGATAGCTCTGTCTGAACATTTATCGAAAGAGGATACAGATCTTGCATGGCTGATCGGTCTTTTGCATGATATAGGCAGATTTGAGCAGTTGCGCCGGTTTCATACTTTTTTGGATGCACAATCAATAGATCATGCTGCTTTTGGCGCAAATCTTCTGTTTCACGATAAAATGATAGATTCATTTCTGACGGATCGTATGTATGACAGATTAATTGAAGATGCGGTTCGCACGCACAGTATGTACAGACTGCCTGCAGAATTTGAAGGGAGAACGCAGATGTTTTGTAATATGATTCGCGATGCAGATAAAATTGATATTATGCGTGTAAATGTGCAAACTCCTCTGGAGGAAATATATAATGTTTCGACTGAAACACTTCGAAATGATGAGATTTCGGAAGAAGTAATGAATAGTTTTTATGAAGAACATGCAACGCTTCGCACCTGTAAAAAGACGTCAGTGGATCATCTTGCAGGTCATATTTCACTTGTATATGAGCTTGTTTATCCATTCAGTATTCAGGAAGCGGACAGACAGGGATTTTTACATCAGATGATGGACTTTAAATCGGACCGTATCCATACGCAAAAACAATTTAAGATCATCAGAGAAAAAGTAAATCAGTATCTTGCACGAAAAAAATAAAATTACGATGCAACAAAACAACCTGTCTGACAGACTATATTTATGAAACACAGAAAAAGCCTAAAATGAATCAACCGGTATGATTTAATGAAAGGTGAGCCCATGGATAATTATTTACAGTTAGTGAAAAAAGCAAAAAAGGGAGATGCCGAATCATTTGCAGTCCTTTATGCGGAATTTTACGAAAATATGTTTCGCTTCGCGCTATACACACTTCGTAATACAGCAGACGCTGAGGATGCAGTCAGTGAAGCTGTCGCGGATGCATTTTTAAATATAAGAAAATTGCGTACCGAAGAAGCATTTCGCAGCTGGATTTTTCGTATTCTATCCAATAAGTGCAAGGATAAGCTGAGAGAATACACAAAAAAGCAAGTGTCATTGGATGAGCAGCTGACGGAAAGTCTTAGGGAAGAGGGGCCGGAGGATGCAGCGATGATCAGGCATACTTATTTTGAATTGGAAGACGAGGAGCGCCTGATTATAGGAATGCATCTGTTCTGCGGTTATAAGAGCAGAGAAATAGCAGCTATTTTACATATGAATGAAAATACAGTGCGCTCAAAAGAAAGCCGCGGTCTGAAAAAAATGGAAGCGAAGCTTTTGCAATAGGAAAAATAAGATTTGGGTTTGCGCTTGCGCGGCGCAGCAAACCCTGTAAAAAAGCCGTGCAGAAAAGAGGTAGACTATGTCAGAACAGGAAATCATGGAAAAAATAAAAAGATCGGCAGATGACCTTGCGATACCGGAACAATTAAGCCCGGATTCAATGCAGCAAAAACTAATGGAATTACAGCAAATTAAGAGAGAAAAGAGAAAAAATTACTATATGATTTCAGGAGCTGTCGCGATGGCAGCCTGTATGATGCTTGCTTTTGTATCCGGATTTCTATCACATTCCTACAAGAGCCACAGGCGTGCCGATGCCGTCGCCGCTTTGGAAAATGAGAATGCAGCGTTTGACGAGGCAGTGCAGAGAAATGAAAGTGGATCGGACGGGAACGGTGACAGCGGTAATTTTGCTGGAAGCGCGGACACTGCTCCAGATGAAACAGAAGAATCAAGCCGGGATAAACCTGAAAAAAAACAGGATGCAGGAAATTTATATACCGTAGCGAAAGATTACGGAGAAGTGTATGATCATGTATTCCAGGTAAATTCTGATGAGACATTTCGATATTCGGAAACCGGACAAAGTGACAGAGACAGCGCTGCTGTTGAGGAAGCCGGGGAAATAAGTACAGGATCGGACAGCGGAAGTTTGGCAGTGAAAGAGGAAACGGTGATGGATGATATGGCTGCTTCTGATACAAGCGCCGCCGCCAAAGGAGGATATACAAAAACAAATTTACAGACGGAGGGTGTAGACGAGAGTGACATTGTAAAAACGGACGGCTCCTATATTTATACGGTTACTGATAATCAGATTGTAATAACTGATGTGACAAAAAAAGATATGAGAGTCGCTGGCACAATCGATGTTTCACTTCAAGGCGCATCTGACTATGTTGCAGAAATGTACGTGGACGGCGATACCATCAATTTAATTCTGCAAAGGGAAGTTACGGATCTGAAAGTAAATGCACAAAAAAAATATAAGACGCTGCCTCTTGAGGAAGGAATGGAAGATGCCGAAGATTTGACAGGCGAAAAAGATATAGAAGCAGAAGACGGCAGTACTTATTATATTGAGGGAGAAGATCTGAAGAAATTTGATGATTATGATTTGTATTATCTGGACACCGTATACAAAACAGAATTATTGACCTATGATATCAGCGACAGAAAGAAACCCAAGTTACAGGGTTTTGTGACGCAGGACGGATTTTATCAGACGTCCCGTAAAATCGCTGATGTTGTGTATCTTTTTACAGAAAAAGGTATGTCAGGCAGTCATGTTGAGCGTGAAACAGCGATGACAGAAGAGCAGGCAGGCGGATGGATACCGATTGTAAACGGCGAAGTCATTGCGGCCGACTGTATTTATCTTCCGAAAGAACCCGGGAGTCAGGGATTAATTGTTTCATCTGTAAATGTAAAGAAACCCGATCAGGTCGTAGACAAAACTATGGTAATCAACAACGATGTGCAGGTTTATATGGGGAAAGAAAGTGTATATCTGTACAATAATGATTACAGCTTGGGAGATTTTATGACAAAAATTGCCAAATTTTCTCTCGATAATGGCATAATCAGTGCGGTGGGAGCTGCATCCATAAACGGAGAGATGAAAGATACGTTTGCAATTAACGATAATCAGGGCAAACTTCGCGTATTGACGACCGATCAAAGCCAGGGAGAGGATGTAAATCAGCTGACGCTTTTTGACGAAGAGATGAATCTGACCGGAAAACTGGAAAATATTGCGAAAGGAGAACAGATTTACGCGGCTCGTTTTTTGGGAAATATGGCATATTTTGTGACGTATCGCAACACAGATCCGCTGTTTGCAGTTGATTTAACGGATGAGAAAAATCCTGTGATCTTATCAGAATTAAAAATAACCGGATTTTCCGAATACCTGCATTTTTGGGGAGAAGATAAATTACTTGGTATTGGATATGAGACAGACGAACATACCGGTGAGAGAAAAGGAATGAAACTTACGATGTTTGATATTTCAGATCCTGCTGATTTAAAGACGATTAACACCTGTGTCATAGAAAATACCGATTACAGCCCGGCGCTTTATCAGTATAAATGTGTCCTTGCCGATGAAAAAGAAAATCTGATTGGATTTGCCACGGAGACATATGTAAAAAACCATACAGGAAATTATCTGCTGTTTTCCTGGGCAGACGGCAAATTTGTAGAACAGATGGCACAGCCCGTCAATGATGATTACCGGATTGATCAGCTGCGCGGTATTTATATTGGCGACAGATTTTACCTTGTATACCCCACGGAGATCAATTCCTTTGACAGAAGTAACGGATATCAGTGGATACAGAAATTAACCCTCTCAGAAAAGAATAACGAAAATACAATAGAATAAAGAATGATAAGAATGGGGAATGGCAGCGAGCAATCGGCCATTCCCAGTTTTTTCAGGACAGAGCGTGTCGTGCAAAAGGAAAATAGCGCGCTTGTCCGCGTTGTCTGTTACTTTTTCTGTTTTTGTTCCCGATAGGCGGAAGGAGTCATACCATATTTTTTGCGAAAAGCGCGTGCAAAATATGACATGCTGCGAAAACCGCAGTCTTCTGCTATCCTTAAAATTTTTCTGTCAGTCTCTACAATCTGTTGAGCGGCTATCTCAAGCCGAAATCCGACCACATATTTGATATAACTTTTTCCGGTCAGGTCTCGGAATAATTTCATAAAATGACTTTCGGAAAAACCGCATATTTTGGCGGCATCATATACACTGATATCCTGACTGTAGTTTGCATGAATATGCAGAATGACATTTTTTAATTTTTCATAGTGGTTTCTTAATAATAAATCCTCATGGTTTGCATCAGTGCAGTGTTGGCAGATATAGTGCATAATGGCAAATAAGTTTGATTTGATCATCAATTCATGTTCCGTATAGCTTTTTTTGCGGTTTTCAATCAGGTACATCAAATGGGGACGTAAAAGATTGTTTAGTTCGGAGTCATGACTGACATGAAAAGGAGGAAGTTTCTCATGACAATAAATTGATTTCAAATATTTTTCATAACAGATATCATGTTCGGAATAGTGCAGCAGAGAAAAACGAAAAAGGACATTTGTATATTCCATCTCGGAATTTTCATACTGGACAATAGAATGCATCATTTGAGGAGAGATCAGTACAATATCGTCAGTTTCTACAAAATAGGATTGAGATTGTACAGTTATAATGCCACGGCCCCTGGTAATATGAATGATTTCCATCTCATCATGCCAGTGGAGCGGAAAAAACAGCATATATTCCGGTATATTTCCCTTGTATACAGTATAGGGAAAGGAAAGTTCCCCATGTATTTTTGTTTCGTGCAGGAGGTCTATATCTTGCATCTTTTTTCTCCATTCAACATCATAATTTTGTGTTAGAAAGTTCAGAACATTATACAAGAATTATAAAAAATTTAGGAGTATAATGCAAGTAAAAAGTGTTATGAATTGCTATAAATATCACAATTGTAACATTACATCAGAGAGGAGGAAAAAAACAGGATGTATAAAAAGTTAACCAGATTGAGTTTTCCGATTTTTTTGGAATCCATGATGAATACGGTTATGGGAAGTATTGATGTAATCATGTTGTCCTCGTATCATGATACAGCAGTGGCAGCAGTCAGCGTTGCAAATCAGGTGTTGTTTTTTATCCAGGTGTTTGCACATATTGTAACAACCGGAACAAGTATTTTATGTGCGCAGCAAATCGGGGCAAAAGAAAGTGCAGAAGAGAAAAGTGCTCTGGTTCAGGCGTCTGTTTGGATGGGACTTGCAGTCGGTTTTATTCTTACCGTTTTATTATCCGTTACTTATCCGTTTATTCTTAATTTTTTAGATTTATCCGGACAAATGAGAGATTTTGCCGGTGAATATTTAACGGTAATTGCAAAATTTTTATGGGTGCAGATGCTGTCAGCTATTTTTTCGTCCATTCTGCGTGCTTATGGTAAGACGAAACATTGCATGTTTGTCTCGCTTGGGATTAATTTCATAAATATCCTTTTCAATTATCTTCTTATTTTCGGAAATCTCGGATTTCCGGAACTGGGAATACGAGGTGCGGCGGTAGCAACCGTGACAGGAAGAATGTTTGGATTATTGACACTTGGCTGTATTTTAATTCGAGTCCGTACCGCTGACGGCGTCAGGAAAATTTTGTCACACAGAAAAATTCAATGGAACGGAATCCGGCGAAAGATGAAACAGGTTGTATTATATGGTGTTCCTGCAGCGGGAGAGCAGATATCTTATACATTTGCACAATTTGTTATTATGATAATCGTGACGAGAATAGGCGTGCAGGCAGTTACAGCGCAGTCGTATCTCAATACCTGCATACAGTTTATTTATATTTTTTCCATGTCGCTGGGACAGGGGGCCGCAATTATGATCGGATGGAATGCAGGCGCAAAACAGTATGAAGAGACGAAACGCATCTGTCGTTTTGCCGGTAAAAGTACCTGTCTGGTCAGTATGATAATGATGACAGGACTGTATTTATTTCGTTATAAAGTTTTTTCGTTTTTTACCCTGGATCAGGAGATTCTGACGCTTGCGCAGACAGTACTTGCTGCGAATTTTCTGCTGGAGATCGGCCGCAGCCAGAATCTCGTTTATGTTAATTCGCTGCGTGCGATTGGGGACGTAAAATTTCCGTTTTATATGGGAGTGATCTCAATGTGGATTCTTGCAGTCGGATGCAGCTATTTTTTGGGAATTGGCCTGCAATGGGGTCTTATGGGAGTTTGGCTTGCCCAGGGGCTGGATGAATGTGCGCGTGCAGTCGGAATGGGAATACGGTGGAAGAAATGGAGGTTATCATGAAAGTAAACGGGAAAGAATATGCTGTCTTGAAATTGTTGGGAAGGGGAAAGGGAGGCTATTCCTATCTGGCTGTGGATGGGAACCGTCATGTCGTGTTAAAACAGATTCACCATGAGCCTTGCGATTATTATCAGTTTGGCAATAAGATGGGTGCGGAGATAAATGATTATGAAAGGTTAAAAAAAATTGGTATTCGTATGCCGGATATGCTTTCGTATGATCTGAAAAAAGAGAGAATTGTAAAAGAATATATACCCGGAAATACTATATTTGATCTGGTTCTGTCTGATCGAATGAAACCGAAATATACAGAGCAGATAAAAGATATGTGCCGCTTGTTGTATGCGGCTCATGTCAATATAGACTACTTTCCGACAAATTTTATTGTGTGTAATGAGGAATTGTATTATGTCGATTATGAATGTAACGATTATATGGAAGAGTGGAATTTTGAAAATTGGGGAATACAGTACTGGTCCTGGACGGATAAATTTTTGGAGTATGTTAAAGCAGAAAAAATTTGAAATTCCGCATTGCGGAATTTCAAATTAATTGGCTTTCTTTGCATATTCATAAGCTTCTCTGACTGCACATGCAAGTTGATCGGCACAGGAGGTAGATTTAAAACCGCATGTGATGCCTTTGCATTTTTTTTCGATTTGTTCTACCGTCAGGCCGTCAACCAGAATCGGGATTGCTTTCAGATTGCCGTTGCAGCCGCCGGTAAATACAACGTCACTCACAACGTCGCCGTCAATGTTTAATTTAATGTTGGTAGAACAGGTGCCTTTTGTTTTGTAATTGTATTCCATAATAATAACCATACCTTTCTCTTCGCCTGCAAACGATAATGAGCACAAGCAAAGCAGCATCTCAAATAAAATTTGTAATAATAATTTAAACAATATTTCATTTCAAATTCATTCTTTATTATATACCGGAAAATTGGATCTTGCAATATTAAGTTGTCTTAACGTATTGTTTCTACTTGAAAAAAATAAATATCATAGTATAATAAACGATGTGAAAATTTAGAAAACGGAATTATTTTTATATAATTATCTTATTATAGTGCGAAGTGTCTGTTTTATTTTAAAAGGAGAAAAATATGCAGAGTCAGAGAACAGGATCGAATTTCCGCCGTGTGGCAAAACGCAGTTTATATGGAAGAATCTTGAGAAATACAATACTCAATATTCTGGTGTTGGTTATTGTGTGCTGTGTTATAATGGGATTGGCGATGCATTCCCTGGCAAATAATATCTTGTTGGACAGTTTACAGCCTATGACACGACAGTCGGCAAAAACAGTGGAAGCGAATATGCATTTGCTGGCAGAACGTATGATGGATCTGGCAGACGATACGCGAATGAAAATGGTTTATGTTGGCGGAGACGAGTCAATGGGCGCAAGGCCGGACGAAGAGACAACGCGTGAAAACAGAAAATCTGTTCTGGAGGAAGCTGCTGAAATTTATGAATTATCCGGGATTGCGCTGTATGATCTGGAAGGTAACAGGATACAGGGTATTGACGACGCACCGGATCAGCTTGGCGGCAGTTTTTTTACTTTACTGCAGGGTACAGATAATCTGACGATTCACCCGGCAACGATTTTTGAGGACAAACTCGGGATTGCGATGGGTATGCCGGTAAAAGAGAACGGCGAAACAATTTTTTATGTCGCCTGCATTTTTAAATATGATATACTCAGTGATGTGATTCGAAGTATCAGCATAGGAAAAAACGGAACGGCATATATTGTGAACAAAAACGGGGTTGTTGTTGTTCATACCGACTCTTCCAAGGTTCTTTCACAAAAAACATTGAAAGAATTAAGCGGCGGGGATGAAAATACACTGGCGCATGTGACGACAGGAGAAACCGGCGCGGCGGAGTTTTCGGTCGGCAATGATGAAGTTATGATGGCTTTTTCACCTGTACGCGGCACACAGTGGGCTCTTGTCATCCAAATACCGAAATCGGATTATAATTATCTGATTAACGGCGCCATGATGGTTGCAGTGATGGCAACTCTTGCAGTATTGCTGATATCTGTACTTTTGGTGCTGCGTCTTTGTCATTCTATTGCAAGACCGGTAAAAGATGTAACAGGCAGGATAATTGCACTGTCTGACGGTGATCTTCATACGGAGGTTATTCAGGCGTCATCCAGAGACGAACTGGAATTATTGACAAGGACACTGGATGATACAGTAAGGAGTGTGAATCACTATATCTCCGATATACGTCAGGTGTTGAATCAGGTTGCCGGCGGAAATCTTAATATTGAACCGCAGGTAGACTACAAAGGGGATTTCATACTGATCAGGGATAGTTTAAATACGATTATTCGATCGCTGAATGATACGATATCAGGATTTCGTGCCGCTGCGCTTCGTCTGACCAGTATGTCGGAAGAACTGAATGAACAATCCGGCCAGCTGCATGAAGCTTCGGTTGAACAGAACCGTGCTACGGAAGAGTTAGTTCATGAGGTTTCTCATGTAAAAGAACATCTTGTAAACGTTACGGAAAGCAGTACGCAAACCCGGTGTAAAACAGAAGAAATGGAAAAACGCATTCATGAGGCGAACGGTCACATGTCATCTCTTACCGAGGCAATGGATAATATCAGTGCAAATGCAAATGAAATTACAAAAATAGCAAAAGCGATTGAAGACATAGCGTTTCAGACTAATATTTTAGCGATCAATGCTTCGGTTGAGGCATCGAGAGCCGGAACTGCAGGGAAAGGATTTGTGGTTGTGGTCAATGAAGTCAAGCAGCTTGCATCAAAAAGCGCAGAGGCGGCACAGAGCGCAACAGAAATGGTTGGCAATACGAGAGCTATCATTCAAACGGGCGTAGAATTGACTGCTGATACAGCCGAGTCACTGCATATGATTTCTGAAATTTCTTCTCAGATCAGCGAAATTTCAGATCAGTTGGTGGACGCAGTGAAAGGTCAGGAAAACGCACTGGTGATTATGGATGAACGGATTGAATCTATTTCAGATATTGCAGATAAAAACCTGCAGAATGCAGGCGGAACAAAAAATTCCAGCGGCCTGCTGGCAAAAGAAGCGGAGCAGCTGAAAGTTCAGGTAAATAAGTTTGTTTGTAAGCAGGAGGCGAAAGGCAGATGAAACGAAGAGCAGGAGCGGCAGTGATGGTCATTTTAACAGCGTTTTTTTTGACATCATGCGGAACAAAAACAGAATTGCAGGACGGATATTATACATCGCAGGCTTGTGAATTTCACTTTGGCTGGAGGGAATATATTACGATCATCGTTAAGGGAGGCAGTATTGTTTCCGTAGAGTATAATGCCGAAAATGAGAGCGGTTTTATCAAAAGCTGGGACAATTCGTATATGCAGAATATGCTCCATACAAACGGCACTTATCCCAATGAGTTTATGCGTTTTTATGCGGGAGAGCTTTTCGAGAAACAGGGAAAAGAACAAATTGACGCGCTCTCGGGGGCAACATCATCTTACAATTCATTTCAGCAATTGGCTGCAGCTGTGGTGGAACAGGCAAGACGGGGAGATTCCAGTATAGTATTGGTAGATATAAAGGAAGAGTGAGTTTTGTAAAAAAGGATAGTGAGGAAAGAAAAAAATGAGGACAGAAGAATTTAGTGTGAAAACAGAAGGTTCCGAAAAAGGGGCAAAATTATGTACGTATATTCTGGATATTGGCGATGGAATCGGATGGAAAAGACGTCCGTTGCTATTAATTTGTCCGGGCGGAGGTTATGAGATTACTTCTGACAGAGAAGCCGAACCGCTCGCGATGCAGTTTCTTGCGATGGGATACCATGCCGCGGTACTTCGCTATTCCTGTAGACCCGCTGTTTTTCCGACAGCGCTTACAGAACTTGCAAATGCAATGAAAATGATAAAAGAAAATATGGAGAACTGGAAGATTGAGCCGGGAAAAGTGTTTGTGCTGGGATGCTCCGCAGGAGGTCATCTTGCGGCGAGTCTTGGAACATTCTGGAATAAACAATGGCTGCAAAAAATAACCGGAATTTCGAATGAGATCTTACGACCTGCGGGAATGATATTGTGTTATCCGGTGATTACGTCGGGAGAATATGCACATAGAGCATCTTTTGAAAATCTGCTTGGGGAGCAGTATGGAGAGGAAATGCTCGAAAAGGTATCTCTGGAAAAACAGGTGACAGAAGATGTGCCGCAGACATTTTTGTGGCATACTTATACCGATACTGCCGTTCCGGTGGAAAATTCACTGCTTTTTATAGAAGCAATGAGAAAATATAAAATACCGGTTGAATTTCATATGTATCCGGTCGGATCGCACGGCCTTGCCACCTGCGGCAGACAGACGGTCACAACAGAAAATGATGGTGTGCAGCAAGAGTGTGAGAGCTGGCTGCCGCTTGTACGGACATGGCTGGAACATAGATAGTACCGGTGATTCTTCTAGTTTATATTAAGAATTTTTACAAATTTTTTCTTCCCGCGTTTTACAATCAGTCCGTCTGCAGAAAAATCGGACGGTTCGTAGGTTGTTTTGACGTCGGTGATTTTTGTGTCGGCTGCAGTGACGCCGCCCTGCTCAACGGCGCGCCTGGCATCTGAGCGCGAGGTTGCGAGTCCTGATTTTACCAGCAGGGCGAGGATATCTATCATACCGTCTGTGAAATCTTCTTTTGCTAATTCGCAGGTTGGCATATTTTCCAGGTTTCCCCCGCCTGCAAACAGGGCGTGGGAAGCTTCTTTTGCTTTTTGCGCCTCTTCTTCCCCGTGGATTAATTTGGTTAATTCATAGGCTAATATTTCTTTTGCCTGATTTAACTGCGCGCCTTCCCATTGTTCCATGGCGTCAATTTCTTCCAGTGGAAGAAAGGTCAGCATTCGAATACATTTCAGAACATCAGAGTCTGCGACATTGCGCCAGTACTGGAAAAATTCAAATGGAGTTGTCTTGCTTGCATCCAGCCATACTGCACCGGACTGGGTTTTTCCCATTTTTTTGCCCTCAGAATTTAGCAGAAGATTTATCGTCATTGCATATGCGTCCTTACCGAGTTTGCGGCGAATCAATTCTGTGCCGCCTAACATATTGCTCCACTGGTCATCTCCGCCAAACTGCATGTTGCATCCGTATTTTTGGAACAGGCAGTAAAAGTCATAACTCTGCATGATCATATAGTTAAATTCCAAAAAACTAAGTCCTTTTTCCATACGCTGTTTGTAGCATTCAGCTGTCAGCATACGGTTAACCGAAAAATGCGGACCTATTTCGCGCAGTACTTCAATATAGTTCAGATCCATCAGCCAGTCCGCATTGTTGACCATCAGAGCCTTTCCGTCGGAAAAATCAATAAATTTGCTCATCTGCTGTTTAAAGCATTCACAGTTGTGGTCGATCATTTCTTTTGTCATCATCTGACGCATATCGGAGCGCCCGGTCGGGTCGCCGATCATGCCGGTTCCGCCGCCGATCAGTGCGATTGGCTTGTTTCCCGCCATCTGCAGGCGTTTCATTAAGCAAAGCGCCATAAAATGCCCGACATGCAGGCTGTCAGCCGTCGGATCAAAACCGATATAAAATACGGCTTTTCCGCTGTTGATCATTTCTTTGATCTCGTCTTCGTCTGTCACCTGTGCGATCAGGCCGCGGGCGACCAATTCATCATATACAGTCATATAGGTTCCTCCTTGTGATACTGGTTTTTATGATACAGATTAAAACGGGCAGGCCAGCAGTAACAGTTACGATATCTGAATCCTGACAGGCCTGTGCATAAAAAAACCCCATCCATAAAGGACGAGGTTTGGATTCCCGTGGTACCACCTTTGTTCACAGACAAATGTGTCTGTCTTGGCAGGTATCCGGCACAGAATATGCCAAAATACCATTGTGCTGTAACGCGCACGACTTCGTCATAGCCTACTGACATCCATCAAATAGATTGCAAAAAACGCAGCCGAGAATTGTGAATGTGTTCGGTATGAAACTCGGGGATGTATTCAAAATAAGACTCCATGCACCTCTCATCGAACGGTTACTTTCTGTTTGGAGCGTTTTATTTTTACTTGTTCCTGTCATCGTATTTGTGTCTGTATCGTTGATTTATGTATTATAACCGCAAACGGAATTGTTTGTCAATCATTGATTTTTGTATTATCATGAAATATAATGTGGAAAATAGAAAATGCCGGTATAGAAATAGTTTTACCGGTTACGACGGACAGAGGTATCAAACTGTCCCATTTATTTCAGTCATACCGCAGTTTTGTTTCAGACAGAATAAAGTTTATTTAATCTTGCTGATTTTACCGGGTGGAAGTATAATACTCTTGAATATAAAAGTTTATTCTCATGTCCGGACTTAACATATCAATGAAGCTTTCCGATAGGGGCTGGCATGAATCAGTTCAGCAGGAGGTACAGTATGAGTGTTCGATATGCGAAGCTGGAAGATGAGGCGTTTTGGTTTTATTTTGACCGGCATATCAGTAAGGCGGAGTTTCTCAATAAGGTACGGGACAAAAGGGCATATATTTTGCTGGAGGATGGCAAGCCGATCGGTTTGCTGCGGTACAATCTTTTCTGGGATAATACGCCGTTTTGTACGTTGTTAATGATAACCCCGGAACATCAGGCAAAAGGGAACGGGAAAAAGCTGATGGAATACTGGGAACATGATATGAAGTCGCAGGGATATGGGATGCTTCTTGTTTCCACGCAGGCAGACGAGACCGCGCAGCATTTTTACAGAAAACTTGGATATAAAGATTGCGGCGGTTTTGTGATTGACATTCCTGAATATGCCCAGCCGATGGAATTGTTTTTTATAAAATCAATCAGGTAGAAATGCATTTTTCCGGTAGTATTGTGCGCTTTCAATAGCAAATCCGGGGCTGCGGTTCACAGATCATGGATTTTGGGAGGACTCTAGTTCACGCGAAAAATTTTATCTTTCACGAAACGGAGTTTGGACCCCGCTTTAAGGCCTGTGTGTCTTTGTCAATCGAGGGTATAAATATACATTGTATGTGGAAAGCATATCATTTATAATCAGGTATAGCAGTAGAAAAACAGGAAAGAAACGCTGTGAATCATCGAATATTATTCACAGGCAATTTTGTGCCTGTTGTCAGAAGTTTGCGGGCCTTTGACAGGAAAGGAGGATTACCATGATGAGCAGATTTGAAGTCATTGAAAAAAGCGGGGTGAAAGAAGGAGCCAGAATTATTGTTGATACGGAAACAGGAGTACAATATTTAATGGCTTATTGGACAAATATTGGAGGGATGACTGTGTTAGTTGATTGAGACGGAAAACCGCTTCTACATCCCAAATATGCAAAGTGAAATTACTTCAAAATAAAAGAAACTTATAAATTACTAAATCAGATCTACCAGGGAGGTACAATCAAGTGAGTGACTACAAAATCAATACGAAATGTGTGCAGGCCGGTTATACGCCAAAAAACGGCGAGCCAAGGCAGATTCCGATTATCCAGTCGACAACGTTTCGCTATGAGACAAGCGAGGCAATGGGAAAATTATTTGACCTGGAGGCGTCCGGATATTTTTACACGAGGCTGCAGAATCCGACGAATGATTATGTTGCGGCGAAAATAGCGGCGTTAGAAGGCGGTACGGCCGGTATGCTGACTTCTTCCGGGCAGGCGGCTAATTTCTTTGCGCTGTTTAATATCTGTGAGTGCGGCAGTCATATTGTATCTTCTTCCTCGATTTATGGGGGAACGTTCAATTTGATATCGGTTACAATGGCAAAAATGGGTATTGACGTAACATTTGTATCGCCGGATTGCAGCGAGGATGAGCTAAATGCTGCATTTCGTGAGAATACCAGGGCAGTTTTCGGTGAGACAATAGCAAACCCTGCTTTGACTGTGCTTGACATTGAAAAATTTGCAAAAGCGGCGCACGCACATGAGGTGCCTTTGATTATTGACAATACATTTCCTACGCCGGTCAATTGCCGTCCGATTGAGTGGGGGGCGGATATTGTGACACATTCCACGACAAAATATATGGATGGACACGGTGCGGCAGTTGGCGGTGCGATTGTGGATGCAGGAAAATTTGACTGGATGGCATATGCCGACAAATTTCCGGGGCTTTGCACACCGGACGAGTCCTACCATGGAATTACGTATGCACAGAGATTTGGAAAGGAAGGCGCATTTATTACAAAATGTACGGCGCAGTTAATGCGCGACCTTGGATGTATCCAGTCGCCGCAGAACGCTTATCTGTTAAATCTTGGTCTGGAATCTCTTCATGTTCGTATGCCGCGCCATGTGGAAAACGGTCAGGCGGTAGCGGAATTTTTACAGGGAAATGAGAAAGTTGAATTTGTAAGTTATCCCGGACTTTCCACAGATAAATATTATGAGACTGCGAAGAAATATCTGCCGAACGGTGGATGCGGCGTTGTATCCTTTGGGTTAAAAGGCGGTCGTGCCGCTGCAGAGACGTTTATGAAAAATCTCAAACTGGCTGCAATAGAAACGCATGTGGCTGATGCAAGGACCTGTTGTCTGAATCCGGCTACTTCGACGCATCGTCAGATGACAGACGAACAGCTGTCAGCAGCCGGTATACCGGCAGGGCTTGTCCGTATTTCCTGTGGACTTGAGGATAAGGAGGATTTGATTGCAGATCTTGCACAGGCGTTAGAACAGATTTAGATATGGTTTAACTTATTCTGAGCGTTTCGATGGTTTCAGGAATCTGTCAGAACTTGAAATGCATAGAAATACGGTTCCCGAAAGTGAATAGTCCGCTTTGGGAACCGTATTTTAGTTCTTCAGAAAATGCGCTAATGGAAGATTTTTTGTTTACAAATATAGTTAAATATGTTATACTGATAGAACCATACGGGATTATCGTGATTCCTGCCATCCATCTGTCTTTGGAGGAATCATATGTCAAAAAAATCAAAATTCTATTGGGCAGCGTTTGCTGCCATCTGCATGGTATCTATGCTGTTTCTTTTCATTTTCAGACCGTTTACAACAAATGCGGCCGGCATCGGGTTTGTAGTTTTGGATAGTTACGCAAAAACTATGAAAATAGGTGAGGAATCCTATCTGATTGCGGTTACGTCAACCGGAAAAAAACCGACGTTTTCATCCAGCGATTCAAAAATAGCTTCCGTCAATACTTACGGGAAAATTACGGCTAAAAAAGCCGGAACGGTTAAAATTACCGTAAAAATCAGGAACGGCGAAGCAAGCTGTAAAGTGTATGTGAAAAAAACTTCCATACAGCTGGACAGAAAAACGATTTCACTTGAAGTCGGGGAACGCAGAGTATTAACAGCAAAAGTTTCAACTGCGCACAGCGCGACTTTTCGGTCTAATAAAAAAAGTGTGGCAGCAGTGGAAGAGGACGGCACTATAACCGCCAAAAAACCGGGAAATGCTACGATTACTGTTTCCGCAGACAATACCTCGGTAAGCTGTAAAGTAACGGTAAAAAAACCGACTGTCAGTTTAAACAGAAAATCAGTCAGCCTGTATCGAAGAGGCGTATGCCGCCTGATTTTAAAATCTTCTTCAAAATCTGTCCCTGTCTGGAAGAGCAATAAAAAAAGTGTTGCAGTCGTCGATGGCGGCGGTAACGTTACAGCTGTTAAACATGGTACGGCAACCATTACAGTTACGGTTGACGGCGTAAGTAAATCCTGTGAGGTTACAGTAAAACAGCCGACGGTGCGTTTTGAGGAGACGGAAATTCATTTGAAACCGGGGGAAACATATCTCATAGCGGCACAAGTATCATCCGGGAATGTCCCGGAGTATTCCAGTTCTAATACCTGCATAGTAACAGTAGCGAAAAACGGAAAATTACATGCAGTATCATCCGGAAAAGCTTATGTTTATGCGAAAGAAGACGGGATCAGGGCAAGGATAAGAGTTGTTGTAGAATAGGGATCATATCAGCATGAATCAGGTAAAAAGGTGACAGGAGAAACGGTATTTTCCGTATGGTTTCCGCTTACGTTCGAAAATGATATCATACAGATTAGAAAAAGGACGTTTTGGATAATAGAATGCAGAACCAGCCATTATGGGGAAGGTTATCCTTGTTTTCCCTGCACAGAAAGATTAAAATAACAGTAGGTTTCGTAGATAGGAGGATACTGTATGGCAGGTAAATTATATCTCTGCGCGACGCCGATCGGCAATCTTGAGGATATCACATACCGCGTCTTAAAGACGTTAAAGGAAGTGGATTTGATTGCGGCGGAGGACACTAGAAATTCGATTAAATTGTTAAACCATTTTGAAATAAAGACTCCAATGACAAGTTACCATGAGTACAATAAAATTGAAAAGTCATATCAACTTGTCGAAAAAATAAAAAATGGACAGAATATCGCTTTGATTTCTGACGCTGGGACACCATCAATTTCAGATCCGGGAGAAGAACTGGTTCGTATCTGTTATGAGGAGGGAGTGGAAGTAACCTCCCTTCCCGGTCCGGCGGCATGTATCACAGCGCTTACCATGTCAGGACTTAAAACAAGGCGTTTTGCTTTTGAAGCATTTTTGCCGCGGGATAAAAAAGAACGTTTTGCTATTCTAAAAGAATTGCGGAGTGAAACGAGAACAATCGTACTGTATGAAGCGCCTCACCATTTAAAAAAGACCCTGGAAGATCTGAAAGAAGCGCTTGGGAACCGGCGCATCTGCGTATGCAGAGAGCTCACCAAGCGTTATGAAGAAAAAAAATTATCTACAATATCTGATGTCCTTTCTTTTTACCAGGACAATGAGCCCCGCGGCGAATATGTCCTTGTCATCGAAGGAAAGTCATTTGACGAATTAAGAAAAGAAGTACAGGAAACCTGGCAAAAAATGTCAATTAAAGAACATATGGCTTTTTATGAACAAAAGGGCATAAATCATAAAGAGTCAATGAAACTGGTCGCGAAAGACCGGGGGATTAGCAAACGCGATGTATATCAGTCACTTTTAACTGAAACGACATAATATTATGTCGTTTTAGGATAATAATCCGGCAAGTATTTTTCAACAACAGAAAATGGCGCCGGACCGATTGAGAGTACTGCCTGGTGAAATGCGGCATCGCAATAGTTGTCGCCGAATGTTTCCTGTGCCGTTTGTTTCAAACGAAGAAATCCCAGATAACCGACATAGTATTTTAGATAATGCGCCGGTTCTTCTACGATCAGTTCATAGATTTCACGGAGAGCTTTTTCATTCGATATCCCATAGCTCTCCCAAAAGGCCTTTGTCTCCGGATAATCCCATCCCTCATAGTGGATTCCGATATCGGTGGAAGCATAAAGGCTTAAGATTGCTGACTGATTCAATGCTAATAGTTTTGCCGCATTTGTTTCTAATCCGGCATACTCATAGGATATCATTTCTACATAGGTAGCCCAGCCTTCCACATAACCCGGATAATTGAGCAAAAAACGAAGTTCGGGAAGTCCCGCCTGATAAGACATAACGGTCTGATAGAGGTGTCCGGGAAATCCTTCGTGGGCGAGTGTTGTAAAATATCGCAGTGATGTTGTGTCTGTGGAAGCATTGATATAGATTGCATTTTGGTTTGGATCATCAATTGGAGCCGTAATATAAAATGCCGGTGCGACATATTCCTCCATACATTCGTCAATGTAGCTGACTGAATAGTTAGTTTCCGGTGCGGCAGGGAAGTCGCTAACCATGCGCTCTCTCAATGTGCCAAGTGTACTCATTGCGTCGGACGGACTCAGTACGGCATTCTGACAGGTATCCCACAGTCCGTCATAGACAGAACAGAGGTTTGCGGCTTCCAGCAGGTCAAGGCTTCTCTGTGTTTTAATGTCGTTTGAAATTTCTTCAACAGAGTGAGAATATCCGGTATTATAGTAGACAAGTGCCTCATAATAGTTTCGACCCTCCTCAAAATAACAGAGTCCCTTGTCATTTTTTCCAAAGCCGCAGAGTTTGCCCAGAGCAGAGGCAAGTTTGGAATATGCGGGAAATACATGTTCTTCTAACACGGTTTGATTTCTTTGTTTATAATCTGTCTGCTCTTGCTGTGAAAGACCTTGAAAATTGTCTATTTTTTTATTAAAAGACGTAATTAAGTAGTGATTCTGCGTATCTGCAATGAAATCTTTACATTGGGAGATAATAGTATTGCAGGCATAATCCGACATAAACAGACCGGCTTTTGCGCGCTGCTGTTCCAATTTTGCAATCTGTGAATAATAATTATCCGTTTGTTCTAACAGTGTGAGGTAGTTTTCAATATCTTTTTTTGTATGAAATTGATACTCTTCATAAAGGATGGGAAGCTGCGCCTGAATGCCGGTCGACGGTTTTAAGATTTCTTCATACAGCGTATAGGAAGAAAGTTCTAACGATGACTGAAGATAATCAGACAATACGTCATATGTCAGCTGCTGTTCCCTTGACAGTTTGCTGCCCTTATATTTTTTCAGGGCGGAAAGTGTATTTTCGGTTTCTGCAGCGCTCTGCAATAAGGCCTCCCGGGATATTTCGCCCAGTGTCACCGGCGCGTCTGTAATTCCATAATTTTCTGGATTGTTTAATGTAAAATGAAGATTGATTGCATTTTGCGATACATCGCTTATAAACAATTCATCGGTAAATGTATCGAAGTCCTGGCTGCTCCCCGGATAAGCGCAGGCAGTCAGAAGACATACGGGGAGCAACACCGCGATTGATTTTTTCAGGGAAGGGAAGTGCAACATATTCTCCTTATCTATTCTGCAAATTCCATAAAGCCTATGTGAAAATAGCCGTAATTATGCAGCTGCTTCTGAATATAAATGAACAAAGAGGTTTTGGAGCAGAGAATGAATTATATCTGGGCATTTATGATACTTGTAGGAATTGTTTACGCGGGGTTTTACGGTACGCTGCCGGACGTGGCAAACGGCGCGCTTAATTCTGCAAAAGAGGCTGTAACGCTTTGCCTTACCATGGCGGGAGTGATGTCGTTTTGGACCGGCCTGATGCGAATTGCCGAAAAATCCGGGATGATTGCAGGGCTTTCTGCAAAGTTGAAACCGTTTTTAAGGTTTATGTTTCCAAATCTGCCCAAAGAACATCCAGCAAATACATATATAGCGACAAATATGATCGCCAATGTATTTGGACTTGGGTGGGCGGCGACACCGGCGGGCCTTAAAGCGATGGAGGAGCTGTCTAAACTTGAGGAGGAGAGAGGCACGTTGGGTTATGCGCCTCTGAGAAAGGATGTTTCTGTTGGCCGAAAAAAAAGTCAGGCCAGCAAAGCGAAAAACGGGAATACGCTGCCGCCGGCGGCCGGCGTGACGGCTGGCAGGGCTGCAAGCAATGAAATGTGTACGTTTCTGATTATCAACATATCGTCTCTGCAGTTGATTCCGGTGAATGTGATTGCCTATCGCAGCCAGTATGGGAGTGTGAATCCCTCGGGGATTGTAGGACCGGCGATTGCGGCCACGGCGGTGAGTACATTGGTGGCTATTATTTTTTGTAAAATAATGAACAGAAAAGTAATGTAAAGCCGCGTATGAAAAATTGTTTTTTTAATCCTCTTAATGTTATAGTTTTTCTATTCATAAATTGCTGTAAAGGCTGAAATTAGGGAGGTCGCTGAAAAAGTCTGATTCTTTGAAAAAAGAACTGGGCTTTTTCAGTGTGGTACTATAATAGAAGTATGGGGAAGGAGGATTCCGAAAGGCATACGGGCAGCAGTCCGGCCAGTTTATCCGGTGGCCTCTGCTGCCTTTTGATCTTCTCATTCAGTTATCCGGCGGTCTAATTCGGCATAGTCTATGGCATACCACTTTGTGTTTCCAAGATCCCAAGCATTGACGCGCTACAAATGGTAAGAAACCTTTTCAGTGAAACAGCTGTCAATACAAGAAAACCCAAAAAACAGGAGATATTTAACTCATATTTGAATAAACGGTATGTATTGACATATCGCTGTACTCGAAATAGGGAACACTCTGTTTTATTTGATTTAATTTAATTACCATGAATGACAAAATAATTAAAATAGGACAATTCCCGTCAGCTGCCAATTTGATAATTCCCGAAATTGCAAAGTATAAATCTATTTTAGGCTCACAATATAAGGAGTTTAGTGAAGCCGTAGGATTGTTTGCTCATGGTATTGGAATTGGCTCTTTTGTATATTTGCGACGTATTATTGAAAAGTCAGTATTTGACAAATGTAATGAAGTGGCAGAAACATTAAGTATATCGGAAAAAGATTTTGAAAGTCTAAAATTTGAAGCTAAAATTGCTACATTAAAGAATTATCTTCCTGCTGTTTTGGTTACAAATAAAAATGTTTATGGCATTGTAAGTAAGGGAGTACATACTGGAATGGTGTGCGCCGGTTTTCTTTTCTGGTAAGAATTTTCGGGAGGAAGGAGCCAGGGCGACCAAAGCGGCAGCGAAAGAGATTGTGAGGAAGGATAACAAAATTTAATTGTATGAAAAGGAGAATTTATGGGCAGCGAGAAAATCACAGAGGACACTATCACCACAGCACCAGCTAAGGACGCTCCCGCACTGGTGAAGAAGATTGGTCGGACTACCTTCATTGTGCGGGTTCATCTAAGCAGGACCAGCAGGGAAACCATGAGCGACAAAATCAAGCGTATGCTGAAAAATGAGATAC
>CAMUGE010000046.1 GCA_947088345.1 uncultured Roseburia sp.
TCACCCCTCTGTCCATAAGCGAAAAATGAGGGGGAATCGAACCCCCTCAAATCAACTTTTTTCAAATTTTCTTTTTCAGCGTTGCATAAATCTTCGTTAAGCGGTTACGGATGGCCGCCTCGGTAACACCTTCTTCTGCTGCAATCTGCACGTTGGTCATGCCACGATAGAACTTCTTAATAATGGTGTCTTTCTGCTTGTCCGTCAGTTCGGAAAGAGCCACCTTCAACTTTTCAATCTGAAGAGAACGCTCTTCATTTGCGATGGAGGTCAAAATCTGCTGCAAAGGATTGTAAGTATCATCCTCCAGATACGGGTTGCGGTTATCCGCATCGTCGCCGTCCCCATCATGGTAGCCGTCATAGTGAACCGGGCAGTAGTATTCCTCGTGACGCTCTGCATCCACATCATCGTCATCCCAATCATGGAGCATAGTAATGAGACTTTCTGTTACTGCCTTGCCGTCTTCGCCAACCATCCCAGGTGTGATGACAATCGGCTTTCCTTCTGCTGTGTAATAAATGTAATTGGTGCGGTTCTTCGCCGCTGTTTTGAACTTTCTCATATAAAGTCCCTGCCTTTCTTTTCCGCCCGACTGGGTGGCGGCAGGGACACAAAAAGAGCCGATGTGATGGTACACACCGACTCTGATACCAAAAATGGGCATGACAAAGCACGGTGGGTACATCTTTGGTCAGTCCACGGCTATACCGTGAATTTGACTCTTGATGTATCCCGCCGCCTTAAGGTCGACCACTTCGGGCATTGGAATAATTTTTATTTGAGTGTCTGGCACTCAGATGGATACGCATTTCTGTGTACCCGTCTCAATGTCAGATTCATTGTATATATGATACTCTGGAAGCCTGTTTTTGTAATTGAGCCGGAATGGTCATCCAATGGACATTGAATGGACATCCCGAAAAAAGGGCAAAAAAAAAGAACCACCCACAAAAAGTGAGTGATTCTGATATCCGTTAATCTCGATAGCCTGTAATCAGACCGTATCTGCCTCTGTTTTCGTCCTTTGTAAATTCCTCAAGATGTGCAGATGAGTAATCAAGATTCGGTAATTCGTTTTCAATTATAATGGTTTGTCTTGTATCTTGGTGTGATAGCAGATAATTGAACAGTCCTGTTTTCATAGTTTCGGAGGTATGTTCTTCACCAATATGGTCTTCTTTTTCTTTTAAGGAAAGAATAGGCGAGTCTACCACCAACAGACCCGGCTGGTATTTATCGTATTCCGCCAGACAGTTCTGAACCGCAATTGCCAAAATAGTATTAAGAAAGGCTCTAAATCCTTTACCTTGACTTTTCTTGAGATGTCCGTTAACAACCACATCATAATCATCAGAATCAAAACGCGCACCCGTGAAGTTCTGATAATTACACTCTTCCAAAAGACTCTTTAAGATTTCGTTCAGCTTGTCCTTAAATACATCATTGAATTTTTGTGGAACATTCACATTAACGACCAAGGATTCTTCTTCCTCCGTTACCTTCAATTCACTAACTAACACATCGCTGAAGGACTCAATTAATTCCTTAGCCTTATATTGATTCAATGCCAATGTGTAGTCAGCAAGGTGGGAACGCAAATCCGATATCTGCGGACGTAATTCAGCACGAATGCGTGTGTCTATCTGTCTGCGTTGTTCTACTAAAGCACTTCTGACGCTTGCTAACTCCTTCATTTCCGCTGCAATAGATTCTTGGACAGAGCGTAAATCACGGATTTGAGCTTCTATTTTTGCCACTTCCGCTACTGCCGCAGCCATGCAGGATTCTTCTTTGCCCTTTGGAAGTTCGCCATTACAAAATGGGCAATGGTCTAATTTAGGAATATCCTCACCGTGAATGTCACCCTCCACGATGAAAGTAAGCCTTCTAATATCGGAGTCATATTGTGTCTGAAGGGATGCATTTCGATTTTTCAAAACCCTGCATTCTGCAATCTGATTATCAATCTCGATAATTTTATCTGCAAGGGTACGACTTTGGCTTGTAGCCTCCTCAAGCGCACCTTCCGCAGCACCTATTGCATTCAGAACCTGATCTACTTTTTGCTGAATTTCAGCAGGGGATTCTTTGGATAGGTTCTGTAATTCAGAGATTTTCTTTTCTGCCAATTTCGACATACTTCTGTCGACAAACCTTTTTACAGCGTCCTTGCGTTCCTTACGAGTGGCACTGTTTTTTCCTGCCTCTTCCGGCAGGTAGTTATTAGCTGTCGCAAAATACAATAGGGATGACAATACCGGAATGCCAACTTTTTTATTGTAACCAATGCCAGAGGAAAGCACACTGTTTACTGTTTGAACGCGCTGTTCATCAATTAGCAATGTGTGGTAGAAGGTTCGCAGCGTAAGTCTCTGTGATTTTCCTGTCAATGTCTGGATGATTTTAACTTCTTCTTCAATCCCCATGAGGCGCAACCAGACGCTGTTGATGCTCTTTTTCGCATTGCCTGTTTTATATGTATCACTATCAATATCCGGCACCAAGCTGGAAACTTCGACATCATTGCTGTCAATTTTTCTTGCCATAGTAAGGCTATTACCGTCAACATCCAACAGCATACGAATTTCCTTCAAGTCCAATTTAGGCTCGAAACGATGCTCGGTGGTGCCAAACATATAGTCAATGCAATCGACAATAAGGCTCTTTCCTGTATTGGATTCGCCATAAATAATATTCAGTCCGGCATCAAACTCCACTGAAGACTGGATGCCGTTACCAGTAACAAGGGTGATTCTTTTTATGTAAAACATCGCTTATACCTTAAGTGACATAATCGAGTGAGACTGGATTTCTGCCAGAATGCCCTCGTCACTGTCCTTTCTGTATTTTTTGATTACTGCCTTTGCAATGGTCTTGTATTCCTTTGCATAGGCGCTCTTGAACTTTTTAGCATATGCTTTACCTTGGTCAGATATTGAAAAGTAATAGCCCTTATCTACCGTAACCGAAATAAAACCTTTTGTTACAAGTTCTTTGACGGCTTCCTGCACCAATAGGCGTCTGTTAGACATCTCACCAAACTTGTAACTGTTCTCTCCATGCAGGTTTCCGTAGGGGAGACTGAAATCCGCCGAATAGCAAGTAATAAAATCAAGAGCCACAATTCTATCAACCGTGTATTGCCCACCATTACTTTCCAAGAGGAGGAGCAAAATCCTCAGTTCCATTTCAAATGTTGAATTGAATAATTTAGCAGTCATCATCATCCTCCATCCAGGTCAAGCGTTCATCATTTACAAGCATATGACAAACACCCTTTTTCTCGCCTGGTCCGACCCAATCCAAAAGACGGTCTTGTAAGTTCCGGGAAATTGGAACTTCTGTAGCGTGTTCCATAACAGCGGTCAGCCTCTTGAAACTGCTGTCGTAATCCTTATCCCGTGTCGTGATGACGCCATCATACATCTCATCCTTAAGAATATCAAAACCTTCTGTTTCATCCTGTCGGATGGTATCTCTGAGTTCACGGCGTATGGTTTCTGCACTATAGTAATCTTTGCGTTGCCTGTTGAAATCCCTCTTCAATTTTGGTTGCGAATCCAGATCCGCGGGACGCGCATATTCTTCTCCGGTTTCTTCGTGGTACACTTTATATAGTTCCTGTACATAACCAAGTTCGTGGTCTTCGATTTCATCCGGAGGAGTTATCTTTTCCGGCTTTTTGTGGCTCTTCTTGATTAACTCCTTAAATGTACGGATATCCTCGTCCACAGGAAAAACCTCAACATCGGGGTCTTTCTTTAAGTTGTCGCCAACCAAGGCATACAGAAACGCTCGTCCAAGGAATTCCGCTCTATCACCATCTTCGTAACTTTGCATCAATTCCTGTTTTGCTTCATCGCCGAGGTCAGAATCATGAATCAGAGAAAGCATCGCAGAATACATAGCGGCTTCCTTCATCTGATTGATAAGTTCATCAATAATGTGTTCCGAAAAATAATCTCCAATAGAGTTCACAATATCCGGCAAGCCTGCAGCCGTTTTAATGTTTGCAGGAATACCCTTTGTCTGCTCATACCACGCTTTGGCTTGTTTTGGGTCTATCGTATATGGGTTTCCACGATGATTGACAACACCTTCATGACTGATAATGGGTTCAAAGAGAGCCTGTGCGATTTTGGTCATGTTGGGACTTGCAATCCCCAATTCAATTGTCCGCGCATACGCAGCATAATTAAATGTACGCATAAATCACTCGCCTCCTTTAAACGAATTATCTTCATGGTAAGGTATCTGTTATAATTCCAATTTTGCGATATCTATTTTCTTTCGACTTAAATAGCAATCGAAAAGCATATCAGCCGGAATCAGACGTATCTGGATATCCTCCAGTCCTAATTCGGAAAGCATTTCCAATTTTGCTTTCCCTTTGTTTACTATTTCGTTTCCTTCGGTCGGCATCAAAAAGCAGTTCTTAACGACCGCAATGTGGTGGTCTGCCAAGAATTTCTTATATGCCAACTGATACATATACTGCTTAACTACGTCGCCCACACCAGGGTTACCCCTTAATGTGCGACCCTTCTCAAGCTGAATCAGATAATATTTGGCATCGAATATGATGAACCAGTCCTGACCACTGTACTCATTGATGGTAATGAGGTCGGGAATAAGGGTGTCCTTGGGTTCATGCATAAATCCCTCTCCACACCATTTTGGCTTTTCAACCAAATCTATCAGCTTGGTTTTCTTATTGTATCCGTCTGCCAACGGCTCCTTCATTTGCAACTGACCTATCGCAACATCCAGTTTATTTCCGAATGCAACCGCACACGCCTTTTCCCAAACGGCGTGGAATGCAGTAGTACCAAACATACTGATGCCTTGATTTTCTTCGAGCATTTTTCTGTCCTGTGAAATGTAGGTATACAGTGTTTTCAGCAGAATTTGCCGATGCGTGTTGAACTGGACATTCAACTCTTTCATGATACGCTCAAGAATATATTCTTTTTCGCCAAAATCCTCCAAGGTTTCATCACTCAAGGAAACAGAATCCATTTCAAACAATTCTTCCAGTCCGGCATCCCGGAGCTGCTTGGAGCATTCTGTAAGTACGCACTCATGCAGACGCTTGAAATAATCCATATCATCTTCCACTGACCTATGTGTAATCAGTTCTGTATAATACGGACGACCTTCTTCAATAATAGCAAAACCATCATCTATGGTTCTGTTCCATAGAATATCGCCTTCGCCGTTGACTTCCAAAATGTCCTCGCTGTTGTTATAGACGCCGTACTCGTAGTAGTCGTTCAAAAGGTACAGGATAACCGCAAGAATATTAAAACTGCGGTTATCTCCGTCACCATTAAACAGATTTATAATTTGCTCCTCAGAATGACTGTAGCGTTCAAGGACTTTCACAACCTGCTTCATCCTTGTAAGCGGTTCATTTTCAGAAAGAATATACTTCGGATAAACCTTGATTACACGATTTCCGATGGTAATGACACCGACATATGTAAACACATAGTAGCAGTCATCGTTTCCGGCAGTCTCATCGACCACTTGAACATCTTCATCGACAAGGTCTGTCAATTCCTTCTGCTCCGCAGTATTAGCAACGGTTTTCAGAATGCCATAGGACTTTAGGCTTTTTATGAATTTTTCTACACCTACATCATCATAGGCGAAAAGAGTACGCAGCTGATTCTTGGTATAACGCTGCTGTTCTCGGACATAGCGAGAACGAATCTTCATTTCCATATCCTATCATCCCTTCTGCGGATTGTAATAAACCTCCTCAAAATCCTCTCCGAAGATCTGGATTCCGATTTCATCAAAGCTGTCACAAACGGCAGAATACTTTGTGGTATCCTCGCAACCGGAAAACAACTTATGCTTATGCTGTTTGGCCGCATCTTCATAGAGGTACATGATTACCTTGCTCTTGAATACATCCACAAAACGAGTTGCATCAATAATAGTATCGTCCTCTTCGCTAACAGTCTTCAGCACACGCTTGGAAATGAAGAACGGTCCCATCAGTTTATCTTCGTTTACCTTATACTCCTTGGCGAGTTTCTCGTTAATCGCACGTCTGAGAACATTCCATTCAATCTCCTGCGTAGTGGTGTTTCCAACCGTAACGCGACCTTTGATTTTGTCTTGATTTTCATTGATGCCAAGATACTCAAAATTCCAACGACGCTTGAAAGCAGTATCCATAGGGAATACGCCTTGGTCAGCACTGTTCATAGTTGCCCAAATAAACATATTATTCGGAATTTTGATTTTCTTGCACATAGCAATATCGCATTTCAGTTCTGCTGCCAGATACTTTCTGATATCTTCAGAGGTCTGGATTTCATATTCGCTGACACCATCCTCGTCACGGTCAAGCAACTGGAACACATCGCCGAATACTGCAGCAACCTTGGCCCTGTTGATTTCTTCAATAATCAAAATATGAGGCTGCGGATTTAGGGAGCGAGCACTCTTCATTGCCTCAACATAAACCCTCATAAACGGTCCCGGTACAAATTCATAGCGAATAGCGGTTCCGTCAGAAACGGGCTTATATGTTCCAACGAACTGTGAATAGGTGTAATCAGGATGGAATGTCACACGCTCATAAGAACCTTCTGTATCCTTCAGACACGCTTCGCAGTCCCTCTTCAGATTAAAACTCTTACCGGTACCAGGCGCACCGAAGACAATGCGATTTCTCTCATATTTAGTTGGCAAATCTGTATTGTATATCAGCGGCATATTGACCTCCTGTAAAGCCATCAAGTACATCAAGTATTTCTTAACGGCACTTCTTTGGGTATTATTTTTCTTTTCAGATGATTCCAACACAACCAAGCAATCCTGTACCTCTATCACAGCATCCGTATAGAATACGCTGTGTCCCTCATGGGAAGGGAGCGGAGTGTTGGAGATGTTGCTCACATACTGATTGATGGAATTTGCCGTATAAGGTTGTCCGGCATCAGAATCGCCTTCCGGCTTTACCTGCGTTTCCATCCAAGCACGGAAATTACGCTTGTTGCGTTCTTCCGGATTATCAAACTCTATTTCATCAACTTCATCGATGATTTCTTCATCGCCATAGTAATATCTGTCATACAAGAACATCAAATTTTCCTCATCGGTCAGAGGATAACAAGATGTCAGCTTGCCTTCAGACTTTGTTGGAAGATGCTCGCCAGAAGCAAAATTACGGTGCCATGTTCCTGGCTTCATATGTGCCATTGCAGATGAAGGGTCATAGAAGTAATTTCCAATACCATCGACAAAAGCTAACAGACTTTCGCCGTCCATTGCAACGACTACGGTGTTTGAGTCGGTCTTGTAGAAACGAATGAGTTCGCCCGCCTTACGGGATGCTACATTTTCGGCATAACCGAATTTTTCCTTTAATGCCTCAGTGATTGCACCTTTATCAAGACCTTCACCCGCAACATAATCCTCAAGAGAACCGATATCTCTCCAACCGATACCTACAACAGATTTCTGATTCCATTCTGCTGCATAATTCTGAGTATCATCAGAAGTGCCGACTCTCACGAACTGGATGATGTCTCCACCAAAGCGTTCAAACAGCACATCTTTGAACTCACCATAGTACCATCCAGCATAATTAGAAATCATGGCCAACTGACCGCTACGAGTAAAGTATTTATCACTCGGCTTGATTTTTAATGCATAGAGAATGTGGCGTTGCCAATCAGAAGAATGGAAGCAACTCAACTTATCTGGGCAAACCATAGCCAGATACTTATGGAACCAACCCCAATTGCAGTATGGCTCACCAACTTCATTCCAAAGTGTTGTATCTAACTGCTCATAATCTGCAAGGGAATCGAGTGTTGCGTTCTGAACAATCCCTGCCGCTTTTACCAATGCATCTCGGATGCTGCGACCAAGTTCCAACGCCTCATCCTCTGTAAGAACCTGTGGCTTCTGAGGACTTCCTGTTGTCCATTCTCCCGTTTTCTGCTTTTGGAACAGACCGAACTTATATGCAGACCCACCGGAAATGCTGCCAAAGTGCTGTCGGCAATCCTTATTCATTTCAAGCCAACAGCAAAGGGAATCTTGGTTCTCACCAACCGTGTAGAACAGATAATTAAGCAGTTCCTCGTCCTGCAGCGATGCCAAAATCTCTGGAGAAAACTTGGATGTGAACTCTGTCAGTATAGCTTCCAGATCTTCCTTTTTCGTAGAAATATCCAAGCCTGTTTCAGAAACATAGGACTGCAAGTATCTGGCAGCTTTTTCGTACTCGTTTATGTATGTATCTTCGTCTGTCTCGATAGTAATATCCGTTAAGCCAAAATTTGTACTGTCTTTATCTGCCTTGTCGGAGACATACATTTTCTTTCCTTTGCCCAAATCAATGTTCTTAAAAACACCAAAAGCCTCATATACAGAAGCATCTTTCCTTTTGACAAAAACAATGTAATCGTCAACACCTAACGCCTTTCTCAAAGGCATTAGGTCGTCGCCATAACAAATCTGCAGTGTCGGATTACCATTTCCGTGTTCATCAGCATTTAAAATTCGCCTGCGAATCTGAACCTGATCCTTTTCCCAATCTGTACTAAACTCTGTTGTATCCACACCCAAGGCTTCAAGATTCTTTTTACTTAACCTAACCGGAACACCAATTCTCCACCCTTTGAACGTCGAATTCAATGTAAGAGTAGGAAAGAAATCCTCAGTTTTTCTCTGTCCCGCAGATGCATCTCTTTCGCTTGTTAATTGAATCTGGGTAGCATTGCTGGCCTCGTTTGCTTTGTTGATACTATCAGTGTTGCTTAGTTTAATTACTAAAACACTGATGACATCTTTCCATTTAAAAGTTGCATCCTCGACATACGATAACGTGTCCTTCAATATGGCGAGGCTTGTATCAAAGCCGTTTTGTTGAACATTCATATCATTACTTGCCATGTTTTACCTCCTCCATAGAATCAAAGACATTATCCATAAAATATTTTATTACCGCAGTAGCCAAATCAACAGGAAGCGCATTCCCAATCAATTTGTATTGTGCTGAATATGAAATTCCTAACTCTTTTGCAATATCTGCATATTCATCTGGAAATCCCTGCAATCTGTATCCTTCCAAAGGTGTAATCCTACGAATCGGCTCATTTTCTATATCAACGGAAGGTCTTACATAAGGTTCTGTACCGTGAATATAGCTATCACTAAAATAATTGTCTTGATTTGCTCTATGCCACTTTGACATCGTAGCTGTCAGCGGACGTGCAATCGGATTGTCGATATTTACATCACCCTGCCAATTATGCGGCTTGGTCAGTATCGTTTTTCTGGAACCGCTCGGTATATAGTGTTTTGGGTCAACTTCGCCTTTTTCCAGAAGATGCCACGTTGTTGGATACTTCGCCATTTTTAAGTCAATCTTTGGTGGTGGTGCAAGATGCAATTCACTTACCAAATCTTTTCTTACTCCGCAAAAGAAAATACGATTACGTTTCTGTGGTAAACCATAGTCAGATGCAAGCAAATCCCATGTATGCAAAATGTAGCCTGTACCTATATCTTGTAATGCCTGTTTCATCTCATCCAAAAGACCACCGCCCTTAATGGTGTGAATCTTTTGAACATTTTCCAACACAAAATACTTCGGTCTATAAAAATCCAGCATATCAAGGATATAGAAGAATAACTGTCCACGTGGGTCATCGAATCCTTTTCTATACCCTACATTAGAAAAGGATTGGCATGGAAAACCCGCAAACAAAACATCAAAGTCGTTAACAAGTATACCATCAGGATTTCTGTGGGTACGGATATCTTTCACATCGTCAATTTTTTGTATATTTCCTATACAGCAGGCTTTTTCATATACCTTCTGTGCATTTTTCTCCACTTCGCAATATGCAGCGTGAGAAAACTTATACCTATTACTCTTGATTCTCTGCACGCCACAGTGAAAACCACCAATACCTGCAAAGCAATCAAAGTATCTTATTTCTTCACTCATCTACATTCATCCTTTTCAATACGCACTTTAACCCGTTAGCCAAAACCCTCGCCATAAGCGGACTCACTGCATTTCCTATCTGCCTGTACCATTCATTAGGTGACCCTAAAAAGAAATAGTCATCTGGGAAACCTTGAACACGAGCAGCCTCACGTGGAGTAAGTCCCCTTGCCTGATATGGATGTATATACATATTGCAGTCATAATACATATGTGCAGTAATAGCCTTACAAGGTTCATCTGCCACAAGTTTGTCAAATTTATCTCTAAAGATATCTGCTCGGTTTTTATACGGATTAATTTCCTGGATACTTTCCGCATCTGATTTTTCACCGGGTTTCAGTAATTGATAAATTTGAATGTCTCTTTCGTTATTATATTTGGAACGATGGTTTAGCAGTGGTCTCTGAACTGGGATGCCCTCATTTATCAGCTGAGTATACTCAGTTGATGTGGCCGAAATTCCCGCTACCGTATAGCCCCATTTTTTGCTTTCCACATGAGTGGAATTTTTCAACGTTTTAGCCTCAAGTTCTGGCAAATCAGAAATGGCATCCCAAAGGGTGTATTTAGGACCCTGCATCTTACTAAGAACCGTTTCTTTAAATATTGAAAACAATTCACTCGTCATATGCTCGTAGTCATTATTAATGCCTAAGATGAATGCTCGCTTCCTGCTTTGTGGAAAACCGAAATCTTTAGGACTCAAAATAAGTGGTTCACATACGGTGTAACCGATATTTGCAAAATCACTTTGAATTTCATTATACAGTTTCAAAATCCCTTCAACATTTTCCATCAAGAAAAGTTTAGGACGTGACTGCTTCACGGCATGAACATAGAACTTGTATAAGGCATTGCGTTCGTCATTTTCTTTTTTATGTTTATTTACAACACTAAACCCCTGACAAGGAGGACCTCCCACAATAACCGGGACGTGGGGGAATATATCCTTTCCGACAAGTTCTCTAATATCATCATGAATAAGGTTTTCCTCTGTTAACCAAGGACGGTTGAATCGATAAGTCAATAATGCTGCTAAATCCTTATCAACAGCTATAATAGGGCGAAATCCCTCTTGCTCAAGTCCAACCGATAAGCCACCAGCACCGCAGAATAGGTCAATAAAATCATACTGGAAATGCTCCGCTGTAAACGAATCAAATTTGTCTGTATAATAGCGAACAATCTTTTTCTCCAGTTCATCTTTATTAACAGAATCATCGCATATTTTTATTTTTGCAAGGACTTTTGCTATCTGTTCATGTATGAACTCCATATCATACAAGCAGTTTTTATTTATATCCATAAATCCACGTTCTCCATTCATTAGTTCACTGATGCACTCTTACCACTTTGCACCCAAGCATCTAATTCAGAACGCTTGAACTTCCACAGTTTCCCGATCTTATGTGCAGGTATAGAATCATCTTTCTTTATCCAGTTACGAAGCGTCACAGTCTTAATTCCTAAGTATTCAGCGGCCTCGTCTATACTAATATAATTATCATTCTTTAATTCCGTCATTTCGACACCTCATTATCATTTCGCAGATGTGTAAACTACTACAAATAACATTATACCATACTCTTCGAGAAATTTCAATGTTTTCTGATATTTGATGATATTTGATGCTATCTCATTATTTTTACTATCGAGTGTTCCTTGCACTTGCACTCTTCGATTCATCCTATCCACTCAATCCTACACAAAATCATCTTGTCCACTCAACCTTGCCGATTTTCAACCTGTCAACTCAACCCTTGCTTTTGCCTGGCAGCAAGCACCCAGAAACGAAAAAATCCGAGAGCCGGAAAAGAACTCCCAACTCTCGGAAATGCCTTGTTTTCAAGCCTTTTTCGGTATTCACTTCTGTACTTTTGTCATCAACACTACGCACTCCACATGGCACGTCATGGGGAAAATATCAGAAAAAGAAAGGACGGACGATGGGAGGGACGGTATCCTGTATTCAATGAAGAAAAAGGGAAAAAAATCTATCGGTCTGTTTATGCAGATAGCTATAACGGAGTACGAAAAAAACTTGAAATTCAGAGGAATCTTTTGACTTGTACGGGATCAGATCAGACAGGACAGATAGAAGCCCGCCATATTTTATTTTCTAATATGGCCGATGAGTGGCTCTCAGATGTAAAATGCCATAAAAAAATATCAACCTATGTAAAATATAAAACAGTTTACAAGAAGCATATAGAACAGCTGCTGCCAAAAACGGCAGTCTCGGATATTTCCTGTGATTTTGTCGATATGGTTTCCGGACATTTGTCAGAAAGTATGAGAAAGAGTGTTTACTGTGTATTAAATCAGATTTTAAAATACGCATCCAAAAAATATGGGATAACAGTACCTGCGTTAAAAAAATATACTTCTACCGTCAGAAAAAGGCCCGTGCAGGTATTTAGTAAAATTGAACAAAAAAAATTGGTTTCCGCGTTGAATCAGAAAACAGATGTTTACAAAATGGCTGTATTGCTGAGCCTGTTCACAGGACTTCGGCTGGGTGAATTGTGTGCTCTGAAATGGTCGGATATTGATTTTGAAAATAAAATACTTATGGTGCGAAGGACGGTGCAGCGCCTTTCTATGGGGACTTCAGGAACAGTTCTGGTAGAGACAGCTCCCAAAAGCGAATATTCCAGACGTGAGATCCCTCTGTCCGAGACGGCCATTACATTGCTTCTAAAATTTCGTGAAAAAAAGGAATATATATTTGGAGACAATAAACCATTAGAACCACGGACATTACAATATCATTTTAAAAAGATACTAAAAGAAGCAAACCTGCAGGACAAAAATTTTCATATGCTGCGGCATACATTTTCCACAAATTGTATTGAGCGTGGTACCGATGTAAAAAGTTTAAGTGAGATGCTTGGTCATTCCGACGTGCAGATTACATTAAATCGATATGTACATCCGTCTATGGAGACAAAACGTCAGTATTTAAACAACCTGTCTCAGTTTTATGGTCAGATAGATGGTCAGGAGGTTGGTCAAAACTGCTAAAAACACAGGTCATAAGATCTTTTCATAGATTAGCTGAATCTGCGAATCACTTTCGTTCTTTTCAAAATTCTATTCTGTGAAGTCAGGACTGCCGGCTTAGCTCAACATCATAAACTTAAGAATCTCTGCTGCACATTTAGATCACTTTATAAAATATTTTTTAATAGCAGAGCATGATAAAAGAAAAATGCCCATAATCTCCCCTTAAAAGGAGTATGGGCATTTTAGAAACTATTCTTTTGATTATTTTTATATTTATTGGAGATGTTTTTTCTTTGTTCTTTACCAGACAGTTCCCTTATGGGCAACTCTCTGCATTTATGTCGCTAAATGGTGTTCAAATTCTCATAGACTGTCTTATCAATTTTAGAAAGAAACAGGTCTTATTTGAAGTTCGTTTGGTATTGGTTTCCCCTGCTGATACAGCCATTTTCCTATGCAATGCCTCTTTCCTGAATCTTAGATTATGTCCTGCATGGCTTCGCCAAAGTCTGCCGCAAAGAAAAAATAAAATATCCCAAATCCAGTATTCTGTTACAGATTTCCTTTCAATCCAATATCTTCCGCTTTTTCTTTCATCCCCTCAATGGTTTCACGTATCACTTCGTCCAGTTCGATCTGCAGCATCTCACAACCGTTTCTGACCACATCTCGATTCACACCGGCGGCAAATGACTTGTCCTTGAATTTCTTTTTGACAGACTTTACTTCCAGGTCAAGAACGCTCTTTGAAGGGCGCATCAGACAAACCGCATGGATCAGTCCGGTCAGCTCGTCAATCGTATAGAGCGTTTTTTCCATTCTGCTCTTTGGTTCTGTATCGGTACAAAGCCCATAGCCATGGCACATCATTCCGCGTATATAAACCTCATCAATCCCGTGCGCTTTCATAATCTCCGCCGCTTTATGACAGTGTTCCTCCGGAAACTGTTCATAATCCAGATCATGAAGAAGCCCCGTTACACCCCACACTTCCTCGTCTTCCCCGTTTTGACATGCAAAATGGCGCATTACAGCCTCAACGGTCAGCGCATGTGTGATCAACGACGGTGTCTTATTATACTCTGTCAGTAAACTCCATGCATCCTCTCTTGACAACTTCTTTTCCATCATCCAAACCTCCTAAACTTTTTCGCATTACACCCCTGTCTTTTGTGCGGGCGATCAGAAACTCTTCTCACACTGTCTGCCACTTACGATATGGGCATCGACCCGTTTTTGCCAATGCGCGCAGTTCCACATAACAGCCGCATGCCATGCATGTGCCCTCATTTAAATAATCGCAGGATTTACAGGCCGACAGCCGTTTCTCATAGGAGCTTTCCCCGACACGGTCATGCGGTTTAATTGCGTCTTTATATTTCTCTAACCTATGTTTGTCCGCCTCCGCCATCTCGCGCAGCAGACATTTTCTGCATCTTGTTTTCATGGTTTCAGCCGTATTAAAACCACACTGGCTGCGGGAAGCGTTATGACAAGCCCTCGCTCTTTCGTATGATAATCCGTATACGATTTTTCCTGCACAGCCTTTGGATCGTCAAATGTGTTGTGCGCATGGATATCACAATGTGTCACCACGCTTGCCTCCGAAACAGAATAACCGCCTTTTACAAACGAGATCTCAACTTCTTCCGCCGAAGCGGCAGAAAGATTGCACAGTGTAATCGTAATCGCGCCGTTTCCATCTGCCGAAACGGATTCTGTTACACACGGTACTGTCCACTCCCCGACACCAATCTGCTTTACGCCGGATAGACTGCTTTCCAGCAAATCCGCATCCTGATGATAACGGTACATATGCATAACATGGTAGGTAGGCGTTTTGATCATCTGCGCCCCCTCCGTCAAAAGCACCGACTGAATCACATTTACCATCTGTGCAAGCGCCGCCATTTTTACCCGATCGCAGTGTTTGTTAAAAATATTCAGTGTAATGGAAGCAATCAAAGCATCGCGCACCGTGTTCTGCTGATACAAAAATCCAGGATTCGTACCGGGCTCACAGGTATACCATGCTCCCCACTCATCGACGCACATACCGATTTTTTTATCCGGATCAAATTCATCCATGATCGCGCTGTGGCGTGTCACCAAAGTATCCATATACAGCGCTTTGTTTAAACTTCTGTACCAGACTTCCTCGTCAAAATCGGTCGCGCTCCCCTTGATATCCCAGCCAAACGGATGCACATAGTAATGGAGCGACAGGTAATCCATAAATCCATGCGCATGTTCGCCATGGTCGAATGCCGTCTCTAAGACGCGTCTTGTCCAGTAATAGTCTGCAACATTTGCTCCGCAGCAGACTTTCCTGACCGGAACATCCGGATTGTAATTACGAACAAAAGTCTGATACCGGCGGTACTCGTTCGCATAATGTTCCGGCGTCATATTTCCGCCGCATCCCCAGTTTTCGTTGCCAACGCCAAAATATTCCACGTTCCACGGTTCCTCATGTCCGTTTTTGGCGCGCAATTCTGCCAGCGGAGATACGCCTGAAAAAGTCATATATTCAATCCATTCCGACATTTCCTGCACCGTGCCGCTTCCCAGATTACCGTTTATGTATTTTTTACAGCCGAGCTGGCGGCACAGTTCCATAAATTCATGTGTTCCGAAACTGTTATCCTCCACTACGCCGCCCCAGTTTGTATTGACCATCTTTTTGCGGCTTTGTTTTTCCCCAATGCCGTCGCGCCAGTGATACTCGTCTGCAAAGCATCCGCCCGGCCATCGTAACAGAGGTACTTTCAGTTCTTTTAAAGCAGTAACAACATCGGTTCGCATTCCGTTTTCATTTGGAATATCAGAATTTTCGCCTACATAAATACCTTCGTAAATACCCCGGCCCAGATGCTCAGAAAAATGACCATAGATCTCCGGCTCAATATGCCCTGTCTTATTCTCCTCGTTAATGTATAATTTTACCATAAAAATAACCATGCCTTTCTCACAGCCTGCGACATTTGGACCGCAGGCACAATATTAGCCAGACAAATACATTTGTCTGTGAAAATTTTATTTTTCAAAGTATCCACTTTCTTAATTTTGCTTAGGCAATTCCGTCAATTTACGCAATTCTGCCATCCTGTCTATCTTCTGTCAATTTGCGCAATTCTGCCATCCTGTCCATCTTCTGTCAATTTGCGCAGTTCTGCCATCCTGTCTGTCTTTTGTCAATTACAACTGCGATGCGGCTCGTAACCGATAAAACAGGCCGTTCTTATGGCATTTTACTCACTGACCTGATAGAGATAACTGTTCCCCTTTTTTCCGATGCGCGCTACAATACCAAGATCCGTCAAAATCAAAAGTACCGTGCGCGCAAGTTCCGGACGGATTTTTGCAGACAACGCAAATTCCTTAGCCGTAAAAGGTTCCGGCAAATCAAAAGGAACAAACTGCAGATAGTCTTCTCTCCGGTCAATCCTCACCTCCTCCACAAATTTCAGCGGAATGCGATCGTATCTGTCACTTCCTCTTTTTTTATCTCTGCTCCAGCCGTTTAAAAGACGGTATTCCTCCATATCAATCAGATCAAATCGAAAATGAAGATTTTTATCGGACAGAAACGATCTGATTCTGTATAATTCCGGAAACGCCAGATAGGGGTTCCCCTTTTTCGGCGATTTTCGCTTTGGAGATGCCTCCCCGCTTGTCTCGTCGATCCAGCTTAACCACTTGATATGCGGAATCGGATACACAATCGTCACCTCATAAACCGGCAGAAACGCCATTAGTTTTCTTCGCATCGCATTGAATGAACGCGTCTGTATTTCGATAATCTCGCTTCCGGTATAAATATCGGCCACAAAACCGTCAATTGGTATTTCATGCATATCCGTATCCGGCGCATAGTAATTTTTTAACACGGCATGCACCGTTTTTTCTGAGAGCGTCCCAATCCCCTGACGCATACGATTTAAACCGATAATCCTTTTTTTTGCCTGTTCAAAAAGCGCTTCGTTTATACACATAGAAAACTGACCCGAATACTAGTTTGTTATATACTTACTGTTTTTTAAAATATCAAAACAGTCAAAAGTCGCAAAATAGTCATTTGGTGTCTCGGCACGTCGAATCAGCTGCGTACTCCCGTCCTCTTTTAACAGAACTTCAGCGGAACGCAGTCTGCCGTTATAATTATATCCCATCGAAAATCCATGAGCTCCCGTATCATGGATGACCAGCAGGTCGCCTTTCTCAATTTCCGGCAGCATACGATCCACCGCAAATTTATCATTATTTTCACATAGCGATCCAACAACGTCATATTTTCTGTCGCACGGCGCATCTTCTTTCCCCATCACCGTGATATGGTGGTATGCGCCGTACATCGCCGGACGCATCAGGTTCGCAGCGCACGCGTCCACGCCGATATATTCTTTATAGGTATGTTTTTCGTGAATCGCCGCTGTCACAAGACAGCCATACGGCCCCAACATAAAACGCCCCATTTCCGTATAGATTGCAACATCCGCAAGACCGGCCGGAATTAATATTTCTTCAAACGCTTCTTTTACACCGGCGCCGATCGCGGCGATATCATTCGGCGTCTGATCCGGACTGTACGCAATCCCGACGCCGCCGGACAAATTAATAAACCGGATATCACAGCCTGTTTTCTCCTTTAATTCGACAACCAGTTCAAAAAGCTGCCTTGCCAGCTTCGGATAATATTCGTTTGTCACCGTATTGCTTGCAAGAAATGCATGCACGCCAAAATATTTTGCTCCCTTTTCTTTCAAAATGCGAAATCCTTCTATCATCTGATCGTGTGTAAATCCGTATTTGGAATCGCCGGGGTTATCCATTATCCCGTTGCTGAGCAAAAAAACACCGCCCGGATTATAACGGCAGCTGATGGTCTCCGGAATCTTTCCGATTGTCTGTTCGAGAAAATCAATATGTGTAAAATCGTCCAGATTGATAATTGCGCCAAGCTGATCGGCAAATGCAAACTCTTCCGCCGGCGTATCGTTCGACGAGAACATAATATGTTCCCCGCCAAATCCGACGGCATCCGCCATCATCAGTTCCGTCAGTGAAGAACAGTCGCATCCGCAGTCATAATCTTTTAAAAGAGAAAGAATAAAAGGATTGGGCGTTGCCTTAACTGCAAAATATTCGCGGAATCCCTTATTCCAGGCAAACGCATCTTTGACTGCCTTTGCATTTTCGCGAATCCCCTTTTCATCATAGAGGTGAAACGGCGTCGGATACTGTTTTACCATCTCCTCCAACTGTGCTTTTGTTACAAACGGAACCTTTTTCTTTTTGTTTTCCATTTTTTCTCTTCCCTCTTTCTTAAAATTGTGTTATTATAAAAAATATAAATGCCATTTGGAAAGGTGAATCACAATGAGTTTGACTATGATAAATCATATTGACTATGCGCTGGCAGAAAAGATCACAACACAGGCTGCCGAGCGCGCCGAAGCTGCCAGGTTAGCCAAAGAAGCGGCGCAGGCCAAAGCAGAGAGCGCGAATTTTGCTTCCGTATTAGGCAATGCCTCCAACCAGTACTCTTCTTCACAGAATACTTCTTCTTCGGTCGCTTGTCCAGTCGATTTGGAAAGTATTTTCACAGAAGCTGCCAATACTTATAATGTCTCAAGTCAGCTGTTAAAATGTATCGCCAAAACCGAATCTAATTTTAACACAAATGCGGTCAGCAGTAAAGGTGCAGTCGGCATAATGCAGCTAATGCCCCAGACCGCCGCATCATTGGGCGTAACAAACTCTTACGATGCAAGGGAAAATATTATGGGCGGCGCAAACCTGATCTCACAGCTTCTGACTAAATATCAGGGAAATATTTCGCTCGCTCTTGCAGCATATAACGCCGGCAGCGGCAGTGTAGATACATATGGCGGCATTCCGCCCTATACAGAGACACAAAATTACGTGCAAAAAGTTCTCTCCTATATGGGAACGGATATTACAATACCGGCGTCTTCCAATACCGACTCTGCAGCAGCCCCCGCAAATAACGACTCCTCTGCAGATCCGTCGTCCACAGTATCCGCCGCAGAATCCGAAAAAACAGAAGAAAAATCTTCTGCCCGCACCGGAAAGATTACCGTGACTGTGGTAAAAGGCAACGTTCTGGATAAACTGCAGCCGAAATCTGACCCGCCGGAAATGATCCCGTTATCCGACACACCGGAAAAAACCGAGAGTTCTACTCTCTCCCAACTGTCCGATCTGACCGAAGAAAATCACGAAGAAATCGGCGCCGCCCTTAAAGCTTTTCTTGCTACAAGAAATATCAGCCTTGAAAAATTACAGAATTTGATTCAGACCATGGAAACGTAATAATAAGTATAAAAGCATAAAATGATATAACAAACAGGCAGGGCATAATGTCCTGCCCGTTTTGATACCTGACGTGGCAATCCGCTTATCGAAGTATCTGACAATTATTTCTGTTCCGTGTGATCAATTAATGCTTAAACCGGCGCTTGCATATCCTGCTACTGTATTGATTAGAGTCAATCCACTTGCCGATGCTGAAAATACCAGCATTAGCCGTGTTTGAGCCGTAACCGGAATATTGAGTCCGGTAAGTGCGCCGTTAAGCAATGTTCCAACAGATATAATTCCGGTAAGTGTCGGTGTGAGGCTGATCAGTGTTCCTGCAATTGGCGCAAAAACATTATTTGGCGTTGTCGACTGATAGATCTGCGCATTTACCGTGACATTGGAACCCAGCAATGAAAGCGCCGCTGTTGTACTAAAGAACGCACTGAACGAAGTAATGATTCCGGCACGCGAAACCTGGAATGCAAAATTAGAAAGTGTTCCGGCGGCATTCGTGATATCAATTGTAGATCCTAATAATGTAAGCCCCTGTGCACTGCTTCCAAAGCCAACAAAGGCGGGAAGCCCTGCAAGACCTCCGGCAACCGTCGTCAGAGCTATCGGTACACCTGATGCAAACGGAATGATTGCTCCTGTTCCTGCAACTCCTGTCGCTCCTGTCGCTCCCGTTGCTCCCGTCGCTCCGTCTGCTCCCGTTGCTCCTGTCGCTCCCGTTGCTCCCGTCGCTCCGTCTGCTCCTGTTGCTCCTGTCGCTCCGTCTGCTCCCGTTGCTCCTGTTGCTCCTGTTGCTCCTGTCGCTCCGTCTGCTCCTGTTGCTCCTGTCGCTCCGTCTGCTCCTGTTGCTCCCGTCGCTCCGTCTGCTCCCGTTGCTCCTGTTGCTCCTGTCGCTCCTGTTGCTCCTGTCGCTCCGTCTGCTCCTGTCGCTCCGTCTGCTCCTGTCGCTCCGTCTGCTCCTGTTGCTCCTGTTGCTCCTGTCGCTCCCGTTGCTCCCGTCGCTCCTGTTGCTCCTGTCGCTCCGTCTGCTCCTGTTGCTCCTGTCGCTCCGTCTGCTCCTGTTGCTCCGTCTGCTCCTGTCGCTCCCGTTGCTCCTGTCGCTCCGTCTGCTCCTGTTGCTCCCGTTGCTCCTGTCGCTCCAATCGGACCCTCATCACCTGTACATCCTTTCGGTCCCTGAACTCCGATTGGCCCTGTCTCTCCCTGAATTCCCTGTGGTCCGGTTACGCCCTGAGGCCCCATTGCTCCTGTCGGCCCCGTTGCTCCGGTTGGTCCCGGAATACCTCTTGGCCCCTGTGGACCTATATCTCCCTGCGGGCCTACCGGGCCTACCGGCCCCGCCGGACCTGCCGGCCCCTGCGGACCTATATCTCCCTTAGGACCTTCACATCCCGGATCTCCTTTCGGTCCAATATCACCTCGTATCCCCTGAATCCCCTGAATCCCCTGTGGTCCTGCGTAGCCCCTTGGACCCGCGCAGCCTCTTGGGCCTGTGTTACCTGTAGGCCCAACCGGACCCGTATTGCCCCTGGGGCCTCTTGGACCGGGAGCGCCCGGGATTCCCTGCGGGCCTATTGGCCCCTGATCTCCTTTATCCCCCTTAGGTCCGGGACAGCCGGTATCCCCCTTTATCCCCTGTGGACCCATTGGCCCCTGATCTCCTCTCTGGCCCATGGGACCTCGTTCACAGCAGTAAGGATGGCATTGATTCTGACAGCAATTATATAAATTATTTTGATTCATGAATATTATCCTCCTAAATAGTTTAGAAAAAGACCATCTTTTATCTTTTTCTACAAATAACTTATGCTGCTCTGAAAAATTTGTTACTTTTTATCCGGTTAATGAGAAACCATCACGCTTTCCTATTTTTCATACTGTCAAAATACTCTTTATTGTAAAGATACGCCTGAGAATAAGGTTTACAGACTCCGGCTCTCTCATTGTATTCTTTTGCCTTATTCCTGTCTCCTAATTTGTCGTAACATACACACAACTGTATAAGAGGAACATAATCATAGCAATCAGGCAGCAGAAATCCTCCGGAATATTCATTTTTAGGTACGCTCAATGCTGTTTCGTACCAATAAACAGCATTATGACAGTTTCCATGTTCCAAAAAATATTTTCCTATCTCACAGCACAATTCAGCTCTTGGCCGATCAAAGCTCATACTGCGCAGCAGCGTAAACAACGCGTCCTGCTCTTTTCCCAGCTGATTATAACATCTGGCACAAACAGAACATGCCTCTATTTTATTCTCAACCCACCCCTCTTCTGAAAGCAGAAATTGTTCCAGCACAGAGACAGCCTCTTCATAATGCTTATGATAATATAACTCCCGTCCATAATAATATTGGTGCCGCGGTTCCAGACGCTCTCCATCCCTAAGCAACCTCCGGTATATGTTCAGATTACGGTCGGAATCTTTGGCAATCATTTTTTTGTGGGAGATCGCAATATCTGAATATATTAGCCTGCCGTTTGGCACAATTACTTCATGAACCGCACCAGTCCAACGATACTGCGCGCTGTTTCTAATCCATCTCTCTCTATAGTAAGAGAAAGAAGGCTTGCCGCTCTCATCAAACGCAGTATGATATTTCATCATTACAATATCTATATCCGAAGACAAAGACTGCTTTAACTTTATAAATTTGTCAATTTCCTCCTCACCCAGAATATCATCTGCATCCATCCACATGCAGTAATCCATAGTCGCCCTGGCGAAAGAATAGTTTCTGGCATCTGAAAAATCATCTTTCCATGGATATAAATATACTTTCGTTGTATAATTGGACACGATTTCCACCGTCTGATCTGTGGAACCGGTATCTACAATAATAATTTCATCTACAAGTCTGGCCACGCTGTCGAGACAGCGTGCAATATGAATCTCCTCATTTTTAACGATCATGCAAAGGCTTAATGTCGGCATATTGTTACCTCTTTCTTATCAGATCTATTTTCATCGCTATTTCCTTTTCCCGGTTTAAGGTTCTTCCTGGATACACATTGAAAAATGCGATTCTTTCTCTTCTCTATCGAAAACACATCATTCCTATTGACAGATATCGCATTTTTCATAATAAATTATATGCAAAGAAAATTAATACGCTTTTTTTGGGGATTTCTATATAATAAGGAAGAAATATAGATTTTTATAGCAGAATATAAAAAAGACACCTCTTCGAAATTTCTTTCAAAAAGATGTCCTTGCAATAAATGCCTGTCCCTATTTCACTGTTAAAACGCTTTCTTAATTGGATGACGTATTACAGTTTTCCTCTTTTCCGGCGCAACTCTTCTGGGATCGCTTAAATAAATTTCATGATGAAGACGCTGTGCAGTTAAATCCGTCACATACCCCTGCTGTCTTATAAATTCATGCATCACTGCTACAGTTGCGGGCTCGTCGTCATAGACCCCGATATGCATACACTGCACACAAAGCCCCTCCGAAAACGTAAAAAATTCCACTTTCGAAAAATCTGTTTTCTTCTTTCTTTCTGCTTCTTTAATCGCCCATTCAAAATCTTTTTCTGTTACAAAATCCGGCAAACGAATCACGGAGATCCAACGAAACATTTCTTTTTTATCATAGTCGACACCATTGATGCCTTCCTGCCGCCAAAACCCCTCAAGAGGAGGAACTACATAATCAAAATACCCGTCGATCTGCCGGTCGCCATTTTTGCTCATTTTGATTGTGAACGCAATCCCATAGAGCAAACCGATCGACTGTTTGTACCGGCCGCCTTCCACATTTGGATCTCCCTGGCCCCGGACTGCGAGATAGTTCACAGGCGGAACGGAAACAATACACGGTTTGCGCCCGGGCATGTAAAATTCCTTGTATTCTTTTTTGAAATCAAATGCCATCCATACCCCTCCTAGTATAATAATGATGTAGTCAATAAGACTACTTGGTTAACAAGTTTCTA
>CAMUGE010000047.1 GCA_947088345.1 uncultured Roseburia sp.
CAGTTGACACAATCCATACGGTTCTACACCCTACGTTTCAGTTGGCAGTGCGTGATGGAATAATACGCATGAATCCGTCTGACGGTGTTATGGCAGATATAAAAAGAAAAGCAGGAAAGAATAAAGGTATCAGACACGCTTTGACGATAGAGCAACAAAGGGCTTTTATGGATTATACCGCAAACAATCCGGTATTTTACCATTGGCACCCATTATTCACAGTTTTGTTAGGAACGGGTTGCAGGATTGGGGAAGTAATCGGGTTGAGATGGGAAGATTTAGACTTTGAAAGCCGCCTGATCAGCATTAACCACAGTGTAACATACTACGCAAGAGAGGGTGGTAAAACACGCAAGTCAGAGTTTGCAGTGTCACTTCCAAAAACGGAAGCGGGTATCAGAACAATTCCGATGATGGATGCGGTTTATGAGGCGTTTAAGACGGAATATGAGGTGCAGAAAGAGGTCGGTTTCAACAGTACAGTGATTGACAGTATGACCGGGTTTGTATTCTGCAATCGTTATGGGAATATCCATAATCCGCAGACAGTCAACAGGACAATTAAAAGGATTTTAGAGAATTATAATGCAGAAGAAGTGATAAATGCCAAAAAAGAGAGAAGGCAACCTATCATCATTCCAAATTTTTCCTGCCACCACCTGCGGCATACCTTTTGCACGAGGTTCTGCGAAAAGGAAACAAATGTAAAAGTCATTCAGGCTGTCATGGGTCACGCTAATATCGAAACAACAATGGATATATATGCGGAGGTCACAGACGCAAAGAAAAAGGAAGCAATCGAAAACTTATCACACAATCTTGATATATTTTAGGGAGAGAGTCCTTGAAATTAGGTGTGTGAATTGTAACAACAAAAAGAGCAATTTACTACAAAGTTACTACGAATTTTGTCTGCATGATACTGAATAATACTTGATAATACTTTTCAGAAATGCGGCAAATATGGGATAATATCTGATAATGGGGGATAATACTTTATCCTCTTGGGTATTCCCGGGAATGTACAAAAAGTAGGATATGCGATCTTTTCCAATAATAAAAGTATGAAACAGATCACCTTTCAGGGAAAAGTTCCGAAAATAGAAAAAGGGGCGTTCAAGGGAATCCATCCCAATGCCATATTTCATGTGCCGTCCAAACACAAGTCAGCTTACAAAAAGGCGCTGACAAAGAAGAAAGGGTTTTTAAAGACAATGCGGGTAAAATAGTTATCATGCTAAGTGTGGAAATCTATATCACCAGACCTGCCTGTTTACGGGTAAACGGGCGGGTCTGGTATTTTTTGCGTACCCCCGCATAAATTATAAGATGACAAAACAGAAATTGAATATCAATCATTGACCGTTCTTTCCGTTCACAGTAACAGGAATCATACAAAAGTTAAAATTATAGTAAAATAGAGGTTGACAAATTATGGAAGTGTGCATATACTTTGACTGTCAAAGTATCTTGATAGAGCAATGAAAATAATAGACAAAAAGAAAGGAAACAAAAATTATGTTAGAAAGAATGATACCGATTATTGCAGAGCAGTTAAATGTGGATGAGTCTGAGATCAAGGCAGAGTCAAATTTCAAGGACGATCTGGGAGCGGATTCCCTTGATTTGTTTGAACTTGTCATGGCTTTAGAAGAAGAATTTGACGTTGAGATTCCGTCAGAGGATCTGGAATCCATCGCAAAAGTAAGCGATGTCATTGAGTATTTAAAAGAAAAAGGCGTTCAGGATTAAGAGAGGTCATCATGAATACAAGGATAACAAAGCTGCTCGGGATCAAATATCCGGTCATTCAGGGCGGGATGGCATGGGTGGCGGAATACCATCTTGCAGCCGCAGTTTCAAATGCAGGCGGCCTGGGGTTAATCGGCGCTGCAAGCGCACCGCCTGACGTTGTGCGAGAACAGATTCGGGAGGCAAAGAAACTGACCGACCGGCCGTTTGGCGTTAATGTCATGCTGTTGAATCCAAATGCGCCCGAGGTTGCGCAGATTGTGATCGAAGAAGGTGTGAAAGTCGTTACGACCGGCGCCGGAAGCCCCGCACAGTTTATGGAGGCATGGAAAGCAGCCGGCGTTATTGTCATTCCGGTTGTCGCAAGCGTTGCCATGGCAAAAATGATGCAGCGCGCCGGGGCCGATGCCGTAGTTGCGGAGGGAATGGAATCCGGCGGACATATCGGCTCGCAGACAACCATGACACTGACGCCGCAGATCGTCGATGCCATAGAGATACCTGTAATTGCAGCCGGCGGTATCGCGGACGGCAGAGGAATTGCCGCGGCGATGATGCTTGGCGCGGAGGGTGTGCAGATGGGAACACGTTTTATCGTGGCAAAAGAGTCTGTTGTACATCAAAATTATAAAGAACGCGTGGTGAAAGCAAAGGATATTGACACAGAGATCACGGGTGCAAGCACCGGACATCCGATTCGCGTGCTGCGCAATAAGATGAGCCGCGAATACCTCAAAATGGAAAAAGAGGGCGCAACGTTCGAGGAATTAGAGCAGCTGACCCTGGGGTCGCTGCGCAAAGCCGTGATAGACGGCGATGTGGTAAACGGAAGCCTGATGGCAGGGCAGAGCGCAGGGCTTGTAAAAAAGCAGCAGAGCTGCCATGAAATTATGGAAGAGATCGTAACAGAGGCGGAGGCGCTGTTAAACAATAGAAATGGGGAATAGAATGGGAAAAAGAGCATTTTTGTTTCCTGGGCAGGGCGCACAGTATGTGGGTATGGCAAAGGAATTTTATGAGCAGTTTCCGGTCTGCAAAGAAGTGTTCGAACTGGCGGGTAAGGCATCGGGACTTGATGTGGCCGCTCTTTGCTTTGAGGACAACGAAAAGATCAATATAACGGAGTATACACAGATCTGTATGCTTACGGCGGAGGCTGCCGTTTTAAAAGCTGTTGAGGAAGCAGGAATCACGGCGGATGTAACGGCGGGGTTAAGCCTTGGCGAATATGGAGCGCTGATCGCTTCCGGCGTGCTTTCGCTGGAAGATGCATTTGCATTGATACGGAAAAGAGGAATCTATATGCAGCAGGCAGTGCCGACGGGAGGAGCCATGACGGCGATTCTGGGGCTTGACGCTGCAGTGATTGAAAAAGTGTGTGAAGCTTCGGACGGGATTGTTTCCGTAGCCAATTATAACTGTCCCGGACAGATTGTAATCACCGGGGAAGCCGCCGCTGTTGCGGCAGCTGCCGCACAGTGCAGGGACGCCGGGGCAAAGCGCGCCGTGCCGTTAAATGTAAGCGGTCCGTTCCACTCAAAAATGCTTACAGGCGCCGGAGAAAAGCTGGGCGAGGATCTTTTGCATATCGAAGTGCATGAGATTTCGATTCCGTATCTTTCGAATGTAACGGCGGATTATGTCACAGACAAAACACAGGTGAAAGACCTTTTAAGACAGCAGGTTTCTTCTCCGGTGCGTTGGCAGCAGTCGATCGAGCGCATGATTGCGGACGGCGTCGACGAGTTTGTCGAGATTGGGCCGGGCCGTACACTGACCGGATTTATGAAAAAGATAAACCGCAGTGTTACAGTCAGCAATATTGATAAGATGGAGGACTTTAACCGGTATGTCAGCAGATAGAGTAGCCCTTGTGACAGGCGCAGGCCGCGGGATCGGCAGTGAGATTGCACGGACGCTTGCGAGGGACGGCGTATTTGTCGTAGTAAATTATAACGGATCAAAGGAGCGCGCCGATTCGGTCGCCGAGGAAATCAGGGCGGCGGGCGGCGGCGCGGTATCGTATGGGTGCGACGTCTCAGATTTCAGAGCCTGTGAGGAAATGATCAAAGAGATCATCGAAAAATACGGACGTATTGATATCCTGGTCAACAATGCCGGGATTACAAAGGACGGCCTGATTATGAAGATGAGCGAGGCAGATTTTGACGCGGTATTAGCTACCAATTTAAAAGGCGCGTTTAATACGGTACGTCATGCTTCCCGCTGCTTTTTAAAGCAGCGTTCCGGAAGAATTATCAATATCTCTTCCGTTTCCGGCGTGGCAGGAAATGCAGGGCAGGCAAACTACAGCGCGAGCAAGGCCGGCATCATAGGTCTTACGAAAAGCGTTGCACGTGAGCTTGCGAGCCGCGGCATTACCTGCAATGCAATTGCACCTGGTTTTATCGAAACAGATATGACCGAAGCGATGACAGAGACGGCAAAAGAAAGCGTAAAAGCACAGATTCCGCTCGGCCATACCGGAAGTACAAAAGATATTGCAGAAACGGCGGCGTTTCTTGCGTCGGAAAAGGCAGGATATATCACGGGTCAGGTGATCTGCGTGGACGGCGGTATGTGTATGTAGATCGTATTTGTTTTGGTAATTTATTTGGAGGATTATAATATATTATGAGTAGACGAGTCGTAGTGACCGGTATGGGCGCCATTACTCCGATCGGCCTTTCTGTTTCGGAGTTCTGGCAGTCGGTAAAAGAGAAAAAAACCGGGTTTGCCGAGATCACACATTTTGACGCCGCAGGCTACAAAGCCCATATAGCCGCGGAAGTCAAAGGATTTGACGGAAAAAATTATATGGATGCAAAGACGGCTAAGCGTATGGAACCGTTTAGCCAGTTTGCCGTTGCAGCGGCGAAAGAAGCGCTTTTGGACTCAGGCCTTGATCTGTCAAAGGAAGACCCGTATATGGCCGGATGTGCCATTGGAAGCGGAATCGGCAGTATGCAGGCTCTGGAGCGTGAACACAGCAAACTGTTGGAAAAGGGGCCGGGCAGGGTAAATCCGCTCTTTGTACCGATGATGATCTCGAATATGGCGGCGGGCAATGTTTCCATTTTATTCGGTTTAAAGGGGAAGAGCATCAATGTTGTTACGGCATGTGCGACCGGTACAAATACGATCGGAGAGGCATTCCGCTGCATCCAGTACGGAGACGCGGATATCATGGTTGCAGGAGGAACGGAAAGCTGTATCAGTCCGCTTGGCATTGCCGGATTTACCGCATTGACTGCGCTCTCCTGTGAGAGCGACGCGGCAAAATGTTCCATCCCGTTTGACAAAAACCGAAGCGGATTTGTGATGGGAGAGGGAGCGGCAGTTGTGGTGCTTGAGGAGCTGGAGCATGCGAGGGCGCGCGGAGCAAAAATCTATGCGGAAGTTGCCGGATACGGCTGTTCCTCCGACGCATATCATATCACATCGCCGGAGGAATCCGGGGCCGGCGCGGCCAGGGCGATGCAAAATGCCGTAAAGGACGCAGGGCTTTTACCGGAGGATATCACATACATTAATGCGCACGGCACGGCGACGCATCACAACGACCTGTTTGAGACAAGGGCGATCAAGCTTGCGTTTGGAGAGCATGCAAAAGACATAAAAATCAATTCGACAAAATCCATGATCGGGCACCTTTTGGGTGCGGCCGGCGCAATTGAATTTGTCACCTGCGTCAAAGAGCTGCAGGAGGGATACGTGCATGCAACAGTGGGCTATGCTACGCCGGATGAGGAACTGGATCTGGATTACTGCAAAACCGAGAGCAGAATGGATATTTTATATGCGTTAAGCAATTCGCTTGGTTTTGGCGGGCATAACGCAAGTCTGCTGATTAAAAAATACAGCGGCGAGAATGCGGAAAGGTGAGAACATGTCGGTACTTACAACGAAACAGATTATGGAGATCATTCCGCATCGGCAGCCTTTTTTGCTGATTGATACGATTGAGGAATTGGAACCGGGTGTGCGCGCCGTGGCAAAGAAATGTGTCAGCTATAATGAACCGTTTTTCGGCGGACATTTTCCGGCGGAACCGGTAATGCCGGGTGTGCTGCTGATCGAAGCGCTTGCCCAGGCCGGGGCGGCAGCAATTTTGTGTCAGGAGGAAAACCGCGGAAAAACAGCTTATTTTGCCGGCATTAACGCCGCAAAATTTAAACGGAAAGTAGTTCCCGGGGACGTTTTATATCTGGAAACGGAGATTATAAAGCAAAAAGGGCCGGTTGGCGTCGGACGGGCGATAGCAAAGGTGGAAGATAAAATTGTCTGCACCGCCGAACTGACTTTTGCAATAAGTTAAATGGGGGATTTTTGATGGCAGCGTTATTCAAAAAAAAGAAAACGACTTCAAATGAGGAAAATACCAGAGAAGCGGTGAAAGAGACACAGCCGGCCGAAGTGATCGTCTGCCCGTCCTGCGGGAGGGAGATTGACAGGAAAGAGACGGAGCGCAACAAATATGTCTGTTATGAATGCGGCAGTTATTTCCGCGTGAGAACGAAAAACCGTATCAAAATGGTTGCGGATAAAGGCAGTTTTACGCCATGGTTTGAAGACCTGTCTTTTGAAAATCCGCTTGATTTTCCGGGATATGAGGATAAAGTCAAGGCCGCGAAAGAAAAAACGGGGCTGCACGAGGCAATTACAATCGGTCAGTGTAAAATCTACGGAGAGGATGCGGTTCTTGGCGTCTGCGACGCTCGATTTCTTATGAGCAGTATGGGCCATATCGTCGGGGAAAAAATTGCGCTTGCCGTGGAGCGGGCCACGGAGCAGAAACTTCCCGTTATTTTATTCTGCTGTTCCGGGGGCGCGAGAATGCAGGAGGGCATTGTTTCGCTGATGCAGATGGCAAAGACTTCTGCAGCGTTAAAACGACATTCGGATGCGGGGCTGCTCTATGTGCCTGTTTTGACAGATCCGACCACAGGCGGCGTGACGGCGTCGTTTGCAATGCTTGGCGATATTATACTCGCCGAGCCGATGGCGCTGATTGGCTTTGCAGGACCACGCGTGATTGAACAGACAATCGGACAAAAGCTGCCGGAGGGCTTTCAGCGTTCCGAATTTCAGCTGGAGCACGGTTTTGTCGATGCCATTGTGGAGCGCAGACATCTGAAAGAAACACTGTTTGAAATTTTAAGGATGCATCATGTGAAAGACGGTTACGCTCATTTTGACAAACACAGAGCCGGCGACAATTACGAGCCGACAGAGCTGATGAAAGAGCGCGCGGTAAAATCCAAACCGCTGACTGCGTGGGAAAAAGTAAAGGCGGCCAGAAAAGTAGACCGTCCGGCATCCGTCGATTATATGGATATTATTTTTGACGAGTTTATGGAATTGCACGGCGACCGCTACTTTGGAGACGACGCGGCGATTGTGGGCGGTATAGCCTATCTGGACGGGCAGCCGGTGACAGTGATCGGCGTCCATAAGGGAAAAGATTTAAAGGATTGTGTGCGTCATAATTACGGGATGCCTTCACCGGAGGGATACCGCAAGGCGCTGCGTCTGATGAAACAGGCGGAGAAATTCAAACGTCCCATTATTACATTTGTGAATACGTCCGGCGCATTCTGCGGGATGGAAGCGGAGGAGCGCGGACAGGGAGAGGCGATTGCGAGGAACCTCTACGAGATGGCGGCGATCAAAGTACCGATCTTATGTATTATGATCGGCGAAGGCGGAAGCGGAGGAGCGCTTGCGCTGGCGGTCGGAAACGAAGTATGGATGATGGAAAACGCGACATACAGCGTGCTCTCGCCGGAAGGGTTTGCTTCCATTCTCTGGAAAGACGGGAAGCGCGCAAAAGAGGCAAGCGACGTGATGAAGATCACGGCGCATGATCTGTATGATCTGCATATTGTGGAGAAAGTCATTCCCGAGTATGGTACAGCGGATGTCAAGGCCTGCGAATCCATTGCACGCTATATGAAAGGGCAGATCAAAGATTTCCTGACAAGGCAGAACGGAAAATCAGGCGAGGAACTTGCAGAAAGTCGCTATCAGCGGTTCCGCTCATTTTAGGTCACAAGGAGAATTATGAATATAAAAATTATCGGAACCGGAAGCGCGGTTCCCAAATTGCGGGTAACGAATGATGATTTAAGTAAAATGATGGATACTTCGGACGAGTGGATCAAAAGCCGCACCGGAATCAGAGCGCGCCATCTTGCAGTGGAGGAATCGACGACGACGCTGGCGGTCGACGCTGCGCGCGCTGCGCTCAATATGGCAGGCGTGACGGCAGGGGAACTTGATATTATTATCTCGGCGACTGTCACGCAGGACCGTCTGCTGCCGAACCTCTCCTGCGAGCTTCAGGCGGCGCTTGGCGCGGACAGAGCGTTTGCATTTGATATCAATGCGGCCTGTTCGGGTTTTCTGTACGCGTTAAATCTGGTACGGATGTACTTAAGCAGCGGCAGATACAAAACGGCGTTAATTCTTGGCGCCGAGACGCTCTCAAAAATTATGGACTGGAACGACAGAAGCACCTGCGTGTTGTTTGGGGACGGCGCCGGCGCTGCAGTGATAAGGGCTTTTGAGGAAGACGAAAAGAGCGGCGTGCTGGCGGCGCTGCAGGGTTCTGACGGCGGAAAAGGCATGGTTTTAAATTGCAGGAACCGTCCGCTGAACAACCCGTATGTCGATCACGGGAATGAGGTTCCGTATGTACATATGAACGGGCAGGAAGTTTACAAATTTGCAGTGCGAACCGTACCAAAGGCCGTTGCGCAGGTTGTGGAGGAGGCAGGGATGTCGATGGATGAGATTGACCTGTTTTTGCTGCATCAGGCAAATTACCGCATTATAGAGGCAGCTGCAAAACGTCTCGGACAGCCGATGGAAAAATTCCCGACCAACTTACAGGAGTGCGGAAATATATCCGCGGCGAGCGTCCCGATACTGCTTGACGAAGTAAATCGCCGGGGCATGATTAAAAAAGGCGATAAGATTGTTCTGGCGGGGTTTGGAGCCGGCCTTACATGGGGTGCGGCTCTTCTCATCTGGTAAATAGGGAGGCGTATATGACCGCAGATGAGACGTTAAATGAATTGCTGGTCAGGCTGTTCAAAGATATCATGGAAATTGAGGCCAGGTGTCTGGTCACGGAGAACTATTCGGATATCAGTTATAACGATTTTCATATTCTGGAGGCGATCGGGACAAGGGAGCCAAAGAGTATGACTTCCGTGGCAAAACTGATGCGCGTGACGACAGGAACGCTTACGCGCGCAATCGACGCTCTGTCTAAGAAAGACTATGTCAGAAGGGAACGCAGCAGGCAGGATAAGCGTGTCGTATGGCTTTGCCTGACCAAAAAAGGAAAAGCGGCCTGCGCTCACCATGAAAAATTTCATCAGAATATGATAGCCCATATAAAGGAACAGTTAAGCGAAAAGGAGATGCCGGTATTAATTTTTTCGCTGGCAAAGCTTGCGGATTATTTTCGGACGATGTATGGGCAGGAAGAATAAAATTCAAAAAATCGAAAAAAAATATTGCGCCCGGAAAATATTTGTACTAAAATAACACTGCCGGAAATGTACGGCAATCTAAATTATAAGGAGATGTAAACAAATGGGATACGTAGATGAAGTCCTTGCGCGTGTGCGCGAAAAAAATGCGTCGGAACCGGAATTTTTACAGGCGGCGGAGGAAGTATTGGAGTCGCTTCGGCCGGTGATTGATGCAAATGAGGCTGTATACAGAAGAGAGGCTCTGTTGGAGAGGCTGGTTGAGCCGGACCGGCAGTTTAAATTCCGTGTGCCCTGGGTAGACGATAACGGGCAGGTTCAGGTAAATACAGGATACAGAGTACAGTATAACAATGCAATCGGCCCGTACAAAGGAGGCCTGCGTTTACATCCATCCGTAAATATCGGAATTATTAAATTCCTTGGATTTGAACAGATTTTCAAAAATTCACTGACAGGACTTCCGATCGGCGGCGGCAAAGGCGGCGCCGATTTTGATCCGAAAGGAAAGTCAGATCGTGAAGTAATGGCGTTCTGCCAGAGCTTTATGACAGAACTGTGTAAATATATTGGCGCGGACGTCGATGTGCCGGCAGGCGATATCGGAACAGGCGCAAGGGAAATCGGGTACATGTTCGGACAGTATAAAAAGATCCGCGGCGCCTATGAGGGCGTATTGACCGGAAAAGGTTTAACATACGGCGGTTCTCTTGTGCGTACGGAGGCGACCGGATACGGTCTGTTATATATTACGGAAGAACTGATGAAATGCCACGGCGAGTCCATGGAGGGCAAGACGGTTGTCGTATCCGGCGCCGGAAATGTTGCAATCTATGCGACGCAGAAAGCACAGCAGATGGGTGCAAAAGTTGTGACATGTTCGGATTCCACAGGATGGATTTATGATCCGGAGGGAATTGATGTTGCGCTGTTAAAAGAGGTAAAAGAAGTAAAACGCGCGCGCCTGACCGAGTACGCTGCCGCAAGAGAGAGTGCAGAGTATCATGAGGGACGGGGCGTATGGCAGATCAAATGCGATATCGCGCTTCCGTGCGCAACGCAGAACGAGCTTCTGTTAGACGATGCGAAACAGCTTGTCGCAAACGGCTGCAAGGCAGTATGCGAGGGCGCAAACATGCCGACCACGATTGACGCGACCAAATATCTGCAGGAGAACAGCGTGTGGTTTATCGGCGGCAAGGCTGCGAATGCAGGCGGTGTTGCGACTTCCGCACTGGAGATGTCTCAGAACAGCGAGCGCTTAAGCTGGACATTTGAAGAGGTAGACGCCAAATTAAAAGATATTATGGTGAATATTTACCACAATATTGACAATGCTGCGAAGAAGTATGGCATGGAGGGCAACTATGTTGCCGGAGCAAATATCGCCGGATTTGAAAAAGTGGCGACGGCAATGATTGCGCAGGGCGTTGTATAAAAAAATAGATAGATGAAAAGGAGAGCGGTCGTTTCGGAAGAAGCGGCTGTTCTCTTTTTGCATTGACGCATTACATGTCGGTTTCGTGAGTTATTGAAATACAAATCCTGCGATCTATCTGTTTTTCGAAAATAAATTTATTGATGAACCTGTTTAAACATTCTGCGTCTCTTTCTGTTCCCTGTCAATTGCGGTTAAATACAGAAATGGCATACATAGAAACAGAAAACATTGCACATGACTATAAAAACAGTGATTGCTGAAAAAAGAAAGGGATGAGAAGATGCAGGTAGGAAAGCAGAGTATACAGTTTGAAGAGGCCCCGTATATTTTAGGCAGTGCGAGTATTGTCGGAAAAAAAGAGGGAGAGGGGCCGCTCGGCGATTATTTTGACGTGGTCGGGCAGGATGACAAATTTGGGCAGGATACATGGGAGGAAGCTGAGAGTACGCTTCAGAAAGAGGCGTTCCAGATGGCAGTAGGGAAAGCGGGGTTGAAAAAAGAGGATATCCGCTATTTATTTTCCGGAGATCTTCTTGGGCAGAATATTGCGACTTCATTTGGTCTGATGGATTATCAGGTCCCGCTGTTTGGCTTGTACGGCGCATGCAGTACATGCGGGGAGGCGCTCTCGCTCGGAGCAATGTGCGTAGCGGCGGGGTACGCCGACTACGTGGTTTCCATGACCTCAAGCCATTTCGCAAGCGCGGAAAAACAGTTTCGCTTTCCACTGGAATATGCGAACCAGAGACCGCTCTCCGCAACCTGGACTGTCACAGGAAGCGGCGCCTATGTGCTCGGAAAAAAACGCAGCAAAGCGCGTATTACCGGAATTACAACCGGCAAGATCGTCGATTATGGCATTAAGGACTCCATGAATATGGGGGCTGCAATGGCTCCGGCAGCGGCGGACACGATATGCCGTCATTTGTCGGATTTTGGAAGGACGCCGGAGGATTACGACAAGATTATAACGGGAGATCTTGGAACAATTGGCCAGGAGATACTCTGTGATCTTGCAAAGCAGCAGGGATACGATATCAGCATAGTCCATACCGACTGCGGAATCGAGATCTATGATGGGAAAAAACAGGGAACGGGAGCGGGCGGAAGCGGATGTGGCTGTTCTGCCGCGACATTAAGCGCATATTTCCTGAAAATGGTACAGGAGGGAAAATACAAAAAGATATTATTCGTGCCGACAGGAGCGCTGCTCTCAACCGTCTCTTTTAACGAGGGGATGACGGTTCCGGGAATTGCGCATGCGGTTGTTATCGAGCACGCATCTTAGAGAATGTTTTTGGGAACGACGTGAGATTTGCGTTCGCACTGTATGGCAAATCTTTTCATACAAAAAGCAGTGCAGAAAAGGGGATAAAGATGGATTATTTTAATGCATTCTGGGTTGGGGGCGCAATTTGCGCGCTTGTCCAGATCTTAATGGAAAAGACGAAAATGCTTCCGGGCCGGATTATGGTTCTGCTTGTTTGTACCGGCGCTCTGCTCGGAGCAATTCAGATTTACCAGCCGTTTATCGAATTTGCAGGGGCCGGAGCAAGCGTACCGCTGCTGGGGTTTGGCAATACGCTCTGGAAAGGCGTAAAAGAAGCGGTGGACGAGAGCGGATTCCTTGGCATATTCCAGGGAGGTTTTAAGGCAAGCGCAGTCGGAATCGCCGCGGCGCTGATCTTTGGCTATCTTGCAAGTCTGATTTTTCAGCCCAAAATGAAAAAATAAAAAGTCAGAGAAAGAAAAATATGGCAATTTTATTGACAAGGTATTTCCAGATGTTATAATTTAACTGACAGGCTTTCACTGTAAAATCGTGGAAAGTAAAAAGATTATAATATAAAGGAGATTAACCATGAACAAAGTTTTAGAAGAGTTTTCCAAAATCGGTATTATACCGGTTATTGCACTTGACCATGTGGAGGATGCACAACCGCTTGCAAAGGCGCTGATTGACGGCGGACTTCCCTGTGCGGAAGTGACGTTCCGTACCGACGCAGCGGAGGAGTCTATCCGCATTATGTCAGAAAAATTTCCGCAGATGTTAGTTGGAGCGGGCACAGTTCTTACGACGGAGCAGGTTGACCGTGCAGTAAACGCAGGTGCAAAATTTATTGTAAGTCCGGGCTTAAATCCGAAAGTCGTACAATATTGTATCGAAAAAGGCGTTCCGATAACGCCGGGCTGCTCGAATCCGAGCGACGTTGAGGTTGCGATTGAACTTGGACTGGAAGTTGTAAAGTTTTTCCCGGCCGAGGCGGCAGGCGGCTTAAATATGATTAAATCAATGGCGGCGCCTTATACGAAGATGAAATTTATGCCGACAGGCGGAATCAATGCTAAAAATATTACAAGTTATCTTGATTTCAAGAAAATTATTGCCTGCGGCGGTTCCTGGATGGTAAATAAGGATATGATTGCAGCAAAAGACTGGGCGGGTATTACGGCGCTGACCAAAGAAGCAGTTTCTACAATGTTGGGATTTACGCTGCTGCACGTCGGTGTCAACAATCCGGATGAGAACGCAGCTCTTTCCGATTCGAACAAATTTGGCGAACTGCTCGGCGAGGATGTAAAAGTCGGAAACAGCTCCATCTTTGTAGGGACGTTAATCGAGATGATGAAAAAACCGGGACGCGGCACACACGGACATATTGCTGTCCGCACCAATTATCTCGATCGTGCAATGTACCATCTGGAAAAGCGCGGATTTGAATTTGACGAGTCATCGTTTGTATACAATGAAAAGGGCGAGATAAAAGTTGCCTATATTAAGGGTGAGATCGCAGGTTTTGCCGTTCATTTCAATCAGAAATAAAAATTAACTTGCAAAGATAAAAAAATGCGAATAAGCCGGACGAAAACAGGTCATACTATCCTTGACTAGAAACAAAGCCAAAAAGGAGAAGATGACTATGAGAAAGTCCAGGTTAATAAGTGCAGGTCTTGTGCTTGCTTTATCACTTAGTACATTGACCGCATGCGGAACAAGAGCAAATGACGACGATAATGTGGTTGACACACAGGATGATATCAATAACAACCAGAACGGCGTCAACAACGGCAGTAATGCCAACGGAACAGACAATGACAACAATGTCAATGGAACAAACAATGACAATAATGTCAACAATGGCAATAATGTCAATGGAACAAACAACGGCAGTGATGTCAACAATGACAATAATACCAATGGCGTCAATAACGGCAGCGATATGAACAACGCCGGTGACGGAGCCATTGAAAACGGCGCGAACGATGCACAGAATGCCGGAAATGCGGCCGGAAACGGTGAAGGGGACGTTGGAAACGCCGTTGAAGATGTGGTGGATGGCGTCGGCAATGCAGGTAAAGATGTGATTGACGGCGTAGAAAACGGTGTGGATGATCTGGTCGGCAATGATAATGCGGGCAACAGTGAAAACATGAACAGCGAGAATAAGACAAACCAGTAATCGAAGCGGGGATGCGGTAAGCATCCCCGTTTTACTATTATTAAATTTTTCGAAAGCCCTTGTGATTCCGGTTTGTTTCGATTATAATGTAAAACAAAAACCTGATTTTAGAGTGTTGTTGACACGCTGCCGGGACATAACTATGATAAATAGCAGGAAGTCCGGTATGGAGGGCGCAATGAATGATTTTAGGGAAATAACAGAAGACGAACCAAAAAAGGATACGAAAGACGAAATCAAGAAAGTTGAAAACAGAGAAAACGAGAACGAATATGAGGATATCTGTTATATCTGCAGGCGTCCGGAGCATGTGGCCGGTAAGATGATACGTATTCCAAACAATATCTCAATTTGCCGCGACTGTATGCAGAAAACATTTGACAGTATGAACGGAACAGGTTTTTCAATGGAAGATATGATGGGTATTCCAATAGGTAATAAAATGCCGAATATCAGTATGATCAATCTGTCCGATCTGCAGGGCATGGTGACAAACAGCCATCGTCTCAAAAAGAAGAAAAAGAAAGAACAAAAAGCGCCTGCGATTGATCCCAAAAAGATCCCTGCGCCTCACAAGATCAAAGCGGCTCTGGATGAATATATTGTGGGTCAGGAGCAGGCCAAGAAAGTAATGTCAGTGGCCGTCTACAACCATTACAAACGAATTACGGCGCGCGTGCAGGACGATGTGGAGATCGAAAAATCCAATATGCTGATGATCGGACCGACCGGATGCGGAAAAACATATATGGTAAAGACGCTGGCCAGAATTTTGGATGTCCCGCTGGCTATTACAGATGCGACTTCCCTTACAGAAGCAGGTTATATCGGAGATGATATTGAGAGTGTAGTCAGTAAGCTCTTATCTGCGGCTGGAAATGATGTAGAGCGCGCGGAACAGGGGATTATTTTTATTGACGAGATTGATAAGATCGCCAAAAAACGAAATGCAAATCAGCGTGACGTCAGCGGCGAATCCGTACAGCAGGGGATGTTAAAGCTGCTGGAAGGGGCGCAGATTGAGGTCCCGGTTGGCGCGAGCAGTAAAAATGCCATGGTACCGATGACGATGGTTAATACAAAGAATATTTTATTTATCTGTGGAGGCGCCTTTCCGGAATTAACCGATATTATAAAAGAACGCTTAAATCAGCGCTCTTCAATTGGATTTGGCGCGGTGCTTAAAGATGAATTTGAAAAAGACGAGAATATTTTAGCCAACGTAACGGTGGAGGATGTGCGTAAATTTGGTATGATCCCCGAATTTTTGGGACGTTTGCCCATATTATTCACGCTGGAGGCGCTGACTGTGGATACGCTTGTGCGCATTTTAAAGGAGCCGAAGAATGCCATTGTCAAGCAGTACAAAAAGCTTCTTTTGATGGATGAAGTAAATCTGGAGTTTGAGGACGGTGCGCTCTATGCGATTGCAGAGCGGGCCAGAGAGAAGAAAGTTGGGGCGCGTGCGCTTCGGGCTGTGATCGAGGAGTTTATGCTTGATATTATGTATGAGATCCCGAAAGATGATAATATCGGTTCCGTGACGATTACAAAAGATTATGTGGAACACAAAGGAGGGCCGCAGATTTTTATGCGCGGCGCCGTGTGCGGATATCTGCCCTGATGCAGCGAAACGATCGAAAAAGGCGGATAGTTGATTTAAAACAGGAGATATTTGTTTATAGGAACAGGAAGTATGACATGGCGATCGCCATGCCATACTTCCTTTCTCTTATAGGAAAAATGTCTGCAAAAGAATCCGCTCGATTTAGTAACTTTTTCTGTTCATAATCTTGCGGCTGATGCTCCAGGAAATAAGAACGCAGATCAGGGCGAGGCAGATACCGCCGGACAGGAGCGCTGCCGGATGCAGGCCGGCAAGAATGTCGATTGCAGAATGAACGGCCGGCATGAAGCTGTCGAATATCCTGTCAAAGAGACTTATCATTGCAACACCGCAGATTATCATAATCAGCAGCGCAATGCGTCCTTTTTCGCTTCCGAATTTAATCTGAATCGGCAGTACGATACACTGGAACACGACCAGAATAGCAAAAACGACCGCGGACTGTACGGTTGTCGACATAATGCTGGCAGGCCAGATTGCCATACATGTGACTGTGGTGAAAAACCACCCTATTAGTCCGCACAGAAACGAAAACAGATATTTTTCCGTCACATATAAGCTTCTGTCTACCGGAAGCGTCATTAAATAGACAATGCTCCGGTCAAACTCGTCTGCTGTAAACGTACTTAACACAAGTTCCATGGACAGCACGGAAACATATGAGATAACAAATGCGATTCCTGCTTTCCCCTGCGTTGCGAGCAGGAATCCCGCAACACAGACGATGATAAGCAGAAATTTCTTTTTTTGCATCGTCAGATAAAAATCTTTTAGAAGTAAGCCTTTCATAATTTAAAACTCCTTTCCGATCAGTTTTATTTTAAAAGCAGTAGCATTACATCATCAATCGAACTTTTTTCAACAACGATATCACGGTAATTGTCAAGATAAAACTGACGTTCGTTTGTCAGGAGCGTCGTACTGAAAACATCCTTCTGTTCTGCCAGAATATATTTCCTGTCCAGTTCCCGGTACTGCTCTTTGCTGACTTTCAGGATTCCATAGGAGGAGAGCAGCAGATCGGTATCCTCGTGAAGCACAATCTTTCCGTCTTTCATAAAATATAAATCGTCACATAATCCTTCCAGATCGGATGAGATATGAGAGCTGATTAAGATGCCTTTGTCGTCCTGCATATACGCACGTATTTCGTTTAACAGTTCATTTCGCGTGATGGCGTCAAGTCCTACTGTCGGCTCATCCAAAAGCAGCAGCGACGCATCGTGGCAAAGTGCAGACAGCAGTTTTAGTTTTGCTTTCATCCCGGTCGAAAATTCTTTCAGTTCCTGAGTAAGGGGCAGTTTGTATGCTTTACATTTTATAATAAAATTATCTTTATCAAAACTGGGATAAACATTGTATAATATGTTGGCGATCTGCGTAACATTTAACATCATACTGAATGTATTTTCCGACATTACAGTCCCGATTTTTTGTTTCTCAGGCGCCGATATGATTTTTTCCTGTTTTCCAAATCGTTCGATTGTGCCGGAATCGGTTTGGATCAGGCCGAGAATTGCCTTGATTGTTGTGCTTTTTCCGGCGCCGTTCGCTCCGATCAGGCCTGAAATCTTTCCCTCTTCAATCTGCATGGATACGTCAAGAGAAAACGTATCGTAAGTTTTTTGTACATGTTCTAAGCGCAGCAGCATGATCATTTCTTCCTTTCCAATATGTCGGGGTTTTCAACGGTTGATTATATTTCTTCAAGGATCAGGCAGAGCGCCTCTTTTAACTCATCGTCTGTCATACCGCAGCTTCTTCCTGTGATCGCAGCTTCTTCTAATTTCCGCTCAACTTCTTTGCGCTGTTCTTCCTCAAAAAGGTTGCGGTTTCCAGGCGCGACAAAACTGCCTTTTCCGTGGACGGTTAGGATAAAACCATCCGCTTCCAGATTGTCGTACGCTTTTTTTACGGTGAGGGCGCTGATCTTTAAATGGTTTGCAAGGGAGCGTATGGAGGGAAGCGCAGACTGTTCTTTTAGTCTTCCGTCCATAATCTGTCCTTTGATTTGCCGTATAATCTGTTCATAAATCGGTTCCATGGAAGAGTTGTTAATTATAATATTCATCTTGTTTTCCTGTCGCATGCGTTATTTTTTGCTTCATAAGGTTCCCTGTGATAAACAGTATATAACAGAGTATAACATGTGTCAAGCGTAAAATTAAAAAGTTGTAACAGGTCTTATGGAAACGACATTTATTGGTATAGATACCAATCGATTGCGGAGGAAATATGCTGGATTGCAGAGAGCAGATTTATTCGGAGGATTATTATGATTTTATTGTTCCATATGGGGAGGTAGCAAATTTTATAAATATGTCAGGGGGATGTTCGCAGCCTGTTGCAGAAGGATATGATATATTTTTTTTTCCGAAGACGGGAGTGAATAAATTTGATATCACAAATGTAACATATCTGGGCATTCCAAAATGTTATGGTCTGTTGGACAGAACTGCGGTGGAGGCGTCCGGAATAACGAGGCTGCAGGATCAGCCCTCGCTGGCATTGAAAGGAAACGGTGTATTGGTTGGGTTTGTGGATACCGGAATTGATTATACCAACCCGTTGTTTCGCTATTCGAATGGGGACAGCAGAATCTTTCGAATTTGGGATCAGACAATCAGGGAGGGGCCTGCGCCGGAAAATTTTATCTATGGGGCGGAATATACGACGGAGGATATCAACCGGGCGCTTGCAAGCGACGATCCCTACGAAATCGTGCCGAGCCGCGACGAGGACGGACATGGAACGTTTTTAGCGGGTGTGGCCTGCGGCGGCGAAGAGATTCAAAATGATTTTACCGGAGCTGCGCCGCAGGCAAAGATTGCAGTTGTCAAATTAAAAGGGGCGAAACAGTATCTGCGTGATTTTTTCTTTATTCCGGACGGAGAACTGGCGTTTCAGCAGACCGATATTATGACAGCGGTTGCCTATCTGGATCATATTGCCTATATGAATAATATGCCGCTTGTCCTTTGTATTGCGATTGGAAATAATATGGGCAGCCATGGGCTGGACGGTGTGCTTACGACATATCTGAATTATATCTGTACGCGCAGAAAGCGGGCGGTTGTCGTTGCTTCCGGCAATGAGGCAAATGCGAGACATCACTATCAGGGGCAGATCGTTCAGGATATGGAATATGAGGATGTGGAGATCAGCGTGGAGGACGATATGCCGGGATTGTTTGTCGAGTTATGGGCGGATTCACCGGAGCTCTATGCAGTATCCGTGCTCTCTCCGACCGGTGAACAGGTACCCATGATTCCGGTCCGCGCAGGTGTCTCGTCGGAACACAAGTTTGTCTTTGAAGGGACCAGAATTACAATTGATTATGTGATTGACGCAAAAGAGGCAAATCTTTTGATTTTTTTCCGCTTTGAGTCTATGAAGCGCGGGTTATGGACAATACGTGTTTATCCGAGAAATACCGTGACCGGAAGATTTAATATGTGGCTGCCGCTGCAGCGTTTTACGGCGGGAAATGCGATCTTTCTTCGCTCCAATCCGGATGTTACGCTGACTTCGCCGTCTTCTGCAGCCAGAGTTATCACTGTGGGCGGTTACAACCATGCGAACGGAAGTATTTTTTCGGATTCCGGACGGGGTTATACAACAACCGGAGATATTAAACCGGATTTTGTTGCGCCTGCAGTTAATGTGTCGGGTCCCGGTCTTTGCGGCAGCTATATTACAATAACCGGAACAAGCGCGGCTGCGGCAATTACGGCGGGCGCCTGTGCACAGGTTCTGGAATGGGCGATTGTGCAGGAAAATCAGCCGTTACTTTCAAACGCAGGCGTAAAAAACCTGTTGATCCGCGGTGCAAACCAGCCGGCGGGAAGAATTTTCCCGAATCGGGAGTGGGGATATGGCACATTGGACGTGTATCGGTCGTTTGAGCAGCTGCGGGAGTGAACAGATACGATTACAGCATAACGTTTATTTTTTGACCTTTTGACTCTGGTAAAATGTCATATTAAGTCTGATTAAAAAAAATGTATAAGGGAGAACAGCCTGATTTTGGACCATATCCTGATCGGGCTGTTATTTTTTGAGAAAATAAGATATTTCTGTCAGACAGATCTTCCCTGACAATCGGGATCTGCGCACACTAAACGAAATATACGATATAGAATTTACTAATATTGTAGTAATTTGCTTGTATTTCCGACATTGAACTGATACAATAAACTATAATTATAGTATCAAATATCATAAGGAAAAGTTATGAAAAAGGGGGTGGAAAAATCAGGCGGGAAAGGAGAGCGAATTGTTGTGGAACTGCCAAAGGAAACAGAATTGATGAAAAGAAATTTGTATCAGAAAGAGCTTGTTTTTGAGATCAGAGACTTTTAGAAAGGAAAGTGTAAATGAAAAAAATCAGAAAAGCAAGTATCGTTAAGCTTGCTGTAACATTTTGTTTGGTTACTGTGTTGTCAGGAGTAACGCCAATATATGCCGGTTTGGTTTTACAGGCCGGGACGTATGACGGTTTCTCCGCCGAGGTTATGGCGTCAGACAGCCAAGTGAAAGGCTGTGTGGATGATCTGCCTACGACAGCTGAGCTTGATAATCGTCTGGCAGGATGGGTACTGAGTGAAAAACCGGTTGATCAAATTATAGCCGTTATCAATGGGGAAGAAACTGTTATTACAGAGCGCCATTCGAGAGATGACCTGCAAAGCGTCTTTCCGGGATATGATACGGCAGCGGCCGGTTATTCAATCGATATATCGTATGCCTCCGGGGTAAGATGCGGGATAAACAGCTGTAAAGTACAAGTATTGTCAGATGGAGTTTGCACAGATATATTTAACGGAAACTTTGAAACTTCGGTAAAGAAAGGTATCATTACAGAAAATTCTCTGATGGGTTGTGTAGATAAAATGCCCTCAACAACACCGCTCAATGACATACTGAAGGGATGGGTCTTAAGCGGGAATACGGTAGAGAAGATTGTCGTGGAGATTAACGGACAGGAGAATACAGCCAGCCGCCATTCGAGAGATGACCTGCAAGTTGTGTTTCCGGGATATGGGACAGCCGCGGCCGGTTACCTGTTAAATCTTAATACGGCTGACGGAGTGAAAAAAGGAACAAACAGCTGTATTGTAAGGGTTTTGTCGAATGGAGTATGGACAGAAATTTTTCACGGAAGTTTTGAGACATCGATAAAAAAGGGATTGGTCAGTGAAAATTCACTGATTGGTTGTGTGGATAAAGTTCCGTCAGCAACTCCGGAACATGACGCTCTGGAGGGGTGGGTCTTAAGCGGGAATACGGTAGAGAAGATTGTCGTGGAGATTAACGGACAGGAGAATACAGCCAGCCGCCATTCGAGAGATGACCTGCAAGTTGTGTTTCCGGGATATGGGACAGCCGCGGCCGGTTTCTCGTTAGATCTGAATAAGGCCGACGGTGTAATAAACGGGACAAACAACTGCATTGTCAGGGCATTGTCGGGTGGCATATGGACTGTGATTTTCCAGGCGAGGTTTGAATCATCCATAAAAAAGGGAATAATCAACCAGAATAATGTCATAGGATGTGTCGATGAAATTCCTTCCTTATTGCCACAGAATGACATAATAGAAGGTTGGGTATTAAGCAAAGATCTGGTAGATAAAGTGGTAGTGGTAATCAATGGGCATGAAAATACGGCCAGCCGTCATTCACGGGATGATCTGCAGACGGTCTTTCCTGGATATGGAACAGCTTCAGCCGGTTTCTCGTTAGATTTGAATAGAGCTAATGGGGTGATAAAAGGGAAAAACAAATGTACTGTGCGCGTTTTGGCGGGAGGCGTGTGGACCGAGATTTTTCAAGCAGGATTTGAAACCACAATAAAAAACGGACTTATTGAGGAAAATTCTCTGATGGGCTGTGTTGATAAGATTCCGCTGCCGTCATCTTGGGATGACAGTCTGGAAGGCTGGGTATTAAGTAAAAATAAAGTGGATCAGATTGTAGTAATTGTCAATGGCCGGGAAAATATAGTCGGCCGCCATTCACGGGATGATCTGCAGGCGGTATATCCGGGATACGAGACAGGCACAGCCGGATATTCCATACATATGTATACAGCTGCGGGGGTCAAAAGCGGAATGAACCGCTGCACGGTGAAAGTTCTTTCAAACGGGATATGGACGGAAATATTTAATGGAACGATTGAAATATATGTTTGAAACAGGTGGCGTCAGGAATCGGCATTTGTTCTTTGCTATACAAAAGAGGAGTAACCGCATACTATATAAGAAATCATTATAGTATCTTATTAAAGAATAATTTCAATCCTAAAGCGGTATCACAGCTCATGGGACATGCGAAAGAAATCATCACCATAGATGTTTATGGAGATACTGCCGAAATCATTGAGGACTGCTTAGACGATCTCCAGCCGTTTATTGATGAAGTAATCCCAAAAGAAGAATGTGAAAGCGGTACTGATTTTTCAGAAGATAATTATATAGAACAAATCAGTGAGTTTCTTGCATGAAACGAAGATAAAGCATAACTGAATCGCATAAAAAGATATACCCATCCGGGCATCCCGTAATACATGATGCCCCTGACGGGGCGGGCGGACTACCGTCCGATAAGGTATAAAAAAGTACAGAACAAAAGTTCGATTTTGGTCTGTACTTTTTTTGACTTATATGTTATAATGAAAAACCAAATGACTGGATAATACTATCTGTACTGGTTGGTGTTATTCAGTGTTGTTTCGTTTCAAAAATACGGTTTTGTGACCTGCATTCGTGTAATTGCTATTTTAACGCTTATTCGCCAGCTTTGCAAGCCCATTTTACACGAATCGAAACTCAAATTACACGAATTTCGGGCGAATAGGCAAACTTTTTTCGGTCTCAAATTGTAACAGTTCAGACCGCGCCTTTATAACGAGCCACAGACCGCCTGCAAAACAGGCTATTCGCTGCTATCGCAGCTTTTGTCTGAGGCTTAAAGGCGCTCCGCTCATAGCTGACTGGATGTATTCA
>CAMUGE010000048.1 GCA_947088345.1 uncultured Roseburia sp.
TTTATTTCTGTATTTAGTGTCATATGCGCGCTTTACAACACCTGAGCAACCTTGGTAATAATGGGTTTTCCGATTTGTCCTTATTATACCGTAAGGGCACACATTCTGCACACGGTTAGCAAACGCAGGCATGAATGGGGAACGCCTCACCCAATATCTGTAAACGCAAAGGCCAGAACAGTCTGCCATATAGCATAAACTGTTCCAGCCGTATTACATTAGCAGTATTTCCAGAAAAGCCCGGTCTTATTCCGAAGACAGGGTTTGGACAGAGTCCACAAAAATCTCTCTTACTGCTAATGTCTTGGTCGGTGTGCATAAAAATCAAAAAAGATGTATAAAAGCATAATTACTGGCAATACTATAATTAGAAAAGAAATTCGACAACATAAAATCATTCCTATGCGACAATATTTTTCTACATATCTAATTCATATCAAGAAAAATTTTTTGCTTATAGACACAAGATCTTTTACAGTCTCAAATTGAAAGTTTCAGAGATCAACCAAACATAACTAACAATTCGTCCAATGAATTTATTTCTTTATTTTGACCATAATTTTTAATTTTGTTATTCCTGTTTATCAGAATCGAATATGCCCCTGCATTCGCTGCACACACGACATCTTTTTCTTCATTCCCAACAAATGCCATTTCTTTCATATCAATTTGCATTTTTTCCGCTAAGAACTTTAATCCTTCTGCACGAGGTTTTCGATAACCTGTATCATTAGAAGTAAACGGGTAATCTATATACTGTCTTATCATACGAATATCTTCCAATGCATACTCATTATCCATCGCATACGCAACATCAGACAGTGTTCCTAATAATATTCCTCTATCAGAAAGTTTTTTTAAAGTTTCCTCTACTTCCGGAAACACGGAAGCATCTTGTCTGAAAAATAAATAAAACCGAAATTTAACCTGCTCTATATCTTTCATTGGTATATCCATACCGCTTAGAATTTCATGAAAAATCTGGTTTGATGTTACTTCGTAATCCCGAGGATTTACTCTTGTATTATATTTGGTCAGCACACGAACAGCGTGCTGGTAATGACTATCTGAAAAAGTGTAGCCACATTTATCTGAAATACTTTCAAACGCAGCCCTATATAGCTTAGACCAATTTAATGGATTATTATACTTAATCAATGTTTGTCCAATATCAAATACAATTGCTTTAAAAATTGTCAGTCACCTCGCTCAATTTTGATTTACACTCACATAATTTCAGAAATTCATCAGCTGTTATACAGAATTAAAAAATCTGCGCTAACCTCCATGTCGCGGCTCTGCCGCAACTCAAATCCAGATGAGAAATGCCATATTTCAGGCATTTCTCAGTGTGAGTCTTAGAACTTCTTCGCGCGCAAACCTGTTTCGCGTTAGCGCCTTTGCTGCGAGTGATTAGATGTACTTCTCACGCTAACCAACATGATTCCGCTTTGCGGAATCCCTTATCCGTATGAAAAACGCCTGTTTTTGGCGTTTTTCGGCGTGATACCTAGTACTTGTTGGCGAAATGCTCTCTGGCATGAGCCTTACAAGTACTTTTCACGCTAACACATAATATATTATACCACAATATGAATGGACAGTGTGAACTAATTGATATGCTTTTTCGCTTTTTTTCTGAATATGCCTAACATGCTCTTGCAATCGTTCACTCGCTTGAATCTACAAGGCTTTTCCTTGACGGGACTATGCCGATGTGGATTGATGCGAAGGACAGTCTGGAAGTGTGGCAATTCTATGGCCGGATTGCTGTGGCTTAAGCAGTACGCCTTCTGTAAAAACTTTAATAATTATGGATGGAATGTAAAAAATATACATGGTACAATAGAACGTGAACATTGAATTTTAGTGGAGGTGAGAAATTATGGTGATATTTTTAAAATTAAGAAATATTTAAGTACATGAAACTGTGTTAAATAGTTTTATGTACAATCTGATCACTAAAAACTATTTAATATAAGGAGACTTTGTCATGATAATTCAAGATAATGTAATCAAAGAGTACTTAAAAAATGTTTATTTTATAACCGGAACACCCTGTGGCGGAAAGACAACAATCTCACGAGAGTTGGCGAAGCGACATAACTTCCTGGTTTATGATATTGATGAACAGTTTGTAAATCATCAAAAGATTTCAAATGCTGCGTTTCAACCGTCAATGAACAAAGTTTTTCAAGATGCAGATGAATTTTTCGGGCGTACAGTAGACGAATACAAAAAATGGCTGACTGAAAACACAAGAGAACAATTAGATTTTGTATTATTGGATTTAATTTCTCTCTCGCAGCATCAAATTGTATTGTGCGACTGCCATTTGACAATGGAACAAGCCGAACAACTCACAGATGTTTCCAGAATAGCCTTTTTAATAAAAGAACCTTCGAACATCATTGATGATTACTGTTCTCGCCCAGACCATCAGGATTTTAGCAACTTTATAAATAGCGCTTCCGAGCCAAAAAAAGCAAAGGCAACATGTAATGAAACCTTGAAACGTCTTAATGAAAATCACTACACTGCGATCAGGAAGAGTAATTATTATTGGATTGAAAGAACTCCCAAAAGTACAGTGGAAGATACGGTGAGGAAAGTGGAGCGGCATTTTGGATTTTTCAAAGAAAATTTCCGTATGGAACACTTTGAGTGTTAGTTTCATGTAAAAGTAATCGCCGGATTTGTGTCTGCGCGCTGCAAAGTCATAAATGGCCTGTCACAAACTCGTCATGCGCAAAAATGCAGCGCAGAAATGGAGATAAAAATGGAACAGAAAATCTATCAATATGAATCTTTGATCTATGCAGCGGAACAAAAAGGCGGTGCATATGTTAAATTCCCCTACGATATTAAAAAAGTATTTGGCAAAGGCCGCGTCAAAGTCCATGTTACATTTGACGGCGAACCTTATGACGGCAGTATTGTCAACATGGGCGTCAAAAATGAGGATGGCAGCGTCTGTTATATTATCGGCATAAAAAAAGAGATTCGCTCCAAAATCGGAAAACAGCCCGGTGACACGGTCTCTGTAATTGTTAGCGAAACCACCATCTAAATATACACTTGAAAATTTTATACTCTGTGTTATACTAAGTCATAATCTTTTCATAAATAATCGGAGGTATCTATGGCAGAAGAACAGAAAAAGGGATTTCACGCAGAACTGGTAGGAAACGATCTGGAGGCCTGCTGTTTAGGTCCGTCTTCCTGCGGTGAGTGCAGCGAAAGTAACTGCATTATCGGCTATGCAAAACAATGTATCAGTAATTTTAAACAGCATCCCCAAAAAGACGTGCCAGACGGAACGGATCAGATCCCGCTCACAGATTTTAAGATCTTCGACGAGGAAGAGCTGGAAACGGCAATCGCACATATTTTAAGAGAATGTAAGGATTGTAAACAGGATCACACCGATAACTGTATTATCAATGTCATACGCAACTGTTACGAAGTCGGGTTGTTCGGTGACATTCAACCCTATGAGGGCAGCACACTGCAGTATCTCATACATATAAAATCCGATTTTCCGGACAGATCGCTTCGAATTGCCGATCTGTATATGGCATAGCCAAAAGTCCGGCCCTAAACCGGAAATCCAAATCGGGCAGGGAACTTTTTTCCCTGCCCGATACACTGCCTGTTACTCCAGGCAAATGGTACCGATTCAAACCGTTTCTCCCACAAGATTGGCTTATTCAGGAACAGTTTTCAATCTCTTGTCTCTATCATAAGCAGGATTCCTGTCGAAAAAAGAATCTCCGCCTGTTCTTCCACAATCTCATTGCTGATCCCAAGAGAATTGCCGCCGGTAAATGTATGGTTTGTCAGCGGATACTTCATTCCGCGCAGTGTCACACCAGTCACATCGCCCATATACGGGATCAGAGAGACATAATCGCCATACTGTTCCTCTTTTCTGAGCACAATGTTTTGATTTAGCATACGAATCCGATTGTGTGCGTCAAGAATTGTCATCGGCACATGTTCCTGCAACCCTATCAAAAGCAGCGATATATTCGCCAGAACATGATCCAGACGCGTTCCGGTGACGCCAAGAAGCGTGATGCGACCGGCTCCAAGATGAAGCGCTATTCTGACTGCGGCCTCCGTATCGGTATCATCCTTGACCGGATTCAGCTCAAAAAAGCGAATCCGACTGTCACGCCTGTAATAATCCACGATTTCTTTTGCTACGGAATCAAAATCTCCAATGACGATATCCGGCCGCAGCTGACGCTGATACATAAACTCAAGTCCAAAATCGGCGGCAATCAGATATTCCGGTCTTTCCTGCTTTAAATAGAGGGCCGCAAAATCCGCCTCCAGCATACCGCCCGCCACAATCACTGCATGTTTCATGCTAACCCCCATGTCGCGGCTCTGCCGCGACTCAAATCTGCGCAGAGAATCCCCTGTTTTTGGGGATTCTCTGGTGTGAGACTTAGAACTTCTTAGCGCGCGAACCTGTTTCGCGTTAGCGCCTCTGCTGCGAGCTTTAGAAGTTCTTCTCACACTATTTCCTCTCAATGCCGCAATATTTTTTCCAAAAACGCTCCCGCATTGCACATAATATCGCCTTTAAAAATCTGACTGCCTGACACAATGATATTGGCGCCTGCCTCCATCAACGCATCAAGATTAGATAGTGTAATTCCGCCGTCCACTTCTATATCCGTCTTCAACCCGCGCTGCCGTAATATCTTTTTCAGTTCCCGTACTTTTTCTATCGTATAGGGAATCAGCTGCTGACCGCCGGTGCCCGGATTCACTGTCATCACAAGTACCATGTCCGCCTTTTCGAGCACATATTCTATTGCACAAAGCGGCGTAGCCGGATTGACGGCAACGCCTGCCCGCACATTCTGCGCATGTATCTCCTCGATTGTATTGTCCAGATGTTTAGTACTCTCAGCATGAACGGTAATCAGATCTGCGCCTGCCGCGGCAAAATCACTGACATAACGGATCGGTTCCTCAATCATCAGATGCACGTCAAAAATACGGTCTGTACATTTGCGAATCGACCGTATCAACGGCAGTCCAAATGAAATTGACGGTACGAACATCCCGTCCATCACATCAATATGGACATACTGGGCGCCTGCCGCATCCAGACATGCGATCTGTTCCCCCAGCTTTGAAAAATCTGCCGACAGTATCGACGGTGCTAAGCAATTCATAATTTCCTCCAAATTGTATGCGTCTATCCGCTTTAATATTTTTTCGCCTGCTTTAACTCTTCATAGAAAAGCCTGTAATTTTCGTAACGCATTTTGCTGATCTTTCCCCTGGCAAGCGCTTCTTTGATCCCGCAGTCAGGCTCGCCGATATGGCTGCATCCGCCAAATCTGCAATACGGTTCATACTCTGCAAATTCCGGATAAAAATGTTTTAATTCTTCCTTTTCAATCCCGAACAGATCAAGTGTGGAAAAGCCTGGCGTATCCGTAATATAGGTATCGCCGCAAACAGGAATGATTTGCGAATGGCGCGTTGTATGACGCCCACGCGCAATCTTTCTGCTGATCTCCCCCGTCTCCATCTGTACTTCATTCTGCAGGCAATTGATCAGAGACGATTTTCCAACGCCGGACGGACCTGCAACAGCCGACGTCTTATGCGCTAATACATCTTTCAGTTCCTCTAACCCCTGTCTCTCTCCGGCGCTTGTCCGGACAATCCGATACCCGCACGCACGGTAGACTTCAGCAAACTCATTCAGCTCGCGCATGTCTGCAAGATCTGTCTTGTTAAAACAGATTGCCGCCGGCACATTCTGATACTGCATCATAATCAGGAAACGATCGAGCAGATTAAAATTCGGTCTGGGATCAGCTGCCGCAAAAATTACAAGCGCCTGGTCAACATTGACAACAGCCGGACGTATCATAATATTTTTTCGAGGCAGAATCCGCTCAATATTCCCTGTCTTTTCCGCCTCATCCAGAACCGTAATCTGCACATTATCTCCTACGGAAGGTTTAATCTTCTGATTGCGGAAGATTCCTTTTGCCTTGCATTCATAAGTCGAATCGCCTGCGACATGCACATAGTAAAACCCGGCAATCCCTTTTACAATCTTTCCTTCCATATTATTATGTTTCCGGCGTAAAGCTGACATTCTGCGACTCGGTATTGAGGACGTCTCCGTTCAAATCAAGCCAGGAAATCTCAAGCTTGCCGGTTTTGGAAAAAATTCCGTTTTTCTGCAGCGAAAGTCCGTCCGACCCAAATTTTGAAATGCCCTGGCCAAGCCATTGTTCCAGCAGATTGCCGGCTGAATCGTAAAGCGCGATATCTGCTCCCGATACCTGCGATGTATCCGACGGAAGCTTAATCAACGCCTTAAACTTATAGGTAGTCGGCTGCACCTCCTGCGGGGGCTCCGGCCCGTCGCTGATCGTAATCGTAATCGCAGTGCCTTTTTCCACCTGTTTTCCACCCGCAATGCTCTGTCCCATCACAATTCCCTTGTCAACAGAATCGCTGTACGCATGGTTTACCGTAACAACAAAATCCGCAAGATGTCTTTTTGCACTCTCCTCGTCCGCATAAATCTTTGTAAAATCAGGAACAGTAACAGATTCTTTTCCGCGGCTGATTTTAAGCGTTACAAGATCGCCTTTCTTTCCCTGGCTGCCGCCCTCTGGAGACTGCGAAATCACAAATCCTTCCTGCACACTGTCATTGTATTCATATTCTTTTTTTACTTCAAAATCGCTTGATTTCAGTTCGCTTTCCGCATCCGTCTCATTTTTGCCCTGCACGCTCGGTATGGATATGCTTCCTTTTCCGCTGCTCACAACAACCATAACCGTCGTATGCTCTTCCACATTTTCATCTGCGGAAGGAGTCTGGCTTACAATCTGACCGATCTCATATTCATCTGAAGAAGTCGTACCATTTTCTTTGATTCCCAGCTTTTTTCCGTTCAACAGTACCTGTGCTTCCTCCAGCGTCTTGCCCAATACACTTGGTACCTGTACGCCGTTTTCCACGGAAGGTGTCTGCGAAGAAGCCGAAACATTCTGCGAATCGCCGGACTCTGCCTGTGATTCGCTGCTCATTGTCGACTCAGTCTGCGTCTGCGACTCTTCTTCATCCAAATCCGGACTTTTCCCGGAAAATCCGCCGAACAGATTGACCACAAGAAATATGATAATGCCTACGATTACCAGCGCCGCGGCGATTCCCATAATGGTGATCGCTTTTTCCATACCGGGATTGATATCGTCCTCAATCTCATCCCCATCCTCATCTTCCTCCGCAGGCTGTGTATGCGGCGCATGTGACACAGGCGGCTGCTGACGCACGATGTTCTGGGGGATCTCGTCGCCGCGCACACGTATGTTTTCTGTTTCTTTTTTGATCTGATGCAGATCGGTCTCTTTCATAATACGCGTCTTATCCTGATTTACGATTGGCGCCATCACCACAAAATCCTCATCCGGATTTGTGAGCGCATGCCTTAAATCATTGAGCACGGCCGAAATTGATTCATATCTGCGGTCAGGATTTTTCTGGGTACATTTTAGGATGATCTTTTCCAGGCTGATCGGCAGGTTTGGCGCATAGGTACTCGGCACCACCATCTCTTCCTGCAGATGCTGTATTGCAACCGCAACTGTCGTATCCCCGTCAAACGGAACACGTCCTGTCACCATCTCGTACATCACAATTCCAAGCGAATAAATATCACTTTTCCCATCTACAAAACCGTTTCTCGCCTGTTCCGGCGACGAATAGTGAACCGACCCCATCACATCCGAATGAATCGTATTCGACGTCGCCGCTTTCGCAATGCCAAAATCGGTCACTTTTACTTTTCCTTCTGTTGAAATTATGATATTCTGCGGCTTGATATCACGATGAATAATATTTTTAGAGTGAGCCGCCTCGATCCCGCGGCCCATCTGTATGGCGATACTGATCGCCTCTTTAAACGAGAGCTGACCCTTTTTTTCGATATATGTCTTTAATGTAATGCCTTCCACATACTCCATGACAATATAATGAATGCCGTTTTCACTGCCTACATCATAAATATTGACGATATTCGGATGCTCAAGCCCTGCGGCCGACTGTGCCTCCGTGCGGAATTTTGTCACAAAATTGATATCTTCCGAAAACTCCGCCTTTAAAACTTTAATTGCGACAAAACGCCCCAATGTCAGATCTTTTGCTTTATACACGTCAGACATTCCGCCGGCGCCGATTTTTCCTATGATCTCATAGCGATCTGCTATATAATTCGTTGATAACATGAATAACCTCCAAAATCAATCAGCACTGCGGTAATATTGTCCCGCCCGCCATGCTCATTAGCCGTCCCGACTAATTTTTCCGTCATCTCAACTATGTCGCGCTGCCCTAATACAATACGACGTATTTCCTCATCGTCCACCATATTGGTAAGGCCGTCCGTACACATCAGGATCATATCACCCGGGGTTAATGACGTCTCAAAAAAATCTATCATAACTTCCGGCATAACGCCGATCGCCCTTGTAATGATATTTTTATCCGGATGTTCTCTTGCACGCTCCTTATCCATCTCGCCGAGCCGAACCATTTCCTGCACAAGGGAATGATCCCTTGTCACCTGCGTAATCTCCTCGTTATTGATAATGTAGAGGCGGCTGTCTCCGACATTTGCCGTATACAGTATGCTTCCGTCAATCACTGCGGCAACGATCGTTGTGCCCATATCGCCTTTTTCCTCGTCGCTGGCCGCCTCCTCAAAAAGCAGGTAATTTGCCTCCTGAATCGCTTCACGCAAAACGGCAATCGGTTCTTTCTTTGCGGCATGGACTGCATATTCCACAACCTGCTCCACCGTAAATCTGGATGCGTAATCCCCCGCTCTGTGGCCTCCCATTCCGTCCGCCACCAAAAAGAGGTTCGGCAGATTGCCGACGGCTGTCTCCGAAGTATAGAAATAATCCTGATTCACGTCACGCTTCCTGCCGACATCCGTCATGGAAAACGTCTTCATCCTGTTCCCGCCTTTCTCCTTAGCTTGTCAAATAGTGACTTTTTTACAACAAATTATTCTAGCATATCTACCGTAAAAGAACAAGTATCAAAAATGTCCCGTCCTCTCGATTTTCATTAATAAATCCTTAATTCTTAATATATTATATGTTATCCGCTCCATTTCTACCCTCAATTGACAACAGAAAACATTCTGTAAATTTGTGTTATTCCATCTTACTGTTCACTACCTGCACGGATCTGTGCATCGGGTAGGAAGTAGATAATTATTTTATCTACCGACCTCCCACACCACCGTACATACGGTTCCGTATACGGCGGTTCCTTAGTTTTCACATACTTTCAAATAATAGTCAGTCATAGAGATATATCCAAGACTGGCTATTTCCTGTTTGGTCAGTACACTGTTCAGCATAAGCGCAGAACGCCATATTCCTTTTCGGCAGTTTGCCATTTCATGTACTTTCCATTTTGGCATCCCTAATTGTAGCCTGATGTGATTTCTGTTCGTCAGACCAGAGTTTTGCCTCCAGCTTTCTTCAGATTCCACCTCACGATGGACACCCTTGCTCTTGGCTATACACTTCCCACTACTAAGGCGTGTTACGGACTTTCACCGATTAGATTGCGCCCATACTGAGCGCACATAAAAACAGGGCTATCTCATAAAGAAATACCCCTGTTTCCCCTGTTAAAGGTCAAATATATCTTTCAGTCCTTTTTTCTTTTTCGTTTTCCCGGTTTCCGTTTTCTCTTTGGAAAACGCCCTGTTTAAAGAGTCTCCAGTCAGCGCGTCAAATTTGCGAAGCGCCTCCTTTGCCTCTCCATTTAATCCTGTCGGCACCTGAACAACAAGCGTTACATACTGGTCGCCGCGCACAGCTTTATTGCGCAGTGACGGTACGCCTTTGCCTTTTAAACGAATCCTGGTGTCTGTCTGCGTCCCTGGTTTTACCTCATACAAAACGTCTCCGTCTACGGTGTTGATCCGGATCTCTCCTCCAAGCGCTGCCTGCGCATAAGTGATCGGCGCCGTAGAATAGATATTCATATCCTGACGCTGGAAAACCGGATGTCTGGAGACAACAACTTCCACAAGAAGATCTCCTCGCGGACCGCCGTTTGAGCCCGGTTCGCCTTTCTCACGGATTCGCACACTCTGCCCGTTGTCAATTCCCGCCGGGATTGACACTTTAATTTTCTTTCTACTGGAGATATAGCCGCTTCCACGGCATTCCGGGCACTTGTCACGCACAATTTTTCCTGTTCCGTTACAGTCCGGGCAGGTCTGCACATTCTGTACTGTCCCGAAAAACGACTGCTGTGTAAACACCACTTTTCCTTTTCCGCCGCACTTACTGCAGTTTTCCGGCGAAGTGCCAGGCTTTGCGCCCGAACCATGACAAGTCTTACACTCGTCTTTTAATACCATCTCAATCTCTTTTTCACACCCAAATACTGCCTCTTCAAATGTAATGCGCACGCTGGTTCTTAAATTTGCGCCTTTCATCGGCCCGTCATTTGCACGCCGCCTTGCGCCGCCAAAGAAATCTCCAAAGATATCTCCGAAAATATCCCCCATATCCATGCCGGAAAAGTCAAAACCACCGCCCCCGCCGCCGTCAAAGGCTGCGTGGCCAAACTGATCATACTGTCTTCTTTTTTCCGCATCACTGAGCACGGCATAAGCTTCCTGGGCTTCCTTGAATTTTTCCTCACATTCTTTATCCCCCGGATGCATATCCGGATGATATTTTTTGGCCAGACCGCGGAATGCTTTTTTAATATCGGCATCGGATGCATTTTTTTCCACACCTAAAACCTCATAATAATCTCTCTTATCCGCCATGACTTCCTCCCGTATTCTGTCACGATTCTTTCACAATGGAAGCTGCTTTTTCCGCTCCTTATACCATACGCCGACTGCAGATTTTTGCGCAATCAAGTAGTATTTCTTCCTCTGCCCGCGCGCCGGGTATCTTTCAACCCGCCAGCATATTCCATCCGGACGCCCGCGTGCATATTTAAAGGTTTTTGGGCAGTAATGCCCAAAAACCTTAGTATCATCTGCGCCGTATATGGCGTTGCATACATGATTCAGACTTCTTTAAAATCTGCATCTACAACATCGTCATCTACCGGATTTGACTGCTCTGCACCGCCCATATTGCTCATATCGGGGCCTGCGCCCTGCGCCTGTGTCTGCTCATACATTTTCGCAAATACTTTCTGTGCGCTCTGTGTCAGCTTCTCCTGTAATGACTTCAGTTCAACTACATCAGATTCCGTCATTTCCTCTGCATTCTGATGTGCGTCCAGGAATGATTTTACGGCATCGACATCCGCTTCCACTGCAGATTTGTCCGCCGGGTCCAGATTAGCCCCTACCTGGTCTAATGCCTGCTGCGTCTGGAATACGAATGAATCCGCATCGTTTCTCGCATCAATGGCTTCTTTTCTCTTTTTATCCTGCGCCTCGTACTCCGCCGCTTCCCGGACAGCCTTATCAATCTCATCATCGGACATATTAGAACCCGCCGTAATTGTGATGTGCTGCTCTTTTCCGGTTCCGAGATCTTTCGCGGATACATTTACAATACCGTTGGCATCAATGTCAAATGTCACCTCAATCTGCGGCACACCGCGGCGCGCCGGCGGAATCCCGTCGAGGCGGAACTGTCCAAGCGATTTATTATCCCTTGCAAACTGACGCTCACCCTGTACTACGTTGATATCTACAGCCGTCTGATTGTCCGCCGCTGTAGAGAAAATCTGGCTCTTCTTTGTAGGAATTGTCGTATTTCTCTCAATCAGCCTGGTGGCAACGCCGCCCATCGTCTCAATCGACAGGGATAGAGGCGTAACGTCAAGCAATAAGATCTCCCCTGCGCCTGTATCGCCGGCCAGCTTTCCGCCCTGAATGGACGCTCCGATTGCAACGCACTCATCCGGATTTAAGGACTTACTCGGCTCTTTGCCTGTCAGCTGCCTTACTTTATCCTGCACCGCCGGTATACGCGTGGAACCGCCAACTAACAATACCTGGCCAAGATCCGAATTATTAAGCCCCGCGTCTCTCATCGCATTCTGAACCGGAACGGCCGTGCGCTCCACCAGATCATGTGTGAGCTCATCGAATTTTGCCCTTGTCAGATTCATATCAAAGTGTTTTGGCCCCTCCGCTGTCGCCGTGATAAACGGAAGGTTGATATTTGTCGTTGTTGCAGAAGAAAGTTCTTTTTTCGCTTTCTCCGCAGCTTCTTTCAATCGCTGAAGCGCCATCTTGTCTGCAGACAGATCAACGCCTTCCGCTTTCTTAAATTCATCAATCATCCACTGTGTAATTTTGTTGTCAAAATCATCGCCGCCCAGACGCGTATCGCCGTTCGTCGCAAGAACCTCGATGACGCCGTCGCCGATCTCAATAATGGAAACGTCAAACGTACCGCCGCCTAAGTCATATACCATTATCTTCTGCTCTTTTTCGTTGTCAAGGCCATACGCCAATGCTGCCGCTGTCGGCTCATTGATAATACGCTTTACATCAAGTCCTGCAATCTTGCCGGCATCCTTTGTCGCCTGACGCTGCGCATCGTTAAAATACGCCGGAACCGTAATTACCGCCTCCGTCACTTTCTCGCCAAGATAGCTCTCCGCATCTGCTTTTAATTTCTGCAGTACCATCGCGGAAATCTGCTGCGGCGAAAATGATTTGTCGTCAATCGCTACTTTATAGTCCGAACCCATATGACGTTTAATAGATGCAATCGTCTTTTCTGCATTTGTCACTGCCTGACGTTTTGCGGGTTCGCCGACAAGACGCTCGCCATTCTTTGTAAAAGCCACTATCGAAGGCGTGGTTCTTGCTCCTTCCTGATTTGCAATTACGGTCGGCTTTCCGCCTTCCATGACTGCTACACAGCTGTTTGTTGTTCCCAGGTCAATACCGATAATTTTTCCCATGATATATTCCTCCTACTCATCTTGAAATTGTTTGCATTCTTTATATAAAATAGTTTGCCTATGACACCACGGCAACCATACTGTGCCGAACAACCGAATCCTTATACAGATAGCCTTTCTGCAGCTCCTGCGCTACAACGCCCGATTCATACTCATTGCTCTCCACCTGCATCACCGCATTATGATATTCGGGATCAAACGCAGCCCCGACCGCCTCGATCGGCTTAACGCCAACTGCTTCCAGTTCGGTGAGCAGCTGCTTATAAATTTTATCCATGCCTGTGACAAATGCATCTTCTTTTTGGTCTTCCGGCACTGCCGCAAGACCGCGCTCGAAATTATCAATAACCGGAAGCACTTTCTCAATCATGGACTTTGCCCCCATGTCGTACATCTGGGTTTTTTCTTTTTCTGAACGTTTGCGGAAATTTTCAAATTCCGCCATCTGACGTTTTACCCGATCGTTTAATTCTTCAATCTGTTCATCTTTCTTATCTTTCTTCTTTTTAAAGAAGCCTTTTATGGAACCGTCTTTTTGCACGTCAGAAGCTTCCCCTGCGTCTTCTTCTGATTCCTCTGATTCCTCTGTCTCCTCCTGATCTTTTGGCGCTTCCTCCTGCGCCGGATTTTCATCCGTCTGTTTGCACGAATCGACGCTCTCTTTTTCTGTTTCTTCTTCCGGATTGTTCTCCTCTAAAATTTCGTTGTTTTCCGCCATTTTCATCCTCCATCTATGTCTTGCCTTTCGGCTTGTTTAAAATCCCGTCCAGTGAGTTTTTTAATACTTTCAGGTTATCCATGACTTTTTCATAATCCATCCGCTTTGGTCCCACAATCCCAATTGTCCCGCGAACACCCTCTCCCAGCTCGTAAACGGCCGTCACAACACTGCAGTCTTTCATCGTCTGAATTGAGCTCTCATTTCCGATATAAACCTGAATCCCGGTGCTGTTTTCATCCAGCAGGTTCTCCGTAACAAGGCTTGCCAGCTGCTGTTTTTCCTCAAATGTGGAGATCAGTTCACTTGCCTTTCCGGTATCGCTTAATTCCGGATATTTAAAGAAATTTGTCGTGCCGCTGGTATAAACACGAATATCATCCTCCTGCAGCATCATCTGTGACAATGTATCAAGCACTTCTCCGATAATATCACTGTGTATCCCTGCCTGCTCTTTTAATCTTGCAATTGTACCGAGGTTGATCTCCTCCAACGTCAGGCCGTTTAATGTGGAATTTAAGACAATATTGAGCTTTAGCATCGTCTCGTTGTCAATCGGACCGGATACCGGAATAATCTTGTTTTTGACAAGATTGCCGTCCGTGACAATCACAGCGAGTATCTGTCCCTCATCCACATAGGAAAGCTGAATAAACTTCAGTTTGTTGCCCTGATAAGACGGAGCCGTTACCATCGTCGCATAATTGGTATTGGACGCCAGAATTTTAGCCGCCTGCTGCAGCAGATGCTCCACTTTTTCGGTATGTTCGATGACAAACTGTTTCATCTCGTCGACTTCCCTGTCTTTTTCCGCCATCAGATGATCCACATAAAAACGATATCCCTTATCTGACGGTATACGCCCTGCGGAAGTATGCGGCTGAACAATATAGCCCAGTTCCTCCAGGTCCGCCATTTCGTTGCGTATCGTCGCGGAACTTAAATTCAGATCCGTATATTTGGATATTGTGCGCGAACCAACCGGCTCTCCGGTTTTTAAGTAATTTCGGATAATCGCATTTAAAATTTTAGTTTTTCGATCGTCTAATTCAAATTCGTCCATCCGTATGCTCCGGTTTTGTTTTTGTTAGCACTCGTTTTGATGGAGTGCTAATATCTTTATGCACTTAAGATATCACCATTGGTTTTCTTTGTCAATACTTTATTTGGTAAATTAGCTGAATTTATATTTTTTTAATTTTTACAGAAGGCTCTGCCGTTCGATTCCGTTTGGCAAAACAGTGACAGCTTTGATAAACTATTATTTCTCACAAGGCTGTCAGCTATGCGTCCGGAATTTGTACGGATTGAAACTTTTTTCTTGCATTTCCTGTTGAATCGAACTATAATAGAAGTAGAATTATATTTTCCCAAGAATCCCGTTTCACTCTGATCCATTTACAAATCCCAAATGGACAGTTGTCTCTCTTTCCAGGAAGTTACTTTTTTCACAGTAATTTTATCCGATTCTGTAATACGGCCGCATAAAAGAGGCGAATGTACATCGTACAGGCTGCCGTTTCGTACAACGGTTTTCGGACTGCCGTTTGCATAACAATAAATGCACCCGTTTTTACAGGTATGATAGGCGCCAACATCCACACTCTCCAGACAGCCGCATGTTTCCCTTTGATTTTTATCTTTCCCCGCTTTGATCTTACACCCGACGATGCGCTCAATTAATTTTTGATCGATACAACAGTTTTGCTCAATCCCACAGGAGGACAAATCCAATTTTTCTGCGCATGTTGCAACTTTCATGTCATTTTCGCCGGCTATTTGCGCGAGCGCCGCTGCAAACGAAATCAGCTGACTCTCTGACAGAGAATACGATCTGCATGCTTTCAGATTTTTTTGATTTTTTAAATAGACGTCAACAAAACTGACGACACATTTTAAGGTATAACCCCGCAGATTTTTTGCAATCTGCTCAAATGCTTTCAAATGGTATTTCGGCGTATATTTCGCTGTAAAAAGAATCGGATCATATCTCCATATTACTCTCTCTTTGCCGATTTTTTCTGACAGTCTCTGAAATACAGGAATCAGGACGGTCTTCTTATCCGGAATTTGAGGTTCGATGTCACGCCCGAATCCGGTAAGTGTAAACTGAAAGTAATAGGAATATTGATCCAATTCACGCAATCCCGCCAGCAGCGGCTTCGGATTCTTTGTCCAGAATACAATACAATCCACAACATCCGGCGATAACGGAACACAGCTTATTTGATGCAAATTCATCGGATTGCGGACATACAGATACCCGTCCTTTAACCGGTTTAAAAACCATTCGGAAAAGTAATTGGGTATATCTGTCCTGCGGCTGACACTTAAAATCACGATACCGGCTCCTTTCCAACCTGCCTGCCGCGGCTTTGCCGCATGCGTTAGCGGTTCTTCCCACACGGGTATCATAGCAACTTTTTTGCAGGTTCGTCAATATATCTTTCATAATAGCATCAAATATACAATATATTGCATGATAACAACAAAAATCGACAAAAATCGCAATATTACCATATTATAATATCAAAGAAAATTATTATACCGTCACAGGCATATCCCATGCCGCATCGGAAATAATAAACCAAACAGCAATACCCCGGAGGTGGCCTGACCATATGAAAAATTCTTTCTATAAACTGCTTCGCAAATTTACCAAAATACCTGACCCGAATCCGAAGAACTGCATTGTAGGCGATCATTCCGAGATACTGCTTACCGATCTGGAAAAAAGATTGGGAACATTAGACTGTTTTCGATTTCTGGATTGCGCCACAATAAGAGATCTTATTCAAAAAAATTACCGACATGTTAATACCGAAACGCTGGACTTCGCGGTCAGCAAAATCATGATGCGAAATTTGGGCGACCAATTCCGGACTTTTAAAACGGAAGAAGAACGATGTAATTTCACGAAAACAATTTTGAACTATTATATGGAACATAATATTAACGTAGCCAAACTTTTTATGGATTATTTAATCCTGGACAAAGAGTAAGCAGTCTGTTTTCGTCATAATAGTAATCAGAGCAGTCTAATATCGTCACACCGCAGGAGGTCTTTCAATGATGAATAACGATAAAATTCAAATGGATAAACAACAAAAAGATCTTGAAAAAAAACGCATCACACTTTCAGGTAATTTTGCAGATATTCTGCTTCTCGATTTAGAGAAAAAACTTGGCTCATTGGATTGCTTCCGCTTTCTTTCACCAGAACACATTACAGATCTGATTCTGAGAAATTATAACAATATTAACGCTGAGACTTTGGAATATACTGTCTGCAAACTTTTAATTGATTACATGGATGACGAATTTAAATATGAAAAAAATAAAAAACATCAGATAGATTTCTCCCGTTTACTGTCAGAAAACTCCTCCGATTTCTGAATATAACAAGTCTCTGATGTTTCATCCGAGTGCACATAAACTTTCTTTTTCCTCTTTTCCTAATGTTAACAGGCATCTGAAAGATGATAATAATCTTCTTTCTATTTCCCTCGTTTACTATTTCTCTCAATTCCAAATTTATCCTGCATAAACGAATCACAAAACACCCATATTTCCTGTCCAATTAAATTATTATCAGAGAAATCCCCCGTTTGCGCAATGTTTTTCTTCATTTATATACGAGATAGTGTGATGTGATTTTCAAACAGATTAATGAAATTATGCGTTTGCGTGTGGCAGTATACACGCCATTTATTTTAGCAGCTATCATTGGATGATCCAATGAAAAATGTGATTGGCAGGAATACAGGACGATAAAACACACAAAAATTCTGATACTGATACCGACTAAAAAAGGGATCTGACAAAACGAAAGAAGATTTGCCGGAAAAATATGATATGGTTATATTTCAGATATTTCAAAAAGAATATTTTACTTTTTAGGATACAAAAGATCTTGACAGCAGAGGAATATAAACGTCTGCTCCAAAAAAAACGACTGTTTTTTCGTGTTTTGCGGGGCCTATAGTCATACCCGTTCATCCAGGCATGATGGCATGACCTTTTTCCCCTAGTATTATACTATATAATTGAAAAATAGATAGAACAACATTTAAAAAATAAATCTACATAAGAAACTTATACCAGATACTCCAGTAATTTTTTCCAAGACATTGCGTCACAATTAAAACCGCTCCCAAATAAAAATAAACCGGTTTCAAATTAATTCCGTTTACCTTTCCCCTGGTAAACAATTCCAAACTGTGTGATCCCATGTATACGGTGTAACAGATTGCTGCATAGAGGACAAACGGATGATAACACACACATTCTATTAAACTTCCCCGCAACAGCGCTAAGATAGCGCGCGTACCTCCACACCCCGGACAGTAATATCCGGTTATTTCATGAAAAAAACATGGCGGAATCACTCTTGTAATAGGAATCTTACAGATATATAAAAAAACCATGCAGGCCAATCCAAAAAACCCGGCTCCCAGACCTGCGTAATAGCAGTATCTGGAAACCTTTCTGATATCACAAATCCCGTAATTTTTCTGATGTAACATTACATTCCCATTGAACTAAGCATCGAGGCTCCACCGATGATAACAATGACCGCCGGAATCAATGAAATAATCGAGCACACCAGGCCTGCAATTGCCATGCCTCTCCCATCCTTGTGACCTCCAAGCGACACTGCTGCTAAAATGACACCAATTACGGCACACGGTATGGAAATATACGGGAAACAACATCCCAGTACCAATGAAACAATACCAAGTACCATTGACGCAATTCCGATCCCTGCACCTCCATTTGTTTGACTTTCCATTAACAACTTTCCTCCTTTCGTAATGATTAGAACCAGAGCCGAACTTTATGTATTTCGTATTTGTAGTTTGCGCACTGAAATATATCCTGAGAGGAAATATTTATCAAATACGGAATAAGTTCGGCTCCTTTTATTTTATAACACATTAAGTGTTATTTGTCAACACTTAAAGTGTTGTTTTGAGCGTATTGCATAAAATACTCCTACTCTCGTATATACTTTAACATACCACAATAAGTGTTATTTATTAGCACTTACAGTGTTTTTTTGTGCCCCTAATGCGTTTATGATCACTTTAAAATGAGTTTAGGAGGTGTATACAATCATGATTAAAGATTTACCGGAAAAACTCAAAATGCTGCGTTTAAAGTACAATCTTTCGCAACGGGAGGTTGCGGATCGAATCCATGTCTCCGCTTCCATTATCTCCGGATATGAAACCGGGGAAAGGACGCCAAGCACGGAAAATATCCTTGCGCTGTCGCATCTCTATCATTGTACAACAGATTATCTTCTGGGTAATAATATTCAGACTACAGGTATTATCTTGGATGCGGCCGGTCTGACAGACAAACAGATCCATGCACTTCAGACTCTGATAGAATCAATGAGGACATGAGTAAGTAAGTGACTTACTCATGCCCTCATCTTTGTTGTCATACATCATCCACTTTTCCATCCGCCTTTCCCTGATCAGCGACCGAAGAGCAGGCGAAATTGTTTGACAAATTCTCAAAAACGCGCTATTGTATTCATATAGAATATCTGGAATTATCTTCCGACAAAAAAGAAAGGAGGAATCAGTCATGAACAGTATTTCAAGAATGGGCAGACCACAGTCACATTCGCTGTATCAAAAAATTGCAAGCGGCAAAAAACTGCATTCTGCTGCAAATGGCGCCGCCGCGCTTTCTATCGCAAAGAAACAGGAATCGCAGGTGCGCGGCTATAACGCCGGCACAAACAATCTGAGATCCGGCCAATATCTGTTAAACGTATCCGACGGTGCGCTTGGCGGCGTATCCGATTATCTGCAAAGGATTCGCGAATTGGCAATACAGGCTTCTAATACCGCTGTTGTCACCGATTCGGACCGCGCCAATATTCAAAAAGAAATTGAACAGATGAAACAGGGCATTTCAGATATTGCTTCCCAGACACAGTTCAACACCAAAAACCTGCTGGACGGAGGCTCTGCAAACGGTCTGAATATCGCAGCAGATTCCAATGGCTCTTCCATCAAAATTAATGGTTCCGCAGACGCTACCTTGAAAGCGCTTGGCATTGCCGACTTTGATGTAACAAAAGACTTTGACCTGAACGCGATTGATGTCGCCCTTGACAAAGTGAACAGCCAGCGCAGTACCGGAGGCGCACAGTATAACCGTCTTGGCTATGCGCGTAATTACAATTCTTACGCTTCTTACAATACGTCGGCATCCAGAAGCAGGCTTGAGGATACGGATTATCCAAAGGCCGTTTCCGACCTGAAGAAAAAACAGGCATTGTCAACCTATTCTTTCATGATGCAAAAAAGAAAAATGCAGGATGCCACCAGAAACGCACAGAATTTCTGGCTTAAAATGTCCTGATTTTTAATTCCGCAAAGAGGCATCGGTATTTTGGATGACTGAATCCGTACCGGTGCCTTTGCCTGTCCCGCCACCACTAAACACGGAAAGGATGCCGACATGAATTATCTCGACACAATCATTCAAGTTTTTCAAACTATATTTACCACTGTTTATCAGATATTATGGGGAGATCTCATCACAATCCCACTGCCAAAAGGAAGTTCGCTTGGCCTCTCGCTGCTTGTCCTGCTCTTAATCCCCTCCGGGATTTACTTTACGTTTCGAACAAGGTTTTTACCGTTTCGGCTTTTTCCAAAAATGCTCCGAATTGCCGCAGAAAAAAGAAATGTCAGGCAAAAAGACGCTATTTCCGGTCTGCAGGCGCTTTTTATCTCAACGGCAACACGTGTCGGTATGGGAAACCTGGTCGGAGTCGTAGCCGCAATCTCAGCAGGAGGCGCGGGCGCCGTTTTCTGGATGTGGCTGATTGCATTACTCTGCTCCTCGACCGCATTTATCGAAGCCACGCTTGCGCAGCTGTACAAAGAAAAAGATCCTCTTTACGGCGGATACCGGGGCGGCCCCGCTTACTATATCCACCATCTCTTTCTGAAAAAAGGAAGCCGAAGAAAACGCTCTGTACTCGCTGTGTTATTTGCTGTCTCCGGCCTGATCTGCTGGTGCGGTATCAGTCAGGTAATCGGCAATTCCGTATCTACGGCCTTTGAAAATGCATTTCAGATTCCGCCGCTCTATACCACCCTGATTCTTGTGATCATTGCAGCAGTGATTGTATTAAGAAAAAATGCAACCGTCAAAGTATTAGACGTTATTGTACCAGTCATGGCCGTACTATATTTTGTCATTACATTGTTTATTATTGTAAAAAATATCGGTCATCTCCCCGCCGTATTTCAGCAAATATTTTCAGAGGCTTTCGGATTTAGACAGGCTGTGGCCGGGGGGATCGGCGCAGTGATTATGAACGGTGCGAAACGCGGACTTTTCTCAAATGAGGCCGGCTCCGGTTCGGCTCCGTGTGCAGCGGCTGCTGCCGACATCAGTCATCCTGCAAAAGAAGGCCTTTTACAGGCGCTCGGCGTATTTATTGACACGATCGTTATTTGCAGCTGTTCCGCTTTGATTATGCTGCTGGCCCCGGGTGAACTGACGACGGGGCTTTCCGGAATGGATCTGCTGCAGGCCGCAATGAGTCATCATTTGGGACAATTCGGCGTTATTTTTATCGCAGCTATCCTGTGGCTGTTTAGTTTTTCGACATTTATCGGCATTCTGTTTTATGCAAGATCAAACGTAGCCTACCTGTTTGGAGATAACTGGATTTCACAGACGCTTTATAAAATACTTGCTCTTATCATGCTCTTTATCGGCGGACTTGCCGCCTATACATTTGTCTGGGATCTCGGTGACGTCGGAATAGGCCTGATGACAATTTTCAATATGATCGCGCTGTTTCCGCTTGCCCCGAAAGCCCTCCAATCATTGAAAGATTATGAAACATCCGGCTCCTGATCCATCCGGCTTCCAAAAGAATTAAAAGCAGATGTGAAAAAAGTCGATTATGACTTAGAGCGAACCGCATCCGGTCAAACAATTTGTGATTTTTCACTCTGCAAGCCAAACAGTGCAGATAAAAATCTCTTATCATTTCCCTCATGATATAAGAAAAATGACGACTGCGGCAGCCAAAAAGGCCGCTAAATAAAAAAAGCAATTTGGTAATATGTCAAGAGGAAAATGAAAAAGATTTTCTTGAAAAAGGGTAACCTTAATAAACCTACGGCCTGTCAAGAACGTAAGTTTTGATATGCGGTATGGATTACCTACTCTTTTCCGGAGAGTAGAGTTGGCCCTTGTCCAGCAGACCGAAGAGCAGACGTATAAATTTACGGGAAGTCAACGCGAGTGCTCGTTTATGCTGATGGTTTCTTGTTTCAGCATATTTCTTGTCATAGAAGGCTTTGTATTCAGGACAGTGCCTTATAACACTTCCGGCAGCTTCTATGATGTAGTAGCGCAGGTATCTGTTGCCAGCTTTGCTCATGTGTTTGTCTTCGGCAACGAAGTCGCCAGAGT
>CAMUGE010000049.1 GCA_947088345.1 uncultured Roseburia sp.
CCCAGAACGGCAACTAAAAAAGATATAAAAAATTCCAACGCTGACACCTCCTCCCTGTTGCGGGTATCGGTGGGCAACAAAAAAATTATAACATATTATTCGATGCGCTTCTATCATTATTTTTTAGAAAAGATATAAACCAAAAATCAACGAAAGAAAACGACATGACGAACACCCCAAACGCAGCACACAAAAACTTTTTAGCCCGCACCGCTGATTTCACCTATTATGAGAACAGTTCCCCTGACATCGGAAAGCATAATCTATCTCTGTGATTGAATTCTTTAAATTCCAACTACCCAAAATTAAAATAACAGGTAACTTCAGGAGTACGGAAAAAAGATATTAATACAAAATCATACTACTGTTGAAAAACACTGCACTGCATGATATACTATTGAAAAATAGAAGAAATCGTAAACCGGCGTTTACAGATCTCATAATATAATAGATAAGAATACCAAAACCGGGAGGATACAAAATGGCGCTGATCCAATACCCTGACTGTAACCATATGAACACAAATCAAATTCCAAACCCATATCTTCCAAGTGACCACTTACCCAAAATAAATACCATAAGAAACAAAAAAACAGCAAGATATGATACAGATACCTCTCCCGGAACATGCATACATTTAAGACGCTTCCTTTCGTCTGCCTAACTGAAATATTTATACTGTAAAACTCAAATAAACGACAGAATTTTCAGGATCCCCGGTTTTTCATCTGCCGAACGGATTCCTGTCCGCCCAAAACAGAGAGGAGTAAATCATATGTCATATTATTATTACTATGGGCCTTCCAAATTAAAAAAATACGGTATCCCCGTCGCCATCCTTATCGCCGTCGTTGTTTTTGTCGCCATGGTCGTCTATTCCAATAAAGTGATCGTCAAACAGAATATCTTTACGATAGAAGTCGGAACCCCCGTTGACTATGCGGACATTATTTCCTGCAATAAGGGCGACAACGCCACTATTCATCTGGCATCCGGTTATATAAACACATTAAAACCGGGAAGCTATGAACTGGAATATAAAATTGTATATTACAGCAACACCCAAGACTTCACAGCCAACCTTGAGCTTGTAGACACCACGCCACCGGAACTGACTGTAGTCACAACGGAGGTACCATGGATGTCCAATCCCAAATTGCTGGACGACGATTATATCACAGTAACTGATTATGGCGACGACAAACCAAAAGTGGAAATCATAGACGGTGAAGTAGACGCTGCAAAGGGCGGCGAATACGAGGTCACATACCAGATGACAGACAGGTCCGGCAATTCTGCAACACAGAAAGTAACCTATACCGTGAACGAAAACCTCCCGAAAAACTGCTCGGAACATGAACGAGAGCTGTATGCCATGCTGCAGGGGGACTGGTCCGGCAGCACAACCAGCGATACAATGAATGGTTATATAAGTCATGATATACGTCATATGCTTCGGTTTGACGGAAACCACTACCTTTACAAAAATACAAATGATATCGTCTATACCGGCACCTATACCATTAACGAGTTTATCACTCCAACCCACGTAGACGAGGGAGACAATGTTCTGTTTTGCGTAACACTATCCGAGTATATAAAAGACCCGCCCAGATTGTTTTGTTATGGTAGTGGCACAAATATTGGACTTTCTGACAAATATGCCAATATGAACTGGTTCGACCGTCACACAGGATTCGGGAAAGTATATTCTAAAATTCCCGAATTTAACAAAGAAATACAAAGTCCGGCGCCGGCAATCGGGATGAGGGAAAAAGACGTCCTTCACAGTTCCTGGGGCGAACCGAAATGCAAAAACATACTGGAAAATGATATAAGAACCCTGGAACAGTGGTGCTACTCCAGAACGAAATATATCTGCTTTGAAAACGGCGTTGTTACCGAAATCGTAGAATAACAGCGAAATATATGAAAAAGACATCTTATTTACTGCAAAATAAGATGTCTTTTTTTATGCAGAAAAATGAAAGGAGATTTCCAATGAACCGTACTGTAATAAAGAAAAACGGAACGCCGACCCTGCCTGTATGGAATAATTGGGTCTCCGTATACAAAACAAAAATACCTTTCCTGCATATCCGGTGCCCCTGCGCAGACTTCTTCCCGCGCTGAACTTCAGGGGGAAAACAGCAGCAGGTTTACCAAAATCCACCCAAAAAAAGATAAGGAGAACAGATATGAGCAATCATTTTCAATCCCTGAAAAAGACCATACAGAACTTTTTTGACAGCCTTTCGGAGAATACCCTTGCGTCCAAATTTATCAACTTTCACATTGAACCGGTCATACAGGCAATCTCCCAGGCTGCAGAAAACATAAAACAGTTTGACTCCCTCAAAACAGAACTGCAGATGATGTCCGGCATATCGGATACAACAGCCAACTCCCTGATGCAGTCGTACAATACTCTTGCAAAGGATTTAAGCGTCACCACAAAATCTGTTGCAGAAGCCTCCAATCAGTTCCTGCAGATGGGGGAAGACATTGCCAGTGTAAACGACCTGGTTCAAAGTTCACAAATCCTGTCAAAAACCGGAATGATCGAACAGGCTGACGCTGCAGATTACCTGCGCGCAAGTTTAAACGGGTACCAGCTTGCAGCTGCAGATGCCCTTACTGTTGTTTCCAAACTTACCGCTGTCAACGAAAAAGCCAACATTTCCGCCGGCAGCCTTGCCGAAGCAATAGCGCTGTGCGCCGATTCTGCGCATACTGCCGGGACATCCATAGACAGGCTGGCCGGATATACCGCCGTCATTGGCAAATCTACAGAACAGTCCATGTCAGAGGCAGGAAATTCACTTTCCGCCATGTTCAGCCGCTTCAATTCCCTTAAATCGGGCAAACTGGCAGATGAACAGACAGGAGAATCCCTTTCCGACCTGAACATCCTCTTAAACAGCCTTGGCATCCGCCTGCAGGACACTGCAAATTCCTATCTTACTTTTGACAAGGTCCTTGACCAGGTCAGTAAAAGCTGGGACACCATGACAAAGACAGAACAGGATGCCCTTTCCGCTGCCATTGACGGCTCAAACCAGGGCAGAGATTTTGCCGCGTTGATGGACAACTACTCCGCCGCCCTCGACTACTCCAAAACAGCCGCAGGGGCCGCCGGAAATGCCCTGCAGCAATATGGCATATATCAGGATTCCATAGAAGCAAAAACGAACGAATTAACGGCAGCGCTGGAAGCGCTGTTTACAGACACCATCTCGGAGGGCGCCTGCAAGAGCATTTTAGACGCCACGACCGGGCTTGTGAAAATGCTGGATACGCTCGGACTGATAAAGGGGGCATTGGCGGGAATCGTCGCTATGGGGGCCTCAAAAGCGCTGGTTTCCATGACAACAGGAATTATGGCCGGCATTAAAAGCACCTCGCAGTTAACAAACGCCATGACCTCAATCAGGAATGATAAAAGCACGAGTAACCTGAAGCTTGTCGGATCCCAAAGCAAAGATTTATCTGATAAACAGCTGAAACTGCTGCTGTCAGGAAACAATTTAGACAATGGCGAACGGGAAACAATATTAAAGGGAATGGGCAAAAAAAAAACGGAACGGAAACAAATACTGTCATCCCTTGCATCCAGGCAGAATCAGAACACCCCCCCCAACAAACCCGCTTTCTCCCTCAAAGGCGCAGGCCAGGCATTGGCGGTGGCAGCCAAAGCAAACCCAATAGGCGCTGTCACAACCGGAATCGCTGCCGCCGTCACCATTATATCTACCATATCCTCCATGGCCAAGAGGCAAAAGGAGGAAGCGGCACAGGCGCTGAAAAATGCAGTTTCCGAATATGATTCCATAAAATCAAATCTGGACAATATCAATTCCAGACTGAAAGAACAGGAGACAATCAAAAATAAATTACTGGCGAAAGAACACCTCACCTATGCGGAAAAAGGGCAGTTGGAAGAACTTCAGGCGATCACAGGCGAAATGAAGCTGCAGGCCGATCTCGAGGAAAAAAAACTGAAACGTGCTTCCAGAGAGGTCGCTGAAAAAACAATTGAAAACCATAAAAAAGGATACGGGCAATACGACGTGTCCAATGAGGAACTTGATAAAAAACAGGAAGCTGCCAGCGCAGACGGCTATTTCCTTGTCTCGGACGGCGAATACGATATCACGGGCAATATCTCCTTATACACCAAATATCAGAAACTGATAGAAGAAACACGGGCAAAACTAAAACAGGCACTAAAAGAAGATGACGGCTCAGAGGGATATGACAGAGTTATCAAAGATTATGAAGATTCTATCAGAGACTATGAGGAAGGCCTGAACGATACTTCTGAAGTATTGGAGCAAAGCCTGGGAGACCTAACGACACAAAGATCCGACATACGGCAGCAATACAACGAAGCCGTCAAAAAACAAAATACAGGCCAGATCCTTGCGCCCGCAGAACAGGACATCATTAAAACATATGAAGACATGTCGAACGCGATCAAAATGATTTACGAATCTCTTGACCCTAACGCATGGAACGAACTGGAAATTTCAAATATCCTCGACTCACCCGGCATCGAAAGAACCAAAACAGAGCTCATTGAAATGGCAAAAGTCGGAAAAATTACACCGGAGATGCTGAAAGATTACCCAAAACTAAACAACGCCATCAAAGACAGCGAGCTTATTCTGGAAGACGGAACGACAGCCGCTCAATCATTCTGTGAACAAATCAATGCGTTGGCAAGGGCGTCCGGAGTATACGGCGCCAGTTTCAAATTTTCCGGCTTCACCGAAGAGCAGTCCAAAGCGCTTGACGACTTCAACAACAAAATGCAGAAACTTGGCGAAGCGCGATTAAAAATTCAGTATGGAGACACGTCCGGTATGGCAGACCTGATCCGGGAATTTCCGGAATTGCAGGGAAAGACAGAAAATCTGGATGAAGCCCTAAATGAACTAGCGGAACAGTCGTTTGCCAAAGTGCAGGACACTCTGGGCGAGCATATTCCGCCCGAAGTCAAAGATGACCTGGAAACCATAAAAAACGCCGCGACCGGCGCCGCCCCGCTGCTCTCGGAATCATTTGACCGCATCCAGAGCTCCTACAGCGCCCTGGAAGAAATGAAAAATGCAATGGCTTCCGGAAATCTGACCGACTCGGTACTTTCTTCCATAAGCGCGTTAGACCCGGTCTTAAACGACCTTGTCTCCGGGTTCCACAGCGGCGCAGTCAGTGCAAACGAGCTCTGCCAGGCACTGCAGAATCATTACAACGTCGACCTGCAAAACTACGGAAACGCACTGATTGAAAAAAACCGGTACAGCAAAGATTTTTATCAGGGCCTTGTGCTTACAGACGCAGAAAGCGTAAACGCATTCCTCGAAAACTATGGTATTGACCTGCAGAACTGCAGAAACTACAACGACGCCAAAGCAGCCATCGCAATGGCAACCGTGCATAAGATATCCTCCATCTGGACACAGTACTACCGCATCTACGATAAAAAGAATGATAGGTACGATCCAAAGGTCAGAGATACCCTGGAGGAATCCGCCGCGCACGGAGATGCGCAGGCGCAGGCGCAGCTGGCTGCAATCGAACAGCAGGAGGCTCTCCAGAGACAGGCCGAGGAGGACCTCAACAAGATTATCTACAGCAGCGCCGGCAAAAACTTAGGCGATATCGGCTCCAAACTGGATACGGCCGCCAAATCCCCCGGCTCCGGCAGCGCCGCCGAAAGCGCCGCAAAAGAGACAGCCGAAACATTCAACTTTATCGAGACGCTCCTCTCCCGTCTTTCCGACCAGTTCAGCCGCTTAAAGAGCGCCGGGGAAAATACGTTCAAATCGCTTGCCGCACGGGCCGGGGCCTACACGGCGGCGCTGGACGTCGTAAAGAACCAGATTTCCGCACAGACGCAGGCCTATAACACCTATATGGCCAAAGCAAACGAAGTCGGGCTGGACGAATACTGGGCCGCGCAGGTGCGCGACGGCAGCCTCTCGATTGCCGACGTCACCGACGAGAACCTGAAGCAGAAAATAAAAGACTACCAGACCTGGTACGAAAAGGCGCTCGCCTGCGGCAGCGCACTGGAAGATTTAAACAGGCAGCAGACAGAACTGGTACAGGCCAAAATCGAACTCGTCATTTCAAAATATGACAGCCTGCTTCAGCAGATGTCCGGCGCAAACGACAGGATCCAGAATAAAATCGGCATCAAAGAAGCATGGGGATTTACCGCGGGAAAGGCCAACTATACCACGATGAACAAAAACATCATCAAACAGATCGGCTACACCGCCAGACAGAACGCCGGGCTGAAAGAACTGCTGCCAACGGTCGAAAAGACCTCGCAGGCGTGGTACGAATACAGCCAGCGGCTGGACGCCAACAAAGCGTCACAGCAGGAACTAAAGAAAGCCATGGCGGAAAACGCAAAAGCCGCCGCCGCACTCGCCGGAGAAAAAGCGGCTGCAAAGGCAGAAAAGTATGACGCGAAAAACGAGCTGTACGACGCCAAAATCGACAATGCCGTCAGTGCAAAATCAAAAAACAAACAGATAGACAAAAAGATTTCACAGATCAATAAAAAAGACGCCGCATACCAAAACGCCTTAAAAACAGACAAAAAGAACCTGTCCGGCGCCAGAAAAAATCTCAGTAAATGGAAAAGTACAAAAGAAAATAAATCACTGCTGAAAAAAATCAGAAAATATACCAAAGCATCTAAGCGGATTCCGAAAGACCTGTTAGACAAAGCTTACAAATTAAAGGATAACGGCAAACTTTACAATGCCTGTCTTCAGTACAATTCCTATTTTGATGCAGTTTTAGCAGACAAAGAAACTGCCGACCTGTTCAAAGAGACGGCAAAACAGGAAAAAGCCGACCTTGCGATGGAAAAATTCAACAATATTTCCACTGAATATGACCAAAAGATGGCCGCAAATCAGCAGAAAAAGACCTCCATCCAAAACCGGATCGCCCTTGCCGAAGAACAGGGACACAGCGTAAGCGCTTCCCATTATAAAAACCTGATCTCCGCCGAATCGGCAGAGCAAAAGAAACAGGAAGAAAAGCGCAAAGCCCTGCAGAACGCAATGAATAAGGCGCTCGCCGACGGAAGTATCAAAAAAGGCTCCGAGGAATGGTATTCGATGGCAGAAGCAATCAACGAAGTGACAAACGCGATCGACGAGAGCACAAAGTCACTGGCAGAATACCAAAACGCACTGCGGCAGCTGCAGTGGGACGCTTTCGATGCGGCAATGGAAACTGCTAAGCGCATAAACAGTGAAGCAGACTTCTACTTAAACCTGATGGACAGCGAAAAAATGACTGATGAAGGCGGCAGTCTCACTAAATACGGCAGCGCTTCCCTCAATCTGCACCAGGCGAAATACAGGCAATACATTGCACAGGCAAAAGCTTATCAGAAAGAGTATCAGGAACTGATGGCGTCTGGCGACTTAAACGACAAAAATGTCATCGCACGGCTGCGCGAACTGGAAGACGCACAGCGCGACGCGCTTCTCTCCGCCAAAGACGAAAACAACTCCATCATTGACCTGATCCGCGCCAGCTATGACGCGCAGCTGGAATCGCTAAGCGGCCTGATCTCGAAATTCAAAGACTTAAAACAAAACGAAAAAGACGCTTACGAATACCAGAAAAATATTGCAGAAAAGACAAAAAACATCGCCTCACTGCAAAAACAGCTGCAGGCGTACGGCGCAAACGACACGGAAGAAGCACGCGCAAAAGTACAGAAGCTAAAAGTCGAACTGGACGCTGCACAGGAAGAACTCAAAGAAACAGAATACGACAAATACCTTTCCGACACAAGTGAAATGTTAGACAGCCTCTACAGTGAATATGAAGCACTCGTCGACGAAAAGTTTAACGACACAAATGAACTTCTGGAAAAATTAAACACCAGCAGCGAAACGGCCGCTTCAACGATTACAACACTCAACGAACTGCTTGCCGGCGTGTCATCTGACGGAAGCATCAGCGTCTCGCTCAAAAATGCCATAGAAAATCCGGATGATGTTCAGCCGCCGAATCCGGAAACTGAAAACGGAGGCGCTCCCGCCCCAACGCCGGAAAGTCAGCCTCAGCCGCCTGCTCCAGCGCCGGCAGGAAATGCGCCAGACCTGATTCAGGCCGTGGAACGCCGCACCCCTGAATCAACGTTATGGAATAACTTTGTCCATGATACTTTTAACTTTCCTGAACGCGCGAATACCTCAGGCAAGAATATCATTCCCGAATCTGCGCGCATCAGCACACCCTCGCACAACAATTCTGCCGTCAAAGATATATGGGGCGACCCAATTATAGACTCCTCTGCTCATGCCACCACACGCGTTTCCAATCCATCCGCGCAGAATTTCAGTGTAAATCTGGGAGGGATTACGGTAAACGGCGTGAATGATCCGGAGGAATTTGGCAGACAGCTGCGCAATGAAATCGCCAATAACGGAAAAACTGCAAAATTAATCGCCGAGTCTACCAGCTCGCTGATCAGTCCGCGCGGCTCTGGCAATACCAATCTCTGGAAATAAAAACAAAAAGGAGGTTTTTCATTTGTCTAAAATTAAACCTGACAAAACCATGCAGATTGAAATCCCGGACATTGTGCTAAAGAGAAAGGATTTTTCCACAATTGGAAAAATCCCTGCATCCGGAATTTCTTACAAAGAAAATTTCAACGCAGCTAACGAACTGTCCTTTCAGGTGCATAAGCTGCAAAACGGGACTCCTCTGCCGTTCTGGGAAGCCCTAAACGATTACAACTTGATTTATATCCCCGCCTACAAAGAATATTTTGACATGCATGTTTCACTCACCGAGGAAACAGACACCGTCAAGTCTGTCCACTGTATTTCACTTGCGGAATCCGAATTGTCACAGATCAAACTCTATGACCTTGAAATCAATACGGATAATGACCTCACATTTAAGGAAGAAGAGCCCACATTATTTTACCGCGACCTGTCCCGCTATAACCCCGGCAGCGACATCTATAAGAAAAAGAAGCGCTCCTCCCTGCTGCACCGTATCCTGGATAAAGCGGGCCACTATTCCATCGGGTATGTCAGTAATTCTTTAAAAGACTGGCCGACCTGGTATTCTTTCTCCATCTCTGATTCAACTATTTACGAAACTTTGACCGGAGAAGTTGCGAAGCAGTATCAATGCCTGTTTACCTTTACGGTAAATGACGACGGAACACGGCTTGTCAATGTCTATGATCTTTGCTGTTACTGCTCCGACTGCCAGAACCGCGGCGACTTTTTCGATTCCTGCCCAAAATGCGGGGGCAAAAACGTTTTTGAACCCTACGGGACGGATACGGCCATATTTATTTCAAAGGACAATCTTGCTTCCTCGGCATCGGTGGAGAGTAACAAAGACCAGCTGAAAAACTGTTTCCGCGTCAGCGGCGGCGATGACATGATCACCGCCGCCGTTTCTGCCTGCAATCCGGGCGAGGGAAATTATCTGTACAGTTTTTCCGATGAGCTGCTCTCCCATATGCCCAATCGGCTGGCACAGAAATTACGTGAATATCAGACCGGATATCAGCAATATACAAAAGAGCGTCTGTTTTCTCTTAGTGGCGCACTTACGGCAAATTATAACAGCGTTGTCTCCGAGATCAACAGACTTTATCCGGAATCAGGTTTTCAAACCGTCTCCTCTCCCATCCGGGGATATGAGAAAATCATTGCGCTCCACTATGACCTGCTGGATTTTCTCTGGTATCTGGACGCTTCCATGATGCCGACGCCGAAGCTGGACGGACAGGACATGGATGCAGCCGTCCGGACGCTGACGCCGGAGAACTTATCGCCGATCGCCGTAACAGACCACACGAAAACTGCAATCACCGTGATAAACAACGCAATCCTTGGCATGGCAAAGGTATATGTCAATACCGCCCGCTTTAAAATCAGTATCACAAATACGGCCTATGAACAATCCAATTCCCCCGACATGGCAAGCGTCTGGCGAGGAAAGCTGACACTGACGGATATGGCGGACGACACTGTCAAAACGGAAACACCGGAACTCACTGTCTATGTAAATTCCGATCAGGAAAACTTTCTCAGACAAAAACTATACCGCACACTGTCCAAAAATGAAAACGCCGTCAAAGAACTGACTCAATTAGAGCTTCCGGCCGACGGCGACAGCAGCGACGCCGTATTCAGCGAAAGACTCCGATACTATAGTATTCATTATCTGGAAAACACGCTTACGGCCCTCAACGACTGCATATCCATCATTGATAGTTCTGAAAACAGGGAATTACAGCTGGCAATGAAGAGCATATATGAACAGCGTGCAAAAAAAACGAATGATCAGATTGAGATTATGACAGGCTTTCGCAGCCATGTAAACGCTCTTCTTTCGAAAGTCACTTCTATTGAAGAGACTGCAAAGATAGAATTAGATCTTAAGACCCGTATCGGAGAAGATCTCTGGAACCTCTTCCTGTCATACCGCAGGGAAGACAGCTACCAGAACGACAATTACGTTTCGGACGGACTGACAAATGCCCAGCTGATCGAAAAAGCAAATGAACTGATCCATGCAGCAAAAAAAGAACTGTATAAAGCGTCCCACCTTCAATACAGTGTCAGCGCATCCCTTGGAAACCTCCTGGCGCTCAAAGAATTTGAACGCTTTGCAGACGATTTTGACTGCGGAAACTGGATTCATATGATGGCGGACGAAACGGTCTACCGCCTTCGTCTCCTGTCGTACCAGATCGACTTTAATAACCTTTCCAAAATTACGGTAGAATTTTCCACCGTTGAAAAAATATGGTCAGGCATCTCCGATGTCGAGAGCATTCTAAGTTCCGCTTCCTCTATCGCCGGCTCCTACTCCTCCACAATATCGCAGGTAAACCACTCCGTAAAAGCCGCCGGCTATGTGGAACACTGGATTGAAAAGGGGCTGGATGCCACCGCCACAAAAATTGTAAACAATGCGGACAATCAGGATATCGTTATTGACAAAACCGGCATTTTGTGCAGAAAATACATCGATCTGGAAGACAGCTATGATCCGCAGCAGATTAAGATCATCAGCAACGGCCTCTATCTGATGGATTACACCAAAAATCAGGAAACCGTAAAAACAGGAATCGGGAAATTTATTTATCTTGATCCCAAACATAACTTCCGGGAAACTGTAGGATACGGCGTGATCGCCGATATTGTCGCTTCCAATATTGTGCTCTCGGAGGAAGTCGGCGTCTATGCGCCAAACGGCAGCGTTTCCATTACCGGAGACGGAATTACGATTAACAACGGAAAAATCACCTGGGGAACAGGCGTCAACGCTCCGCTGATTTCCGATATCGACGGTCTTCCCAAAAACCTTTCCAGCCTTGCAAAAGACAGCGCTGCATTGAATACAAAAATTGCAACATTTCAATCCAATGTAAATGCATTGCTGAAAGCTTCCATCTCCGTAACGGAGATCGGTGAGGACTATGTATTTTCCCCGTTTATCGGGGGCGGACATCTCTATATCAAGCACCCGAATGACGGCCGTTCGGTAACGGTTGATCCCGCACAGACACATTCGAACGGCGGCTATATTTTTAAAGTGACGGATACAAACGGCCGGATCACAATCGGCGCCGATTCGAACGGAAATGCAACGTTTGCCGGCACAATCCACGCCAGCGCAGGCGAATTTAAAGGCAGCATCACCGGAGGCAGCATCAATATCAACAACCGATTCCGTGTCGATTCCGCCGGAAATGTCACGCTCCCGACCGGGACGAAGATCACCTGGAGCGACGTAACCGGCACGGGAGAAATTGCGACAAAAGATTATGTCACCGGCCAGGGCTACCAAACGGAAAGCGACGTTGCAAAACTGTCCACAGAAATTACAGAAAATACAATCAGGACGGCAAACCTGATTGCAGAAAACCTGCATGTCAACGCCGCGCATATCAACGGTAAGCTCAGAGCCGATCAGATCAATACAACAGGTTTAATTGCAGAAAATATCTCGGGTACTGCGATAGACGGGAAAACAATTACCGGCAGTACAATAAGAGGCGGACATATCACAGGATGTGAAATAGAAGCCAAAAGCTTTTCCGCTTATTCTTCTATCAATATGCAATTTGCTGAGGGACATTCAAAAATAACTGTATTTTCACTGGGGAGCGCTACATATCCTGCAACAGTCGATCTCGGAGTAAATAAACGCGATATCAGTGATTTCAAAGTATATCCCGATACAGAATTTTATAGCAATGTGTTTTTTGATCACACCGTTTACTTAGGTAAAAATACATATGCAGAAAACATTGAGATGAATGGCAACATCAAAATGAGAGCAGAAGAACGTCAGGGAATCACCCAATACGGACCCGACACAGAAACACATTACCTGCTTGATTACAATCCCAAAAACAGAAATACCGGAATTGGAATGACGTCTATGCCGTCTGACCTGAAAGCCAACACAACAACACATATCCGAGGCAATGCCGTAACAACCGAGTCGTCCGGAGGGGTGACCCCATCCGACGAACGGCTGAAAAATTCATTTAAATCTCTGATTGAGTTTGAAAAGGTGTATATGGACATTGAACCCTGCGCATTTAAGTACAACAACGGCACCTCCGGCAGATACCACTTCGGAGCAAAAGCGCAAAACATAAAAGACGCTTTTGAAAAGAACGGACACACCACACTTGACTTCGGAGGATTCGTACAATTGACGGACCATCCGGAAAATGAAAATTACTGCGGTGTGGACGACCCAATGGGATTAATTTATACGGAATTTGTTATGTGGAACACACACATGATCCAAAAACTTTACCGGGAAAACGAACGACTGAAACAGCGCATCGAAACCCTGGAACAATCGATGTCAAAATAAGGAGGACAACACAATGAAAGTAAAAGCAATCGAAATCTTAAACATGTTTGAAGCATTCACAAAATTAGCCGACCGGGAGCTCGATTTAAACACTGCATGCAATATTGCAAAGAATATCAAAGAACTCGCCCTGTCCAGGGAAATCATCGACGAAAAAAGAAATAAGATCATCGGAAACTTTGCGAAAAAAGACGCGCAGAACCAGATTGTCCAGGCGGAAAACGGAACAGTTGAAATCAATGACCCCGCCGCATTCAGCCAATCCATGACCGAATTGTTAAGCGCAGAAACAGAAGTATGCCTGCTGCCGATTCGGATGGCATCGTTATCCGGAATTAAAATCTCCCCAAAAGATATCCTGCCGCTGATGGAAATTATTGAAACAAACGAATCCGGAAAGGAGAACGCAAATGTACACGAAAAATTTTGAGTACGATAATGAAAAATTATCCGATTATGGTATGATCGTCTGTTCCTTTAACGGGTCCGGCGGAATGGAAACGGTAAGCTGCGGTTCCGACATTACATTTTTACAGGAAAAAGCAGGAGGGGCCAACCGGTTCCTCCTGTATTCCACAGCCTACGACAGCGCTTTTTCCGCAGTTTTCCATATCTGCAAAGATCCCGCCCTGATTCAGAAAAACAGCGATATGTATTTCACTACAACGGAGATCTCCGCCCTGCAGAAATGGCTCTGCCAGAAACAATACCGCAAATTTAAAATAGACCAGGATGACTACCGCCATTTCTACTGGAACGCAGTTTTCTCTGTAAAACAGATCAATTTCAACGGTTCGGTCATCGGAATGGAACTAACGCTTTACACCGATGCGCCGTTTTGCTATATGGATGAAATTGTGATAGAAAAAGAATGCAGAGAAGATACTCTGTTTGAGATCTATGACAGCTCCGACGAGGAAGGTTATCTGTTCCCCGATTTACGCATCAAGTTTCTGGAAAACGGCCGCGATATTGCCGGACCGGACGGCTCCGTAAAGTACCAAAAAGCATTTACACTCACCAATACACAGGACCGCCACTCCTGCATTATCCAGAATTGTTCCGCAAATGAAGTGATTACCATAAACGGCAAAAGTCAGATGATCTCCTCCTCCGTCCCCGGCCACTGCCTGGGCGCAGATTTTAATTTCTTTTTCCCGAAAATTATTAACTCTTACAAAGACAACAAAAACATATTTTCCTGCAATATCAACTGCCTGCTTACACTCTCCTATTCTCCGATCAGAAAAATCGGACTGTAATGCAGGAAAAAGAAAGGTGGAACTTCTATGAATCTGCAGACCATACAAACAATTACACTTGACTTTACCGTCCCACAGCTCAAAAACATTCGCTGCGTCGAAAATGATCTCAATTCCCGAACGGTAAAAATCTCTGTCACAAACAACGGCTCTCCTTTCCCGCTAAACCGGGAAACTATGACAGCCTGCTATAAAATACACAAACCGGATCACAACTATATTTACAATGAAGTCCCGATTGACGAGAACGGCACAGTTACCATTCATCTAACTGATCAGGCTATGGCAAAAGCCGGCATCGCGCGCTGCGAACTGCAGATTTTGACAAAAGACAAACATACCGTTCTTTCAACGATGCCGTTTTCCGTTATCGTTGAAAAATCTGTTGTCACTGACAAAGACATTGTCTCCTCCAGTGAATCTGATGTATTGCTCGGCATGATGCAGCATATGGCCGACTATAATAACCCGCATCAGACAACGAAAGAACACGTAGGCTTAGGAAATGCCGATAACACAAGCGACCTTGACAAACCTGTTTCCAATGCAGCCCGCCGGGAACTGGACAAACTGAACTCAGAACTTGACAAAAAAGCCGATAAAAGTTCTCTGCACAAAGTAGCTGTCTCCGGCAGCTATGATGATCTGTCCGACAAACCGCAAATTCCGTTTTTCGGCGTATGCGATACCGCACAGGGCGCTGCCGCAAAAACCGTCTCCTGCCCAGACTTTACGCTGAACGACGGCGCACGCATCCTGGTTTTATTCCACCAGGGTAATTCTTCCAACTATATGACATTAAACATAAATAATACGGGCGCTTATTTCGCATGGTTCCAGATCGGTCTATCCCGCGCTTACAATGATAAGGCAATTTCGGAGCTGATCGCACCCGGATGTTTATACGAATTTACTTACCAGTCCGGCAGTACGCCAAAGTGGGTGTACTGCGGCATCATCAGCACAGCGGAAACCATCGGGGCGGTCAAAAAAACAGGGGATGCCATGACAGGGGATCTGACTGTACCGGCCATCAACAATTTCCGTTTGCTGCGCTGCGGCGCATCAAATACATCCATCGAATCCGTGATAAACTATGCGAAAGACTGGCAGCACACAGTTCTTTTCACAGCAGGCTGGGAAAACCCGTTTGTTCCGGATAAAAACACCATTTTCGGCTTTGGCGGACTGGACGTTTTAACCGCCGTCAGTTATTCCGGAAAGATTTACCATACGGAATCAGACGGCGATAAACGCCGCTGGGTTCAGGTGGGGCTAAACAAGGCCGAAATAGAAGCCGCCTGTCTTCCGCGCTCTGGTGGCTGCATAACCGGAAACCTGATTCTTCCCACACAAAATACAATGATTTATGGGGAAGACACTGCCGGCAAAAACCGCAACCATGCGCTGATGATCGGGCACAACAGCCAGGACTTCTGGAATTTTTACGAATTTGGCGGCGTGTTTAATTTTTATAAATCTCAAGATAACCATGATACGCTGCTTGGCCGGATCACGGAAAACGGCTGGGAAGGGGACGCGTCAAGATCTGACGCCCTGCAGTCTTTCCAATCAAACAAAACGCCATATCCCCGCGGCGAATATGTGATACGGAGTATTTACGGAGAAGACCAGAAATTCTGGCTGCAGTGTCTAAACGATAATTCCGACCCAAATAAATATCAGGTGGCCGTCGACTGGGCAGACAATGCGCACTGTTCCGACCATAGCCAGTATCTTAAAACTTTCAACGCAAGCGGACAGATCCACGGGGATGACTGGCTGTTAAAGTGCCAGCACAATTTATTTGGAGACGGGACATTTGGCCTGCGCTGCGGGAACGGTTCGATTGGGATTAAAGTCGACTTTGCAAACAAAGACGGCTGCGGCAGGGTATTTGAAGACAATTATGCAAGGGCGATACGAAAATTCTATGATTTTCATACGGTAGGATGGCATCGCATTGCAAAATTTGAATATCAGGAAAATTTGCATGTCGCATTGGGAAATATGGCCAACGGCTGTGAAATCACAATTAAACGCGCCTACAATTTGACAAATAACCAATATCACCATCTGGAACTGGCTGTCGTATATCGAAAGTCAAAATGGAAAGAAATTGTAAGCCTTGCCAATACACTGGCAATTACAAAAATACGGCATGTATACTCCGGCGCCACGGCTTATATAGACGTATATTACAATACAACCATAAGGAATAACACAACCATTACAATCACCGGCCCTGTCGGAAGCGACTATATGGCAAACTGGCAGTTTCTTGACGACGCTCCAATTGTTTCAGAATCAGATTACACAGCAAAATTTTCGGAGCTCACACTGAGCAAAGATGCTTAATTCTGCTTTGCATCACAAATCCGGCGCGGGAAACGCTTCATCAGCGTTTCCCAATTTCAGCGGCTGCAGCGCCACGCAGCATCTGCCATCCACGCAGCCGGCACATTATAAAAGAAAGGCGGAACTTCTATGAATCTACAGACGATACAAAATATTACACTTGACTTTACCGTCCCGCAGCTCAAAAACATTCGCTGCGTCGAAAATGATCTCAATTCCCGAACGGTAAAAATCTCTGTCACAAACAACGGCTCTCCTTTCCCGCTAAACCGGGAAACTATGACAGCCTGCTATAAAATACACAAACCGGATCACAACTATATTTACAATGAAGTCCCGATTGACGAGAACGGCACAGTTACCATTCATCTAACTGATCAGGCTATGGCAAAAGCCGGCATCGCGCGCTGCGAACTGCAGATTTTGACAAAAGACAAACATACCGTTCTTTCAACGATGCCGTTTTCCGTTATCGTTGAAAAATCTGTTGTCACTGACAAAGACATTGTCTCCTCCAGTGAATCTGATGTATTGCTCGGCATGATGCAGCATATGGCCGACTATAATAACCCGCATCAGACAACGAAAGAACACGTAGGCTTAGGAAATGCCGATAACACAAGCGACCTTGACAAACCTGTTTCCAATGCAGCCCGCCGGGAACTGGACAAACTGAACTCAGAACTTGACAAAAAAGCCGATAAAAGTTCTCTGCACAAAGTAGCTGTCTCCGGCAGCTATGATGATCTGTCCGACAAACCGCAAATTCCGTTTTTCGGCGTATGCGATACCGCACAGGGCGCTGCCGCAAAAACCGTCTCCTGCCCAGACTTTACGCTGAACGACGGCGCACGCATCCTGGTTTTATTCCACCAGGGTAATTCTTCCAACTATATGACATTAAACATAAATAATACGGGCGCTTATTTCGCATGGTTCCAGATCGGTCTATCCCGCGCTTACAATGATAAGGCAATTTCGGAGCTGATCGCACCCGGATGTTTATACGAATTTACTTACCAGTCCGGCAGTACGCCAAAGTGGGTGTACTGCGGCCAAATCCCGGTGACCGGCATACGCGGAGAAAAAGAATCTTCCTACCGGCACGGCAATGTAACGCTTACGCCTGGAGATATCGGTTCAGTTGCCAAATCCGGCGATACGATGACCGGAAACCTGATTTTTTCAGATCCTCAGACAGATTTCCGAGGAATACGCGGCATATGTGGCAGCAATGACTTCTGGCAGGTCGCAGGCAGTTCCTTTGGTATTGATTCCGGTTTTCTTGAAATCGCAACAGGCGACAACGGTACCGAACCTATCTATGTGAGGCAATATGGCGTTTATGAAAACGGTATTTCCAATTTAACCAGAACCTTGTCTCTGCTTGACGAAAATGGCAACACCTCTGTTCCGGGAGAGTTGACAGTTCCTGCGATAAACAATATCCGCATCGTCAACTGCGCAGACGGATGGGATATCCCCACTCTGATAGCATTCGCAAAAGACCAGGGACACCGTATTTTGTTTACGGCGGACCAAAACAGCCCGCTCTCTCCCGACGGAGGCCAAATATTCGGTCGCGGACAACTTGACAATCTGCTGGCCATTAGCTCCACCGGCCGTATTTATAGAACACAGTCACAATCAGACGGAACTTACACCTGGGTCCGGCTGTCAAATTCGATTTCCGACGTAACAAACGCTGCAGAACATGCAAACACATCCCAATATCTGAAAACGTTCGACGCCGCAGGAACCACTCACGGAAATGCATGGTTGTTAAAATGCCAGTACAATCTGTTTGGAGACGAAATGTTTAGTCTGCGCTGCGGAGACGGTTCGATCGGTGTAAGAGTTGATTATGCGACAAAAGCAGCGCAGGACGGAAACGGCAGAGTCATCGCAAATACCTATCTTCCGCTGTCCGGAGGCACGCTGTCCGGAAATTTATACTTTGATAACGGAGGCGCAGGAAGCGGTATCCGCAAAGGCGGAAACGATACTTACGGACTCTCCAAATACAATAATCTTGATCTATACAGCTGGTACGGCATCTCGTTTTCCACAACCATCAGCGGAAGTCCCTGTTCCGGAAAACCCGCTGTCTCAATCGATACCAGATCCGGCAACATGTATGTATATGACACCCTGTCGGCGGGAAATCTGAAACTACGCAAGGGAACGTCAAATTATGGCTCCAAACTTAATTTTGGAGACGGGAATTATGTTTATCTGTATGAATTTGCAGATGACAAACTTGAAATATGTGCAAGTAACCTATACCTTAGATCATCTTCGGGAGATATCTTTGTAGGTAAAAATGCTGACAAAGGAACAGCAAACAACGTTTCTGTTTTATTATCCACTCAAAATCAAAATCAACATAACATAATTGTCGGTCAAAAGAAGTTTATTGGGCTGACAGACGGAAGTGAATCGCCAAACACCCACCCAAACATTAATGTGGATAACACCATACTAAGCGGTTATTCCGGTTATATTTTTGGCGACCAGATTGATGGAGGATTTATAGACTATGTTGCGGTTGGATCCGATCCTACACATGGCTTTGCATCTTATTCCTATAACGGAACATGGCGCGGAACGACAAATATATACAACGGTATCGTAAATTGTAAAGAAGTAATTACTACTGGAGGCGACTACGCCGAATACTGGGAATGGGAAGACAAAAACCCCGCCGAGGAAGACCGCGTCGGTCATTTTGTGACATTTCGCAAAGGAAAAATTGTATTCTCCCAAAAGGGAGACCATCTCTCAAAAGTAGGCGTCATCTCCGGCGCACCATCTGTAATCGGCGACAGCGATAATCGGGAATGGAGAGGCAAATACGAAAGAGACATATTCGGCAGAATTATTTACGAAGAAATCGTCTGCGAAAACGGACAAAGGGATAAACAGATGAAACAAAATCCTGCCTGGGACGAAACAAAAGAATATATCCGTCGCAGTGAACGCCCTGAATGGGATGCAGTCGGAACACACGGGAAACTCGTCGTCATTGACGACGGAACATGCGAAGAAGACAGCTTTTGTATTCCGACTGACGGAGGCATCGCAACTGCTGCCGAAGACGGCTTTTATGTTTCGGAACGTCTGGATAAAAACCATATCCGCATTTATATGAAATGACGCCATGCATCCATATTCCAATCGGAAGCGCTATATTGCTGCACACCCGAAATACCGCCATGAGACGGCCGAGCATATTCTTATGACACGCTTTCTGCATAACTGACAGAATAAAAACCCCGGCAGCATTGGCTAAAAAAGAACCATTCCTGTTGTAAAACAAGCCGGAATAAAAGCCATCTTCCGGGGTATATTCAGACAGAAAGCCGGCGCCATTCATTACTGCATCAGTTGAACACAGTAAGATGATACGGGTGATTCAAACGAAAAAAGGCAGATAAAATAATCTGTAATCCTGCAACCGGCAAAAAGCTCCCCCGGCTTTGAAAGATGCTTCCCAACGGTTGCCTCTCCTTTGATCAGCAGTAAGTGAAACAAGTATAACATATTCAGAATTATTTAACCGCATCAATCTTCCGATAAGCTCTTTGTCTGCTCCTCAAGTTTTAACATAAATTTATCATAATCGGACATGAAAAGTCTATCTTGTATAATACGATATTTTTCAAATTCCGTTTCAGCATACAATTTGGCTTGTTCTGCACTTATTTTGCCAGGACCAGTCAGTATTTCCGTACCGTTAAATTCAAGAAAGCCATCCAGACGTTTTGCCCAATCCTCCATGCTCATTGGTATATGGCGTTCTGCCTGAAGTTCGGCATAATCAAGATACAAGGAAACAATCCTTTCCAAAAAAGACAATTCTTTTTCGGTCAGATAGTTCTTTGCTATAGACACATCACTTTTTACAATTTTTCCATCAGGTGCATTTTCCCACGAAGTCAATCCCATATGTTCTTTCTGTGCGTCAGCACGCTCTACAATAAGTTCCGCCGCTGTATGTCTATGGGTAGCGTAATGCATTTTGTTTTGAACTGTTTTGAAAAAGGCTCTTGTGGTTTTAGCGTCTTTATCATAATCAAAAGCTGTGGCATATAAGTCAGTTACCTTCTGATAAAATTTTCTTTCAGAAAGCCGGATTTCCCGAATATTTTCTAACTGACGGTCAAAATATTCATCTGTAAACAAAGTTCCTCTTTTTAAACGCTCAACATCCATTGTCCAGCCTTGAATCGTATAGTCTTTCACAATCTGCCCTGCCCATTTACGGAACTGCACTGCACGCTCATTATTTACTTTAAATCCAACAGCAATAATGGCTTGAAGATTGTAGTGATTTGTTTTATATTTTTTCCCATCAGCAGCAGTTATTAAGTATTTCTTAATAACTGCTGCTTCTATTAATTCCCCATCAACAAAAATTTTTTTTAAACGCTGATTGACAGCAGAAACGGATACACCATATAAAACGGCCATCATCTTTTGTGTCAGCCATATATTTTCATCTTCATATCGCATTTCTACGCTACTTTCTTCTCCACCTACCGAAGCAACATAGGTAAGATATTCTGCAGCGCTTGAACGAATTGTTATTTGATTTATTTTCTTTTTGGGCATCTTGAATATTCCTTTCTTCAATATTTGCAAATATTTCCCTCATACGCTTTTTTACTGTATATTTTTCTTCACTATTTCATTTAAATATCTGTCTGAATTAAATTATACATCTTTAATATGTAAAATACAATTATTGCATCAAAACATTTGTTTTGTTTCTACGTATAAATTATCTCCTTCCATTAACTTAACTTATCTTCTCACCATAAATTCGGACGGGTATGTTGATATTACTACAACACCAACTGATATTATGTAGGCTAAGAATCCGGCGCCTTACTGTCTCACGACAGCAGGTTTCCGAACCCT
>CAMUGE010000050.1 GCA_947088345.1 uncultured Roseburia sp.
CATTTCTGATACGGAATCTTTCAGGGTCTGTTCACTGTTCAGTTATCAAGGTTCTCTGTGCTGCCGTTTTGTGTTCCCCGCGGTCAGCTTGTTTATATTACCATCTAAAAACTAATATGTCAACACTTTTTTTCAAAAAAATTTAAAAATTTTCATTTTTTACCAAAATTGCTGTTTTCAGGCGGTGTAGCGCTCTAAAATAGAATAACGTACTGTGTGAAATTATTTATTTTCCAATGTGGAAGAGACGGGCTAAAACAGTCTGAACATGTTAATCTCAGGCTCCAGACTGTTTCTACTTATTGTTCGGCCGCGAATCATAGTTAAAGAGCCTACGAAAAAACAAATTGTGTTTTTTCGTAGGCTCTTTGTAAATGCAATTTTGTGTTACTTAACGGATTTTTGAAGTGCTTCTGACTCTCTTACTCCATTTCCCGTAGCTTGTAACGCCTTTCTTTGTTGTATATGCTCTCACCTTAATATATACGTTTTTCCCGGAATCAAGCTGTTTCAACGTCTTAGACAATGACTTGCCGTTCTTAACGTCAACGGTAGAGTATGTTTTCATGCTTTTATCATAATAATAACGAACCTGATATCCGCTTGCTCCCTTTGCCTTTTTCCAAGTTACAGTCGCCGAACCTTTTTTGCTGGTAGATTTTACACTGACATTCTTTACCTGGGCCGGCTGTACCGGTTTTACAACGACCGAAACCTTTACGCTTTTCTCTTTGTAAGCGCTGTTTCCCGCCGCTTTTACAGTGATCGTTGCTTTTCCTACTGCTTTTGGCGTCACTTTTCCCTTGGACGTAACTTTTGCAACTTTTGAATTGCTGCTCTTATATGTCACTTTTCCCTGTGCTTTCGACACTTTTAACGTCTTTGCCTTATCGCCGATTGTAAATGTAAGCGCACTCGTATTTACTTTCATGCTCTGTTTCTTTCTGTTATCCGCTGCGTCTGACGGTTCTTTTTTGTCCGTATTATCATCAGGAGTCGGTTTTATGTCTACAATCGGTTCCCTGCCGCCGTTGCCGACAGACAGCTCAACCGGCTGTGATACATTTACAGCGGTTTCCTGCATATGAAAGGCGCCGTTCACAAGCTTAAAGCTATCCTCTACCACACTTACAGAGGCAGATACGCCGTCTTTAGCCGACGATTCCAACACCACTTTTCCGAGTAGAACAGACGAATCCTGGTAAAGATTCTGTTTTCCGGAAATGTAGAGCGTAAGAATCCCGGTATCGGCCTGATAACGGGCAAGCCGTACAGAACTTGTGATACCACTGTCAAACTGGAACGACACTTTATTTTGTGTCCCGTCCCCCTGTTTTGTTTCTATCTTAAGCCCCATCTGCATAGAGTAGATCTCGTCATTGCCCTCTGTCTGCGGCTGTGTCAACACGACGTTCGCCGTGTTGCCGTTTGCACTCAAAGTTACGGACTCTTTGGAATCGGCATAAACGGGCAATATACCCGCAAATAAGCATACTGAAAAAAGCACCATAATCCGTACAATTTTTTTCAACATGTTTTCCCTCATTTCTGCGTGACTCTAGAGTGAAATGCCATACTCTGGCGCAGGTATGCGCATGCCACGCGAGCGCATACCTGCGGCGTGCACAAAAGACACAGGCACGATCAGTCTCCGGACTGATACCGCATATTGTCCCCGTACACCCCTTTGCATTTTAATTGGATTCTGTCAGATTAATCGCCGGAAGCTCCGCCGGAAGTTCTGCAAACAATGTATCGCTGACCATTCTCTGCCCCTCGTTTGTCAGCGCATTGTCAACACGATACAATTCAGCCCGCACTTTTGCCGGAAGCGTAATATTATGCTGCGGCTCGATCCAATAAATCCATCTTCCTTCTGATGTCTCTCCAAGCAGTGCATTTTCTGTCTCAGGCGCCAAAATAATCTGTTGTGCAACAAGACTTTGACTATCGTCTACGCCGCCGACAATCTCTCCGTTTTCGTCATACAGTATCACCATATTGTATGCCGGATTTCCCTTATAAGCGCCGGTAAATACAATCGATCCGGCCGGTATCTTCTCACCGGTACTCTGCTCATATACATAATCGCTGCTCAATCTGCCGATGCCTGTTACGCCATTCTCTGAGGTTATAAATTCTACATTATCCCCCGACGGGCCATACAGATCCAGTTCACTGACAGAAAGCTCTGTTCCTGCCTGCCCAACTGCCGTTAATTTCACGTAAGCCGCATCATAAGTGCAAATCCACGGATCTTTGCCGTTCTCAAAATATACGATTGAGCTGCCGTCCGTAAGTGTGAATTTACCCTCTTTGACACTCGTATATGTCTCACCGTCCGCGCTGACCTCAATCTTATAGTCCGATACCGCCGTACCGCTGCCGCTGTTCACATAACGCAGCGCTGATACTTCTGTGGGCTGATTTAATTCCAGTACAATATAGGGATCTTCTGTTTCTGTTTTGCCGGTAAACGTGGTTGCTTTATCATCAATCATCCTGTCGGAAGCCGCAACTTTGCCCGGTTCACATGGCAAATCTTCCGTCGCGTCTACCGTTACGTCATCCTCCGATACCATATTGGTAACTACTTTCCAGAACGATTTATCCTGCAATCCGTCTCCATCCGCTTTCACTGCGTCTGCACGGAAAACAGCGGAACGGTTCATACATTTATCAATTGCCGTCACTTCATAAATTACAGCCCTGTTTGCAAGCATACGGTCAGAAAATGTACCGTCCTGCGTAAATCCGGCAACTTCCTTTCTCTCTTCTCCAAATTCGGTATAAACGCGAACAATTTCGTAACCCTGAAGCGCTTCTTTATTTCCGGATATATCCATCGTGAGCGTCACTTCGCTTCCACTCGATGTTACTTGCGCAGACACCACGTTTTTGCCTGAGATATCTGTTTCTGTTCCGTTTTCTATCTCATAGACTCTCGCCGCATCATCCACATAATAAATAGCTCGTTCTTCCTTAGCAAACTGCCCTGCATATGCTTTTGTATCCTCATCCGGCGTCATACCCCAGCGCTCAAAAAATTCGAGTAAGTTGCGTTCCGCCGCCGCACTTGCCAGACGCATAATATTCTGGTCGCGGTCAGACGCCAGTGTCAGCGCGATATTTCCCGGTGCAGGAGCTGCCGCCGTATTTCTCGCATAGCTGTCCACTCTCGCAAAGAACAGATTCTGTGTAATCTCCTGATACGTATCATACGTCTTATAGTTATAGTCTCTGTCATATGCAAGATGGAGCTGCCAATACATACCAAGCTGTGTAAATACATTGTCCGCATATCCTTTTGTACCGGATGTTACTTTCTCGAATACATTCGGATACTGGAATCTTACTGTGTCATTGCTGTCTTTGGCCTGTGCCAGTACGGAAAAATAATTGTTTGTCACTTCGGCATGTGAGTACGCGCCCTCATTCAGCACATGGCCAATCTCATGCGCAATACCCCAGCCAAAATAACGACCGCTGATATATTTTCCGCTTTCCGATGATACGACAGGCACGCCGCCTACCATACCTTTCGTTTCGTTCCACTCAATACCAATGTGATTGCCCGATGCATACATAAATGCGCCTGCAAACATTCTCATATAACGAATATTCTGATAACGGTTCGGCAAATGATTCTTTTCCGTGACAGCTGCGTCAGTCCCCTCCGCAAACGAATTTGTCAGACCTTTATGCTGATAAAACAGTATCATCATATTTTCCATTGCAGTGATCGCGTCTGCAAGTTTTGTCTCGCGATTTTCCGCACCAAGTCCTGCAAGTACCTGACTTGCCGGAATAGAATACATCATCTGATCCATGACAATATCGGTTGAATTAGCGATACAGTTTTTTGCGTCGTAATCATATGCCACATTCAGGTTTTGACTGTTCTTATGTGCATTCTCATGTTCTGTCTGCAGTTTGGCGACATAGTTGTTTAATTCTTCCACATATGCCGTAATTTTCTGGGTACGCTCTTCCCCTGTTGCACCATACACATTTAAGACAGGGTATTTCGTGCCGCCGCTCACTCTGACCGCATAAGCATCCTGCTCGTTGCTCCCGCCGTACGAAACATAGAGCGCCCCGCCCTTTTCTCCTTCTGTCGAAGAAATCTTTGGAACTGTAATCTCATTTCTGCCGGCCTTTAATGCGATACCTTTGAAAAATCCCCCGGACTCGGCATGATACTGTGTAAATACAAGCTGCAGGTCGGTAGCTCTTCCCGCCGGCATTCCCGGATAACCTACATATACTACAATTTCCTCTCCGGCTGCTGCCGCGACTCCCAGAGGCTGCCATGCATTCAATCCTCCGACTGAAATTCCGGCATCTTTCTTTGCGGTGATCTTTGGATTTACCGCAACAACATCATTAAGACCAGGCGTCTCCAAAAGCTGTTTTGCCATATCCAGCTCTTTTTGAAGCGCATCTTTTAACGGATGAAATTCGCCGCTCACCGGATCTGACGTATCCAGCCGCTGCTGCAATTGTGCAATAACTTCAGCTGTTACATTATCTTTTAGTACAATATGCAGATTATCTGCATAGAGATTCATAATATCCTGTTCGATACTGTCATACTCGTAAAAGCGAACTTCAGAGATTGTAACACGCCATGGAGAAGAACCATATCTTCCGACGCCAAACTGAATTTTGGATGTATTCACCGGTTCACTGAAACGAATCAGGTAATACTTACGGCTGTCACTTGTCTTCTGCTGTATCGACACATTCTCCGCCGCTTGTCTGTTGCCGTTTTCATCCCAGTAGAATACACTGGCATAACTGTAAGAACCGATATCAACTGGCTCCGCAAACGTAATCATACCAATCGAGTATACAGCGTCGAACTCTGCAATAACGCCTTTTCCCGCTGCCGGATATGCACCGCCGTAATCCCAGTCTTCTCTCTGCAAAAATGAAGTAAACTGGTTATCGAAAAGTCCAAGTCCGCTTCCGTCTTCCAAATCAAGCGGACTGTCAACCATAGTTGCTCCGGGAACGGAAGCCGAAACAATATGACTGCTCAGTACACCCTCTCCATTGGAAGTGTTAATCAGTTTATACTCCGGAAGTTTTGCCGGAGTCATGCCGTCAAGCGTGATGTCGGAAGCAGTCAGCGAAGCCGCTCCTTCTCCGATCTCGTTTACAGCCGTAACATATACCAGATACTTCGTATAGTCCTCCAGCCCCTCAATCTGGTGAGAAAGTTCTGTTATGTTGGATATCTTCTGAAACTCCTGCGCACCATCTTTTTTATAGTAAATATTATAGGTTTCCGCGTCCTCTGTCTCACTCCAGCTCACCGTAATACTGCGGTAACCGCCAGTCACTTTGACTCTGTCGGGAGCATCCGGTACTTTAGTAGCTTTCGGCGTTACCGTAATGGTATCCGAATATCCGCTGCGCCACTCGCCGTTTAACGACTGAACGGAAACTGTATATTCCGTATTATTTTTCAGCTTATCTTTATTAAACTGACGAACATTTAATGTAGTAACTGTAGTTCTGATATAATCGGTAATGCCCTCGTTAGAGATACATACCTCATATCCGGTGACATTGCTCTCTCTGCTCCAGCTTAATACAAATTCTTTATCTTTTGCATCCGCTGTAAGATTTTTCGGAATATTCATAACAGGCTCCGGAATCCGGCTCTCCATGTCATTTAAAAATTCCACTTTTGTGATTTCCGCAAGATTCTTTTTATTTGATGTTGCTGTAATTGTTAGCGTTACTTTTTTAACAGCAACCATTCTGCCAAGATCAATGCAGATTTCTCCGTTTGCACCAACCGTTACGCCGGACGGCGCATCTGCTCTCAGAGAGCTGTCCGCAACCTGACGCTGCGTCGAATCAATCCGAACCGTCTCCTCTTTTTCTTCGCCGTTTTCTTCATATATTATAGTGACATAACCCCCGGACACTGCATTTTCACCGCCCCGTGGCGTAGTAAATACAATACCGTCCATATCGGCATTTCCCACCGATGAAAAGTCGAAAGCAAGTTCAATTGGATTAGACTCGGAGATATCGCCGCCGTTAGCCGGTTTCAGGACGACTCCGTCACCTGTGCCGGAAAGCGAATCGACACTTCCCTCCGCAATGACAGTGCCTTCCCCCTGGCTGATCGACGCCGCCTCAAACGGAATATATTTTATCGGCTGCGCCTCCTGCGGATTCATGCCATCCCGAAACTCGGTGAAGTAATTTAAATCCAGCAAATCAACTTTTCCGTCCCCGTTTAAGTCACAGGGTCCTGACTGCTGTTTTGTCTCAATCGCGTCGGCGATCAGAGCTGCATCAGCGTCGTCAAGTCTGCCGTCTCCGTTCACATCACCTTTGATCAAAAGCCCTCGCTGTGCGCCGCCTGCCTTAGAAACGTTTCCCGTACTCAGTTCCACACGGTACAAAAGCCCCTGTACGGAAATATTCTGCGTATAATTCAAATAACCGTCTCCGGCCACAGTCAGTACATACTCGCCGTCCGCGAGATCAGCAAAACTTGCCAACACACTTGGCGCCGACATTTCGTCACGGCCCTGCGTTTTTAGCACTACATTTTGCACGGACACCGTTTTATCCTGCGCCGCTTCTTTTAACGTCACAGTAAACGCTGATGCCGACTGAAAGGGTATTCCTGAGGTGATTCTTACCTCCACTTCTCCCCTTACCACTTTTGGCATACTGTCTGATTGGTCTGCCGCTTTTACATCAGACGCCTGTTCGGCCGGAAACACATCATAGTCTGCCAATGAAATTGAATTGTCTGTTTCCTGCATCCGGTCTGCGTCTGAAGCGTTTTTCGCCGAAACCGGATGGGTTCCGGAAGTAAAAACAACTGCAGCAGCAAGCATGCCTGCAAAAAACCTTGAAAATTTGTTTTTCATAAGTATCCTTTCTGCATTCTGCCATAGGCACGTCAAATATGACTGCCTGCAATGCTAAATTTTTATGGCAGCATCACTTCACAGGCTCCGTCCCTGATACTGCCACAAAAAAACAATAGAGTTTGCTCCTATGTTACCAAAGTATGGTAATTTATTCAATTACAATTTCTATATATTTATTTGACAATTTTATTTCAAATGTATTGAATTCAGTTAAAATTTATTATTGCATAGAACTCGTTTCATAATTACAGGAGTCATAAAGTTACTTTCATCGTGCCCGCATGTATACCTGGGCTCATAGCCGGCCAAACACGGAAAGGATTCTGTTTTTCGCCGAAAAATGGACAGAAATAACATACTAAAAAAGACTATCGGAATATGATCCTTTTCCCTCCATATATCATGTGACGCATTCATTATCACAACAATATACAGCAGGCAAGTCTCGTCTTCCGACAGCCCTTTTCATTTTTTCAATTAGAGTCACTCTCGCGATATGACAGACATTTCGTCAGAAAATCAGGCATTTGCGACAGCATCTGCAAGTTTCTTCAGATCCGGCATATTTTCTTCTTTTAACGTGGACTTGATTGTCACCGTCGGCTCCAGAATCGTAATATTTTTCATGGACTCCAGCATACCTCTCATTACTTTTGCAGCCGTCGGACCCCAGGAACCATTTTCCAGAATACCGACAGTGCGGTTCTGGTATGTTTTAGACTGAAGATGATGTAAAAAGTCCTGCATACAGGGGAACACGCCGCCATCGTAGCTTGCTGCGGCCAACACCATTCTGTCATAACGGAACGCGTCTTCAATCACTTCCGCCATATCCTCCCGGGCAAGATCACTGACAACAACTTTCTCAACGCCCTTTTCACGCAAAAGATCAGCCAGTTTCTCCGCTGCTTTTCTTGTATTTCCATGTATGGATGCATATGCGACAAGCACGCCTTTCTCTTCCGGACGATAACTGCTCCATGTATCATAAAGCCCTATATAATAGGAAAGATTTTCTTTTAAAATCGGCCCGTGCAGCGGACAGATCGTTTCAATGGAAAGACTTGCCGCCTTTTTCAAAAGCGCCTGTACCGGCGCGCCATATTTTCCTACAATATTAAAATAATATCTTCTCGCTTCGCACGCCCAGTCCTCCTGTGAGTCAAGCGCGCCGAATTTTCCAAACCCATCGGCAGAAAACAATACTTTTTCACTGCTCTCATATGTGACCATTACTTCCGGCCAATGAACCATCGGAGCCATGAAGAACTGAAGCGTATGTTTACCTAAGGAGAGCGTATCCCCCTCTTTTACCGTAAGTGTGCGCCCCTCCAGTGACAGATCAAAAAACTGCGGCAGCATGGCAAATGTTTTCGCATTTCCAACCAGCGTAACATCCGGATAAATCTCTAACAGCCTGCCGATGCTTCCCGCATGGTCCGGTTCCAAGTGGGAAATCACAAGATAATCGGGAGTTTTCCCGGAAAGAGCCGCCTTTACGTTTTCCTCCCATCCGGTCACACCTCTTGCATCCACCGTATCCATCAACGCTGTTTTCTCGTCCAATATCAAATAAGAGTTGTAGGATACGCCTTCCGGCACGACGTACTGGCTCTCAAACAAATCGATGGTTTTATCGTCAACACCGACATAACGAATTGCATCCGAAATTGTAGTATTCATAGTTCCTCCATTCTTGACTGCTTCTGTTTCGCATTACTTATTTTTCCGGATACATTATATATGATTTGCCCAATGCTTTCAATATCTGAATTACACAAATTTAATACGATGTTAAATTTTACGGCCTTTGATATGCCCCGCCGTTTTCAGGCTTTTCAAATATGCCTTCTGTTCCGGCGTAATTCGTCTGCTCTCAATCGCTTTTTGAATCGCTTTATTGTGCGTCCACGGTTCCAGCTTCATTCGTTCTATAAACGGAAGAATTGCGTCATACTGCTTTGCAAGCGCAGTCGCAAAGTACCAGGCAATCATCATATTGATATAGTACTCCTCCGAACGAAGTTCGCAAACCAGACCGGGATATGTCAGCTCAAAATCGTCGTCCAAAAAATGTTCCATCAGCATTCCGACCGCAAAGCGCACCTCATAGGTTCTGTCTGATGCGAGCCATGTTTTAATATAGGGAAGTAATTCCTGCCGATGTTTGCGAAATACCTTAGGAGACATCTGGTCGCAGGTCGCCCAGTTATCAACAAACGGCAGAAACAGCGCAATTTTTTCCAGACAAAGGGAAACATCTTTTATGTCTGAAATTAAAAAGGCATGCAATTGGTTCTCATCAAAATATTCATGCGGAAGCTGATGATAAAATACATCAATATCTTCCCGTTTCGCCAGCTGTTTTGCAAGTTTCCGCAGCTGCGGCGTGCGCACACCGATCATAGCTTCTCTCGCCATCGTCGGTATTAATCTGCTCTGAAAGTCGCGGTATTTTTCGTCCTGAAGCGCAAACAGTTCTTTTTTTATCTCTTCTAAAATCATTTTTCCCTTTCTGTTTCATATCCGTAGGTTGTTTTATTCCAATCAGCGCATACTTCAGATCAAAGACAAAATACTTTTTTATTTCTGTCAATCAACGTTACCTGCCGCATCCCCTGCTGTCAAAATGTATGCCACTCCCAAACGCAGGAATAGCAGTCATATTTCTTATACCATTTTTTGTAGACCTGAAAACTCTCTTTCGGCACATAAATATTGGTAAAAATGGGCAGCGATGCCAACTCCGGCCTGACCCCGAAAACTTCAGGCGGCGTTGTCCCTTTAAAATATACATTTTCTGCACCTGACAATTCCGAAAATCCCGGCACAACCACAGTCCGAAGACTCGCAGGAAACACTACATTCCTCATATGTTCATCCCATGTCTTATAATTTACAATACTGTATTCTTCCGTCAGTTTCTCAATCTGATCAGACAGGTAAATATCCCCGTTTTCATCAACAACCGCTACAGACAGGGATTTATCTTTCTTATTGTAAATACACTGTCCGTCCCTCGCATACACTTTATTCTGTGCTGATATGGTAACATTTTGGATTGTGCCGCTCTGATAACCATACGGTTCGTGAAAGGCGTACGTTTCGATCTTTGTCACAGAAGACGGGATATGCACTGTCCTGGCTCTGCAGTTATTGAGCGCAAACTGTTTGATCCGCTTTACCCCCTCCGGAATATTGAGCTGCCTGCCGGACGCAAAGGAATAGATCAGCGACTTGTCTTTCTTTGTGATGATACATTTGTTTTTTATCCTGTATTTCTTATTTTGGGAAGAAATGGTCATTCCCGTTAATTTCGGGCAGTCTCTGAAAGCGCTGGTATGCAGGGAAGTCAGCGCTGCCGGCAGCTTTACGTTTTTTAATTTGTCGCAGCCATAAAATGCGTCCTCATGAATTGATCTCACGTTTTTGGGAACTTCCAGAGACTGAATAGAGTCCATCCCGCTGAATGCAGTCGGTTCGATAATTTCCACCGTATCGGGCAGTTTTAGCTTCTTAATCTCCCTTACCGTCTCTCCTGAGGCGTCTGCGAGATGATACGGTTCGGCAATTTGCCCAAAAATACTCACCATTAAATCGCTGTATTCCTTTTCTTCCCAATCCCATCCCAAAATTGTGACCGTTTTGCCATCCAGTTTTTCCGGAATAGAGAGTGCCGTATGTTTTTTCTTTTTATCGATATCGATCCGGTAGATCCATGCCTGATCGCCCTTTGCCGACGTATAGGCATGATAGGTAAACGCGCCAACTGTCTTATGTATCGTATTGTCACGGTTCCATACGGTACGCCCGCCCGCCGCTGCATGTACCGTCATGCCGGAGGCGAACAGCACAACTATCAGCGTACTAATAAAAATCCATCGTTTCTTTTTCATAATCATCCCCCATTTCTCTCCGGACAGCTCCACATTGGTTTCGTTTTTTTCCTTATTTCATGATCTCCTTCGCCGATTCCTCAAACACCTTTGCAAAATACTCTTCATCCGACAAAGAAGAATCTGTATAGTATAAATCCGCATTCGTCAGAAAAATTTCCCTTGCGCTTTCATCGATTACAGTGGACGCCGCAGTCCCTGCGTATAGGTAAGTGATATATTCGGATGCAGCATATTCCAGAAAAACGAATATCATATGCCCTTCATCTTCATACATCGAGTTATACAAGTCTCGCAGATAACTCTCCGCCTGTTCGTCTGTAATCTCTTCCCCCTTTCTCATGATATTATCACAAATATATAAATACGGCTGCACACCGGTCTTCTCATAAAATGTTTCCATTGCCTGCTTTACCGTATCAAGATCCGAAATCCAGTGCAATTCGTCCTGTAACACCAGCTCTGTCCGCAAGCATTTTTCTGCGGCCAGCTTTTCTCTTGGATTGCTTACTTCTACTTTTCCGTCACTATTTGCACCGTTGTAATCGTTAGAAACAATTGTCTGCTTCAAATTTCTTACAAAGTTCTGAACCTTCCCTGACCGAAGAGATACAATGGCTACTAAAAAAATCATAAACAGCAGAAAAACAAATGTAGAAAAATTTCCGCAGCAGCCTCCTCCTGTCCTCTGTCTTCTGTAACCGCCCGGAGGCGGCGAACCCCATGACGATCTTCCCGGAGACGGCGAACCCCATGGCGATCTTCCCGGAGACGGCGAACCCCATGGCGATCTTCCCGGAGGCGGCGAACCCCATGACGATCTCCGTGGCGACCGCGGAGGAGGCGAGGATTTGCGATGTGACGGAAACGAACCTGACCGGCCGCCAGACAATAACGGCTTTCTCCCTGAAGATGGGCCTGATGACCTATGGCTGGAAAATCCTCTGCCTCCTCTGCCTGATTTTCCGCTGCCTGCTCCCCCGCCTCTTCCCATCTGATTTCCTCCTCTGTTTCCGATATTCTATGTTATTTTCATTATAACAAAAAAACGCTGACCGATCAATAAAATATCAAACTTCAATAAAACTTGATAACAAATTGTATTTACGATTCAAATTATATTTGCAGATAAAAAACGGCTACTGTATTCGGTAATGACCGACAATCTCTCCCCATGTCTCCAAAATATCTTCCTCATAGCTTGCCTGTAAAGGATGACCATGATGTATCACAAACGGAATTCCTTTTCGATTGCGGCTGTCAGAGACAATCCCGACATGCCCAAAAAATACAACAATATCGCCTCCCTGCCACTCCTCTATCTCTGTAACATCTGTAGTCAAGGCTATGGCAGTATTTCTAAAATATACTTTTAAGTTTTTTACACGACGAAAATCAATCTTATTATCTGCCTCATCAATCTCGTAGTCGTCCGGGTGCAGCCGAATGTCCTGGTCGACAAGATACCGAAGATCATAGCCTGCTCCAAGCAGCGCCTGTGCAACAACATCAGTACAAACGCCATATTCATCATCCGGATAACCGCCCGCATAATATTTACTTTTATATTTTGGCTTTGTCGCCACATAGTCTTTCGCGCTCTGCAAAATATCAGTCTGATCGTCGACCATATCCCCATCGGCGTCCCGCACGCTCTGATATGTTGTGATACCAAAATCCTCATCTGTATATTTTCTGTGCGGAATATAATTATAACGATATAACAGATATAGAATTGTTACGGCCGCCACAATCAAAAGCGCTGCTGCCGCTGCTTGAAAACATTTCTTATTTTTCACTTACCCCTTTTCCTTTCTCTTTTGTATTATTACTATAATCACTCCCTGTAAAATTAGCAAGCGCAAGATATCCCTTGCCGCAAGCGGATAAATAGTGTATGATGAAAAAAATTTTACGACAGAATGGAGGGAACTGCTTGAAATCCTTAAACTGCAAAAAGTATCTACTGGCCGCTTTTGCCGTGTCCGCACTCTTTTCCCCCTTGAATATATTACAGGCGGAAGAAAAAGTCAAAACAGACGATAAAATCGTTTTTTCTCAATATATGGAATACCATGAACGCCTGTCTTCCGTAAAACACTCCTCTGATCTGACACAATATGGTTTTTCGCCGATTGAAGACCAGACTTTTTCTTTTCAGATGAAAGAATATGGAGACGTATCTATGATTCCCGCACTGGATCGCACCTATCACAGACTGATTCTGTTTTTTTCGGACAATACGGGTCAAATTATCAGCTTTTCAGATCAATTGGCGGCAAATAACTACAATATTGGCCAAATGGAACAGCCATGCCGCGGCATTGCGGCCGTTTCATTTCGAGACTTGAATAAAGACGGCTTTCCTGATATCATCCTGATTGCCTCCTGTGTAATCCAGAACGGCCCCGCTTCCGGCGCGCCGTTTAAGGTTGGCGATGTGTTGTTTGGCAATGGCCGCGGTTTTTATCGTGATTATCGTATTTCCGACAAGATCAACCGTTTTGGAATGAACCAGAGCGCCGAAGTAATTACCGCATTTGTACGGGACGGCCATTCCACGGAATTTCTTTATACATCCTCATCTTTAAATGATCTTTCCAACGGCGGCTTTTGTGTAATCCAGGAGCAGTGTTACGACAGATCGTTTGAAAAACTTGGTATTTTACAGGTGGCGCCTGGAACCTACCGCATTTCCGATTATGATATTTTCATGATCTTTCTGGCAGATCAGCAGGGCAATATCGTATCCGTGCTCCAGCCCATGGGCGATTATGAAAGCCTGTACTCTCTTAAGGGCATCAGCTGCCGGGATATTGACGGAGACGGCCTGAAAGATATTGTAATCCTGGCAAGATACAATTACGAGGACACAACAGGGCAGACGTTAACTGCAAGCGACTATGCGGTCTACTACCAGCGGATTGCCGGCTTTACGGCAGATACCGATATGAAAGCCAGCTACCGCATAAACGACAATACAACTATGGAGGAACTGGTAAAACATGCGAGAGCTTACTGGGGGTGGAAATCAGAAAAATGATAAAAATACTGATCGTCGATGACGAAAAACCAATTTGCGATCTGATTGATCTGAATCTGTCTTCCGCCGGTTATCAATGTACAAGCGTACTTGACGGACTTTCAGCGCTTGATATGATAGAAAAAGAAAATTTTGATTTAATTTTACTCGATATTATGCTGCCCGGAGCAAGCGGCTACGATATTATGGAATACATACGTCCGCTTGAAATCCCGGTGATCTTTGTCACAGCCAGGCATGAGGTAAAAGACCGGGTAAAAGGGTTAAAGCTCGGAGCCGATGATTATCTGGTGAAACCGTTTGATGTAATCGAACTTACGGCACGCGTTGAGGCCGTGCTGCGGCGCTATAACAAGGTGGAACAAAAGCTGATTGCAGGCGATGTCACAGCAGATCTGGATGCACATAAAGTAACGAAAGCCGGAAAGCAGATAGAACTGACAAACAAGGAATTTGGCCTTTTGGTACTCTTTATGAAAAATAAAAATGTCGCGCTGTTCCGCGAAACGCTTTACGAAAAAGTCTGGGAGGAAGAATACTATGGGGACAGCCGCACACTGGATCTTCATGTGCAGCGGTTACGTAAAAAGCTCGGCTGGGAGAAAAGTCTTGTCGCTGTCTATAAAGTTGGATATCGTCTGGAATTGACCTGATTTCCAGGCAGAAAGGAACTTATGAAATTTTCATTTAAAATTCTGCTCTGTATGTTAATGGTCATGGCGCTTGCGCTTGGTTTCAGTGGTTATTACTTTGTCAACCATGTATTTGAATCTTCGCTTGAACGGGAAATCGGCCAATCACTTGACGAGAGCAGCATTCTTGGCTTCGCGCTTGAAACAGCAGCTCTAAACGTCCCCTCCAAATACCGCATCCTGCCGGACCACACGATTGACGAGATTGCCGCAAAACTGGAAGCTGGCGGTGCGCAGGGGAAACGGCTGCTGCGCATTTCAGACGAAGAAAAAAATGTGCTCTATTCCAGTGACGGTTTTGATGCGGACGGCGAGCTTCTGGCGTCGACAGACAAATCAATCAAATCATACCATATTACGGCAGTGTCGGATCAGCACTATATCCATACCGTAACAGCAGTTACTGCATTAAACCGCGTTTTATATCTGGAGACACTGCGCAGCGTATCGGACGTTTTTACGGCACGCGCCCTGGGCTTCTCCCTGTACCGGCGCGTGACTGTCCTGATGCTCCTCGCCGGCGCGCTGATGATGCATCTGATCTGCTCCGTACTGACAAAACCGATCCGTATTCTTACACAGGCGACAAGAAAAATGGAAGAGAGAGATTACTCTTACCGCGCAAAACAGGTCAGCCAGGATGAGCTCGGACAGCTGACACAGGATTTCAATCATATGGCAGAAACGCTTGAACAAAATATTGAAAAACTGGAAGAAGAAATTGATGCAAAGGAAGAATTTATGGGCGCTTTCGCCCATGAACTGAAAACGCCGCTTACAACCATAATCGGTTATGCCGACCTTTTGCGTTCCAAAAAACTCGATACCGAAAAACATCTGATGGCCGCCAATTATATCTATACGGAGGGCAGACGCCTGGAAGCAATGTCGCTGCGCCTTTTGGAAATTATTGTCGCCGGAAAAAAGGAAGCAAAATTATCTTTCATTCCGGCAGAACTGATATTTGACTATCTTACGGAGCTATACGCAGACAGGACAGATCTTACCTGTATCTTTCAATATGAAAAGGGGAACGTACTGGCCGAATTAAATCTGCTCAAAACCGTGCTGATTAATCTGATTGACAATGCCGCAAAGGCATCCGAACCGGACAGCGCTATTGAAATTAAAGGCTTCCAGACAAAAAACGGGTATCGGTTCTGTGTAAAGGACCATGGCATTGGTATTCCCGAAGACGAACTGCATAAAATTGCAAAAGCATTTTACATGGTTGACAAATCGCGCTCACGTCAGAATAACGGCGCCGGGCTCGGCCTCGCACTTTGCACGCAGATTTTAAGCATACACGGCAGTTCTCTCCTGATTGAAAGTGAACCGGGCAAAGGTTCCTGCTTCTCTTTCCTGTTAAAAAATACGGAGGAAACATGAAACAAAAAACAAAAAATGCTTTCTTTATCGGCATCGCAACATTTACCGCCCTCCTTTCTGTCTGGGGACCGGAATCAGTTGCAGAATATCAGGATCGCGGTCGTTTTAACCAGATCTATACCGAGACGGCGAATGATTCTCAGGCCGGATATCTATACAAACTCGGGGCAAATGAAAAGCTTTCTATCCTGTCACGCTGTCTAAACAGCCAGACGCGCCCGGAGAGCGAACAGCACAGCTTAACGCATCCTGACAATGCCGGTATTTATCCTGAATCGGACGGCTCCTACGCTTTTGTAGCTAACTACAGAAGCCCTCTTGGCCAGGAGATCTCCGATGACAGAATTTTTGATAAATGCAACGATGCGCTCTCACAGTTAACAGAGGCAGGCATACTTCCTGACGATTACAGGGAAACGGACGCCGCCTCCTATGACGCCACGCTTTATTCAGCTATTGACGTTTTAGAACCGCGCAACAATATTGCTGTCTGGATGCTGAATTTAAAGAGCAACACGAAAAACACGGACAAGGAAAACCGTCTGATGGACATCTGTATGGATGCTGAGGATGGAAAAATCTATGAATTTTTTGTGCGCACCTCACTGCTCTGGGAAGATATCGACACAGACCGGATGATTGAAGAATGGGCTCGCTATATGGGACTTAACAGCCCTGCCCCCTATGAATCGGACAATCCGCTTCTCGAATCAACTCCATATTACAAAAAATACGTTTTTTCCGGAACGGGCGGCGAATCTACAATTGTCACCATCGGATTTTATGAGGGTATCAACGAACTTTTTTTAAAAATTTCCCGATGATGCAACTTTGATGCAACTTTGATGCCGTTTTGATGCAGAAATGATGATGTTTTGATGCACCTCCTGTGTATGATTAAATCCTGCACAGGAGGTTTTTATTTTTTAACATTAGGAGGAACGTCATCATGTACGAAGGAAGATCGTATTCTGCCGAACGCCATCTGTATCTCTATCAAATCAGACTGAGAAAAGCGAAAAAAAAACGCCGCATCACTGCCGCTGTCATCGCTTCATTTTTACTTGGAGCCATTTTCTTTTCTTCACCCAATACGCCGCCCATACAGGTTCATGCATCCGACGAACAGATCTCTGCAGACGCAGCCACACAAGATCCAAATTCTGCTGTCAATTCGATTTCATACTATATGGATGAACCGGCTTCGCAGGATTCCGACTCAAAAACTGCCGTTCTGCCCGACACTTCATCTGATCAAACAGAGACAACGCGTCCCGTCATTTTTATTGACCCCGGACATGGCGGCACCGACGAGGGATGTGCATTTTCCGGTATACAGGAGAAAACCGTGAATCTTGCAATTGCTCAACTGCTGCAAAAACGCCTGTGTGAACTTGGCTATACCGTCATCCTTTCGCGCAGTGACGACAGTTATATCGCGAAAGAAGACCGTGTGATACTTGCCAATGATGCAAACGCAGACCTGTATGTCAGCATCCATCAAAATTCATCGGAGGATGCCTCCGTAAACGGAATGGAAGTATGGTATGACGGCACCGACACCAGCCGCAATAACCGCAGACTGGCCGCTCTTATCAACCGTCAGACCTTACTTTGCACCGGCGCAAAAAAACGACAATTGCACAGCGATGCAGATTTTCATGTTACCGGCAGCACTAAAATGCCTGCTTGTCTGATTGAAACAGGATTTCTGTCAAATGCCGCGGAACGCCGTAAATTAACTACTTCCGAATATCAGACACAGATTGCCGAGGGCATCGCGGCGGGTATCTCTTCTTATCTCAACCCCAAAACAATGTATCTTACGTTTGACGACGGTCCTACCGCCGAAAACACGATACGGGTTTTGGATATTTTAAAGAACCGAAACATCAAAGCTACCTTTTTTCTGATCGGAGAAAATGTACGAAAACACCCGGAAGTTGCGCGGCGTATTGCAGCAGAAGGGCATACAATCGGAATTCACTGCAATGTACACGACTATAAAATGCTTTATAAAAGCGTAGACAGCTACATACAGGATTTTGAATCAGCCCACCGTATCGTATATGAAACTACCGGAATCGACACAAAACTATTTCGTTTTCCCGGCGGCAGCATCAATGCATATAATGAAAATATAAAAGACGCTATTATACAGGAAATGAGCGCACGCGGCTATCTCTATTTCGACTGGAATGCAAGCCTCGAGGATGCGCTCGGCGACTCCACTCCAGAACAGCTGATTACAAACGGTGTAGAAACGACACTGGGAAGAAAAAAAGTAATACTGCTTGCACATGACGTCGTTTACAGCACCGGAGTCTGTCTGGATGAATTGTTGGATGAACTTGCCGAATATGAAATGCTGCCGTTAGACGAGGAGGTGGAACCGATTCGTTTTTAGCCCGGAAAGCAGCGAATAAAAACAAGCATATTCCCGCAATTGGCAGGAGCACGCACGACCAGCGCAGAGTAAATCACGGTGTCCTGAACCGTTACTTTCATTCTGCGTACGCCGTGTACAAAATAGACGTACGCAGATTTCGAAAAATGAAGAAAATACCGGAATGATCCCGCTTTAAAACATGCGCGCCTTTGTCAATTGAGAAAAATCTCTATCATACACGTACGGCAAAAAACGGATCAATTGTTTTATTCCTAATCTTTACATTTTTTTAGTTCCGTGATTGCGCCATGATGTAAAATATAAAATTCATCAGGAGCAATACGCTCAAGCAGCATTCTATGTTCCTGTTCCCACATTGAAATCTCTTTTGGAGCAAGTGAAGCGCCTATTCCACGACAAGCTTTCATTCTACCATTCCAGCTCTCGCGAGTAAATGGTACGCTCAGAGTAAACTCTTCATGGTACACAGATTCAAAGTTTTCTATGTAGCAAGCGGGTATGTCGATTTGATGTATCCGTTCTCCCGCACCACTCCAACAGGGATTATATTTTAATACCAGATCTTCGCTGGCTCCGGCTATCTTATCTTCAAATGGCAGCCATGCCATATATAAGACGAGGATACTCCCGCCCCGCTTCAGCATTTGAAAGAGTTTAGGCATAACAATTTCATGATTAAAATACCAAAAACATTGACAAGCCGTAATTACATCAAAAGAATTATCAGGAAAACATAGATTCTCTGTTGATACGGCATAATAATGTATATCCATACCTTTTGAGAGTATTCTTGCCTGCTCGATCTGGTTATCTGAAATATCGGCCGCCGTCCATTTTGCCCCGTACGAATACATATTTCCAGGAAGAACGCCCGTTCCCGTTCCCAGATCAAGGACAGATTGTCCGGTTAAACATAAATGACGATCAACAATTTTTTGATAAAACTCTTTGGGATAGATATCACGAAACAATGCGTAATCTAAGGATGTCTTCCCCCAATCAAATGGAGTTCCGCTATCTATATTTTTATTGATTATCTCCATAATAATCCCCATTTCCGCATTGCGAACGCAGTTCGCATCCGCTTATTATTTTATTATTTCACGGCGAAAAGTTTTTTGTTCTTTATTCCATTCCAGATATGTCTGGCAGTTTTTTATCCCAAACTCTACCATAAACAGATAAGATTTGTGCGCCGTGTTATCATTCAGGCTTTTATTGAAGTATCAATCAATCTGGCGCAATCTCCTCTAATCAAAAATATATCCGACTAATATAACATATCGTATTTCACTTGTTTTTACAACCTTGTTTCCAGAAGCTTTTATCTTTCCCCCCCCTATCAGTTTATGGTATCGCAACGCAAAAAGAAACTGGAAGCGTTCGTTTTTCGCAGTAAAAAGAATATCCGCATTATGCAGATAATTTTCTCTGCGGCATCATTTTCCTGCAGAAATTCACACTGGCGACACACACAGGTGGTACTTTAATTACAGGAGGTAGCGTCAATATGGCTAAAATTCTGGTTCTTGAGGATGACCTGACAACAAATAACCTGGTCAGCGACTATCTGACTGATGCAGGAAATATCGTATTCTCAGCCTATGACGGCTTGGAAGCGTTGAAATTTTTTCATCAGGAAGCGGCGGAACTTATCATTTTGGATATTATGCTGCCCAACATGGGCAGCCTGCAAGTACTGAAAGAAATCCGCAAAGTCAGTAATATCCCTACCCTTATGCTGACCGCATTGAGCGATGAAGTTACACAGATTAACAGTTTTGATGATTTCTCGGATGACTACATGACAAAACCATTTTCTATTATCCTGCTTGGTAAGCGCGTCCTGGCTCTGCTGCGGCGTGCCGGGAAAATTAAGAAAAATGATATTTGGAGATGCGGAAATATCTTAGTAGATTTTAACGGTTATCTGGCGGAAAAGAATGGAGAACCGATAGAACTGGCTCCAAAGGAAATACCGCTGCTGAAACTGCTGATTGAAAATGCAGGACGCGTTATGACACGTGAAAAACTGATTGATGGAATCTGAGGAATCGACACGCCGCTTTATGACCGGACGACAGACACCTACATCCGAAGAATACGACAAAAACTGGACTTTAACTGTATTACAACCATTTACAACCGACAACTACTTTGAGCAGTATGTCCATGAGAAGCCGACTGTTTTTGCCGTAAAAGGACAAGAGATTATTATTGCAAGCGAAAAGTTAGCCAACGCATTCAGCCTGTCAGAACAAGGGCGCACTGTTCTGCTGCTGTATTTCTTCCTCGGTTACAGCGAAAGAAAAATCGGGAATGAGTACGGAAGAAGCAGAAGCACAGTCAACTACTTGAAACTGACTGCATTGAAATAATTAAAAAAGAATTGGAGCAAACAAAACATGAAAAATAAGAAACCGGTACCTTTTGAAACCATTGCGAAAGCTGTTGCCGGAGAGCCGGAAGCCATAGACATGGTACTGCGGCATTATACAGAGCGGATTAAATATCTGTCTACCCTATCACGGGCATATTTACAACGATATTCAAGACCGTCTAAAAGCACAGCTTATGAAAGCTATCCTGCAATTTCGTTTTGACAGGCAGGAAATAGCAAAGCCGGAAAAAGCCGACAAGGTTAACATGCACGCTTACGCGTCCTTGACGGCTTTCCTCGTCTTTCTGCCGGGCAACCAATAGAGCGCAATCAAATAAACCGCTTACGCTCTGGATCTATTATAAAATGTTACACGATAGAGTGCGTTTCTCGCTTGATTTAAGCGGCATTACAGCGGCGCTAATGGAGGGGTAAGGGTTTTATACTCCCACACTTAAAAATGAGGTTCTACTGCGTAATAAAAATGACAGAAAGAAAGCAATCGCCTTTCACTCGTTTTTACTCCCTATAGGTAGTGTAAAATAGTTTGTGCCTTTGGAAAAAAATACCTCTTTTGGGGTAAGAATCAAGATATGACAATTCTTATCGAAAAGGAGTATTTTTATGCCAGC
>CAMUGE010000051.1 GCA_947088345.1 uncultured Roseburia sp.
CCCCATTTATTATAGCAGATTTTTCAGGACTTGGCCAAAAGACTTATTGAAGATACGTTTCAACTCTACTTGCCAATCATGTTCAAAGGAAGTATAATGTCTTTATCATTACTATCAAATCAGAAAAGAGGAAGAATATGAAAACATTTTTGCAAAAGAAACTGCTTACACTGCTGCTGGTCACAGGAATCGCTCTGGCGCAGGGAACATGCAGCGTACAGGCTGCATCTTACCGTCAAACGGACGTAAAGGCGCCCTCCAAGGGCAATGTTTTGGCCGGAGTTTCGGGAAATTATGAATATGTCGCAAAGGATACACTGTTGAACCGCATCAACGAAATTCGCAAAGAAGCCTGTCAAAAAGGCTACAAAAATCCTGCCGACGGCAAAAAGCTGACTGCCGAAGATTATGTCCCCATAAAATGGTCTTCCGATCTGGAGTGGATCGCACAGATCCGGGCTGCGGAATCAACCGTACGCGAAAGCCATACAAAACCAAACAATTTATCGTGCTTTAGTTTAAAACACAACGGTGTACAAAGCTGGGCCGAAAATCTTGCCTGGAATTCTACCGGCCTGATGCAGGGCATCGAACAGTGGTACGCCGAAAAAGACGACTGGGTGAAGCAAACGCCGGGCAAAGTAACAGGCCACTATACCAGTATGATCAATCCGTCCTACCAGTATATAGGACTGGCCAGCTTTCGCAGGAGCTCCGGCGGATGGCATGGCGTCTCCGGTGAATTTGGCTTCTCCTCAAAAGACAGCGGGGCTAAATCGAGTTTAAAGGGAGCGACAACGCAGGCTCTTGAAATTTCCTCAAAATACATTGGCAGCGTTAAACTCAAAGCCCCGTCCACTTTAAAAAAAGGGAAATCAAAAAAACTGTCTGTCACCGCAAAAATAACGTTTCCCGGCATTATGGGCGGAAAAAATATTACAAATTGTGTGATCCTAAAAAATATCAGGTGGAGCTGCTCAAAAAAATCTGTGATCTCCGTCAATAATTCCGGCACAATACGGGCTAAGAAAACGGGAAAAGCTGTGATCTCTGCAAAAATTGACGGACTAAAAACAGCAAAAACGACTGTCACAGCAAAAAAATAAAATAAGACGCCCCGGTACCAGGTACCGGGGCGTCTTATTTTATTTCATCGCGCGAACCGCATCAAAATCATCTGTTACCTCTTTTGACGGCGCAGGCGTCAAAAGACTTACGACTACAATACATACGCTGGCAGCCAAAAAGGCCGGAAGCAGCTCATAAATATTCCAGCCGCCGCCTAACGGACGCACCGCATATTTCCATACAAATACCATAATCCCGCCGGAGAGCATTCCCGCCAGCGCACCCCAGCGCGTCGTACGGCGCCAGAACAACGAAAATAGCATAATTGGCCCAAAAACCGCGCCAAACCCCGCCCATGCAAACGAGACAATCTGGAAGACTGAACTGTTCGGGTCCCTTGCAATAAATACACCAATTATGGCAATTAACACAACAGTCAGTCTCGCAGAAAGAATAGACGCTTTCTCCGAAATTTTAATATGAAAAACATCTCTCAACAAATTCTGTGAAATCGAGGAGGATGCCGCCAGAAGCTGCGAATCGGCAGTAGACATCGTACATGCCAGTATACCCGCCAGGATAATACCCGCAAAAGCAATCGCAATAAACTGTGCAATTCCGCTCCCCTGTATGCTGAGCAGAGTCGCCGTTTTAATAATTACGGTCTCGGAATCGGAACCGCTTAATATATCAATCGCTCCCGCATTTGACATCTGAAGTCCGATTACACCAATAAAAATCGCACAGGCCATGGATATAACAACCCAGACAGACGCAATCCTTCGCGAAAGCTTCAGTTTATTTTTATCTTTGATGGCCATAAATCGCAGCAAAACATGCGGCATTCCAAAATAACCAAGCCCCCATGCCAGCAGAGAAAAAATTGAGATCAGGCTGTAGGAAGACGAAGTCTGCGACGCCGGATCGTAAATCTGCGTCATTGACAGATAACCCGGCAGATCTTTTGCATTTTGAATGACAGCCTCTAGGCCGCCAGCCGACTGTATGCCAAACACAAATATAATCACAAGGGCTATGGTCATTACAATACTCTGAATCAGGTCTGTTGTACTTGCCGCCAGAAAACCGCCAAGCGCAGTATAACACACAATTACAATCGCGCTTATAATCATGGCAGGTATATAGTCTATGCCAAACAGACTGGAAAAAAGCTTTCCGCAGGCGGAAAACCCGGACGCCGTGTACGGAATAAAGAAAATGACAATAAAAACAGCTGAAATTGCAAGCAGAAGATTACTCTTATCATAGTAACGATTCGAGAAAAAATCCGGTATCGTAATGGAATGATTACGCTCACTGTAATAGCGCAGGCGCTTCGCCACAATCAGCCAGTTCAGATATGTACCGATCGCAAGACCGATCGCGGTCCAGCCTGCGTCCGCGATACCGGTCAGATATGCAACGCCCGGCAGTCCCATCAAAAGCCAGCTGCTCATATCGGAAGCCTCTGCGCTCATCGCAGTGACAAGAGGCCCCAATTTTCGCCCGCCAAGGTAAAAATCTCCGGCGTCCTGATTGTTCTTTGAAAAACGAATACCGACTGCAATCATAAATGCAAGATAAAGTAAGATAACAATAAAAATTCCAATTGTAGAAAAACTCATAAAAATCCCCATTTCTGCGCTGCTTTTGCGAACAGGCGATTTTGTGCCAAGCCGCGCGCAGACACAAATCGCCGTGTGAAATCGTTAATTTCACGCTAACTCCCATGTCGCGGCTCTGCCGCGACTCAAATCTGCGCGGAGAATCCCCTGTTTTTGGGGATTCTCTGGTGTGAGACTTAGAACTTCTTAGCGCGCGAACCTGTTTCGCGTTAGCGGATCTGCTGCGAGCTTTAGAAGTTCTTCTCACACTAACTCCCATGATTTCTTAATAATACTTTTACCGGCAGTTGCCCTCCATGCGCATTCTGTTTCAAGAGCGCATAACGATTTACCTCCCCAATTATTCATCATCCATGTCTTTTGCCCAGTTTAAAGCGTAACTGACTGCTTTTTTCCATAGCCTGATCTTCCTGTGGCGCACCTCCTCCGTAATCTCCGGCGCAAACGTGCGGTCAATTGACCAGTTTTTTTTGATTTCATCCATGTCTTTCCAGTAGCCGACAGCCAAGCCTGCAAGATAAGCCGCTCCCATCGCAGTAGTCTCAACGCACGCCGGCCTGTTGACCGGGGCTCCGCTGATATCCGCCTGCATCTGCAGCAAAAGATTATTTGCACTCGCGCCGCCATCCACCCTTAACGAGGCAAGCTGTATCTTAGAATCCTCGTTCATCGCCGCAAGAACATCATTGACCTGATAGGCAATCGACTCCAGCGTAGCGCGTATCATATGGTATTTATTTACACCGCGCGTCAGCCCGACAACCGTCCCCCTTGCATATTGATTCCAGTACGGAGCGCCGAGTCCGGTAAAAGCCGGGACAACATAACATCCGTTGGTATCCGTTACTTTGCGCGCCATATATTCAGAATCAGGGGAGGAATCTATAAAATGCATCTCGTCCCGCAGCCACTGAATCGCCGCCCCGGCGACAAATATGGAACCCTCCAGCGCATAAGTGACTTTTCCGTCCAGCCCCCATGCAATCGTGGTCACAAGGCCGTTTTCCGACCTCACAGGCTTCCCTCCCGTATTCATCAAGAGAAAACAGCCTGTCCCATAAGTGTTTTTTGCTTCTCCGGGTGAAAAACATGCCTGCCCAAACAGCGCCGCCTGCTGGTCTCCGGCCGCGCCCGCAATCGGAACAGGCGCGCCAAAATATTCCGGATGAGCGCTGCCGTAAACCTGACTGGATGACACGGGTTTTGGAAGCATACATCTTGGTATGTCAAGCTCGGCCAAAATTTCATCGTCCCAGTCCAGCGTATTGATATTAAACATCAGAGTACGCGATGCATTGGAGTAGTCGGTAATGTGCGCCTGGCCTTTTGTCAGTTTAAAAATCAGCCAGGTTTCCACCGTCCCAAACAGCAGCTCGCCGCGCTCCGCACGTTCACGCGCGCCGTCCACATGATCTAAAATCCACTTTAATTTCGTACCGGAAAAATAAGCGTCAATCACAAGCCCTGTTTTGGAACGAAACATTTCAACAAGCCGTTTCTCAATCAGGGAGTCACAATACTCCGATGTCCTGCGGCACTGCCATACAATGGCATGGCAGACAGGTATACCGGTATTTTTATCCCACACAATCGTTGTCTCCCGCTGGTTTGTAATGCCAATCGCTTCAATGTCCAATGCCGAAGCGCCAATATTTGCCATCGCTTCTTTTGCAACCTCAAGCTGTGTCGAAAAAATTTCTTCCGCATTGTGCTCAACCCAGCCGGGTTTGGGAAAGTACTGCGTAAATTCTTTCTGCGCAATGCTGCACATCTCCCCTTTTTTATTGAATAGGATACAGCGGTTGCTTGTGGTTCCGGCGTCGAGCGCCATAATATATTTCGCCATAACAAAAATCCTTTCCTCCATATCGATTTTGTGGCTGAATGCAACGCACATAACAACAGTTTAACGGATTAAAGCGAAATTGTCCACAAAAAAATGATTTTTACCGTCATTAACATCTATCTTATGATGTTGGGGTTATGTCACCCCGCAAAAACAGGGATGGTCCGCCGCCCGCTCAAAAATTGGCGCGTAAAAAAAGTTGCTTTTGCAAATCTTCTTACTGTATAATTGTAAGAAATCCGTAAGAATTGTGACAGGGTTTCCGTAAGAAATCGAGTCTAAGATACATACAGGCTTAAGAAAATCTGTGCAAATCATATACCCGCACGGATTTCGTATTCGGACACAAAGGAGAGCAGACATGAGAGAATGCGTACTGGTCGCAGACGACGACAGGGAAATCGTAAAAGCGATTGCGATTTTACTCGAACAGGAAGGATATCAGGTATTAAAAGCATATGACGGCATGCAGGCATTGGACCTTTTGGTTTCAAATTCTGTCCAGCTTGTCCTGATCGACGTTATGATGCCCCGACTGGACGGGCTTTCCGCCGTTATGAAAATCAGAGAACGTCAAAATATTCCGATCATTGTCTTAAGCGCCAAAAGCGAGGAGACAGATAAAATCTTAGGACTGTCCATGGGCGCAGACGACTATGTCGCAAAGCCTTACAATCCGAAAGAACTCGCTGCGCGTGTAAAAAGTCATCTGCGCCGCTATATGCGCCTTGGAGATATCAATTCAGGTTCCTGTGCCGGTGAAATTAAAAACGGTCGGCTGATCTGGAACACGAACGAGCGCATTCTCTATGCAGACGGAGAACCGATAAGACTGACCGCAACAGAGACAAAGATCATTGACCTTATGATGCGAAACACAGGCAGGATATTTCCTGCAGAAGAGATTTACCGGCGCGTATGGGAGGAGGATAGCTTTTCGCCGGAAAATACAGTGATGGTACACATTCGTCGCATTCGCGAAAAAATCGAACTTAATCCGAAAGAGCCAGAATATTTAAAGGTGGTGTGGGGAATTGGATACAAAATTGAAAAAATGGAAAGTTGTCATTAGTTTTCTTGCGTTCGCTGCAGGCATCAGTATGCTGCTGCAATGCGGCCTCTCTCTTGGGTGGCGTTTGTCAAATAACCGTTTTAACGGGAAAATCACGGATGATTATCAGGAGACAACCTCGTTTCGAAATTTTATGGAAAATCATCTGGAAAATTTTCTCACTGTAGCGACTGGAGGGATCATTGACTGGTATGCAGTTGACGACAGCTACCTGATTGATTTCTGGACGAACGCCCAGACCGACACTGCAGTTGCGGAAGCGATAGAGTCTTACGACATTGCAGAGGAAGCCGAACTGTCCGGCGAAATTCCTCAGGAGCAGGAATCCTACGCTTCATCACAGTCAGACCTCTCCGAAGAAGAGAAAAAACAGCTGCGTAAAAAAGCCGAACAAAACGTAAAAGATTATATGGAGACTCTGGAAAAAAATAAAAATCTTCTGTTTCAAATTTCCTATAACGACAGGGAACTCTATTCGAATCTTAACGATTTTCACTGGGAACCCGGCAGCAATACACTTCCAGACGGGTACAATTTTATGCTCTTTTTTGACGGCGAAAAAGTCACTGTCCATAAAGACGGAAAAACGATAGATCTCTACGGCGACGGTTATTACCGTGAGGAAGACGATATGTGGTACGTACCGGGCTACAGAAACTTCACGATAGACGCCAAGATGAAGAAAGCCTCCGTCGTTATGTTTGCGCCGAAATCTCCTGTTATTTATAACACTGCAGTTTACGGGCAGTCCCGCTACAGCAGCGGCGATAACACCCTGTACTACATGGCGCTGGAAACGGAAGAAACTTTCCGGCGTATAAAGAATGACATTGCCGGGCTTATTGTCGGCGCCGTCCTGACATTTTTTGCATGGCTTCTGCGCAAAGAAAAGCGAAAAGCCGACGACTTCCTTGGAAGAGTGACAGGGAAAATATGGATTGAATGTAAAGTTATCATAGGACTTGCCGCCGTCACCCTGACCTTTTATCTGTTTATGAATCAGTACCGGATTTCAGGCAGCAGCGCAGTGTTTGATGAATTATATTACGAAATGGCCTATGTATATGAAAATGAATTTCCAATCTGGATAATGAATGATTTTATAATGGAAATCTTTCACCTTGCAGCCATATATGCAGGCTTTTTACTTCCTCTGTTTTGGCTTTTATACCTTTTTATCAACGATGTGCGCAAAAATAAAGGGCGTCTGCATAACGGGCTGATCAGCAGTCTTTCTGAGAAATTTGACAGCAAAAACCTGCTGCTGCCTTTTTCAAAACGTTTGGTAAGACGTTACCTTTCGGTATTTATTACAGGCTTCGCTATTCTTTTTATACTTTGTATTTTGCTGTTTGCGGGATGTTTTTCCATGTCAGGACAAAACAATTTTTCTGCCATGTTCGTCTTTTGCGCCATCCTGGTACTTCTACTTGCCGTCTACACTGGAGTCGGATACCGCTATGTATCTGTCACTAAACAGCAGGCGCAAGAATTTGATCTTCTTTCGGACCAGATCGCCCGCATTCATAACGGAGACTACAAAACAAGATACGATTCTTCCGCTTTTACTGAATTAAAAAGTCTCTCCCTGCAGCTGGCCGACATACGCCAGGGCATGGAATCTGCAGTGAAAGAGCGCATGAAAAGCGAACATATGAAAGTAGAACTGGTGGCAAATGTTTCCCACGACATTAAGACGCCGCTGACTTCGATTATCAGTTACGTTCAGTTCTTAAAACAGGAAGAAAATCTTCCGGCGCATATAAAAGATTATATCCGAATATTAGACGAAAAATCAAACCGTTTAAACCATATGGTACAGGATGTGTTTTCTGTAAGCAAAGCCGCTTCGGGGCAGCTTCCGGTTCAAATCAAACAACTTGATTTTACAAAACTGCTCCGACAGACACTGGCCGATATGGCAGAACAAATTGCCGCTGCAGACGTAACGCTGAAAGATGAAATTCCGGATCATGAAATTCTGATTCTGGCAGACGGGGACCGCATGTACCGTGTATTCCAGAATTTAATCGTAAATGCGCTCCGATATTCGCTTTCCGGTTCACGCGTCTTTCTGACACTCTCGGAAAACGAATCCAGCGCCACTGCAAGCATTAAAAATATCTCAAAACTCGAACTGCCGGACGGCAAAGATTTTACCGGACGTTTTGTCCGCGGCGACGAAAGCCGGACTGACGGGGGCAGCGGCCTTGGTCTTTCCATTGCAAAAAGTTTTACCGAGGCATGCGGCGGAACTTTTCTTCTCGAGACAGACGCGGATCTGTTCGTGGTAAAAGTAATTTTCGGAAAAACAGACGGACGCGCTGTTGCAGCAGAAAACAGTAACAGTTTTGCCCCCGGCATTCCTGACACGCCTGATGCAGACAAACTGCCCTGAAATGCCATTTTGTTCTTTTATAACTTGCCACATTGCATACAGCACAATTTTTTACTCGCGAAATACCGGAAAGATGATTTGTCGCATAAAAATTTTACATCAAAAAAATGTTTTCAAATTTGCAAAACAGTGTTACAATTTAATAACAGCATTTTCATCAAGAATGAAAATTACAAAAGGAAGGTAGTGTGAGAAGAACTTCTAAAACTCGCAGCAGATCCTGCTTCGCTAAGAAGTTCTAAGTCTCACACCAGAGAATCCCCAAATTCAGGGGATTCTCCGCGCAGATTTGAGTCGCGGCAGAGCCGCGACATGGAAGGTAGTGTGAGAAGAACTTCTAAAACTCGCAGCAGATCCTGCTTCGCTAAGAAGATCTTCTCACACCAGAGAACAAGCCGCGTATGCGCATAAAGCTAATGCGAACTGCGTCCGCAATGCAAACTGGAGACTACTATGTATAAAATTTTTATTGTCGAAGACGACGAAATGATCGCAGCAAGTGTAAAACGTCATCTGGAAAGCTGGAATTATAAAGTGATATGCGCAAATGATTTTGCAGATATTATGGCCGAATTTGTGACGGCCTCACCTCAGCTGGTTTTGATGGATATTAAACTGCCCTTTTACAACGGCTACCACTGGTGCAGTGAAATCCGCAAAATATCTAAAGTTCCGATTATTTTTCTGTCCTCCGCCTCAGACAATATGAATATTGTGATGGCCGTCAATATGGGCGGCGACGATTTTATCGCCAAACCGTTTGACTTTGATGTCCTGACTGTAAAGATACAGGCTATGCTGCGCAGAAGTTATGACTTTGTAAGCCAGAGTGTGGTTCTGGAACACAAAGGGGCTATGCTGAATCTTACAGAAGCAACGCTTCTCTTTCACGGTCAGAAACTTGAACTTACCAGAAATGAGCTGCGCATTCTTCAGGTACTGATGGAAAACAAAGAAAAAGTTGTCTCCAGAGATACGCTAATGACAAAACTCTGGGAGAGCGACAGTTATGTAGATGAAAATACGCTGTCTGTCAATATTAACCGGCTGCGAAAAAAATTAGAGCAGATGAGTCTTTCTGATTTTATTCAGACAAAAAAAGGAATCGGATACCGGGTGGGGTAAAACGAAATGAAACATTTCAGATTTTATATCAGAGAACAAATCAGGTGGCTTGCCGTTATTGTGTTTATTGCAATTGTGATGATCGCAACCATGCTTCTAAACAACATACCAGTCAGAGAAATCGTATATGGAATGATTCTTTGTTTTTTTCTACTTATAGTAGCCGTACTGACCGGTTATGCCAGGCATTATGATAATTTCCGGTGGCTTGAACAAATGCAAAAAAACACATCGGAAATGATAAATGATATGAAACCGCCTGAATATATGTACGAAACCCAGTATCAGGACTGCATCAGGTCCATTGCCCGCGAAAAGAACGAATTTCAAAATCAGACGTTAAAACGCCAGCAGGATACATCGGAATATTATTCCATGTGGGTACACCAGATTAAAACGCCAATTGCTGCGCTCAAACTTCTAATTGACGAGGATATCCGCATATATTTGGATGCGGACTGTGCCGGTGAGGAACCTTCTTATCTTTTGCATGAACGCCAAAAACAACAGGAGTTGTTTCGCATTGAGCAGTACGTCGACATGGCGCTGCAGTACACACGGCTTGGCTCTGATACGAATGATTTCGTAATCCAGAAAATACCGCTTGACGAAGTGATAAAACTTTCAATCCATAAATATGCCAAACAGTTTATCCACAAAAAGCTTCGCCTCTCCTATATTCCGCATGATATTATGGCAGTGACGGACAAAAAATGGCTCGGCTTTGTGATCGACCAACTTTTGTCAAACGCCGTCAAATATACAAAACAGGGTGGCGTCACCATCTCTGTCGTGCCGACAAGCGCCGACGTCAATGAAAGTAAAACAGAAGAAGAAAAGATATCCTGGTATGAAAGAACCTGTCACACAGACAATGAGAGTATATCTATTAAGATAGAGGATACCGGCATTGGAATCAGTGCGCAGGATCTGCCGCGTATCTGCGAAAAGGGTTATACCGGGTATAATGGCCACGCTGATCAATATTCAACCGGCATCGGTCTTTATCTCTGTCGTGAAATCTTAGATAAACTCGGTCATAAACTTGTAATCACCTCAGAGCAGGGCAACGGAACAAAAGCAGAAATCATTTTATTCCATTCATTGTCATAAATACGTTTTTCATCCATATTTCAGTTTACTGATTTTACTGTCCACAGGGGGCATCCGATTCGCATGCCCCTTGATTCAACTTTATGTTCTGCTGTTACTCCTTTCTTTGCTTTAACCTGCATAAACCTGCATTTTCTTCTACAGACTGTATCCCGGCTGCTACAGAGTACAGCCTGTCAACAACTGCGCCATATACGTAATGATTCTATGCATTCATATCCGCACTCCAAAATGTCCCGTCATCTTTTATTCCATCCCAATGCTCCCCTATGTAGTGGCGCCTGATTTACCTCATAGAACCACGACGTATATTCGTCCTGTAACAGCAGACTGTATGCTGTTTTAATAATGCCGATATCCCGTGTTTGCCGAAACAGAAACAGCCGAAAACCCAAAAGCAGATAGCAGCTGTTCGTCCCATATGGTTTCCGATATTACGGCAAAACTCACTTCCATGAACTCAAAGCAGATTGTTCGCTGTTCGTCCCATACGATTTAAGATATTACGGTAAACTCACTTCCATGAACTCAAAGCAGATTGTTCGCCGTTCATCCCATACGGTTTCCCCTATGTGGCATTCTCCAAACAAAGAGCGGCATAATATGTTTTTAGTTTGTGCCGCTGCTTTTTCACATATTCTTTAATTACAAGCGTCTCCATAAATTGGCGTATTTCCGCTTTGTTCCATTTGGCGGCATACGTCCCGTTGATCTGCTTCGTCAGCTCATCCAATGTCATTTCTCTGTTTTCTGTCCAAAGGATATTCAGTAAATGATTCTGTGTATCTGACAAATTATCTAATTTTACATAATCATCCGCACTCATTGGTATCATCCCTTTTGCTTATTATTTTGTATACGATAAATCGATCCTAATCTTATTGTACTACAAAACAGCATGTATGTAAAAAATTTTTTTATTTTAAGAAACAAAAATAAAAAAATGCACATAAAACTAGTCTTAATGCGAAAATCATTTATGCAGACGACTAATACTTTGTTCTGCTGCCAACTCAATAAATTACTTTAGAACTTTAAAAATCCTCCGACTGTCGTGGCGTACACCACTGCCGGAGGATTTTTACTGTCTTATTTTACTTTTAACGGTTTCAGTAAGTTCTTATATGCTTTTTTCTGTTTGGCCGGTACTTTTGCCTGTGCGCCTTTCTTTACGCCCTTGAAAGCATTTTTCCCGACTGTTTTTAATTTTGTGGTGTTTACTTTCACCTTTTTCAGCAGCTTGCATCCGTAGAATGCCTGTTTGCCAATCTTTGTTACTTTTTTACCGATTGTCACATCCGTCATCTTCTTGTTGCCGTAAAACGCCTTATCGCCGATCTCCGTTACCTTATCCGGGATAACGATCTTTTTAAGCGCCGTACATTTCTCAAATGCGCTCTTGCCAATCTTTGTCACAGATCCCGGGATGGTGAATGTTTTGATCTCTTTACAGCCTTTAAAGGTATTCGCGTCAATCTTTGTAAGCTTACTCTTCTTTGTAAATGTTACTTTTGTGAGCTTTGTACAGTTTGTAAACGCCCCTGCTTCAATCGTCTTTACATTATCAGGGATCTTTACTTCTGTAATTTTCTTTTTCTGATTGGCGCTGATGGCGCTCTTTGTAATTTTTGTAACCTGGTAGGTAACGCCGTCCGTGCCTTTTACGGTGTTCGGTATGATTATCTTCTTTCCGGTTTCTTTTGTCCCGGTAAAGGCAACTTCCGCAGCTTTGCCGGCTGTACCCTGTACCGTTACCTTATAGCTGCCTTTCTCCGTTTTGGATGCCGGCGTCACCTTGCTTCCGACTGCACCCCCGACGGTTTCCTCCGGCGCCGGAATATTTACGGTAATGGTGAGATCGCCCTTTACATTGCTGCCGTCTTTTGCAGTTGCAGAAATTACGGCCGTACCGTTTGCAGCCGCCGTTACGAGTCCTGTTTCACTGACTGCCGCTGCGGCAGGATTGCTGCTTGCCCATGTCACGGATTTGTCTTTTGCTTCCGCCGGCAGGACTGCTGCGGTAAGCTGCACCGTTTCGCCTGCTTTTGTCAGTGTGGTCTTATTATCCGCCGCAGTAACTGTAATGGCGGATACCTTTGTATCTGTCACATTTCCGCTGTCTCCGATTGCAACGGTAACCAGGGCGGCTGCATGCATGCCGTTTACCGCAGTTGCCGTAATTGTAGCTGTTCCGTTTGCAACTGCCGTTACCACGCCGTTTTCCACGGTTGCTTTTGTCGGGTCGCTGGAAGTCCATGTAACAGTCTGGTCTGCTTTCTCCGGAAGCACGGTCGCCGTTAAGGTTACGGTTTGCCCTGCCGCGGTAAGCGTAGCTTCTGTTTTGTCAAGTGTAATACTTTCCACAGGGACGGTATCCCCGCTGGTTTCGGTTACAGTGATTTTTGCAGTGGCTGTCTTTTCGCCTGCTTTTGCAGTGATCGTGGCTTCTCCTTTGGCAACGCCTGTTACCACGCCGTTTTCCACGGCTGCTATCGCCGGGTCGCTGGAAGTCCATGTAACGGTCTGGTCCGCTTTTTCCGGAAGTACAGTTGGTGTCAGCGTTACGGTTTCGCCCGTTTTGATTGATGCTTCTGTTTTGTCAAGTGTAATACTCTCTACCGGCACATCTGTTTCAGATGCTTTTACCGTTATTGTCGCTGTATCCGTCTTATCCCCAGCCTTTGCGGTAATTACTGCTGTACCTGCCTTTTTGGCAGTTACCAACCCTTTCGTATCTACAGTTGCAACATCAGGTTTATCGACTGTCCATGTTACAGATTTATTCGTTGCATCCTCCGGAGCAACTACTGCCGTCAGCTGTTCTTTGTCACCAATTTTCATCTCTGCTGTTTTGGGAGTCAGAGTAATACTTGACACCTCTACAGTTGTGCCCACTGCTACTACAGTGACTGTTGCCGATGCTGTTTTTTCTCCTGCTTTTGCGGTAATAGTCGCAGTACCGACTGCTATTGCCGTAACAAGGCCATTTTCGTCTACAGATGCAACTTCAGGCTTATCAGAGCTCCAGGTTACCGATTTATCAGATGCATTCTCCGGTTCAACTGTTGCTGTAAACTGCTGTGTTTTGCCTGCCTCTATGGTGGCTGTTTTCGGAGTTACTGTTAATCCTGTCACCTCTGTATCATCACCTGTGGCAGCTCCCACTGTTATAGTACAGAGTGCAGTATATGTTTTTGCGTCTACAGTTGCTTTTACTGTTATATCTGCTTTTCCTTCTGCAACTGCCGCAACAGTTCCGTTATTATCGACTGTTGCTACGGCAGGGTCAGACGATTCAAATGAAATGGCAACCCCATCCAAAGATGCATTTTTAGGAACCAGCGAATAGGATAATGTTTTCTTGTCACCAACAGCAAGCTTTAATGTATTTTTGCTGAAGCTGATGCCTGCCGGTGCAGGATTTTCATCTTTTGCCCGGATAATAATTCCTGCAATATAACTTGTTTTTGCTGTAAAGGCAAACTTTAATGTCTGTTCGGTTACTACAGCATCTACAGCCGTCTCTGTATATGAAGTTTTTGATGCGCTGACATTAAATGCCTGGCCGTTGACAGTTCCTTCCGCACCAGATAATCCTAAATATGGAGCTGCAATAACCGTAACCTCATATGTTCCATTTGGGATATCAACCTGAAATCCTGTTCCGGCGCCTATCAGTGCCATATCCGCATATACTGCCTGCGGAAGATATCCTTTTAACCCTGCAAGGCCGGATGTACGAGCTTTACTGTCAGTCGCTTCTTCATCAACATCTGTGATCCCATATCCTTTTGCCGCATCATATAAACATCCGAGTTTAATATAACTTTCTGACATTTTATCCGCATTATAATTAACGGAATACCAGCCGTCAGCAACATCAGATTTCGTTGAACCAAAATCAAACCTTTTAACTGTCGGATATTTTATAGAGAAGTTTGCCATATGTTCTTCATCTGTGTTAATTTCCACGTCACGATCATCAGCGGTTACCGGCTTTATGGTATAAGGAGCCGACCATTCCATCGCCTCTCCTGTGCTGATTTCCTGCATATTCTTCCATTCGATCGGTAAAACTTCTGATTTACCGGATGCCCATGTTACATTTGAATCGTGCGGCAGATCTTCTACTGTAATCTCATCACACGTCTCATATTCATAATACAGCCAAGAATCAGTAACTGTATCTGCTGTTACTATAACTTTCATAGCAATCTGTTTTTCAGATTCATATGCACAGCTGCCTGTTACCGTATACTCGCCGGCCTTATTTCCTAAGACGGCTGATGCATCCCATGTGACAGGTACTGACAGATCCGTCTGTCCGTTATCAAATGATGCCATTATCGCATTAGGTAATTCATAAGTTTTGCCTGCCGGTATACTGATATTATCAACTGAATAATCCGTAATTTTTTTACCCACTACAGTGAGGCTTACCGGAATAGGCGTTGACCAACCTGCGATAGTTGCATGTACTGTATAAGTACCTGCTTTTGTCATGTCCACCCCCTCAACATTCCACGAGGAAATAGGCGGAGTTACTTGTTCGCCGCTGCCATTTACAGCCGTTACACCATTCAAGGTACTGATATCGCTATATTTTGCTTTTAAATATGCTGCCAGATCATTTTCCAATGGAGTATCCTGAATAATATCATCAATTTTAACATTATCAGATACAGTTACATCTTTTACCGTATAGGCAGTGTGCACTGTTACAGGACCAGATGTAACAGTTGGCTCGGACGAACTGGTCTTATCTGATATTGTATATGTATAATCAGAATCTTCTTTTAAATTTGTATCTGTATAGATATATTTGGTAAGCGTCTTGTCTTCTCCGTTTGTTACCAGCAGATTATCTACATAAACTCTTGCAGCTCCTGATCTCGCAGGTGTGATGCCGAAACAGTTCGGCACACTGGTACCAATATCTATTGTCTGCTGATATAATACCTTGTTTGTAGCTACTCGGGTAATTTCTACGCTTAATTGATTCGTAGAACTTTTTTCAAAAGAAGCATGTAAGTGAAGCCACCCTGTATTTGCACGTCCTGACATACCCTCTTCCTTTTTACCGGCAAAACCTGTACTATCCGATACGGCTACCCCTTTGGCCTGCACATCAGTGATGGAAGTACCGCCTGGAATTGATAAATCAAAAATATATGCCAATTTTGCAGAACCATCCGCTCCGCTGCCGCTGCCTATTCCAAAAGACGTTCTCTGCGCCGCTTCGCCGCCAGCTTCAAGTCTGAAATCAGCGTCAAAACAAGCCTTATCCCCTACTGTAAAGGTATCTGATATTATAAACCTTGTATTTCCTGTAGTTGCCGCTTTAGCCTCAAGTACGTTTCCGCTGTCAGTCAGCGCGTTAGTTGCCGTATCTGTAACAAGATTTAATACAGGGTTTTTATCCTGTCTGGCAAATCCGTCCTTGCTGTCGGATGCAGTAAAGTTATTTGTATAGATTTCATTATAATTATTATTTTTTATCTGTATTGTATCCATATCCTCTATATTGACTTCTATGGATTTTGAATCTTCATTATTTGCCGCAGTTCTATTAATTGTATATGTTTTGGCTTCTCCCGTTTGAAAAAAGGCAAGTCTTGCGGAATTTGTCGTATAATCAAGTATTTCCGCTGCAAATACACTTGTGTCATTCGTGACTTCTTCTGCTCTTACATTTTGGGATACACCTGTAAAAGTTGAAATAGTCATAGTGAACGCCATCAAAAATGACAGCAATTTTTTTGGTTTCCTCATTTTTTTCCCTCTTTCTTTTTTGTTTTTTGTTGTATAGCAACAATTTGAATAAAGCCATTCCCGGAAATATTGCATTCCATCTGCATAAGACAGTTGAATTTAATGGCATATTCTGAATATCATATTTTTTGAAATATCTATATCCCCCCCTTTTTCTAATATGTTTCACGTCACAAAATGCATTTGCAAACTTATGATAAGAATATAAATGGATGTCATAAACACTCCTAACAAAGCCAACAATCAAAGCCGTTGTTTGAGCCGTCCTATTCAAGCTTGCTCTTAGACACCCTTGCCAAAAGCCGGTTTCCTGTCCATTCTGTTTCGTAGAGTATGCCACTCTTTGAAATTTGGGCGTAAATAAGCGGATTTGGCGGGATGAGTATGATGGATGACGGAAAAATTGACGGCGAATTGAATGGAAAAAGTTCAAAAATGATATCTTATTTTGGATTGAAAAATCCTTCGGATATGTTATACTTTAGAAAAGCGGCAATTTCTACTTGTTTATAAAGACAGGGTTGGAAAAGATAATTTTGTATGTTTACCGAAAATATAAAAATCCATTTTAAAGTAAATTTACATAATAAAAAGAGGTAAATAATGGCGGCCAAAAAAGAATTTAATATTAACGTTGGAAAACGATTAAAAGAAATGAGATATAAACTTGGTAAAACGCAGGAAGAGTTATCTGAGATACTGGAAATAAGCGTAGAACATTATGCTAATCTTGAAAACGGCATATATGGTCTTTTGCCGGAAAAATTTTTACTTTTATATGAAAAATTGAATATTGATCCAACTTATATGATCACAGGCGAATCTGCTAATGTTAATGACATTGATTATTTTCTCGCAAATTGCAGTACGGAAGAAAAGAATAAATTTATTGATGAGGTTCTGGATTATATGATGAGTTTGATTACAGGTCACAGTAAATCCAATTAAAATAGAATGAAATTCCTGAATCAAAAAGGTTCTTTCTCATTTTTGAATATCTCTTGAAATGTATGCAGCGAATTTACTTTTTATTCCCAGTACGCTACACTAAAAAAGTATTCAAAATTAGAAAGAACCTTAAAAAGGACAGGTATTCTGAAGAAACGCTTCACCCTATCAGGATCTTTTTTCCCTGAAACGCAAATCCGTATCGTTTTATTTTGTCTGCCGGTATTCCTTTTTCTTCCAACATAGCAGAATATTTCTTTTTCTCTATCTGCTGCAAAGCTCTCTCTGCTGTATCTGCAAGGGACATTTCTTCGGCTGGGTCATGTACTTTAAATTCAAAAATATATGCCTCACGTTTTCTGTCATATGGCTCTATTACTACATCATATCTGCCAAATCCGCTTTCCCTGTTGGATGTAATCATATATTGTTCTGAGAGATCTACGATCAACCCAAGGACAAAACCATGATAGAATCTTTCCGGCTCTGTTTCTGCAGATGGATTATGACCGGTATCAAAGTAGCTGAATGTTGCCATAGCAATTTTGTTCATATAAAGATTCATCGCTTTCTTATCGTTTAAAAGCAGCGCTTTTACGAAAAGATTATAAGCAGGTGTAAATTGTGAAAACCACTCTTTGATCATTTGCCGGAACATCAAAGATACTTCACGATTTGTCAATTTAAGATCATATTCATATTCTCCTGTTATTTCATTAAAATTCATCTGCTCCACCCGCAGATAACCAGATGCCAGTAAAAGGCTCCATAGAGCTTCTGTCTGGTTATTTAACTGGTTAAACACAATCTGTTCATCAATTATCGTATGTAGCGTTTTTCCTTGAAGTAAATCCTCCATTATCATTTTTATATCAGGAGTGCCCTCACGGATTAGTTTCCCAATAAGACTGTTAGAACTGGTATTTGCCCAATAGGGCGCTATCTTCCCTTTGTCAAGATAATTTAAGACAGACCAGGGATTATAAATTTCCCGCCATTTCCCAAATATAAACCCATCATACCAATCGCGTACAGACTGTTTATCCGGCAAACCGTATTCGTCCATAGCAGAAAAAACTTCTTTTTCTGTAAAACCAAAAGATGTGCCATACTTACCGGAGGTTGTAGTAACAACTTCCAGGTTGTTTAAATCTGAGAAAATAGATTCTTTGCTAATTCTTGTAATTCCGGTCATAATGGCTCTTTCCAGCCATGGGTTGGTTTTAAATGTGGAATTGAAAAGGTTGCGTGTAAATGCCACAAGTTCGTCCCAGAATCCATTTACATATGCCTCCTGCATAGGTGTATCATATTCATCCAGAAGAATGATTACCCTTCTCCCATAATAACGGCTAAGATATTCTGACAGCTGATTTATTGCCATAGTTGCATTCACATCGTCCATTTCCATGGTTTTTTGCTGAAATAATTCTTTTTCAGAATTTGTCAGATATTGCCCTGCCAGGAGATATTGACGGCGACTATACTCGCCTGCGATTATCTGACAGATTTTTTTTCTGGTATCAGGATAGTTTGTTTCTTTTATCCCTGCAAATGACAGACTGATCACAGGATATGTTCCCTGCAGCGCCCTGTATTTTTCATACTGCCAAATAGAAAGTCCTTCAAACAGATCGCCGCGTCCTTCATATCGGTTTGAAAAAAACTGTTCGGTCATGCTGATATTCAGTGTTTTACCAAAACGCCGCGGCCGTGTGATCAAAGTCACATCATCGCCGCTTTCCCACCATTCCCGGATAAACTCCGTTTTATCCATATAAAAATAGTTATTTTCTATTAACTTATCGAAGATCTGTACACCGATCGCTACTGTTCGTGCCATACTGTGCCTCCTGCATTCATCCGGTTAATTATAACTTACTGTTGTTTTTGTACGGGGTCGTGATCTTTCATAAACTATTTAAATACTGTAATTGCCATTCCATTGGGGTTTGCAGTTTTAATCCAGAAACAAAACATATTAAGTATCTTTCCCAAATATTTCCTGTATACTCTGGCTGGGCGCTTTTACAGGCTGGACTCTATACTGAGCGCCGCATAATATGTTTTTAGTTTATGCCGCTGTTTTTTCACATACTCTTTAATCACAAGCGCCTCCATAAACTGACGTATTTCACCTCTGTTCCATTTGGTGTCATATGACCCGTTAATCTGTTTTGTCAGCTCATCCAGCGTCATTTCTTTGTTTTCTGTCCACAGGATGTTCAGCAAATGGTTTTGTGTATCTGACAAATTATCCAATTTTACATAATCGACCGTGTTCATTGGTATCATCCTTTTTGTTTCTTATTTTAACGTATGATTGATTGGTGTTAATATTATTGTACTACAAAACGGATTGTATGTAAAAAGTTTTTTGTTGATCAGAGTTATAAATATTTAATGAACATCAAAAGTAAACAACATTCATTTTATTTGAGTATAACATAAATAAAACAATTTTCAATCAAAGGGGGATTATTTTGTTTGTATTTAAATTATAAAAACAGTAACCGTAAAAAACGGCAGCAATGTAAAAGGCGATCTCACCATTGTCGTAAACATCCCAGCGTGCAAGGAAACCGTAGGGCGGTAGTCGGAAGCAAGGTGACGCCGGCATCCATAGCTTACAAAGATTGACTCGACTACATATAAGGGCTGTAAATCGATCAAAATATTCACAATCCCAGGATGTGTGACAAAGATTGGATAGAGCGCATTTGAGAAATGTACGGCGTTTAAAAAGATCGTTATCCCGGATAAGATAACTAAGATCGGTGATCAGGCGTTCAGCGGCAACAAGAACATGACGGATGCGATAATCGGTAAAAAAGTAACAAAGATTGGCAAACAGTCATTTAAAAGACGCAGGAAACTTGGAAATGTTATTGTCAAATCTACAAAAATCAAAGACTTTCCATTTTACAGATTACTTTCTATACTGAGGGCGGCATAATAAATTTTTAATTTATGCCATTGTTTTTTTACATAATCTTTTATCACAAGCGATTCCATAAATTGACGTATTTGGCTTTTGCTCCATTTGGCGGCATACGCCCTGTTAAGCTGTTTCGTCAGCTCATCCAGCGTCATTTCTTTGTTTTCTGTCCAGAGGACGTTCAGTAAATGGTTCTGTGTTTCTGACAAGTTATCCAATTTTACATAATTGTCCGTGTTCATTTGTATCATCCTTTTTACTTATTATTTTGTAAATGATTGATTGCCGTCAAAGTTATTGTACTACAAAACAGTTTGTATGTAAAAAGTTTTTTATATAACAAAAGCAACGGAGATCAGTGATCAGACGTTTAGCCAGGGCAAAATGTTCACGGACTTGACAATTGAAAAAGATATCCAAGACTGTTTTCTTGCAAGCATGCATTGTGAATGCTATACTAAAAAAGAAAGACTTTCTGTCTAAACGAAGCGAAAGGCTTTCTACACTGCAATGCAGTTAAAATACTTCAATTAGGCTTTTGGAAATTCCTCCAAAAGCCTGCTATACTTTAGCCAGGA
>CAMUGE010000052.1 GCA_947088345.1 uncultured Roseburia sp.
ATCCTGGCTAAAGTATAGCAGGCTTTTGGAGGAATTTCCAAAAGCCTAATTGAAGGAAACGTATAGAGCGGATATATGCAGCGAATCCAATACTACGACGAATGGCAAAAAAATTGAAAATCCAGCACTGATCGCCAATTGCCGGGATATGAGAAGATATTTTGAAAAATTGCCTGAGGTTTCTTTAAAATATCTTCTGTTTTTGTAGCACATTTTTTCGTAATGTGCTACAATATAGGACAGATTTTGCTTCAGATTCTGATATACATTCAGACACAGGGCGGGAGGAATTTCATGGATGCAGCTGTAATACTGAAAAAAGGGGAAGGTCGAACAATCAAAGCAGGAGGAATGTGGATCTATGAAAATGAGATTGCTCAAATTCAGGGAGCTGCTGTTGACGGGGAGATCGTTTTCGTCAAAGATTTTGACGGATATCCGATGGGAAAGGGATTTATGAATCGTAAGTCAAAGATTACGGTACGGATGCTGACGCGTCGCGCGGAAGCTGTAATCGACTTTGCTTTTTTAAAAGAACGTGTGCAGAGAGCCTGGGAGTACCGAAAAAAAACGGTGGATACTGGCAGCTGCCGTATTATCTTTGGCGAAGCAGATTTTTTGCCGGGGATTGTAGTAGATAAATTTTCAGATGTACTGGTTGTGGAATCGCTGGCACTGGGTATTGACTGTTTAAAATTGGAAATCATAAAAGCTGTCAGAGAAGTTTTGGCGGCGGATCATATTTTGATTCGGGGCGTCTATGAGCGCAGCGACGCCAAAGTACGCGTGCTTGAGGGAATGGAGCGGGTGAAGGGATTTATCGGCGGGGAATTTGATACGCTTGTTCCGATTGAGGAAAACGGCGTCAGATATATCGTTGATGTCAGGGACGGCCAGAAGACGGGATTTTTTCTGGATCAGAAATATAACCGTCTCGCCATTCAGAAACTTTGCAAAGGCGCGTCCGTACTGGATTGTTTTACGCATACCGGGTCTTTTGCATTAAATGCCGGATATGCGGGAGCAGCCGACGTAATTGGAGTTGACGCCTCCGAACTTGCCGTACGGCAGGCGGAGGAGAACGCGCGGCTCAACAATCTGGAACAGACCGTGCATTTTCTGTGTCGTGACGTGTTTGAGCTTCTGCCGGAACTGGAGCGGGAACACAGAAAATTTGATGTAGTGATACTGGACCCGCCCGCTTTTACAAAGTCCAGAAATTCAGTCAAAAATGCAGTCAAAGGTTATCGCGAAATTAATCTTCGCGCTATGAAACTTGTAAAGGACGGCGGGTTTCTTGCAACTTGTTCCTGTTCGCATTTTATGAATGAAGAACTTTTTGCAAAGACAATACGCGAGGCGGCGGCCGGCGCGCACAGGAGGCTTCGCCAGGTGGAATTTCGGACGCAGTCGCCCGATCATCCAATTCTGTGGGCGGCCGGGGAGAGCTATTATTTAAAATTCTTTATTTTTCAGATTACGAAAGAACTGTAATACCAAACTTTACGATACGATGTGTTTATGTTATGATAAGATGTAATAACTGGATTGCAAGGAGAAAAAGAACAGAATGAGAGAATATTTTAATCATTACTTTAATGGTTCCAGACCTGTCTGCGGCGAAGAAAAACAATATACCCTCTTTTTTTATAATAAATTGCTGTCTGTCATGGCAAAAGAATCTTTGGATGAATCCGATCTTACGATCTTAAAAATATGCGGCATAGACGATCCGGATGTCAGGCTGATAGGCGCAGCTTTTGAGGCGACCTATATGAGAGATATTTTTTCACAGGAACGGTATGACAGACAGGGAGAAAACCGCATGGAACAATGTATCTGTCCGGGCGAAAGTGAACCGTCGTTTAACGAAATGCTTTTTTCCTATGTGAACCGTACCTTTCATGTTCCGATGGAATACGTTTATTTGAATCGCAATTTCGGAAAGGGCAAAGTTTTCAGGGTAAAGACGACGGAAGAGCGCCAGCCGCAGCAGATGATCGATATACTAAAAGGTATGATGAATGAGAAACCGGCGATCGCTCTTTTTTATGAGAGCGGAGCAAAAAAATATCTTAAGCTGCTGGACTGCAAATATCTGTCCGGCGAGAGCATGAACAAAGGACTTACGCAGGCAAGACTGCAGGAGATGATAGCGGAATTTTTATGCGAGCGCATCCGGGCAGAATCCGGCGAGAATGTGTATCCGCAAAACGGCGTCGTCTATTTTGTAAGCGAAAAGAATAAAAACTGGAAATGTATCAGTGAATCGCCGGAGCATTGTATCCGTCTGGAAGAACTGATACCGGAGGTGTTAAAAAATACGGAGGATGTAAACGAAAAATGAAACTTTTTTCAAGGCGAATAGCATGTGCGGCAGTCATTTCGTCTCTGTTATTCTCTTCCTGTGGAAGCCCGGCAAAGGAGGAAAACATTCCCTCCGTTTCCGCGGCAGGAGACGCTGCGGCGGCAGGGGACAGTGATCCGACAGAGTCAGGACAGGGCGGCGAAGCGGATTTAAGCGGGACAGGAGCCGACGCCGGCGAGGAAAATACGACAGATGGTACAGACAGCAGCATTGATTGGGCAGACGAAGAAAATTTTTCCGGGAGCAGCGAATCTGAATCGGGAACCGAAACTCCATCCACAGATACGGGAGCAGACGCAGACGCTGCGGCTGAATCTGCGATCAATCAGCCGGAATGGGGAACCGAAACTCCATCTACAGATACGGAGACAGACGCAGTAACTGAAGGGAATCCCGAAAGCAGCGCAGATACTTCGCAAACGTCGGATTCGCAGCAGGCGGCGGGCGCTCCTGCAGATGAAACCAGAGCACAAAAGCTGATCGTGATCGACGCCGGTCATCAAAAACAGGGAAACAGTGAGAAAGAACCGATTGGCCCGGGGGCATCAGAGACAAAGGCGAAAGTAGCCGGAGGAACAAGCGGATGTGTCAGCGGACTGCATGAATATGAATTGACGCTGATGGTTTCGGAAAAACTGAAACAGGAGCTCGAAAATCGAGGCTATCAGGTGATGATGGTGCGCACGTCGCATGATGTCGATATCAGCAACAGTGAGCGCGCGCAGGTTGCCAATAATGCGAACGCTGATGCTTTTATACGCATCCATGCAAACGGTTCGGAAAATTCATCCGCAAACGGGGCGATGACAATCTGCCAGACGCCGCAGAATCCATATAACGGCGCATTATATGCGCAGAGCCAGAGCCTGGCATCCAAAGTACTGGATAATCTGATTGCGTCGTGCGGGTGCAAAAAGCAGTATGTCTGGGAAACCGACACTATGAGCGGTATTAACTGGTGCAGTGTTCCGGCGACAATTGTGGAGATGGGCTATATGACAAATCCGGACGAGGACGCAAAAATGTCCACGGCCGACTATCAGACAAAAATTGCGGCCGGCATTGCAAATGGAATTGACGCATATTTCGGCAGCTGAAACAAACAGCCGCTCAGGCGGCGGAATGGAGGAGCAGTAATGGGAAGAGATGTAATTGTAGCATGTGATTTTTCCGGAAAAGAAGAGGTGGTGCGTTTTCTGGAGCAGTTTCGTGACAGAAAGCCGTTTGTAAAAATCGGAATGGAATTATTTTACGCGGAGGGTCCGGACATTGTGCGCACGATTAAAAGTATGGGGCACAAAATCTTTCTTGATTTAAAGTTGCATGACATCCCAAATACAGTGAAAAAGTCTATGGCAGTTCTCTCACGTCTGCAGGTGGATATGTGCAATGTACATGCTGCCGGGACAAAAGCCATGATGCAGGCTGCAATGGAGGGTTTAAAGACGGCGGAGGGGGAGCGTCCTCTGCTGATCGCCGTGACGCAGCTTACTTCTACAGGTGAGGCCATAATGCAGCAGGAACTTTTGATTGGCCATCCGATTGATGAAACAGTGATGCACTATGCAAGAAATACAATGCAGTCCGGGCTTGACGGTGTAGTATGTTCCCCGCTTGAGGCCGGGAAAGTGCATGAAGCCTGCGGAGCCGGTTTTCTTACAATTACGCCGGGAGTTCGCTTCGCAGACGGAGACGTCGGTGATCAGAAGCGAGTTACGACACCGGCGAGGGCTAAGGAGCTTGGATCTGACTTTATTGTTGTCGGCAGGCCGATCACACAGGCAGAGGACCCTGTCGCGGCTTACTTAAGGTGTGTGGAAGAATTTATCGGATAAAATACGGAAAACGAGGGGAATCATGGAGAAAAAGGGCATCAGCGGAAGCACATTAAAAATGATCGCTATCGTCACAATGGTGATTGACCATATCGCGGCGGCGATTCTGGGACGATTTTTGCTGCTTGAGGGAGTCGGCGGCCTGAATATGGAAAATACAGCCGCAGCAGCAGAGTGGTTTTCGGCGCATGCGCTGCTGTACGGCAGTTATACGGTTATGCGGGCGGTAGGGCGCATTGCATTTCCGATTTTCTGTTTTCTGCTGGTCGAGGGATTTACGCATACAAATAACATAAAAAAATATGCGCTTCGGCTTGGCCTGTTTGCATTGATCTCCGAGATACCGTTCGATCTTACATTTCAGGGAACAGCGCTTGAATTTGGGTATCAGAATGTATTTTTTACGCTGACTGTCGGTTTCGTTGCAATGATGCTTTTTCGGGCAGTCGAATTGAATGAAGAGCTGTATGCTCCGGTTCGATATCTTCTGTTTCTGTTGATTGCGGTGTTGTGTATGGTATGGGCGCACGTTCTGCATACCGATTACGCGGCGAGGGGAGTGTTCAGTATCATTGTTCTTTATCTGCTTCGGGGGAAAGGAAGACTGCAGCTGCTGATTGGCGCCCTTTCCTTTTGCTGGGAGCCCACAGCGCTGTTTGGTTTTATCCCGCTTGCATTTTATAACGGAAAGCGCGGACTGAAACTCAAATATCTATTTTATGCGGTTTATCCGGCGCATCTATTCCTGATTTATATTGTCTGTGCCGCAATGGGGATTGCCGGGACGGCGGTCGTGTAGGAAGGAATGAGGATTATGATCACATATTTCAGGACGGACAATCAGCAGATTTTTGAAGAAGAAAAATTAGACGGAGGCGCATGGGTACAGATGATTGCGCCTACGGCGGCAGAATGCCGCCAGATCGCCGAGGATTTGAACGTTGATATTGAAGACGTAAAAGCGGCGCTCGACGAGGAGGAAAGTTCCCGTATTGAACTGCAGGACGGGTATACGCTGATTTTAGTTGACATTCCGACGACGGAGATACGACACGATAAACAGACCTACACGACAATTCCGCTTGGAATTATTCTGACACAGGATGTGATTGTCACAGTATGTACAGAGGATACGCCTGTTCTTAAGAACTTTGTATCAAACCGGGTAAAAGAGTTCAGTACAAAAAAAAGACTGCGTTTTGTCTACCAGATTTTATTTCGAACTGCAGCGATCTATCAGTCGAATCTTCGCATTATTGACAAAAAGCGCACTGAGATTGAGGAGCGGATTGGAAAGCATACGGACGATATTGACTTGATTGAGCTGCATGAGCTCGAATCAACGCTTGTCTATTTTGCAACCTCTCTGCGTGCAAACGGTGTTGTGCTTGACCGTTTAACACGCTATAAGCGGCTGGAGCAATATCCGGAGGACAAAGAGCTTTTGGGCGATGTAATCGTCGAGAACAAACAGGCGATTGAGATGACGACCATTTACCGTGATATCCTAAACGGAACCAGGGAACTGATGTCATCTATTCTTGATAATCGCCTGAATAATGTGATGAAATATCTGACTTCAATGACAATTGTTCTTGCGATTCCTACTGTGATCTCCGGAATCTACGGAATGAATGTCAACGCAAAATGGATGCCGCTTTCAAATACGCCGCATGGGTTTTTAATTATCTGCATCCTGACATTTCTCATCTGTATGATTGCGATGGTATTCTTAAGGAAAAAAAATATGCTTTAATGTCGGTTTAGCACTCATATCTCCCGCTTGCGCCGCATGGCAGTACAAGCCCGTTTGCGGAGACGGGAAGACCAATCTCGTCCGCGAGAATGCGGCCGCCGTATTTATCTAAAACGGTATGCATCATATAACTTAAGACGGCAGGCTGCAGGCCTGTCGTGTATGAGTTGACAAGAAAAAACAACGGTTTTTTGCACAGCAGCTTTTCGCACAGGATAAGAAGCGAAAATATCATATCTTCAATTTTCCAGATTTCTCCTTTCGGCCCTCTGCCGTAGGAAGGAGGGTCCATAATGACCGCGTCATATTTGTTACCGCGTCTGATTTCACGTTCTGTAAATTTTACACAGTCATCCACGATCCAGCGGATCGGCGCATCAGAAAGCCCGGAGGAGAGTGCGTTTTCTTTTGCCCAGGTTACCATGCCCTTTGATGCGTCAACGTGTGTCACAGCTGCCCCGGCCGCTGCAGCGGCCGCAGTCGCGCCTCCCGTATAGGCAAACAGATTTAAAACTTTCACGGGACGGCGCGCATTTTTTATTTTTTCAGTGATCCAGTCCCAGTTTGCCGCCTGCTCGGGAAAAAGTCCTGTGTGCTTGAATGAGAACGGTTTTAGCTGGAATGTCAGATTTTTGTAACAGACAGACCATTGTTTGGGCAGGTCAAAAAATTCCCATTCTCCGCCTCCTTTTGCACTTCTGTGGTAGTGGGCGTTGATCTGATTCCATTTTTTTTCTTTTTTTGGAGTATTCCAGATCACCTGGGGATCGGGGCGCAGCAGGATATATTCGCCCCAGCGCTCCAGTTTTTCCCCTTTTGAACAGTCTATTACTTCAAAATCGCTCCATTGGTCTGCAATCCACATAAACAATCCTCCGTTTTATCTGCGTTTCCAGGTGTCCGGCAGCAATAAGACCATCATTGGAAACAGTTCCAGACGGCCGGCAATCATATCAAACATCAGCACAAACTTCGAAAAGACTGAAAATATGGAAAAATTCTGCGAAGGGCCGACCAGATCCAGTCCCGGGCCAATATTGTTGAGCGTAGCTGCCACAGCAGTGAAATTTGTTGTAAAATTATATTCATCCACACTGATTAACAGTGTAGATGCAAGAAGAAGTATAAAATAAATCGACATAAATACGTTTGTCGAACGTATGACGTCGTGATTTATGGCATGTCCGTCCATGCGCACTTTTCTGATTTCGCGCGGATGAATGCTTAAAGAAAGCTCCTTGCGTATTGTCTTAAATAAAATGACAATGCGTGCAAATTTAATTCCGCCGCCTGTGCTGCCGGAACATGCCCCGGTAAACATCAGAATTACAAGAATACATTTTGAAAGTTCCGGCCAAAGGTCATAATCCACCGTAGAGAAACCGGTTGTTGTGATAACCGAACCGACCTGAAAGAATGCATGTCGTATTGTTTCGCCAAGGCTTTGATACATATGTCGGATATCGAAAATAATAATCAGGGCGGATGCCAGAATTGTGATGATGTACCAGCGCACCTCTTCCAATTTCAACGCGTCTCTGATTTTTTTGGAGAGAACCAGAAAATAGAGACTGTAGTTGATTCCGCTTAAAATCATAAATATTGTTACAATGTTCTGCAGCGCGGGAGAATAACTTGCAAAACTGTCATTTTTAATGCCAAAGCCGCCTGTTCCGATTGTGCCGAACGCTGTTGTAAATGCGTCAAAGACAGGCATACCAAAAACAGTAAGAAAAATAATGCACAAAAGTGTAATGGCAATATAGATGCCATAGAGAATTTTTGCTGTGTCTTTGACATGCGGCACCAGCTTGCTCACAGAAGGGCCTGTACTTTCGGCCCGCATCAGATTCATGTTAAAACCGCCCATCATCGGCAGAATCGCCATAATGAATACAAAAACGCCCATGCCGCCGATCCAGTGCGAAAAACTGCGCCAGAACAGACTGGCGTGAGAGAGTGATTCCACCTCTTTTAAAATACTTGCTCCGGTTGTTGTAAAGCCGGAGATGGTCTCAAACAAAGCGTCCACGTAAAAGGGTATATCATTGGCCAGAACAAACGGCACTGCGCCGAAAATACTCATGACAATCCAGCTTAAAGCCACAATGGCAAAGCCTTCGCGCGCATACAGCATTTTCGATTTTGGTTTACGGTGCATAAAAAGCACTCCGCACAAAAAGCAGATGGCGGACATCAGAAGATAGGCGAGCGCTGTTTTTTCCTGATACAAAAGACCTACAAAAGCGGGCAGCAGAAGAAATGCGCTCTCAAATTTTAACACGTATCCCAGAATATATAAAACCATCACATAGTTCATGATTTTTTAGTCCTCCAGAATCTCTTTGATATCGGATATGCGGTAACCGGAGAGTACGACGACAACGGAGTCGCCGGCCATCATCTTATCGGAACCGGTCGGAACAATAATTTTTCCCTGGCGGTAAATACAGCAGATCAGCGTATTTTTTCGCAGGTTTAATTTCAGCAGCGGAATGTTTGCGACTGCGGAATCTGCTTTTATAATAAATTCGAGCGCTTCCGCTTTTCCGTTAGCCAGTTTGTAGAGCGTTTCTACGTTGCTGTTCTGTGAATAAGTTGCAGACCTTACATATTTTACAATATAGTCGGAAGTGATGACGCGGGGATAAATTATGCTGCCAAGGTCCAGTTTGTCAATCACACCGTTAAAACTGATTCTGTTAATTTTGGTTACTGTTTTAGCGCCCGAGATATCGTTTGCAAACAGGGAGAGCAGAATATTTTCCTCGTCCAGGCCGGTGAGCGCCGCAAATCCATGTGCATTCATAAGTCCTTCCTGCATCAGCAGCTTCTGGTCGGTGGCGTCTCCGCAGATAATCGTGGCATCCGGAATCTCCTCGCATAAAAATTCGCAGCGCGCCCTGTCCTTTTCAATGATTTTAACGCGTATACCGGATGAAATCAGTCCCTTTGCAAGGTAGAAAGAGATCTTGCCGCCGCCGGCGAGGATCGCGCTGTTAACACGGTTTTTCATAATGCCTGCTTTTCGGAAGAAATCCATCGCATTGCTGCGGCTTGCGGTAATGGAAACCGTGTCGTTTTTCTCAAACACAAAGCTGCCGTTGGGGATAATCATTTCGTCCCCGCGCATTACGGTACAGACAAGTACATTGCTGCGCAGTTTTTGCGGCAGGTTGCAGAGCATTACTCCAATCAGGGGCGATACTTCGTTTACCCGGAAATGTAAAAGTTCCACATGGCCTTTTGCAAAGGAATCGACGCGGATTGCAGAAGGAAACTGGAACATACGTGCAATCTCTCTTGCGGCGATCAATTCCGGATTGATAATCATGGCAAGGCCAAATTCTTTTTTCAAAAACTCTACTTCTTCATTATAAATGGGATTGCGTATACGCGCGATGGTCTGGCAGCGCCCGGCTTTTTTGGCGATTACACAGCAGAGCAGATTTTTTTCGTCGTCTCCTGTCACGGCGATCAGAAGATTTGCCGTTTTAATACCGGCGTCCAACAGTGTTCTGTGGTTGATCCCATTGCCGACAATACCCATTGCGTCAAGTTCGTCGGTGATATAGGATACTTTCTCCGGTTTTTCGTCAATGACCGTGATATCATGGTCTTCATTGCTAAGCTGCTCTACAAGGGTATAGCCGACCTTGCCGCAGCCTACGATAATGATATTCATAATTCCTCCAGCTGATTTGTCGTGTCATTGGGCAGTTAGCCCTTTCCCCATTATAGCACAAGAATTTGGAAAGTATAGACTAATCAGTAATTATTAGTAATATTTATACCAGCTGAAGGTAGAACGGTTACGTAATATTGATACCAGTATGACATGATACCAGGAACAAGAGGTCAAAAAATCTGATGTAAGCTCGGCTGCAGGAGGAGTTTTTGACTTCAGCATCGGGAGATAAAATGGAAATAGATGTTATAAATTTGCCCAAAATGTGAAACTTTAATGGAAATGCTTTTATTTTTCAGCTACTTGTGGTATGTTTATAAAGTTATAAAAAAGACGGATAGGAGAGAGGAACCGTGAAAAATAAAATAGTAGCAGCAATCTTAACATCGGCGATGCTGATTTCCATGACTGCCTGCGGCGATGCCGCAAAAAACGGTCAGACAGGGGAGGAGACAGGCCAGACGCAGGCGCCGGCCGAAAGCGGTGCAAACGAGCCGGAAGACTCAGGGACAGAAGCGCAGGCCAGCGGCTATGTCAGCGAGAGCCGCGTATTTGATCTGCACGGGAAGGACTATGTGACAGAACTGTGTGATTACAATAAAATTCCTGTCACAATTACTGGCGACTACGAGGTGACACAGGAGAAAGCAGAGGTTTATCTGAATCAGCTGATCGCGAGTTACGGTTCGTTTTATGTACCGGACGAATCCAAGACAAAAGTCGGCGCGGGGGATGTCGTCAATGTGGATTATGTAGGAAAGGTGGACGGTGTTGCGTTTGAGGGCGGTTCTGCGGAAGATCAGGTTATTGATGTGGATAATAATTGCTCGGTCGGACAGTTTGGCGGGGGCTATATTCCGGGGTTTACAGACGCGTTAAAAAATGCGAAAAAAGGTGATGTGATTGACGGAAACGTAACATTTCCTGAGGATTATAATAATGCCGATCTGGCCGGCAAGGAGGCCGTATTTACGTTTACCGTCAACGCGATTATGAGACCGATGACAGCAGCCGATGCGGACGATGCGTTTGCGAAAGAGCAGTTTAATGTCGATACCGTAGAAGAGATGTATCAGGTGCTCAACGATTATTTGAAAGGCACTGCACAGATGGCAAAACAGAGCGATACCACGGGAGCCATTCAGGATTATCTGCTGGAAAATTGTAAATACGATATACCGGAAGATTATATGGAGGCAAGATTAAAGGATTACAGATATAATTTTATTCTGGCGAATTGTCAGGGCGACGAATCCAAACTGGAAAGTTTCCTCATGACGAACTACAACGGCACTTCCATTGATGAAGCCGAGGAGATCTGGAGGAAAAGCATTCAGGAACAGATCGGGATGGAATTTATTCTTGATGTTGTTGCCGAAAAGGAAAATATTGAATTTAACGAGGAAGATTACAACGAATATCTGGAATCCATGGTTTCCGGCGGCGCTTACGAATCGGTGGACAAGCTCTATGAGACATATGGTTACGGCGATGTTGAGTATGGCAAAGCGTACACAAAAAAGATCTATCTGGAAAATCTCGCGCTCAATAAAATTAAAGAGACTGCCATAATAACAGAAAATGAAAACACTGTCCAGGAGAGTGAGCAGCAGGACAGCGCAGAGCAGGACGGGGAACAGCAGGATCACACAGAACAGGAGTGATGTATTTCCCGGTAGGGGAGAGTACTTCATATCTATAGATTTATATCAAGGGAGGCATGTTATGGAACTCATCAACGTAAGAGATTTATTCCACAAAAGAGAAGAATTTTTTAACAGACAAGTAACAGTCGGCGGCTGGGTCAGGAGTATCCGCAATTCGAAAAATTTTGGTTTTATAGTTGTCAATGACGGGACATTTTTTGAGCCGGTACAGATTGTCTACTCCGACGTACTCGAAAATTTTTCAGAGGTGGAAAAAATCAATGTCGGAGCTGCTATTATTGTTACCGGAAAACTTGTGGAAACGCCGAATACGAAACAGCCGTTTGAGATACAGGCGGAAAAGATTGAGATTGAAGGCGCATCGACACCGGATTATCCGCTTCAGAAAAAGAAACACAGTTTCGAATATTTGAGGACAATCTCTCATCTGCGTCCAAGGACCAATACGTTCGAGGCAGTGTTCCGCGTTCGTTCGCTGGTTGCTTATGCGATCCACAAATTCTTTCAGGAGCGGGATTTTGTATATGTGCATACGCCGCTGATCACCGGGAGCGACTGTGAGGGCGCCGGCGAAATGTTTCAGGTAACAACGCTTGACCTGTTAAATTTGCCGAAAAATGAAGACGGAAGCGTGGATTATTCAAAAGATTTTTTTGGAAAGCCCACAAACCTGACTGTCAGCGGACAGTTAAACGGCGAGACGTATGCGATGGCATTTAAAAATATTTACACGTTCGGCCCGACATTTCGCGCCGAAAATTCAAATACGACAAGACATGCGGCGGAATTTTGGATGATTGAGCCGGAGATCGCGTTTGCCGATTTAAATGATGATATGATGCTGGCGGAGAGCATGTTAAAGTATATTATCAGCTATGTGTTGGAACATGCGCCGGAAGAGATGGCATTTTTTAATGCATTTATTGACAAAGGTCTGCTGGAGCGCCTGAATCACGTTGTGCAGTCGGATTTTGCAAGAGTCACATACACTGAGGCGATTGATATTTTACAGGAACATAACGATAAATTTGACTATAAGGCTTCCTGGGGAGCAGACCTGCAGACGGAACATGAACGCTATCTGACAGAGGAAGTCTTTAAGCGGCCTGTTTTTGTCACGGATTATCCCAAAGAGATCAAAGCGTTCTATATGAAGTTAAACGATGACCAAAAAACGGTTGCAGCCGTTGACTGTCTCGTGCCGGGTATCGGAGAGATTATCGGCGGAAGCCAGAGAGAAGACGACTATGAAAAACTTTCGGAGCGTATTCGGGAACTTGGACTAAATGAGGAAGACTATGGATTCTATCTGGATTTAAGAAAATACGGTTCGGCACGACATGCAGGATTTGGACTTGGATTTGAGCGCTGCGTGATGTATCTGACCGGAATGTCAAATATCCGCGACGTGGTTCCGTTCCCGCGTACGGTAAAGACCTGTGAGCTTTAATGTGATGTTAAAAATTTCTAAATCATGATAAAAATACCTGCCAGAAGCGTGCAATCCCCTTAAGATTGAGGGGATTGCACGTTTTGTGCTTTAATTTGGGAAAGCCCCGGTGTTCTGGTATCTCTTCCATGCGCTGTGATACTGGAATGTAGCGGTAATTGCAATGATACCGGCTACGAGTATCCACCAGCCGCTGAATTTTCCTGTCATCATAAATAGCACGATTACGTTGATGACACCGTAGACAGTGGCTACAACAGCACAGATACGGCTTTTTCCGAGCTGAATGCCAATCCCAAGGCCGATCAGAAGAATAATATCAAGAAAAGCGGTAACGCGCTGTGCCAAAACTACATTTAGTAACAGTGTAAGCCCTGCGCACGCATAAAGGATGATCGCGGCGCTGGTAATAGAGCCTTTGCATTTTTTCATGCTGGGGTGTTTAAAAAATTCGCTCTGGCTAAGAGGTGCATTTTCATAGCCGGTCGGCGCATTGCAGTTTGTGCAAAATTGTGCCTGATCAGGAATTTCCGCCCCGCATACAAGACATCTCATAGGTAAACTCCTCCATTCGTTTGTAAGTTGTCTTCATTATACCAGAAACAGGAGAGGAAACAAGAATAATTTATAAAAATTACAGAATTTTGGTTTTTGGAAAAAAGCTTTTGTTTTTTCGGGTTATATGATATAATATACCGATATGCACAAAAATAAGATATACGAAAATAAGACTTGCAATAGATACAGACAAGGACGGACAAACTGCAAATGAAAATTGTAATCTGTGATGACAATATCCAGGACCTGACGAAATTAGACCATCTGATCACAAAGTACAAAACACTGTATCCAAACCTCGAACTTGAAGTGGAAAAATTTTCGGATGCCGGCAAATTGACGCGCCGGATTAAGGAACATAATCTGGCCGATATTTATATATTGGATATGATTCTGCAGGCGTCAACCGGAATTGAGATTGGCCGGCAGATCCGTATTTTGGGCAGTGAAAATGTAATTATTTATATCAGCTCGTTTGATGATTATGCCATGGATGCTTACGGCGTACATGCCGCAAGATATCTGTTAAAGCCGGTCAGTGAGGAGAAGTTTTTTGAGGCCATGGATTACGCTATTTCGCATTCCAAAGTCAAGACAGATGCGTTGTATCTGGTGAAAACGGAGGACGGGCTGATTCCGGTGCCCTATTCAGATATCGAATATATCGAAAATTCTGCCAGGAGGCTCGCTGTCTGTCTTCGAAACGGCAAAAGGATAAAAAGTGTATTTATCCGAAAGTCCTTTGACGAGGAGATACAGGAAATTGCCGCAAGATCCGATTTTTTGCAGGTTCACAAATCGTTTTTGATTAATCTGAATTATGTAAAAAAACTTACGCAGAATAATATTCTGATGGAAAGCGGAAAAATGATTTCCGTCAGCAAGACAAGAGCTGCAGATGTCAAAAAAACATATCTTTTGTATGTTTCGGATCATTACAGATAGGGGAAATTATGGATTACTACAGAAATATTTCATATTCTATCAGCCATATCTTTTTATTTTCTTTTTTTTACCTGTTTGTTCCGCACCGCTATTCGAGACAAAAGACAGTGGGAATTTGTCTGACGGCCGTGTTTACGCTGAGTGCGACCGATCTTCTTAAATTAAATATCTGGCCCGAAAGCGAGTTTTGTTATGTAGTCGTAACGGTAATACAGATCCTTGTGACACAGCTGACCGGGATATTGATTTCATCCAAGCGTAACAGTAAAATATTTTTTATGGGTCTGACTGCATCCAATTATGTGATTGCGGGGAGCGCGGCTGCGACAATCCTGTATATTTTTTGGGGAAATGCAGTCGCTTCTCTGACTGTCAGTACAATGATTCATTTTTGCCTGTTACTGTTTCTCTGTATCCGCATTCGCACGATCTGGCTTCAGTTCTGCGAAAATGATTATATGGGCAGCTGGTGGGAGCTTTGCCTGATTCCGGTATTGTTTTACTGCAGCACAACGTTTACTGCATTTTTTCCGAGAACGCTGGATGAAAATCCGGGTAATATTGTTCCGACCGTATTTTTAATTAGCACCATGTTTGTTTCCTATGTAGTCGTACTGCGCTATGTGGAGAGTGAATTTAACCGTTCCGGCATTTACTGGAAGAATATTATGTTTGAGTCTTACATCAAAGGCCTTGAAAACCAATATGACCTGGTGGAGAAGTCAGAGCGAAATTTAAAAGTGATGAGACATGATATGCGTCATTTTTCGTCTCTGATTGATTCTCTGCTAAACCAGCAGGAGTATGATGAGATAAAAAAGATTATTGATTATGTAAATGAAGTTGCAAATGAGAATAAAGTTGAAAAATATTGTGATAATCTGATTCTAAATACTGTTATTTCGGGCATGGCGGAAAAGGCGCGCTCTAATCGCATCACACTTCAGCTGAATATATGTATTCCGAGAGAAATACAAATTAACGCCTACGAATTTGCATCGGTAGTTGCCAATCTGCTTGAAAATGCAATTCTCTGCGTTGGGGATTTGTCAGAAGAAAAAAGGAAAATAGACGGAACCATTCAGTACACCGGGGAGCATATTCTGATTGAATTTCAGAATCCCTGCGAACAGGAGATAAAGTTCGACGAGATGACAGGATTGCCCAGAAGCAGCAAAGGAAAACAGCACGGACTGGGAATGCAGAGTATCCTTTCTTTTTCGGAAAAGACAGGGGGAAATGTAGGCTGTTACTGTGAAGACGGGATGTTTCATATTATGATGTTTGCGAAATTTTAGTTTGCTTTTGCGAAAAAACAGGAATTGTAACTCCCGGAAAAAGCGTATAATAGTCAACAGATGAAGGATGTTATCAGCTCTATAGTGTCTGGCGCGAACAGGGGGTTCCTATGCAGAAGATTTTTATCAAATATGCGGTTGCTATTATGTCGGCCGGCTGCGTTTTGATTCTTTTTATTAATTATTTATTGTATCTGCATATGCTGGAAACTCAGCAGCTCAGGACATTTGAAACGAAAATAGATCAGGTGATACATACGCTGGAGAATAACCAGGCGGAACTGCAAATGATGAATGAGAATCTGGATGTGGATTACCTGACAAGGGCAAAAGCAGCCGCGTATGTTCTCGATCATCAGGAAGAAGTCGAAATGGATGTTTCACAGTTGCAGTATCTTGCCGATTTATTAGATGTAGACGAACTTCATATGATTGATGAAAACGGAATCATCGTTTCAGCCTCTGTCGCACAATATATCGGGATGGATATGGCGGATCATAAGCAGACAAGGCCGTTTTTAGCGCTGCTTGAAAGTGGTGATCCGAATGCTTATCTGATTCAGGAGCCGCAGCCGAATGCGTCCGCAAATAAAGTGATGCAGTATGTCGGCGTTGCAAGGAAAAGCAAAAAAGGTATTGTGCAGGTTGGATTTGAGCCGGTACGTCAGTTGCAGATGCAGTCAAGAAATACGTATGATTATATTTTTTCCAAATTTCCGACCGATTCGGGAGAGGAACTTTTTATCACAGATTATACAACGGGTGAGGTTCTTGGGCATTCCGCCGGCATGGAGAGTGCGTTTACCGCCGATTTTTATCAGTTAAATGAATTGATGGACTGTGAGGAGGGCGCATACAAAGCGGGAGATTCCGGGGACAGAATGTTTGTAGTCTCCAGGAAATATGCGAATACGATGATCTGTGCGGCTCTGCCGGCATACGTTTTATTAAACAAGTCAATGAGCAATACATTTCATACATTTCTTTATCTGTTTTTGATTGAAACAATGGCTATTTTTTTGCTTAACTATCTTGTAAAGAAAAAAGTAATCGGCGGAATCCACCAGATTATAGAAAATCTGTTTTCCATTACGTCAGGTAATCTTGACACGACGGTAGCAGTTGGCGGAAACCGGGAATTTGAGGATTTAAGCAGCGGGATCAATACGATGGTAAAAAGTATTATCAGTATCTCCGATCGTACATCTGCCATTATTGAGATGAGCGGTATTCCACTGGCGGCATTTGAATACAGCATGGAGGCAGACCATGTTTTTGCCACATCAGGGCTGCGTGAATTTTTGGGACTGGAGAACAGCAGGTCAAAGGCGCTCTATCAGGATTCAAATGCATTTGACTGCTATATACACGAACTTCTGAAAAATCCGGTTGAGGGTGAATCCGATGTCATTCGAGTCGGCGACAGGTATATCCGGATTCATATGACGAAAGCGGACGGAAAGCATCTTGGCGTCGTAATGGATGCCACAAAAGAGATTCAGGAAAAATTAAAAATGCAGTATGAAAATACGCATGATCCGCTTACTGGCATGTATAAGTTTTCATATTTTAAGCGAAAAGCGGCCGAACTGATACAAACGATGTCGGAGGGAACATGCTGCGCAGCTGCTATGCTGGATCTGGATTATTTTAAATCCATTAACGATACATTTGGCCATGACATGGGGGATCAATATCTGCAGAGTTTTTCGTCTGTTATGCACTCCATGCCAGAAGCGCATTTCCTGCCGGCAAGACGTTCCGGCGACGAGTTCTGCATGTTGATTTATAACTGCGAGAGCAGAGAGGAGATACTTTCTTTTCTGAAACAGTTTTACAACAGGCTTGGTGAGAACCGGATCGCGTTATCCGACACGCAGATTCGCGTGATCAGCGCTTCGTGCGGCGTAGCCTGCACAAACGATTCGTCGGATCAGATTTCTAAGCTTCTCTCCCAGGCGGATGAGGCGCTCTATGAGGTGAAGCGTTCTAAAAAAGGTTATTTTGCGGAATATCAAATTCCGTAGAATAATATATGGTCTTTCCGTTGAGTTCCTCCCCCAACTCGGTAACTCACGGAAAAAAGGGGCAATTGACTGCGGCGGTTTTATTTTGCAACCGCGTACACACCTGTCTGAAATTAACGGACGGGTGGGCAGGCCCTGGCCGCATTCTATTTTATCTTTTGTCGGAGAACCGACGTCTTTGGACAGGATTTATCTTGTTCTTTTCACAGTTTAGGATTTGCTTATAATTCCCCTGCTATAATTATGTCAACAACAAAGAAAGTGGAATAGAATGTATCTTCGAATACTCAAAAAGGACTTAAAATGAAAATAGACGATGAACCTGATTCTGTTGGTATTTATTATACTGGCGGCTATGTTTATCGCAATCAGCGCAAATTATATGCTGATCGTTTCCAATGCGCTTGATAAATTTATGGCGGAATCAAATGTGCCTGATTATCTGTGTTCGCTTCCGGATGAAAACGACAGAGAACAATTTAAGGAATTTGCGGAAAATAACGGATATGTGTATCAAGAACTTGGTATGTACCAGACCGATATGAGAAATGTGCGGGTGGACGGGAAAGAGTTTGTATATGGGAGCGGGCTTTATCTTTCGCCGCTTTCCGATGTAAAAGTGTTTGATCAGGAGTCGGCGGAGTTAACGCAGATTGGCGACGGCGAAATTTATGTTACGGCCGAGATTTTTTATCGGGCTGACAACGAATTTCGGACCGGCAGCACAATAACTGTTGAAGTAAACGGGGAGAAAAATAATTTTAATATCAAAAGTTTTGACTGTCGTCTTCTGTATCTGCCTTTATAGACAGTTACATTTTTGCTTACCATGTTACGCAAAAAGCTATGACATTTTCAATTTGCCACAGCTTAGAAAAGTTTTTTTATTCTCTCCTTTCTATATACTATATCAGCTTAACAATACATTCATCTGCGTTTTCACTTTATCTTCAATTTGCCGCATATAGATTTCCATATATTTCCAATCTGGTTGACCTTCTCTATCCGCAGGTAATCTCATATAATCTTTCTCCATATCCTCCTTTTTCCACTTGTCAATAAATCCATATTGCTGTCCTACTTTTTTTATTATAGGAATAATAAACATTGCAACATATTTATTTAATCCGAACTTAGGATACAACACATTTACATCATCTGATGCCCAAAAAATTTCATCTTGATAAAATGCCTCGCCAACTGAGCCATTATATGTAACAGAGATTGTATTCTTTGAATGTAAATGTTCATCATTTGTAATATGCGCTGTTACTCCATTGTTTGTTGCACTTGCTCCTATAAAATTAATTTCTCCGTCAATCATATTGGCTTTTGTAAGTCTTGTTCCTTTTACTACTTCAAAATATTTCCCAATAGAAAAATTTCTCCATTCTTTAGTAACAACTGTCTTTGTTTCCATATCTTTTCTCATGTAAAGTAATCCCACGATTGAAGATTTCGTCTTTTCTTCTCTATTTTTCATATATAAGTCCATATATTCCCAATCAGGCAAATCATTTACCGTGATTGGTAGTCGAATGCTTTCCTCTTTCAATAAAGCTGGAAACAACCCATAATTATAGCTATACTTAGTAGCTATCTGTTGCAAACAGGCTATTATAAATAAGCAAGCATACTTTGAAAGTCCTTTTACATCAATGTAATATATATCCCTACCAGACACCCAATCTTCCTCTTGAAAAAAGAATGTGGCGTTTTCTGAGCCAAACGAAATTACATTAGGCGGATTAACAATATCACTCGGTCTAGTAACACGATACTTTATTCCATTATTGTATTTGCTTCTTACAACATAAGGTATTCCCTCATCATTTCTCTTAACTTCTCTTGTATGATACACTTTAGGTTTTTCAATGTGCGGAAATACATCTTTTACCTTGAAAGTTCCCCACTGCCCAAATACAATTTTATTCATTTTTTTCACCCTTCTTTAAACTAATGTGAATTTCATTTTCTCTATCTTCCACATTACTGTTGTATAAAACTTTTTCTGCAATAATTTCCGCAAATTCCTTTGTATCTATTCCCTCTTTGTAAAGCAAATAGTCAAGCATTGTCTTATTAAAATCTTCTTCATAGATTTCAAACGGTTTTCCGGCAACTGATAACTTAAATGTTCTTTCGGCTTAACCCATTGAACTGTTTCATCTCCTGTTTGTTTTTCAATTATTTCAATCCATCTGTCCTCAATTTCTTGCCACCTATCTTTTATATCCTGCCGCCCTTGATTTTTTACAGTTTCCAGTCCGTCATTGGCTATATAACATGCAAAAATGTCCTTTTCAGCATGTGGTACACCTGCTTCAAATACAAATATAGACGTCGTAACTCCAGAAAACAATTTTTCTGGCAATTTTATAATCTTTTTTAGTGTACTATGTTTCAACAACTTTTTTCCGTTATCTTTTTCCAACTTCTTATCGGGCAAAATAAACGCACATTCTGTATGTTCTTTGACATTCTTCAAAACATTATCAACTATCGTAATACATCCATATTTCCGCTCAAATGGCGGATTCATCAAAGGGGATTGACAGAGAGCCGACAATCCATATCGGGGCGGTTGCCAACGCTTTAGAGCGCAAAGGCATACAGACCGAGAGGGGCAACATCAATCGGGAAATCATCAAGAACAATATGCTGTTGGAACAGGCAAAAGAAATGCTCATGCTTGCCAAACAGGAAGTACACAGCGCACATTACGCCAAGATTAAAAATACAACGGTCAGCGTGAAGAATGAAGTCATGGAAATGATTGCAAAAGTGAGGGAGCGCAA
>CAMUGE010000053.1 GCA_947088345.1 uncultured Roseburia sp.
GCGCGCCAGATTGTGGCTCTGGAGGCCCAGGGTTCGAATCCCTGTATCCACCTTTGTTGCGATCAGTGCAACGTTGTATTGTTGGGCTATCGCCAAGCGGTAAGGCACTGGATTTTGATTCCAGTATGCGCAGGTTCGAATCCCGCTAGCCCAGTTTTTGTAAATATATGGGATATTAGCTCAGGTGGTAGAGCACTTGACTTTTAATCAAGTTGTCCGGGGTTCGAATCCCCGATGTCTCATGAATAATAAACAGTGGAAGTCGATCGTTGACGTTTCCGCTGTTTTTTATTTTAATTAGAAAACGTTTTATTCCTGTTGTAACGATCAAACTATTTCCCTTGCACGTGCAGCAAACAGCAGCGCAGCCGCCTGAACAGAGAAATTGTTCAGACGGCTGTAAACAGCAAGTTATTATTGTTATAATGCCCGAAATATCTTATTTTAAATAGAGATGCCGCGGCAGACCGTTTACCATTACGCACGGATAATCGCCCTGAATCAGCGGCCGCACATAGTCAATAAAATCTTCGGTCACATAGTTGCCTTTCTCGTTAATCCAGTTTCTCGGAACAAGTTTCTCACCGTTTGCGATCTTATGCACATCATAAACGCCTGTCGCTGACTGATAAGGATCGTCAGAAACCCGGTCGATTACAACCATTTTACCGCTGTCTCCCTCATCCGCCGCTTTCACTGCCGCGCCGCCTACCATAAACGCCTCGTTGATATCCACGCGCGACGCCAGATGAGATGCGCTTCTCTGCAGTGACGAAAATTCTACGGCACGTGTTTTACAGCCAATCTCATGATTTATCAAACTTGCAAGATAGGTTGCGGAACCGGTCAGCTGCTTATGGCCAAATGCATCCACATAATCCGAACCGCCTCCGGCTTCGCTGACATAAGTACCGTCCGCCATTCGGATACCCTCGGAGATGGCAATAAATACGGTGCTTTTTTGCGTCAGCAGCAACCTCACCTCTTTTAAAAACTCTTCCGTCACAAACGGAACTTCCGGCAAATAGATTAAATCTACGCCCTCACAGTCTTCACCTTTTGCAAGCGCTGCGGCGCCTGTCAGCCACCCGGCATTGCGCCCCATAATCTCAATTACTGTGACGAGCTGTTTCTTGTACGAAAAACCGTTTCCGTCGCGGATTACTTCTTTGATCGATGTCGCAATATATTTTGCAGCGCTGCCATATCCCGGCGTATGATCCGTCAGCGCAAGATCGTTGTCAATCGTCTTCGGAACGCCGACAAATTTCTGTGTCTGGCCTGTTAAAATTGCATAATCGGAAAGCTTCTTAATCGTATCCATCGAGTCGTTACCGCCAATATAAATGAAACATTCGATGTTTAATTTATTTAAGATCTCAAAGATTTTTTCATAAATTTCCTGATTTTCATGTATGGCCGGAAGTTTATACCGGCATGTACCTAAGAACGCAGACGGTGTACGCTTTAATATCTCAATATCCAATTCATTCTTAATATAATCGGATAAGTCGACATACATTTCGTCTAAAAGTCCCTGGATACCGAACCGCATCCCGTACACTTTCTTTGCCCCGCGGTCCATGGCTGTCCGAAAGACCCCCGCCAGACTGGAATTGATCACAGCGGTAGGCCCACCGGACTGCCCAACAATAACATTTCCATTCATAGTGATAACCTCCAATTTCTACATTAATGATAGGTATAGTATAACACAAGTATTTTTGAAACACCAGCAATAAATATTGCATATCATGTGGCAGAACTGTCAATTATTTCCCTTAAACTCTCAACCTCCCCTGCCACACCGCCAAGCAAAACTGCAATATTATTAGTGCCGGAAACTGTCTGATCAGCAATATTCTGCGTATTTTCCGCGCTGGCATACAGCTCCTGACTAAACGCGCTAAGACTCTCGACACTCTTACAGATCTGCTCATTGCTTGTTACAATTCGTTCCATATCGCTGCTTTGAACTGCCATGCTTTCGCTGACTTCGTCAATATCATACTTGATCTGCGCAAACACTTCTTTTGTACGTTCCACAAGCCCGGTCTGCTTCCCGTTTGTATCCAGTAAACCGTTTACACACTGATCCACCATATCCGCCTGACTGTAAAGCTGTGAAAAAATCTTTGTAATACTCCCGGTCGCCTCTTTCGTCTGCTCCGCAAGCTGCTTAATCTCGTCCGCCACTACTGCAAATCCTTTGCCCGCATCGCCTGCATGGGCCGCCTCTATGCTCGCATTTAATGCCAGCAGCGTTGTCTGCCCTGTAATACCCTCTATCAGGTTAAGTATCTCTTTTGCCTCGGCCGTCCGTTCCAACAGGACGTCCATCGCCTCCTTAACCTGCCTGCCCGTCTCGCCGCTCAAATCGGACGCCCTGCCCAGTTCCTGCATATCCTCATCACCCGCCTGCGCAGCCAATCGAATCCCGTTAAACTTTTCCATAATCTGTATCACTGTATTTTGCGCAGCATCTGTCAGGCTGCCGATATTTCCCGTCATTTCAAGCTGATTTGCTATTGTGTCAGCCAGTTCGTTTGTACCAGTTACGATCCCGTCGATGGAACGCTTGCTGTTTTCTCCCTGCGCGGCAATCTGCTGCGATTCTCCGCTGATTTTTACAATATCGCTGCTCAGATGGCTGACTGCATCCACCATTTTTTTCAGTACTTTCTCTTCTTTCTGCTGCTTTGAACGTATAATCTCAATCTTATTTTGCGCGATCACAGCAAGCGCCCGTGAGGAAGTATAGGAAAAGAAAACTACCATCAGGATTAATGCCATCTGTATCTCATAATTTACAATGTCTTCTGACGCAGCCCCACCGATTACGCCGCCTGCAATATAGACAAGATTGATAAAAACTGTCAAAATACCGAGCCAGAGCGATAGTTTTTTATCCTGATAAACAGAAAAGATCACCAGGATCGGTATAATATATACGAACGATAATATACTGACCGACGTCCATAACACAAACGCATACAGGATTTCATACCCGATTCCCGCAATCAGCCTGACGGAACGCGACGCATTGTTTTTTCTGTAAACGGCAGCGGCAGCAAAAAACGGCAGCAGCAAAAACAGGGAAAATATCCCAACATATACGGGCGTCCTGTTCCCTTTCGCCAGTTCCATTAGATACGCTGCAAAAAGTATCGCGACAACAATGCCATAACCCGTCACAGCTTTTTTATTCATAAATTCAATCTCATCGTTTCGCATGATCTTTCTTTCCCCCTGTTTTCTCTCAAAACCGAGCCTGGCTTGTCAGCATTCCGGCATTTTTCATCAGGCTTTTCATCTGTTTTTTCTTTTCGTACATCCTATCGTCTGCAATCTGATATATTTTCTCAATGTCACAATCATTCTGACTGCCGCAGGCATAGCCGTAAGCAATCGACAGATTCAAATCTGCCGCATCCTGATTTTTTTTGGCAAGATTCTCGGAAAATTGTTCCATTATCGCAGCGATCTCACCCTGATCTGACGTTCGCACGACTGCAACAAACTCATCTCCGCCCATTCTGGCCACAATACCATGTTCCTCAAACGTCCCTGCAATCACGTCTGCAGCGCTTTTAATTAAAACATCGCCTTTCGCATGACCGAAAGTATCGTTCATCGTCTTTAAATTATTCAGATCAAAACATACTACCGTATATTTGTAATCTTTTTCCTCCTTTAATTTGTTCATATATTCCATACAGTATCGGCGATTGTGAAGCTGCGTCAATTCATCGGTATACGCGCTTTTAATCAGAAAATCCCGCTCTTTTTCCTGCATCATTTTCTGCGTCATCTCAACATAAAACGTGATAAAAAGCATACAGATAAAAATCATGATTCCGCCGGAAGACACCCCTTTTAAATTGAAACTTTCGCTGCCAAGATAGCGACCAAGATTATAGCCGAACATATCGTATACCATACAGCAGGTAATCACCAGCATACCCACAACAGATAAACGGTTTGCGATTTTAGAATATCTTAAATTCATCAGCAGTACAAGAAAAAAGAATACAAGTCCGCCCACAAGAATGTACTGCATATATTTGAGCGCTGCAGCCATATGTACCAGATCAATTGTGTGAAGCCCAATCATCACTGTAATACCTGCAAGTTCCACTGCAAGAAGTATAAAATAAATCGCTTTGAGCATTCTATATTTTAAATTGACAACTTCCTCATATAAGTAAATGGTCAATGGTATCGGAGCCAGATAAAGCGTAAGGTAATTGATCAGTGAAATGGAATACAGCGGTACCGCAAAAATCTGCATGATATTATAGTAACATAAAGTCCAAAGCCCCATACAGATTGAAAAAAGAGAAATACAAAACAGCCGGATATACTTTCTTGAATATACAAGTGCAAAAATCGTGATCACGCAGACAATTAATCCAAATATCACCAGAAAACTGCCGCAGAACAACGGAAGCCTGTTCTCTGTAATCAATACACGATATGCATTTTCCCATTCATAGATTCTTATGGAGTCAAATTTGGAAAATACGTTATCTTCCGCTGTACATAATTCTATACGCAGACTTTTTCCCTGATAGTCGCTGGGAAATTTCACAAACTGATAACCGCTTCCTATCGTCTTGTGATCGGCAATCCTCTCATAACCGTACTCAAAAATCTGCATATCGTCGACAAACATTCTGACCGCACTATGTCTGACATAGAAACGCAGCGCTCCCTCCACGAGATCCCAGCCGGTCGGAAGCGTCCTTGTCATCGTAATGCGATCGCCCGTTCTAAGCCCCTGAACATGAAAATCTGTCAGAGAAACATTTGGATAAACTTCCTCATTTACTGTAATATGCCAGCCATCGTCCAGCGAGACAAACTGCGATAATGTCTCATAATCTTTCGTCAGCATTCTGTCTACTTTAGGTGTCCAGAAGAGCACGCTCAGCAGAGCAAAAACAATCCATACGATTTTTAATACTTTTTTGGCAGACGTTTTATCCGGTTTCATTCCGCACACCCCTTTTGTACCCGCACCTCTCCAATTCGAACAATTTCCGCTTTTTACCACAATTTCGTGTTTTTTTCTTATTTTATTATAACCGCAATTTGTGTTCAAGAATAAGACGTCAAAAAGGATATCAAAGAATTTTCCTTTGATATCCTTTTTGCATCTGCTGTATAAAGTCTTTCTTGCAGAAAGTCTGTTATTTATAATTCACGACTATTCCTTTGCAAAGCAAATTAATAGTTGACGATCTTTCCGAAATCTGACTTTAACGATGCGCCGCCGACAAGTCCGCCGTCAATATCCGGTTTTGAAAACAGTTCTGCCGCATTGCCGGCATTTACGGAACCGCCGTACTGAATACGAATGGATTCTGCCGTTGCATCGTCATAGATCTCCCGAATGCATGCGCGTATTGCACCGCAAACTTCTTCCGCCTGATCGGAAGTCGCTGTCTTACCGGTTCCGATTGCCCAGATCGGCTCATAAGCGATCACGATAGACGCAGCCTGCTCCGCCGTTACGCCAACCAGATCAGACTTGATCTGTGTGCGGATAAAATCGATTGTAATGCCCATCTCGCGCTGCTCTAATGTCTCGCCGCAGCAGAGAATTGGTGTGAGTCCTGCCTCAATCGCTTTCTTCACCTTCTTATTCAGAAGCGCGTCGTCTTCTTTGAAATAATCCCGTCTCTCGGAGTGACCGATAATTACATATTTTACGCCGGCGTCTACAAGCATCTCTGCCGAAATCTCCCCGGTGTATGCGCCCTTTTCCTCAAAATACATATTCTCCGCGCCAACCGCTACATCAGAACCTTTGACAGCTTCTACAACCGGCACGATGTCAATGGCCGGAACGCAGTAGACAACTTCCACGTTATCGCTTGCAACAAGCGGCTTTAATTCCTCGACAAGCTTCACTGCCTGACTTGGCGTCATATTCATTTTCCAGTTTCCGGCTACAATTTTCTTCCTTGCCATAATTTCCCCTCATTCCGCCGCCGGCCGACTCACCGGCGGCACATATATTTTGTTTGATACGATTTCCTATTTATCATCCGCTGCTACAACGCCCGGAAGCTCTTTCCCCTCCAAAAATTCAAGAGAAGCGCCGCCGCCGGTGGAAATATGGCTCATCTTGTCGCCAAAACCAAGCTGATTTACAGCTGCCGCAGAATCGCCGCCGCCGATAATCGTTGTTGCATCCGTCTCGGCCAACGCTTTTGCTACCGCAATCGTTCCTGCTGCAAGAGTCGGGTTTTCAAACACGCCCATCGGGCCGTTCCATACAACCGTTTTTGCAGATTTCACCGCTTCGGCATAGAGTTCCGCTGTCTTTGGTCCGATATCGCAGCCCTCGCGGTCCGCCGGCATATCTTTGACATCACAGACTTCTACTTCCACCGGAGCGTCGATCGGATTCGGAAATTCCGGAATTGTCACGGAATCCACCGGAAGAAGCAGTTTCTTTCCGAGTTTCTCCGCTTTTTCTATCATCTCTTTACAGTAATCCAGTTTGGAATCGTCAACAAGAGACTTGCCGATCTCATAACCCTGCGCTTTTAAAAATGTATAGGCCATTCCGCCGCCGATAATAAGCGTATCACATTTTTCCAAAAGATTTGAGATTACATTTAATTTGTCTGCTACTTTCGCGCCGCCGAGTATTGCCACAAACGGACGTACCGGATTTTCTACTGCGTTTCCGAGGAAATTAATCTCTTTCTGCATCAGATAGCCGACCGCGTTCTCGCCGCCTTTTTCGCTGATAAATTTTGTAACGCCCGCAACAGATGCATGAGCCCTGTGGGAAGAACCAAATGCATCGCATACATATACGTCCGCAAGCTCTGCGAGCTCTTTGCTAAATTCCTCTCCGTTCTTTGTCTCCTCTGCGCCGCGGAAACGCGTATTCTGAAGCAGAACCACATCTCCCTCGTTCATTTTTGCAACAGCGTCCGTTGCCGCTGCTCCGGTCACATGATCATCTGCTACAAATACAACGTCTTTTCCGAGTTTCTCGGAGAGTTTCTTTGCAACCGGCGCTAAAGACTCACCTTCGTTCGGACCGTTCTTTACTTTGCCAAGATGGGAGCAGAGAATCACTTTCCCGCCGTCTCCCATTAATTTCTGGATCGTCGGAAGCGCTGCATTGATACGTGTCTCGTCCGTGATAGCGCCGTTTTTTAACGGAACGTTAAAATCACATCTTACCAGTACGCGTTTCCCTTTTACATTGATATCATCTACTGATTTTTTGTTTAATGACATGGGTTTGTCCTCCTTATGAAAATAAGGCCCGGCCCTTATGGGACCGGGCCTCGCAAAAGCCGCTTATCAGTTTTATCCGGGCTGATTATGCCAGCTCGCTGAAGTATTTGATGGTACGTACCATCTGAGAAGTATAGCTGTTCTCATTGTCATACCAGGAAACAACCTGTACCTCGTACTGATCGTCTGATACCTGATTTACCATAGTCTGTGTCGCGTCAAATAAAGAACCATAACTCATTCCGATTACGTCGGAAGATACGATCTCGTCCTCATTGTAACCGAAAGACTCGTTTGCCGCCGCTTTCATTGCTGCGTTGATATCTTCTTTTGTCACGCCTGCTTTTTTCACAACAGCCGTTAAAATTGTGGTAGAACCGGTCGGAGTCGGCACACGCTGTGCGGAGCCGATCAGCTTGCCGTTTAATTCCGGAATAACAAGCCCGATTGCCTTTGCAGCGCCTGTGCTGTTCGGAACGATATTGACTGCAGCTGCACGTGATCTTCTTAAATCGCCTTTTCTCTGTGGGCCGTCAAGCGTCATCTGATCGCCTGTATAAGCATGGATTGTTACCATGATACCGGACTCGATCGGTGCGTATTTGTTTAATGCGTCAGCCATCGGAGCCAGGCAGTTTGTTGTACAGGAAGCTGCGGAAATAATGGTATCGGATGCTTTTAACGTCTCGTGATTTGTGTTAAATACAATGGTCGGAAGATCATTTCCTGCCGGTGCGGAAATAACAACTTTTCTTGCGCCTGCGTTGATATGAGCCTGTGCTTTTTCTTTGGATGTGTAGAATCCGGAGCACTCCAGAACAACGTCAACTTTTAACTCTCCCCATGGGCAGTTGTTTGCATCCGGAAATGCATAAATCTTGATTTCTTTGCCGTCAACAGTGATGGAATCGTCACCTGCCGTAACCTTGTCCGCTAATGCATATTTTCCCTGAGATGAGTCATATTTTAATAAATGAGCCAACATCTTCGGGCTTGTCAGATCGTTGATTGCTACTACTTCGTACCCTTCTGCTCCAAACATCTGTCTGAATGCCAGACGGCCGATACGGCCAAAACCATTGATTGCTACTCTTACTGCCATTTTTCATTCCTCCTAGACTTTGTATAGAATATACTTGGAAATTGAATCCTGCGAAACCGTCTGATTCCGCACTAAGGGTATTTTAACCAATTTTTTCCGAAAGTTCAAGCCCTTTTGCATAGTTTGTTAATTTTTTATCATTTTACTGTCCATTTTCCTTTTTTTGCGTTATACTGTTGTGACAGGCGAAAAGCGCAATATTGTAAGGCTCAACTGTTACTGTAAAATAACTGAAACAAGGGGGATTCTCTATGTTATGGGACACACATATGCACAGCTGCTTTTCCGGCGACAGCACAGCCGAACCACAAAGCATGGCGATGGCCGCGCGCGGCAAACATCTGGACGGTATCTGCTTTACAGACCATCTTGACTTGGATTACCCAAAGGAGGAAGATCTCTTCTTACTGGATCTGAATGCATATACCAGACACATACATACGCTGCAAAAAGAATATGACGGCAGTTTCCCCGTTTTATGCGGACTGGAACTGGGTCTTCAGCCTCATCTTGCCAAAAAGCACAGAGAACTTTTATCACAGTATGATTTTGATTTTGTCATCGGCTCCTCGCATGTGGTGCACGGCGCCGATCCTTACTTTCCGGAATATTACGGCGGACGAAGTGCGGCGGACGGTTATCTGGAATACTTTGAATCTATACTGGAAAATATACAGGCATTTGACGGCTTCGACGTTTACGGGCACCTCGACTACGTCGTACGCTACGGCCCGGATGAAAGCGAGCGCTATGACTGGAAGAAGTATCAGGAAATTATAGACGAAATACTCTCCTTATTAATAATGAAAGGAAAGGGTATTGAATTAAATACGGCAGGCTTTAAATACGGACTCTCCCACCCAAACCCGACCGAGGGAATTATTGCACGCTACCGTGAACTCGGCGGCGAAATCATTACGATCGGCGCAGACGCTCATAAGCCGGACGACATCGCCTATGATTTCGGGAAAGTGCCCGCACTGTTAAAAGCTGCCGGCTTTTCCGGCTACACGGTATTTCAGAGCAGAAAACCGAAATTTATCAAACTGGATTAATAAAGATTGGTTTTGCCAAAAGAGCATTTATCCTTTATAATATCCTTTATAAATGAAAGAAAAGACTGGAGGTAACTTATGTATAAAATTTTACTAACCGGCAGAAATATGTCTGTCATAAACGATTTCTTCGACCAGCTGATGAATACGTTTGACCCGATGACATCTTCCACCCGCTACGATGATCTTCTGATCCACCTGAAATATTTCAGCCCGGATGCGTTTGCCTACTGTCTGAACAAAGAACCTGTGGACGATATCTCAAGAATTACAAATCTGATGCCAAAACTAAAACAGGACAATATCCCGCTGGTCATCTTAGGCGACGCCGTTGACTGCGACGAATTTAACCGTCAGGCGCCGCGCTACGCGGATCTTACGCTTACGAAACCTCTGACTCCGGCAATCATTGAAGAGAAACTGGAAGCTTTTCTAAAACAACTTGGGAAAGACCCGAACAGTTCTTCGCAGATGTTTTCCCGCCCGGCTGCCGCAACGCCCAAAAGTACGGTTCCGACATTTAGCAATATTACTCCGCTCAATGCGGAATGCAGCGCTCCTTCTGCCGCAGCGGCCGCGCCGGCAGCGGAAAAAGCGCCCAAACGCAAACACATCCTGATCGTGGATGACGATTACCGGATTTTAAAAATCGTAAAAGACCATCTGCACGATAAATATGATATTGCGACCGCGCCAAACGGGATTCTTGCACGCAGATTTTTAAAGGCAAAAACAACAGATCTGATTTTACTTGATTACCAGATGCCGGACGAAGACGGGCCGGCCGTACTGTCTCAGCTTCGCAAAGATCCGCTGACCATGTATATCCCGGTGATCTTTCTGACCGGCGTGACAGACCGGCAGAAAATCGCAAAAGCGCTCGTTTTAAAACCGCAGGGCTATCTGCTCAAACCAATCGACCGAAACAAACTGTTGGAAATGATCGCCAAAGTACTGGGTGAATCATAGGAGGCTTTTCACCATGTTAAATAAAGATACTGATTTGGTTCTGACTCATATGATCGATATCAAAACACTGCAGAAACTTCAGGATGCCTTTTCCCGCATGACGGGAATGGCAGCGCTGACAACAGACTTAAACGGCAATTTTGTCACACATGGCTCTAATTTTACATCGTTTTGCCGCAAGCACATCCGAACTTCAAAACTTGGCGAAGAGCGCTGCAAACAGTGCGACCGCTATATTATCGGACGAAAACTTAAAAATAAGATTGCAATCCCCTACTACTGCCATGCAGGACTGATCGATTTTGCAGTCCCGATTCTGGTGGACGGCAAACCGGTCGGCTGTCTGATCGGAGGGCAGGTTCTAACAGAACCTTTGAAAAAGGAACGACTGATTGATACGGCAACAAAACTCGGCATCCAGGATTACGACGGATATCTGGACGCCGCCGACCGCGTTCCGATCGTACATGACGACGAACTTACGAAAGCCGCGGAAACGCTTTACTCGTTCTCGGAAATCCTTTCTGAAATCGCCAGCAACGGCAAAATCACCGTGCAGGCGACGATGGAAATCCAGCGTGCCGCACATATGAAATCAGACTTCCTTGCAAATATGAGCCATGAGATCCGCACACCGATGAATGCCGTGATCGGCATGGCAGAAATGGCGCTTCGGGAGGAGCTGCCTCCTTCTGCGAGAGATTATGTCAATCAGATTAAATCCTCCGGACAGGCACTTTTGACAATTATCAACGATATCCTCGATTTTTCAAAGATTGAATCAGGCAGAATGGATATCCTGCCGGTTGAATACGAACCAATGTCGCTTCTGCACGATGTTGCGAATATTATTATGACGCGTATCGGTGACAAAAACGTGGAACTCATTGTTGATATTGTCCCGGATCTTCCTAATCTTCTGCACGGCGATAATATCCGCATCAAGCAGGTTCTTTTAAATATTGCCAACAATGCGGTCAAATTTACCAGACTCGGAAAAGTCGCCGTACACCTCTCTTATGAGAAACTGACAAAGGGCGTCATCATGCTGCACGTCTCGGTCGAAGATACAGGAATCGGCATAAGAAAACAGGACTTAAGCAAACTGTTCCAGTCGTTCCAGCAGCTGGACAGCAAGAGAAACCGCAATATCGAAGGGACAGGGCTTGGCCTTGCAATTACACGCCGGCTTTTACATATGATGGATGGCAATATTGATGTCAAAAGCGAATATGAAAAGGGCAGCACATTCACATTCTCACTGCCGCAGGCTGTGATGGACCCCACTCCCGCCGTTTCCGTAAAAGAGCCCAATAATATCCTGGCTGCACTGCTTATCTCCAACGCTTATTTAAAAGAGCAGATGAAGACGGATATCTCGCGGCTTGGCATCTCCTATGCCGAATTTGCAACAATTACCGAATTTGAAAATGCAAATATCAGTACAAACGAACCGTTTCTTTTTATCGAACATGTGATGTTTACGCTGGCAGCGGAAGATTATGTGCGCGCGCACCCGGAGATTACCGCAATTTTGATTATTGATTTTCGCAATTCGATTGAATATAATATATCGAATCTTCTTGTCATAAAAAAACCGGTCTACGTGTTAAAGCTCGCGCAGCTGTTTAATCATGAAGATTTTCATAATGACACCGAAGCCGACGTCTATACATTTGATTTTACGGCGCCGGAAGCCGAAGTACTGATTGTTGACGATAACGCGATTAATCTGACTGTTGCGGTCGGACTTCTGGAACCGCTGAAAATGAAGATTGACACCGCCTTAAGCGGCAAAGAGGCCATCAGCAAAATCTCCGTCCACCGTTACGACATTATCTTTATGGATCACATGATGCCGGAGCTGGACGGAATTGAGACAACGCATATCATACGCCGCTTCCATGAGGAGTACAATGACGTACCGATCATTGCACTGACTGCAAATGCAATGGAAGGAACAAAGGAAATGTTTTTGAGCGAGGGAATGGACGATTTCATTGCAAAGCCAATTGAGCTTCGCGTTCTGGTGACAAAAGTACGCCACCATCTGCCAAAAGAAAAAATACAAAAAGGTTCCGACGTACCGCTTCCGCACAAATCGCCTGCCGCAGAATCTTCACTTGTCGTCGGCGATCTTGATACCAAAGCAGCGTTAAAACTCCTCGGCAGTGAAAAACTGTTCTGGAATGTTTTAAAAGATTATTATCGTGTGATACAAAAGAAAGCCGACCTGATTCAATCATTGGAAAAACAGGAAGACTGGCCTGCGTACACCATCGAAGTCCATGCGCTAAAGAGCGCCTCAAGACAGATCGGCGCGATGCAGCTTGCCGGAAAAGCCGCCGATATGGAAGAAGCAGGCAATAACGGAAACGCCGACCTGATCCATGAACACACAAACAGCATGCTGGCACAGTACCGGCACTATTACGATATTCTTGCTCCTTTTATGGAAGAAAATAAAAAAGATACCAGTACTTATCCGGAAATCACACCGGATGCGCTGTCCGGTTTCTTTCAATATATGCGGGAAGCAATCGACAATCTTGATATGGATCAGATGGAAGCAGTTATTTCGGAGATGGATTCCTGGCGATATCCGGACATCCAAAACGACCTGTTCCTGAAATTTAAAGATGCCGTGACAGAACTTCAGATTGAATCAGTGGAAGCGATTATGGCGCAGTGGGAAGTATTATTGAAATAAAGCCGATCCGAATAAACCGCCGAAGCGGGGAAACCATGTTTCCCCGCTTCGGCTTCTCTTTGAATTAACTATGATGCAGTCTAGAGTTTAATCCCGGAGAGCAGCGATCCAAGACTTGTTGTAAGCGTCTCTTTATTGGCATAGTCAGACAGGTCTTCTACTGTTTCCGTATCAACCATCTCCTCCTCAAGTACTTTCATACTGAGACTGATTTTATTGTCGTTCGTGTTTAAAACTTTTGCCTTTACTTTCTGCCCCACCTTTAATACCTCGGAAGGTTTTTTAATCCTGCGGGTACAGATCTGGGAAATGTGAACCAGACCGCTCAATCCGTTGCCAAGACCGACAAATGCCCCGTACGGCATCAGCGATTCCACAGTCCCCTCCATCACAGTACCGGGCACAATCATCGAAATCTTATGATTTCGCTCTTCCTGTGCCGCCTCCCATGCTACGCTCTTTCCCGAGAGGACTAACTTTTCCTTTTCTTTGTCTGCGGTAATCACACGCGCTTCAATCTCTCTGCCAACCCATGCATCGGTATTTTCCACATAGTCAAGAGCAATCTGGGATGCGGGAATAAATGCGCGCATACCCTCAAGATAAGCGACAACGCCGCTTTTTACGCTCTCTTTGATGCGCACCTTTACTGTTGTTTTTTCCTCCATCATCTGTTTGAATCGATCCCAGGCGAGCACATCGTTGGCCTCCTTTTTGGATAAAAGAATATTGCCCTGCCCGTCATCGGTGCGAACTACAGTCGCCTCCATAACATCGCCCACATGTATCTCGTCCACCAGAGAAAAATCCGGGTCGTTGCTGATATCGGCCGCCTTAATGATCCCCGGCGCATAATAGCGCAGATCCAGCGTGACCTCTTCCTCATCCACCGCGATCACCGTTCCGGAGAGAATATCTCCCTCATTGATTTTTCGAAACGACGCCTCCAGTTCGTTTTTGTAATCGTCCATTGTTTCCATACGTTAAACTGCCTCCTTTTCCCTGCCGCATATTGGTTGACCTTTCGCATCTTACCTGGCCAACATCGAATTTATTGTAACACATTTTTTCCGATTTGGACAGATGAATCTGAAAAAGAGATACTTACTTTAAATAAGTCGCCGTCCGTCTCAACTGCAAATACGCCGCCCTGCGCCTCTGTAAAACTCTTTGCAATCGCGAGACCAAGACCGCTGCCCTCCGTGTTTCGCGACGCATCCCCGCGCACAAAGCGCTCTGTCAGTTCTTTCGGATTTATCGTGATCTCCTCCGCGGAAATATTTTTCATTGTGATATGAACCGTATTGTCCGAGCGCTCTACCGCAATATAAACACGGCTTTTTGGCATTGCATACTTCCATACATTGACAAACAGATTCTCAAAAATGCGGTATGTCTTCATTCCGTCAAGCCGCGCCACAACTTTTTGCTCCGGAACATCATAGCGAAGAATCAGACCCCCCTCTTCAAACTTTGACATATGCTCAACGCCGACCTGTTTTAACAGACTTACCACATCTACATCCGCAAGATTCAGCTGAATACTCCTGCTGGAAGCCTTGCTGACCTCAAACAGATCCTCGATCAGAACTTTCAGACGCATTGCTTTCTTTTCCAGAATCTCAACATAGGAATCGTGCTCTTTCTGTGTAATCTCCCTGTTTTTTAAAAGTTCAATATAGGTTGTAATCGCGGTAAGAGGCGTCTTCAGATCGTGCGATACATTTGTAATCAACTCCGTCTTCATCCGTTCACTCTTCACTTCTTTTTCCACCGCCCGCTTCAATCCGCTCTGAATTTTAGCCAGTTCTTCTTTCATCGGCTCAAACATTTCCAGGTTATCCGGAATATTCGCATTTAATTCGCCCGCCGAAACACGCCTCATCAAATCCAAAAGCCGTTCATATTTCTCACCAATCCGGCCGCAAAAGCGTACGCTGAGAAGAAACAGTGCGACAGAATACAGCGCAAGTACAAAAATACCATAAAACCACAAAAAGGAAACGACTGCAAGTACTGCAAAATTAACCGCAACAATTTTTAATATGATACGATTGGATTTACTGGTAAAATCAATTCCGTGTATCTCATCCTTAGTTTTTCGAAAATATTTGGCAGCTTTCGACATTCCAAGACAGATCAGACTATACTGCCGGAGATATCCGATCAGCCCAAGGGAGAATAAGGGCCTCAAAAAACGAAAACACAGATACCACCCGGCGTACAATATAAATATAACAACATACGTCAGCAGCATATCCGCCATTCCGCCGCCCCAAAATGTCCTGTTCATGTCAGAAAAACTGCGGTAATCATTTACGCTCCATATCATTTGCGCAAAGCTTTCGGATGCGGCAAGCAGCATTACAATGCCAATCAGCGCGGCCTCAAACAAGTAGCAGTTTCCCGGTCTCTCAAATGCCGCCTCTCCCCTCACTTTGCGACTTGTCATAACGAAGACCAGCGCAAAAATCACTGCCGCCATAAAAAAATAAAGTACGCCGGCGCCGGCATCGGCATATGCCCTGCTTAATTCATAATACGTATATTTTGCGCCGGAATAAGTGTCTGCATTCTGCAGATATCCCATCGCGGCTTCGGTCTTTGGTATCCCAAAGACAACACGGAAATTGCGCGGCATTTTTTCTGCAGCCTGTGAACTGCTATTAAATTCTCCTCCCATTTCTTCCAGCAGCATATTTTCGGAAGAAATCATATCAAACTGCTTTACCAGCGCATCTGCATCCATTCTGGACACATAAAGCGGCTTTACTGACGCGACGCCGGATACGTCAAACGTTATCTGCAGATAATCCGTATAAAATTCCGAAAGGTCTTTTTGCGCCGGTTCGGATAAAGCGTCCTCAAGAGGCTTTGTCGTATTCTTTTTATATTTGCCGTCCTCCAAAAAAATACAGTAATCAAACACAGTGCGTATCGTTTTAAACTGCGCGTTAATACGGTCCAGTATTTCTTCTGCCGGATCGTAAAGAGGTTCCGCGCTCTCGCCCTGCGGCAACGCCTCTTCATTCTGCATTTTTACAGTCATGGATTCCTCCCCGGCCATCCCTGCGTTTTCCCGCTGCACCTCATAGTAAAGCACAAAACATCCCTCATAGAGATCGGATACCCATCTTTCAAACAAATCCTCCCGAAAACTCTCCTGATCGGTCTGCTTTAGAAATTGCTGCGCCCGGCGGTTTAACCACGGAAAAGCCGCCATCGTTGCCGCTGCAAGAAGCGCCAGCGCAAGGACTGTAACCACCGTATTTCTGTTATGTCTGTTTTTCAATTTTATATCCAACACCCCACACCACCTTCAAATATTTTGGATCTCTCGGATTAATCTCAATTTTATCTCTGATATTGCGCACATGTACCATGATTGTATCGGTATTAATCGGTTTTTCGTTCCACACGCGCTCGTAAATTTCGTCTGTCGAATACACCCTGCCCGGCGTTTTCATCAAAAGTGCGAGTATTTTAAATTCGATCGGCGTCATTTTGACCGATTTTCCATCCACAAAAACTTCGACCGTATCCTCGTTTAATTCCAACCCTCCCACGATATAAGTGCGTTCACTTCTGTTTTCTGTTGCTTTTTGACCGGAATAACGCGTATAACGGCGCAGCTGCGAATTAATGCGCGCGAGCAGTTCCAGCGGGGTAAACGGTTTTGTCACGTAATCGTCGGCTCCAAAATTTAATCCCATCACCTTATCCGCTTCCTCCGATTTTGCCGAGAGAATGATCACCGGAAATTCATATTGCTCCCGCAGCTTTATCGTCATCGTGACTCCGTCCATTTTCGGCATCATAACATCAATAATTGCCAGATGAATTTCATGCTCTGCAAGTACGGCAAGCCCCTCTATTCCATTCGACGCCTGATAAACTCTGTAATTCTGGTTTTTTAAAAAGACCTCAATTCCTTCCCGTATCTCTTTGTCATCTTCGACGATTAAAATACTATACTGCTCCATCTGATTATTTCCTTTCCTTTTTCTTTCTATCGTAGCACAACTATGCGCAATGAAACCACCCCCCGCTATCATTTTTCAGATCTTTTTTCAATACTGTAATCATATCCTGTAATTCCAAAATTCATCTTCAGAAAAAAAGAAAGATTTTCAAAAGATTCCTATTATTTTTCACACCGCAGCGGCGTACTTTTATAAAAATTACAGATTAACATATTGTATTTTTCTGTTAGATTTTGTAAACTAGAGATATGCGATTCTATTACAATACAGACCAAAGGAGCAGTTAACATGAAAAAGGCAATGAACCAGTCTCTGATAACGCTGATATTAAACGGTATTTCAATACTGACGCTAATTTTTATGGTAGTTTCCCTGATCAGCGACGGAAAAGTCAGAAGCCAGCTAAACAATGCAAACGAAGCGCGGTATGAATTGTCCTACAATGCAAACCGGTTTATGAACGGTTCTGCATATCTTACGAATGAAGTAAGAGCATTTGCGGCGACAGGCGACACACTGCACTACGACAACTACTTTAATGAAATCAACAATCTGAAAAACCGGGATCTGGGCGTAGCCGCAATGCAGGAAATCGGAATTACGACAGAGGAGCAGGCGCTGATTGACGAGATGTATGAAATCTCCAACTCCCTGGTACCACTGGAAGAAGAAGCCATGAAAATGGTTCAGGCCGGCAATAAAGACAAGGCTCTGGATTATGTCTACGGAAAAGAATACAGCGAGGCTATTGCAAAAATAAATTCCATAAAAGAGCAGTTTCTGACTATGCAAAATGAAAGAACGCTCTCCCGCGTAAACGAACTGATCGCAAAGGCTGACCATATTGAATTTACAATGGAACTTGCATTCGCCCTGGTCGGCGTCATACAGCTGATCAGTATGTTCACCACAAGATTGCGTGTGCTGCGCCCGGTCATCAAAGTCAAAAACCAGATGGGAGAGATTGCAAAGGGAAACCTCTCCGCAGATTTCAATCTGCAGTCTGACACTTCGGAAATCGGAATGCTGGTAAACTCCATTCATGAGACAAAACGGGAGTTAAAAGTTTATATCAAAGATATTGAACAAAAGCTGGAAGAGATGGCTCATGGCAATATGAACCTGACCATTGACAAGGATTATCTGGGCGAGTTTCTTCCGATTCGCAACGCAATGACCCAGATTTTGGATGCGCTGAATCATGCGCTCTCTAAGATCAGCGTCACCTCCGAACTTGTATCGGAAGAATCCAGGCATGTGGCCTCCGCAGCAAGAAGTCTCTCAAACGGTGTTGTCGATCAGGCTTCCGCTGTCGAACGGCTCTCAAGCGGCATTCAGGAAATTTCGGAACAAGTAGACAATACCTCGCGCGATGCGGAGGTTTCCAAAAAGTCTTCGGTTGACATGATGCATCAGCTTGAAATCTGCGACGAAAAAATGGAACAGCTGACTACGGCAATCGACGATATCTCCGACTCATCCAACCAGATTTTCGGAATTATAAAAACGATTGAGGATATCTCTCTTCAGACAAAGATTCTTGCACTGAATGCGGCAGTGGAAGCAGCACGCGCCGGGGAAGCCGGCAAAGGGTTTGCCGTTGTAGCCGGGGAAGTACAAAATCTTGCAAACATAAGTTCAGACTCTGCACAGAACATATCGGAGTTAATTGAAAACTCAATGCATCTTGTCTCCTACGGCGCTACGCTCTCGGTGGAAGCCAAAGAAGCTCTCGCATCGCTTGTCACAAGTGCAAAGATTGCAAATGAGCGGACCGAACAGATTGCCGACTCTGCAATTCAGCAGTCCGATTCAATCAAACAGATTAAAATCGGCATGGAACAGATATCAGACGTCGTGCAGACAAACGCCGCTACCGCGGAGAAGTCTTCTGCTTCCGCGAACGAACTGTATAATCAGGCGGAGGAATTAAAACTGGCCGTACAACAGTTCCAGCTTCGCCGTTAACGAAAACGATAAACGGGCTGCCGGGGAATTATCTTATTCACCCAGCAGCCCGATTGTTGTTTTTGCCGCCGCAAGCCAGAAAAACAGGGCTCCGCAGACATACACTTTCGCCTTATTTGCAAATCCCAGATGATAGCCGGTATACATGCCGCCAATAATCACGGCAAACGTAACCGCCGGCGCCATCATGAGAACTTCTCTTTCGCCGGTTCTTAAAAACCCGACTGCAATACCCGCAAATATAGCAAGTAAACTCTCAGCGGCTTCCATCGACACAAAACGGCGAAAACCCAGATTTTCTTCCAGATGCTCCTGGATCTGCTCTTTCTTTATGGCTTTTCTTACCATACTGATTCCCAGCCCGAAAAAAATCAGAGCCGACACGGCTGCGCCCGCCGCCCTTTCCTCAACCGTCATCCGACTGTGGGAGAGCAGCCCTGAGACAAAAATGCCAAGGAAAAGAGCGGCTGTCTGCCAGAGAGCCATAAAGACCCCCACCTGATAGAGATGTTTTTTATCCACATCCGCCACCAGCGCGCCCTGACATTCCATGGATGCAAAGAGATCCGCCGAGATCCCCGCGATGGCCGCCATATTAATAATCCAGTCCATTACCCGTCCCTCCTGACATTTCATCCGCTCTGCCGCTTTCTCCACATCGTAACGGTTCCCTACTCTTCTGTCTTTTTGATTGCCTCAGTACGATAGATAAATTTAACGCTGCCGGCGCTGTCGTCTGAAATTGACGAAAAGCTTTGATACTCGTTTCCTGCGTCCAAAATTGCTTGCAGACGGCCTGTTAACGGCTCAATATCACCGTCAAATGCGTTCAATATTTTTTCGATTCCTTCCTCGTTAAATTCCACCATACCGTCCGCCAGCTTATGCGCTCCATCGTCAAGCGTGCCGACGCCGTCTGCCAACGCGTCCGTCCCGTCCGCCAGCTTTCCGGCGCCGTCCTTTAGTTTACTGTTATTTGATACAAGCGCGCCGCTTCCCGTATACAGCTGTGTAATACCGCTGACCAGAGACGGCATTGCATTTGCAAGGCTCTGTGTGCCGGTGGAAAGCGCTTTTGTTCCCGTGACAAGACTGTAACCGTTATTTCCTGCCGCCTCGATATTTTTTGCAATCTTCTGTTTCGTCTGTTCTGCCGCTGTGACTCCCGCCTGCGTGGCAGCGCCTTTTGCACTTTCGTAAGCCGCCTCTCCTGCCGCCGCTTTCGCTCCGCTTACTGCTGCCTCTCCTGCCGCCGCTT
>CAMUGE010000054.1 GCA_947088345.1 uncultured Roseburia sp.
GTTTTATGCGACCTGCAAGGTATTTATCTAATATTCAACTGTCAAACTCCCGCGTAAAAAAAACGGGAACCTTTATGAATAAACGCCGGTTAAAAGTTAAATTCTTGTTGACTGCGTATATTACTTGTAGTATAATGATACAGAAAGTCTTATACAATGTTTACAATATGAGTACTAATGAAGTTAATTATATGACAATGGAGGAATAATGTATATGAATAACGGAGAAAGTGCAGTTAAAGTGTCTGTTCAGCCACAGCAGTATTCTGCAGAAGAAATTAAAAGGCTTAGAGAGTTTATAGAGACTGTTCAGAATGATGATGCAAGATCTGCCCTTGCTTGCTGGGGTAATCATGATGACTATACTCATGGATATTGATTTGACGGTTGAGAAATAGTTGATTCGACTAGTTGCTGGAGTACAGATTTATTTTGTACTCCTTTTGATTTTTATAAAAGAATATACAAAAATGAAGAAGGTTTGAGGGATTAAGATATATGCAGCTTGCAAAAACAATTGTGATAAAACCTACGATGAATTGTAATCTTCGGTGTGGCTATTGCTATGAGTTTATTCGGAATGGCACGACTTACTGCAAAGATACTATGAGCATTGATCAGTTGACAGGTATCGTATGGAGAACGGCAAAGATATTTCCGGATTCTAAAATATTATGGATGTTTCATGGAGGAGAGCCGCTTTTACAGGGAGCTGCTTATTTAGAAAAATTTGCAGATTGTATCAGAGAAGTTAATAAAGAGTACCCGGTTGACTATAAAATAGCGTTACAAACAAATGCCACTTTATTAACGGATGAATGTATTCGAATTTTGGAAAAAAATGCAGATTTGTTGAGTGAAAGGATTGTCAGCATCAGTATAGATGGTCCACAGAGAATCAATGATATGACAAGGTATTCCGTAGAGGGGAAATCTCCATTCAAAGAGATTGAGGCTGCCATTCAGAGAGTAAAGAATTCAGAACTGGTATTTTCTACGATAAGTGTTGTTGGAACTCACAATGTGAAGTGTGCAAAAGAAGTATTTGAATACATGAAAGATTTGGGAGCAAATCTTTGTAAATTTGTGCCGAATTATAATTCTGATTCAAATGGAAATGCTGAAATGTATGGCATTCGGCCGATGGAATTTGCTGAGTTTATGTGTGAGATATTTGATTTGTGGATGCATGATTTACCAAATCAAACAAAAGAAACACAGATGATAATTGATCCGATTGCATCAATTATATGTACATTATCAAAAAGCGTTGTAACATGGTGTGAATATAGAGAAGAGAAATGTTCTAATTTTACTTGCATTTATCCGAATGGAGAGATGTGGCTGTGTGACAATTTTATTCATGAGAGCATGAAAGAGACTGCTTATGTGAAAAACATATATGAGGTGTCAGATGAGGAATTAAAAACTATATTATTGACACCTAACAGGGTATGTAAATTTGACGAGTTTTTTAGTAAGGCAATGGGCAAGTGTTCTGATTGTGAAATCTATGAACATTGCAAAGGCGGATGCTTGCCGACACATAATGAGATGCTCAAGAAATCGAAAAGTCTTTATGAGGATTATTGTGGAGCAAAGAAATTACTGATTCATCATATAAAAAGGGGAGTTGACCTTGCACTGTCTTAATTTGAAAGTTACATACGATTGTACAAATCATTGTAGTTTCTGCTTTTCTTCATATATGAAGCATACAGTGCTTCCTCTGGATAGTCTGAAAGAGGCTGTTCTTCAGGGGCAAAGGAATGGATGTAATGAGCTCGTGCTATCAGGCGGCGAACCAACATTATATCCTGAATACATAACAGAGCTGATTTCTCTTGCCGTAACGTCAGGCTATAAAAAGTACATAATTCAGACTAATGGATATGGTTTATCCAGGTGTGAGGAATTGGTTTCATTTTTGGATCATGTGGCAGAATCAACAGAGACATGTCTGTCTTTTTCAGTGCATGGTCATACTGCGGATATTCATGATGATTTAAGCGGTAATCCTAATGCGTTTAGAAGTCTGATTGATGCAATTGATAAAGTATCAAAGACGCATTGCAAAATTTATACAAATACTGTGGTTAATGCACGGAACATATCTCATTTGAATGATGTGGCAGCATTGTTAGCGCCGTATAAACCTGAAATAATGCAGTTTTCTATGATGCATTTAAAAGACCAAAGTAAAATATCAGTATCACTTGAAGATTCAGTACAAGCAATAAAGAAACTTAAAGGTGTTGTTAGTCCTGATATATTGAAAACGGAAGGTGTTCCATATTGTCTTTTGTATGGTATGGAGACATGCGTCGGCGAAAGCGCTTGGCCGACTGTCTTAGATCTGTACAATAAGGATAATGATTATAGGAGTGACTTTAAGCAATTGGATTATGGAATGCGTAGTAAGATGGAGAGCTGCAATAAATGCATTATGAATAAAATATGCATGGGTGTATGGAAAGAGCATTTTGAAGAATTTTCCAATATGGGAATTCATCCGATCGGATAATCACGCTAACCCCATGTCGCGGCTCTGCTGCCACTCAAATCTGCGCGGAGAATCCCCTGTTTTTTGGGATTCTCTGGCGTGAGACTTAGAACATCTTAGCGAAGCAGGATCTGCTGCGAGCGTTAGAAGTACTTCTCACACTAACCCCCATGTCGCGGCTCTGCTGTCACTCAAATCTGCGCGGAGAATCCCCTGTTTTTTGGGATTCTCTGGCGTGAAACATAGTACTTGTTGGCGAAATGCTTTCTGGCATGAGCCTTACAAGTACTTTTCACGCTAAAGACTCTGATGGTATGCTGTGCGGCTGCCATATGGAGTCTTTATTTCTATAAATGAATCGGGGAGAAGCATATGTATTCAAAGTATATTACACCGGAGAAGCAATATCAGCTTAAAATCGATAAATTTATTTGCAATAAGTTTGGACTGGCTGAATTTTTTGCAGAGCATTATAACCGTTTTCATAATAGGCAGGGAATCAATGTGCTGGATGTCGGATGCGGAGCATTACCGCTGGGAATTTTTTTGGCGGATCAGCATAGGTGTGAAGTTACTGGAGTGGAATTAAATCCAGCAGCATGCAGCTGCGCGAGAGAAAATATTAAGAATCTCAGTCTTGAGGATTCGATTGAGATTATAAATGGAAATTTTATGACTCTTGCGGAAATGTATGAAGGGAGAAAGTTTGACTTAATTGTGGCAAATCCTCCCGTAAATGATCATGTTGCAAGTGAGGATATCATGAAATATGCGGATGATACATTTGAAACATTTGATGACGAATCGTTTTCCTATCTTACAAATTCATGGCATTCTATTGAGGGTAAGGATTTGATTGACTATATTTTTGAGTTTGGTCAGAAGAATTTGAAGTCAGATGGTCGAATTTTGATCGTGTTTTGTACGATTGATTGCGGTTCTCCAGATTATGTGTTTGGAAAGGCAAAGAAATATGATTATGAAATATCCAGGGTTGTCGATGATTATATTTCGGCTGAAAGCGTAGGAGCCGAATCTTTGGGGATGGATAAGATCTATACCTGTATGGCTGAATTTAGAAAGAGATAGTGTGAGAAGTACTTCTAATCACTCACAGCAGAGGCGCTAGCGCGAAACAGGTTCGCGCGCGAAGAAGTTCTAAGTCTCACACACAGAGAAATGCCTGAAATAAAGCATTTCTCATCTGGATTTGAGTTGCGGCAGAGCCGTGACATGTTGGTTCGTGTGAAAAATAAATCTTTCACGCGGCGATTTGTGTCTGCGCGCTAAAGTCGCTTATACGCAAAAAGTGAATGCGAACTGCGTTCGCAATGCAGAAATGGGGATGAACATGCAGATATCAGTGAAAAATGCATATGCGAATAATTTGAAAAATATATCGGTGGATATTCCAATTGGTAAGATTACTGCAATAACTGGCGTATCTGGATCGGGAAAGAGCACTTTGCTGAAAGAAATATTAGGAGCCTATGGAGCGCAGAATTATACGCGCATTGCATCAAAGACAGTAAAGGATTCCTTATTAATAACTGACAATATAGAAGTTGATTCTGTTGAAAATCTGCCGAACACGATTTTAATTGATGTAAAGAGCGCAGTTTCTAATCCAATATCAACAGTTTCTACGGTTTCCGGTATTCATGAGATATTAAGGAATTTATTTGTTGAGTATGGAGTCATATGCTGTGATAAATGTGGTAGTGTGGTGTATAGAGATTATTCTTTGATCCATCGGTTGAGCGTGGATCTAAAAGTTGACGATTTGTTTGGATTAGCTACAGATTTTATCGAAAGCCACGGCTCTATTAGCAGGATTGAATACTTTGATAAAAATGGTGAACTCACATCCAATGAGAAGAATAAAGCATTGGCAACGGTGTATTTTTCTTTTAACAATGTAAACGAAAAACTGGTTCGTGAATTCAATAAACAATTTAGCTGCTCTGTATGTGTAATATCGGATACTTTTCATATTACATACGATTTTGTGAAAGAAATAGAATGTACTTTCTGCCATTCGGTTGGACCGAATTTAATACGAAGCAGGGCGTCATATAACACTTCATACGGGGATGGCGGCGGCGCCTGCAGGTGCTGCCAGGGTTCAGGAAGAGTAATAGCTATTCAGCCTGAGAAAGTATTTTTGGACAACACCAAAGGTATTTTCGATGGAGCCAGCAATTTTATTACAACGAAAGGGATCAAATACTCTACAGTTACAGAAAAATTTATCGCTGCGTTATATGAACAACTGAATCTTGACGTTGGCACGCCTATTTCTGATTTATCCAGTGATGAATTTCATACAATTATGTACGGTATGGATAAGGAAATAACATTCATAGACAGAACTGGCGGGAAGAAAACACGGGTTTTTGAGGGCATTGCCAACTACTTAAGTGCAAGCTACAGAGCAAATAAGGGCGGGGATGCACTTAATAATCTGTTTGATGAGTACATTTGTCCAGACTGTGGGGGCAGCCGGTTTGATCGAGGAATCAGTCGCTTTATATTTTGTGGCGAGTCCATAAGTTCATTGGTGACAATGACTTTAGATGAGCTGGGAGAGTGGTGCAGGAAAATTAAGAAAGAAGCGCCTAAAAAATCTTATAAGTATTTGGATAGAATTATAAAGGAAACGGATAATTTTAACTTGTTGTCTTGTGGTCATCTTGTGCTGTCTAGATCCAGCAATACTTTAAGCGGCGGGGAGCTTCAAAGAATTCGTGTGTGCACACTTCTTAATGCAGATATTCATGGATTGTGCTATTTACTGGACGAACCTTCTTCTGGACTTCACTATAGCGATATTGAAAATTTAGTAATCTTATTGCGCAGAATATGTGAGCATGGGAACACCATTGTGATGGTGGAACATAATAAAAAGCTATTAAGCTGCTGCAATCATATTGTAGATATGGGACCCTATGGAGGCAGAAAAGGCGGCAATGTGCTTTTTAGCGCACCAATAGATGAAATAAAAGATTATGATACTTCTACAACAAAAGTGCTTCTCACGGCAGGAAAGGGAACACCGGCATTTGAAATAGAAGAAACAGAGAAAACGAATTTTGTAGAATTTAAAAATCTAACTTATAATAATTTGAAAAACGTATCAGTAAGATTTCCCAAAGGTGCTTATACAGCTGTTTGCGGCATTTCAGGAAGCGGAAAGTCCACGTTTGTAAGGCGGGCGGTTTATGATGCCATAAAAGCCGATCCTTCTAAGTATGGATTTGCTGCGGCGTCCTATTTGGGACAGGCTTCAAAAGTTACTACAAATCAATCTACTGTTGCATCACTGATAAAAATAGGCGACCATATTTCAAAGTTATTTGAAAAAGCTTCTAAATCTAAAATCAAGAAGAATTGTTTTATGCTGGGATCATCGGATGGAAAATGTCAGGGTTGTGGAGGGAAAGGTGCAATTTATTCTGCTGCAAATGAATTGATAGGAGTCTGCGATCAATGTGGCGGATATGGATTTGACGAGGATGTTCTGAACGTACAGGTGGATGGATTAAATATCTACGAATTCTATCATACAAATTTGGAAGACTTAGGTGAAATTGTAAAGGATATAAAAATCAAGAGCCTGGCAGAGTTAGGATGCAGATTGGGAGTTGGATATCTATCTTTTGCAAGACAGTCAAAGACTCTTTCGAAGGGTGAGTTGCAAAGAATTTCTCTTCTTCAGGTACTTATGGGAAAAGAGAAAAATCATTTATTAATTTTAGATGAGCCATCAAAAGGTTTGCATACAGTTGATGCAGGGAATCTGATATTCGCATTTAGAGAAGCGACTTTGGCTGGAAATACAGTTTTGGTAGTTGAACATAATCCGGAGATGATTAAGAATGCGGATTATATGATAGAATTTGGCGGTACTGGAGTTACTGGCGGATATGTTTTATTTCAAGGAAAGCCGAATGAAATAAAGGAAACGCCAACCGCTAAAATGTTAGAGGGCTTTGAAGTTGGCAAAACAAGTGATGTGGGATGTACTGAGAAAGATATAACAATAGAGGATGAGGAGGCTGTCTTAAAATTTGTACCACATCATTTATATTATGAACAGGATCATTTAGAAGTTTTGATAAAAGCTGCAAAAAGGTCTAAGGATGATTTCTTGTCAGTTGCTATACCCAATAATGCTATGTTCTCAAGGCTTGACAGAAATATTATTGAATCTGATACGCCAATTATGCTGATAATCGATTTTGGTGAAAAGGTTAAATACAATATTTCGCTGGGGGAAGCATTAGGAATCAGTCGATTTTTGGATGAAGAGGCTGCATCTGAAAATAAGGCCAATATTGCCAGATATGTATTTGATCCTGATAGTTCAACAGGAAAGTGTATAAATTGTAAAGGGTCCGGAAAAGCTTTGGCGATTGATGAAAGATTCTTCTTGCAGGGTGACGAATTAAGCGCTGGTTGTAAAAAATTTTTGAAGAACAGTACAGATTATTTGAAATTATCTAAAATCCTAAAAAAGGACAAGATTGATATTACTAAAATGGTTGGAGATATGACAAATGATGAGAAAAGAGCTTTATTCTGGGGAACAGATAAAATGTATGATATGGGAGGAAAACCTAGGCGTTGGGAGGGTATAATCCCCTATTTTATACAGTATCATAGCTACTATTCAGACAAATCTGCTAATACAGCGTTTAAGAAAAAAAAGGAGATTATCTGTCCTGTATGTAACGGCGAACGCTTAAAGAAAAAGTATTTAAGTTATAAGTGTTGTGGGTTATCGTTCGGCGAGTGGATGTCATTGACTGCTGATATGTTGTTAGAAAAGTTAAACACAGCGAAAACAGGCAATATTGCGGCCATAAAAGAACGACTGACATTTGTTAAGGGATTGGGGATAGGAAGCGTATCTTTAAGCAGTGATTTGATATCATTGGATGAAATTACCGCGGCAAAGATAAAGCTGTTATCATTTTATTTCAACAGAATTTATGATATTGGACTTGTTGTGAAAAATATCGACAAAGTCGGGCAGGGAGATCGGATTGTAATTATAAAGATGCTGGAGGAATTGGCTGAAACGAACACGGTGTGGATTGTATGATGATTGATAGAATTGGTGATTTATGTGTTTTTAGTACAGTAGAAACTATGGCTTATGAGAGCTGGGAGAGCTTATCCGAAAGCATAGTAACTGCAGCTGCTTTTTTTGGATTCAGCAGTCTTCCGGATGAATTAAAGATTAAGATTCATATATGCAGAGAGGAAGAATTTAAGCAAAAAAAAGAAGAATTACATATGAATGTATCAGACTACGTAGTTGCTTTTACATGCAAAATAAATAAGATTTTTATTTTGGAATATAAAAGTTTAGACGATTGGTATTCCTTAAATGCATATAATACTGTCATTGTTCATGAATGCATTCATGCTTTTCAGACATATTTTTCAATGATATCGCCTAAACAATATGCATGGTTATATGAAGCGGTTGCATGTTACCTGGCTGGGCAAAAAAAAACATATAATAGAAAAAATAGGGTTTTATGGGAGACTTTCACAAACAATTTTTATGGAATTAATGATTGTTATAGTTTGGCATATAACTTTGGAAAAGAAATATTCAAACAATTTGGTGATGAAATATTAAGAGTAATGAAAAGACCAGAAGCTTATATAGCTGAATTAATGGAGGTATATAATTCTAAAATGTTAGAATAAAATTCACAAGAATATTTGTGACTATTAACATTCAGAAAGAGAAATATTTCCCTATGCCGGATTATAATGTTTCTTCCGGAAAGAAAGTGGAAGTGACAATTTATGGGAAAGCGCTGAGTGACAGCTTTATGCACACATTATACTATTATCAGGACTTAGATTTGCAGAAAGTATTTTTCCTGACCGGATACAACCTGGTCTGTAAGGCTGAACGGTTTATAATGTTGCATTTAAATTGTGCAAAAGGCATCGTAAAAATGTTATATGTGTGGTATAATAAAAAAATAAAAAGGAAGAGGAGCGAAAAAAGACAAAGAGAGGAAATTATGAACACAGAAAAACTGAACGACAAACAGCTGGAGGCGGTTTACAAGACGGAGGGGCCGTTGCTGATCCTGGCCGGGGCAGGTTCCGGAAAGACGCGTGTGCTGACACACCGTGCCGCTTATCTGATTCAGGAGAGAGCAGTTAATCCGTATCAGATTATGGCAATTACATTTACCAATAAAGCAGCCGGAGAAATGCGTGAGAGAATTAACAATATGGTGGAATTTGGTGCGGAGAGTATCTGGGTTTCCACATTTCATTCCAGCTGCGTAAGAATTTTGAGGCGCTACATAGACAGAATCGGATATGGAACAAATTTTACCATATACGATTCTGACGATTCCAAATCAATTATGAAAGAAATCTGTAAACGTTTGCAGATTGATACTAAGACATATAAGGAGAAGAGTTTTCTTGCAGCTATTTCCCATGCAAAAGACGAATTGATTACTCCGGAAGTGATGGCGCAGAATGCGGAGTATGCAGCAGACTTTGTAAAGAAGAAGCAGGCGCAGGTCTACCGGGAATATCAGGCGGTACTTAAAAAAAATAACGCGTTGGATTTTGACGATCTGATTGTTAAAACGGTAGAACTTTTCCGTACGGATGCGGAGGTATTAAATGCGTATCAGGAACGGTTTCGGTATATTATGGTGGATGAATATCAGGATACCAACACAGTGCAGTTTGAACTGATCCGTCTTTTAGCAGGTAAGTACAGAAATCTTTGTGTTGTCGGTGATGATGACCAGTCTATCTATAAATTCAGGGGAGCCAATATATACAATATTTTAAATTTTGAAAAGCATTTTCCGGATGCGGTGACGATCAAATTAGAGCAGAATTACAGATCCACCCAGACGATACTTGATGCGGCAAACCATGTGATTGCAAATAATATGGGCAGGAAAGAAAAAACACTCTGGACTGAGAACGGCGCCGGCAGTCCGATTGTATTTCGACAGACAGAGACGGGATATGAGGAAGCGGATTTTGTAACGCAGGATATTCTGCGAAAAACAAAAAGGAGTGCATATCGGTACAGGGACTGCGCTGTTTTATATCGTACAAACGCACAGTCCCGAATATTTGAGGAACGATTTATTGTATCCAATATCCCATATAAAATAGTGGGAGGAGTTAATTTTTACGCCAGGAAAGAGATCAAAGATCTGTTGGCATATTTAAAGACGGTTGACAATGCAAGAGATGAGCTTGCGGTGCGGCGTATTATCAATGTTCCAAAGAGAGGGATTGGCTCGACGACTCTGACGCGTATATCGGATTATGCGACAGGGAAAGATATTGGTTTTTATGAGGCGCTTAAGCTGGCGGAAGAAATCCCGTCTATTGGAAAAAGTGCAGCAAAAATACGCCCATTTGTATTGTTTATTCAGAAAATGCGCAGTAAGCTTCCTTATTTGGGCGTCGCTGAGCTGTTGAAAGAAATTATAGAAGAAACTGGCTATGTAAAAGAATTAGAGGCGGAAGAAACCGAGGAAGCGCAGGCAAGGATTGAAAATATAGACGAGCTGATCAACAAGGCGGCGGATTATGACGAGATGCAGGAGGCGCCAACGCTTAGCGGATTCCTGGAGGAAGTGGCCCTTGTTGCAGATATTGACAGTCTGGAGGAAGAGAGTGACTATGTCGTTTTAATGACGTTGCACAGTGCGAAAGGTCTGGAATTTCCGAATGTTTATCTTGTGGGTATGGAAGACGGTATTTTCCCAAGTTTTATGTCAATTATGGCGGATAACCCGATCGAAGAAATCGAAGAAGAACGGCGCCTTGCCTATGTAGGCATTACGCGTGCGAAAGAGGAACTGGCGATTACATGCGCAAAGCAGCGGATGGTGCGAGGTGAAACGCGCTATAACCGGGTATCCCGTTTTGTGCAGGAGATCCCGGAGGAGTTGATGAGCGAACCCGTGAAAAGAAAGCCCGCAGAGAAAAAGGCAGAGCGGACGAAAGATGCGGTCAGACCGAAACGGCCGACTATGCGACAGCAGCCTTCCGGACAGACGATGCTCTCCCGTGCGTTCGAAAGTGCAAAGACAGCAGGAACACAGTTGGATTATAGTATCGGAGATCGTGTGAAGCATATTAAATTCGGAGAGGGAACAGTAAAAAATATTGTGTCCGGGGGCAGAGACTTTGAAGTGACGGTTGAATTTGACATAGCTGGTACCAAAAAAATGTTTGCGACATTTGCAAAATTAAAACGAATCTGAGCTGTCAGCAGTAGTGGTAATTTTCGACAATAAATAAATTATTCGTGACAGGTTTCTTTCTTTGCGATATAATAGAAAAAATTTAAAAGGAGAACGAGAAAATGGGATTAATCAAGTGTCCGGAATGCGGAAAAGAAATCAGCGATATGGCCGGAACATGTCCAAACTGCGGCAGGCCCATGCAGGCCTCCAATAAACAGCAGGGGGGGTATGGACAGCAGCCCGGATATGGACAGCAGGGGGGAGTTCCGTCGCAGGGACCAAAGAAGAAAGGCCATGGATGTCTGATCACCATACTTATATTTTTAGCAGTGATTGTGGTGGTCAGTGTTGCGATTGCATCTACAGCAGAAAAGAAAAACAATAGCTCGAATGCCGATATCGGCGGGAATGATGTAGCGCAGGATGGCGGTACACAGCAGGAGGAAAGCGATTCTGACGGCGAAGAGATTGCATTTGGCCAGGAAGGGACGATTGACGACGGGCTGACACTGATTGTCAATGAAGTTACAGAGACAGACAAGATCTCTGCGGTTAACGGGATGATGTCCTATAAACCCAAAAGCGGAAAATATGCCGTGATTAATGTTACGATTCGAAATAATTCAAAAAAGAGCAAGAGCCTGCTTTTAAATTACTTTAACATGGTAGATTCAGATGATGCAAGGTACGTTGCGTCCATTGTTGCAGCTGCAGACGATAAATTTATAACGGTAGATACGATAAATCCAAATCTGGATATCACCGGAAATCTGGTCTTTGAAATTCCAAATGAACTTTCCGCACAGGATTGTACGCTTCGCTACAGCGATTATCAAATTTTTAGCCAGACATCCTATTTTAAACTGAAATGAGAAAAGGAGCCGTGCACATTTTTAAAGTGCACGGCTCCTTTTCTGTGCTTTAAACTGGATTAAGGCGTAATATCTACAATTGGATTACCGGAACCCTGTACCTGCGGAAGTTCGCCGTTCCACTGTTCATATTTTAGTTTTTCAATCAGTTCCGGGGTCAGGGATTCTGCAATTTTACGGTTGGCTTCTGCCTCAGCTTCTGCAGCTATTTTTTTAGCTTCTGCTTCTCCCTGCGCTTTGATTCTTGCCTGCTCCGCGTTGATTTTAGCTGTTTCCTTATTTTTTTCCGCTTCAATCAGAGCGACTTCTTTTTCCTTTTCTGCCTGGATTCTTGCTGTCTGCGCTTCTATATTGGCAAGTTCAAGTTCCTGTTGCGCCGTCACTTTTTTCTGTATAGCGGCAGCCGTCTCATCGTCGACGGAGATATCGGTAAAATTGACTGTATCAATGATTATGCCATAGGGAGTAAATTTTTCTTTCAGATAAGTGTCCAGCTGCGCATTGATTTCCGTACGTTTATCGCCGAAGATATCGGTGACAGGATAGGTTGCCGATACTTCCTGTGTCCATGCCATGATTTTGGGTTTGATAAACGTATTTTTTACTTCCTCGCCGGAGCGCCCCTTAAACCGGACAAATGTGTCGGTTACCTCGTCCGGGTCAAAACGGTAAGAAAATTCCAGGTTAACTTTTACGGTTTTGCCGTCTGAAGTTGGAATATTAAAGCTTTCATCGCCTTTGGAGTCCCCTTTGCTCTCGGAGGAGAGGTAGGACTGTTCGATGCCGATGGAATATGTAGTCACTTTTTTTGTAGGGGAAACCAGGTGCCAGCCCTGCGTAAGAATCTCTCCGTCCACACCTCCGGACATATTATAAACAACGCCTACATATCCGGCAGGTACGCGTTTCATACACATAAAAGTCAGGATAATTCCTAACAAAATAACAATGCCTACAAAAATAGCTCCGATCGTTCTTTTTCTCATGGTTCTTGTTTCTCCTTTCGGTTAGTGTCGTCTTTTTTTGTTTCATGCATTGTGTCATTCCAGATTTTGGAGATCAGCTTTCCGAGCGGAACAAACAGGAATGATAACAGGAACCACAATGCAATTGCGCCAAGGATAACTAAAATGATAAATGCAGGGTTCATTTTTCTCCTTCTTTCCATAGGATGATTTATTTTATTATTTAGGAAAGACTTTGATACTGTGAATTGTTTAAATTTTTGACTTTCCAAAAATATAAAATATTATGCGCACTCGTGCGCAGGTATGATATCGCTAAGGCCACCGCACATAGCGCGTCAAAGCGTGCAGTTCTCTGAGGGTTGAGAGAAAAGCCAGCTAAGCCGGCCTGTGAGTTGAAGCTGGCCTGCCTGCTTTTTTTATCATACCATGGATATTCCGGTTTGGCAAACGGTAATCATTTTTCCGCTGCCTGCGTATAAGTCGAACAAAGATTTGCTGCTGATGGACAATGCAGGCGGCATGTGGTATAATAAATTGCCGACTCTGTCCTGGCTGAGGCATATGTTCGGGGATGTGAAAACAGGGAGGGAAACTATGTTAAAACTTGGACTCGTATTTGCAGGGGGCGGCGGAAAAGGCGCTTATGAGATTGGCGTTTGGAAAGCGTTGAGAGAGACCGGATTTGATCGATATGTCAGGGCAGCTGCGGGGACATCGGTCGGGGGACTGAATGCGGCGTTGTTTGTGCAGGGTGATTATGAAATCGCAGAGCAGATCTGGGAAAATATTTCGCCGCAGCAGATTTTATCCCGTAAAAATAGAGCGCAAAAGGCGATGGAGAAAGGTGAGGGATACCGCCGCAGTATATTTACAAGGGCGGGAATGCGTGACATAATAGATAGAAATTTGAATCTGGGCATATTTGATGAAAGCGGCCTAAATTGTTATCTGGCCTGCTACAAAGTCAAAGAGGAGTCAAAATTCATGCATTTATTCAATAAATTGGATTCGAAAAAGAGCGACGAAAATCGTCATAACCTGTTTCGGAAATTATTAATTTCCGAACAGATTATTGAAAAGAAAGCGACCTATTTTAATTTAAGAAATTATACGTTTGAGGAACGAAAGCGCATCTTGCTTGCTACTTCTGCGATACCGCTTATTTTTCCGGATGAGCGTGTGAGGAACGCGCACTTTGTCGACGGAAGTGTGCGCGACAATGTTCCGATTTTGCCATTATACTGTCAGGAAAAATGCAATATGATCATCGTTGTCCATTTAAAACGGGAGTCGGACCTGATTTGTTACGACGAGTATCCGAATGCACGTATCCTGGAAATTGTTCCGAAAGAAAATCTGGGCGGAATATTCCGCGGTGTTTTGGATTTTGATCCGAGCCATGCGAAAGAAAGAATTGAGATGGGATATCGGGATGCTATCGGGGCTTTTGCAGATTTAAAGGACAGGCAGAGACGGGAAATTGCGCATATGTCCACAGTCGGAGAGGAAATGAAAAAAGAGCGAATATACCGCGATATGATAAAGCGGCAGGACGAAGAATATGAGCGCCTTTGCAAAAATGTTTGAGAGAGGACTTACATGAAAGACGATACAATGTGGTTTCCTGAAGCGGAATTAGAGAAGGAATTGGCAGAATATACAAGAGACTGGAATCCGGAGGAATTGTTTGCACTTTATACGGAATGTACAACATTGATCTCATCTACAAAAAGCAGAATTCGAGAGCTGGCATCTCAGGGATGTTTCAGTCGAATTACAGGTTTTTTAAATGGGAAAAACAAAAAACGGAACATAGATATTGCTGATAAGACGAATCGAACACTGAAGTTGTTTTTTGCGATCATTCGAATCGTCCTTGACAGAATAGATACTTTAAACGGAAAGCTGGACGGTCTGAAATGCGAAATGCATGAACACAACGCGAAAACGAACAACCGAATCATTGATATGAAAAAACAGTTGAATATGCTGGAACGGGAGGTAGAACGTCTTAGGAGAAAAGAGGAACTAAAAGAATGGATGCATGAAAGTTCAGCAAATTTTGCCGGGTTTTGTATCAGTGAAACAATTTTGCATGTTGTATCTCAAATCTTTGATCTTACAGAGGGAAGATGCGATGTAGGAAAAGATTTGCTTCAGCATTATTTATTTACAGAGTTAAAGTTGAGACTGTCCATTAAGAGCAGTGAATTTTACGGCTATCTGATTGAAAACAGGCAGGTGCTGTCTTTGCTGAATAAAGAGAAATGTATCTTTGACCGTCATCTTTCAGTTTATGGACGTGTGATTTTTCATATCGCGTCTTTTTACGAACGTGATCCCCGAAAGTTGCTGAACGAGGTAGAGCGCAGACAAATGATCCCGGCCGAACTGTGTCGGCGCAAATATGAGACCATATGGTGCAGGAAAATTCCAACAGAGATTCCTGTCTTTGATCTGTGCGAAAATCTGATCGGAGATTTAAGAATAGCGAGGGGGATGTTTCTGGCATTGCCGATTCCGGATGAGGGGATGAAAAAAAGTCAGGAATCTGCCCGACCGGCGGAAGTTACGGGACGAAATCAGAGTCTTTGGGTTTTGGGAGCGGCGGGCATCAGGATTTTTCGGGGGAAGAAAAGCGAAGATATTTTTTTTCAACAGGAAAAGAAGCATAATCTGATCTCTCACGAGCAGGAAGCGGATTTGATTGATCAGTTTTGTCAGGCAGAAGACGAAAATATGGTTGTTGTTTTACCGACTCCCTATATAACAGGAGGGGAAGCGTTTTTGGACGGATATCCGGATTTCAAAGAAATCAGTTATGTTTCGATGGCGGATTATTATATGTATTTATGGTACAAAAGGTTTGGGGTGCAGGGCACGGACAGCGAATACGTGATTATTATGGAAGAGTACGATAAGAAAATATCAGCCACAGAGTTTCGGACAACGGAGCATGGGTATCAGATATGTGCAAAAGCCGATGGAATTAACTGCCGCAGAACAGGAAATCATCTGTTATCTGATTTGGCAGAGCAGAATTTTTTTCGCTTTGTACAGAAAGAAAATGCTGTATTCCTGATTGTCACCGACCACAGAGGAAAGGTAGAGGAGAGATTGTCAAAAAAAGAGGTTACGCTGATAGAGAAAGAGGAATCCTGGGAGTCATGTCTGAAAGACAGTGAAAAGTTCTGCCAGAGGGTGGAAGAACTGATGGAGCTGGCAGAGATTTATCAATATGACAGTACTTCCCATCAATTTTATGAAAGGCAAAGTTAGAGTTGTGAGGAGTCAAAAGAAACAGCGGGTACGGATGTGCAGGAAATTTTTAGATAAAACGCCATTTTTTGTAGGGTATACCTCCTGAGGATGAGTCTGTAAATGTGTTTAACAGGCGGCAGATAAAAATATTATCATTCAGATATAGAAATCAGGATATGAGGAAAGAACACAATATGACTTTATTATACAAACAAGCAACGCTTGAGGATATAAATATATTAACAGAAACAAGAATAGAGGTATTAAGGGCTGCTAATCAACTCTCTGACGCTGTTGATATGAGCGAAGTAGAAAGAGAATCCTACAACTATTACCGGAAAGCTCTTTGCGATGGTTCTCATATTGCATATTTGGTTTTTGACGGAAAGCGTTTTGTTGGAGCCGGGGGCGTCAGTTTTTTTCAGGTTATGCCCACTTATCACAATCCAAGCGGAAATAAAGCTTATATAATGAACATGTACACTGATCCTGCGTACAGAAGAATGGGGATTGCTGCTAAAACATTAGATATGCTGGTTCATGCTGCTAAAAATAAGGGTATTATAGTTATTTCATTAGAAGCAACTGATATGGGGAGACCGTTATACGAAAAATACGGATTTATAAAAATGAATCATGAAATGGAGCTGCCAGGGTAACTTCTTCTCATTGGCAGAACCGTGAAGTGAGCGCATAATGCATAATTATTTTGCTGGAATATGCAATATAGTTCAAGCTCTATATAATGGGAACACTTTTTTGAAAAGGGAGGTAAAAAATTGCGGGAAGTACGGAATATGTCCATCTGTTGTGGTAAGATAGAGGTATAATACTTGGGAGGGACAGGAAATGGATAAAAATTTATTTAAGGATTTGTTTTTTGAATTGTTAAACGAATTTGGGGAGCAGGTGATTGGGTTGGTTGATATTATGACATATGACAATGAGGACAAATTTGTTGTCGTTCTGCCCGGTGAGCAAAAATTTGAGATTTGTATAAGACAGCTGACGCAGAATGATCACATACGGAAAAAGCGGCTTTGTTTTCCGGAGTAGGCCTGTCATAGCGGTAATGGCGGGTTCGGCAGGAAAAGTAAAGGTTTGGTGAATCCGAGTAATGGATAAAATCCCGAAATGCCGATAAAATTGATGTTTACGGTGATAAGGAAGTATAGAAACTAACTTATCATCAACGCTGACAAACAAAGTGTAAAAAAGGCAGAGAGTAGGATATTATGTTGCTCCTTGCCTTTTTCGTCGGCTCTGCGTCTTTTGTGCGTCTGGCTCTTCACTTTATTAAAATTTTTTCCCGATAATGGTTATATGCAATTCTTTTACGTCAATCAAATTTTCCTGTATACATTTCGGACAGTAAAGAGGAAAATATTTCAATTCTGTATCTGGCCGAATTTGTAACCTTGTTTTGCTCCCGCAGACAGGGCAATAAATCCACTCTGTTTTCCTGCTTATTTTCTATTTTCTCCTGTTAAGGCATTTTCAACAGCTTTCTTTATGACGGTGCTTGAATTTGTTGCCCCCGATACTGCGTCAACATCTATTTTCTGTTCTTCAATGATTCTGTCAACAACAACTTCTGCGCGGCTTCCACGCCCGTTTTTATGCTCCAGAATATCAATGTTTGTAATCACTCCGTTTTGAACCGTTACTTCCACTTTGGCATAAACAAAATCCACGTCATATTCTCCGGCATAAACTCCATCGGGAACATTGGAAATATCTAAATTGCTGAACGTTGTTTCTTTTACTGACCTTTTATAATCTGCCACGCTTTTCAGATAAACCGCCGTAAAAATCAAAACAATAAGGAAAAGAAAAATTGCTGTAAAGGACAGGATTCTTTTTCGGGATAATTTCATTTCAGACACCTCTCAATCTTTTTCATTGTTCGCTTAGGCAGTTCTTTCTTATTCTTTGCATTTGCACATACCACTTTTCCCGCCGACTTCATGCCTGCGGTCTTGAAAAATTCGTCCATACTGCGGATTGCCCCTCTGCTTTGTCCGAATATCCACGAAAAAGGCGCGGGAGTATTGCAGGAAGTCAAAATCATATATTGCTTCCCCCGTAAGCGTGGTTTTGGAAATGTGTTTGTTTCTTCCATAGCCGTTCCCAGCAGTCGGTCAAATAAGTTTTTGACAGACGCCGGAACATTTGCCCAATAGACAGGGGCGGCAAGGATAACAAGCTGGCTCTTATGTAATAGTGGGGCGATTTCCTGTATATCATCTTTCTGAATACAAATATGTGTATCCATGCAAGCCCGGCAACCGGTGCAGAAAGAAAGTTTCTTTTCATACAGAGTGATTTTTGTTACAGCATAACCCGCCTGTTCAGCTTTATGAACTGCGAAATTCAGCATGGCAGCTGTCGTCCCATTTGTATGAGGACTGCCTAAAATGGCAAGCGCATTTTTTTCACTCATAAACCTTTCTCCTTAATCGCAATCGAATGATAAACAAGGGAAAAACCATATTCCAAAAACTTTATTTTAGATAATCCCATTGACTTTTTAATATATTCTTCTTTGTTTGCGGCAAGCTGAATGATTCCGGAAAGCATACCCCAAAAATTAAATATGGCAGGCATAATTTCCAAATCACTTCGTAAATCTCCCTTTTCCATGCCGGATAACAAAAAGTTTTTTATCTTTTCATTTATTTCTTCTCCAATTTGATAAGTTTCCCTTTCTTCCGGCAGATACTCTTTGCTCTCAAAATCAATGTTGATTTTATCCAATACCATTTTGAAATAAAAAGGAAATTCCTCTTGATACTGCACCAGCCCGCGGCAGATAAAGTCATATCTTGCTTTCGTGGTTTCATGCTGTATCAGAGCAGAAGATATATAGTCATAAAGTTTTTTCATACTGTTCAATACCAAAATGCCGACTATCTCCTCTTTATTTTCAAAATATACATATAATGTTGCCTTGCTGTATCCGGCGGCTTTCGCTATATCGTCCATAGAAGTCGCGGCAATTCCCTTTTCCATAAATAAAGCAGATGCCGCAGACACTATGTTTTCCCGGTGTACACTTCCAGGCTCTTTCTTTCTGCGTCCCATGCGTTCGCGTTCCTCCCTATATAATTAAACTTACAGTTTAATTATATAGGGAGTATTTACTCTTGTCAATGAGGTTTCGAGATAAATGTATGATGGCAACTTGTAAATCCCTGTCTGTATCGGAAATTTTATCATTTTATTTGGCATTTCTGAAACTTCCCCGTATTA
>CAMUGE010000055.1 GCA_947088345.1 uncultured Roseburia sp.
GCAAAAAAACGGTTCGCGGACATGATATCGCGAACCGTTTTGTCTACAGTCTGAAGAACCGGTTTTTAAACCGGTTCTTTTTTATATGACAGGAAATACCGCTGCTTGATTGGAATATCTTAAATAACAAATTTGTCCATCAGTTCTACCATTTTTTCTACCTGACCGCTCTGTTCCTGCGAGATGGCGGCGGTCTCCTGTGAGATGGCAGCGTTGTTGTCTACTGCTTCTGAGATATCGCCAAGGTCGTCGTCAATCTTTCTCATATAATGAACATTCTGGTTCAGCAGATCTGAAATCTGGCTCATTTTTTCGGTGGCCTGCATTGCGCCCACCATAACTTCCTCAATATTTGAGGCGGTTTCATCGGCAATTGCATTCCCCTTTTCGACGGCAGCTACGGTTGTCTCGATCAGGCGGGTAGTTTCTCTGGCGGAATTTGCAGATTCTTCAGCCAGATTTTTGACTTGTTCCGCAACCACAGCGAAACCCTTGCCTGCCTCTCCGGCGCGCGCCGCCTCGATTGCTGCATTCAGGGAGAGCAGATTCGTCTGTGATGCGATATCCTCAATTGCGCCGATAATTGCATTGATCTCTTCCGAGCATTTTTTGATTTCTTCGATTGCCCCTTTTAAATCCTGCATTTTTTCGTTGCCGACCGAAAGCGTCCGGCCTGCGCTGGAAGCGATTTCGACGCATTCCCTTGCCTGGCTGGAATTTTTTTCCATATCCGTATAAAGGTTTTCCGTCAACGTAGAGAGATCCGCGACGGTGGAAGCCTGCACGGTACTTGCCTCTGCAAGATTTGTTGCCGCATCTGCCAGCTGCATCGATCCGCCGCTGACCTGATCGGACATTTCACGAAGCGTATGTAAGGTGTGTCTTATCTCCTGGCTGATTTTGTAGAAAGAATCGCGGATCGCAGAAAACTCTCCCACATAATTTTGCTCCAGCGCAATTTCGTAATTTCCGTTTCCCATCTGTTCTAAAACAGAGGTAATTTCACTGATTATGCCGCTTAGGTTTGTCTTCATAAATGTGATAGCCGATACCATTCTTCCGACTTCGCTCTCGTCCGCTTTCATATCGAACGCCATATGAAGATTTCCCTCCGACATGGCGACCATCTGTTCGGATACGTTTGTAATCGGGACAAGAAGTTCTTCTCTGGAGAATTTGATTGCTATGATAATTTGACGGGTTACATAGATAAACGAGAGCAGAAACAGTATTTCTACCGTAACCTGAACCACTGCCAGTATATTTTTCTTTTGATTCAGCCGGTCCTGGATACGGTCAATCGCCACGCTTGTCTGCGAGTTGATGGTCTCAATGTCGGCTTTGTACTGGTCGCCAAATACATAAGCTACGGCCTCTTCCTGATTTCCGGCCGCGACCGCCGCCATGGCCTTTTCTTCCAGTGGAACAAGACCGTCAGACAACTGTGCAATAATTTCCATTTCTTTCCACTCGTCGGCTTTGATGTTGTTTTTTTTCAGGCCTGCCCATGCGATATCCCTGCTTTTATCTTCATTAAGTTCCCGCATATAATCGTTGTAATAGTCTTCATTGCCTGTTACAGCATATGCCTGTACTGCGTAGGTAAGCGCTTTCGAACCAAGACGGTATTGATTTAAATATCGGGTCGTTTCCAGCCGGTCTTCTTCCACCAACATGACATAGAAATTAAGCGCGATCGAAATCAGTAACAGCGCGCCTCCAAGAGCCAGCGCAAAAATGGAACTTTTTGCGATCTTTCGCAGGTGAAGTCCCTGGCTGTTTGGGACATGCGTGTTGTCAGGTATTTTTTTTGGATTATCCATACTTTCACTCTTTCTCTTCCGTTTTGCGGGAAGCTCGTTATTCATGCAGTTCATCGGAAAAATGAACAGTATATTTTTGTATAATTTTAACAAATTTTTGTATGGATGTCCAGAGCGTATTGTGAAAAATGCAAAAGGGCACGTTTAGACATGATTTTCCAGCATTTCCTGAATGATATTCTGGCATTTTTGGCCTATTTTTTTCTGTTCAGCTTTGTCGAGCTCAGACGGTAAAATAGGTTTTCCATATTCCAATGTGACGTGCGCCTTTCGAATCCAGGGAAAATGGTTTTCAAAAATATCGGCTGAACCCGTGATTGCCATTGGGATAATGGGGCAGCCGGTCTTTGTGGCGATCTTAAAACTGCCCTCTTTAAACGGCAGCAACAGGTCGTTTGTCGTGTTTCTGGTGCCTTCCGGAAAAATACAGACAGAAATACCGTTTTTGATATTGTCAATGCCTGCCAGTATTGTCTTTAACGCTTCTTTCACATCGTCCCGGTTCATAAACAGGCAGTGCAGCCGTTTCATCCAGGTGGAGAGAAACGGCACATGCGTCATCGAGTCTTTGGCGATGTAGCCGGTCAGACCCGGGCAGCGCGCGTAGGTGATGACAGTATCAAAAAAACCTCTGTGATTTCCAATGTAGAGAACCGGGATATTTTTCGGAACATTTTCTTCTCCGATTACAGTCAGTTTTGTACCGGCCAGAAACAGGATAATGTGAAATGCTGCCTGTACCATGCGCAGCTGGCTTATGTCTGCGGCATGTCTGTTGAATTTTCCGACAATCCACTCAATGGCAAGGATGGGGATTCCCAGGATAAAATAGATAATTAAAAAAAGTAGAATCAGGATAAGACGGATCATGATAAAAGCCTTTCTTTTTTCCATATATTATATAAGGAAATTTCGGGAAAGACAATAGTTTTTTTCATAACAAAATTTGGTCTCGCATAAAATGAAAATAATAACACGACTGGGGGGATTTGATTGAAAAGAATACATATCCGTAAAATATCCGGGATTTTGCTGTTATGTCTGTTATCCGGATCGTTTTTTGGGTGCAGTGTGGAAAAATCAAGCGGCACAAAGGTGAGAGATTTGGAATACGCGATTGTGGAGGAGGCCGATATTCCGGAGGAGTTAAAAAGCATGATTGAGGAAAAGAAAGCGGCTGATTTCAAACTGACTTATGAGACGGAAGACAGAATGTATCTGGTACACGGCTACGGCGAACAGGAGACAGGCGGTTACAGTATCTGTGTGCGGGATTTATACTTAACGACAAACACCGTGCTGTTCGATACGGAATTAATCGGGCCAAGAAAGGGCGAGCAGGTGAATGCAAGTCCCAGTTTTCCGTATATTGTCATTGTCACGGAAAAGAGAGAAGAGAACATTATATTTGAGTAAAATTGGCAGCGTTACCTGGATTTCCTGCTGTTGACAGTTTTTTCACAAAGTGATATACTGGAACGGAAGTTTTTCCAGCAAGGAGGTAGAACTATGGAACAGGCAGAGATCAATAAAGTTCGGGCTTCGATTTATCAGCAATGCGGCAGGAAAGTACTGATCAAACTTGATAAGGGGCGCAATAAGGTGGATGTGCAGGAAGGAGTTATTCAGGGTGCGTACCCCAGTGTTTTTACGGTATTGGTTCAGGATGACAGGGAGGGAAACCCTCCACAGCTTTTGTCTTTCAGCTACTCCGATATCATAACACGAGATATACGAATGAAACTTTGTTAAAATTACGGCAGTAACGTCATAAAGTTCCCTGTTTCCGAATAGGATGTATACAAAGATTCGGAGACGGGGGATTTTTTATGGAACTGAATAAGATAGGCGTACATAGAAAACAGGAAAAAATTAGTGCCATCAGTCAGATCACATTAGACGACGATTACAATGTGCCGGATTACAGGCCTGATATTGTAAAGGTACTAAAAGAAAAAGGCGAACTGCGATTTGACGAGGTCAACGCATCTAACGGCGCCGCATGGGTCAAAGGAAGCATGGTATTTCGAGTGCTCTACCGAAGCGACCAGGAAAACGGAAAGATCAGCTGCCTGCGCGGTGAGATTCCGTTTCAGGAAAAATTAAATATGGAAGGGCTTGTCGATTATGACAAAGTGAAAGTCGGCGGCGAGATCGAGGACATAACCATCGGCGTGATCAATTCCCGCAAACTGAGTGTTCGCGCAGTTGTTGTTTTGCGCACGGCGTCAGAGGAGGAAGTAGACGAATCGTTTACGACGGGCGTGAGCGAGCCTGACGGATGCGAACAGAAAGTGAAAAGTACGCAAATGCTGCGTCTTGTGCTGGCGGAACGCGATATCTGCAGGCAGAAGACCGAGATTGTTTTGCCATCAAGCAAGCCGAATGTGCATGAAGTGCTATGGAAAAGTATAGAACTGCGCAGTGTCGAGAGCTTTTTAAAAGACGGAGCCATTGGCGTAAACGGAGAAATTCTGGTTGCAATCCTTTATTCGGAGGAGGAAGGGGAAAGGCTGCAATGGTTTGAGACAACAGTGCCGCTCTCCTGTTCCGTAGACAAGGAAGCGGCCACAGAGGGAAAACTGTATAAGGTAAAAATTACACCTGTAACGATGGAGCTTGAGGTAAAACAGGATTATGACGGGGAAGAGCGAATTTTTGTGATGGAGCTTGCGCTTGATATGGATATTCATATTTGGCAGGAAGAGACGTTTGACCTGCTGGAAGATATTTATTCACTCTCCAGGAACGTGATTCCCGTGCGCAGGCAGCGGGGGCTTGAAAATTTAAGGATGAAAAATTACGCGAAACAGCGCCTGGTCGAGCAGATGGTTCTTTCCGGGAATCAGGAAAAAATATTACAGATCTGCGCGTGTGAGGGAAATGTTCTGTTGGAGCACAAAGAGATTACGCCGGAGGGCGTGATGGCCGAAGGTATTTTAACGGTGGAATTGCTCTATATCACGACAGACGATCATATGCCGGTTGGCACTGCAAGGGAAATCTATCCGTTTTCGCAGCTGCTGGAAGTGCCCGATATGCAAAAAGATGCGCATGTTGAGCTGGAATGCGGCGTGGAACAGCTCTCCGCTGTGATGCTTGACCAGGAACATATTGAGATGAAAGCCGTCATACATCTTGATCTTATGGTATTTGACGAGATGTCAGTGATGAATATTGAGGAAGTGACCGAGGAACCGCTTGATATGGAAGCGTTAAAGCAAAGCCCCGGGTTGGTTGGTTATATTATAAAGCAGGGCGACAGTCTCTGGAATATTGCGAAAGAGAATCACACAACTGTGTCGGATATTATGGAGACTAATCAGTTGAAGACACAGACGCTGACGCCGGGAGATCAGATATTGATTATAAAAAAGGTATAGGCGCAGAGAAAAAAATGTGATATACTAAAAAATTGAGAGGCAAAAAACAATTCTGTTTCAAAATACAAAGGAGGTTTTTGCTATTGAAAAATCGAAACAGCCGTATACAAAGATATCGTTTCCATAAAAAGGCCCTTTCACTCCTCCTTGCAGGGGTGATGGGGGTCGTCTGCGTTTCTCCTGCGCTCGCGTCCACGATTAAAAAAGCGGAAAATAAACGCCAGGAGGCACAGCAAAACCTGAACGAGGTCAATCGCGAGATTGACGATATCCATGCCGTGCAGAACAGCCTGCAGGCGCAGATGAACGCCTATGACAATGAATTGATGGCGCTCTTGACGGATATGGACATACTGAAAGCGGATATGGAGGCGCAGGAAGTTAAGATCAGCGAAGCAGAGTCGTCACTGAAAGCGGCGCAAAAAGACGAAGCTGACCAGTATGAAGCGATGAAGCTGCGCATTCAGTATATGTATGAAAATGGAAATCAGTCTTTTATAGATGCGCTGGTCGGCGCCGACAGCTTTACTGATTTTTTGAACCGTGTCGAGTATGTCAATGAAGTGTATGAGTACGACAGGTCGCTGTTGCAACAGTACCAGGATACCGTTACACAGGTAGAACAGCTTAAGGCGGAACTGGAAAACGGCCTGGAAGAGATGGAGGAACTGAAACTAAGTTACGAGGAACAGCAGAGTTCACTTGAATCAATGATTGCAAAAAAGAGCGCCGAACTTGACGGTTTTTCTGCAAAACTTGCAAAGGCGCAGGCGCTGGCCAGTCAGTATGCGAAGACTGTGCGCGAGCAGAATCAGATTATAGAGCGGGAACGCGCAAGGCAGGAAGAGGAACGGCGTAAAGCGGAGGAGAAAAAGCGAAAAGAGGAGGAGGCAAAAAAGAAAAAACAGACAACTGCCTCCAGCGAGTCCGCCGCTTCAGAGGCGACAGGCACAACGGGATCTTCTCAAAAACCGTCCGGAACGACCGGTACAAACGGAACAACCGGAACGACGACGCCGCCCACAAGCTCCTCCGCTTCTGGGACAAGCGGACTGACGGACAGCGGACTGGACCCGTCCTATTCATCGGGCGTAAGCGGAAGCGCGGTGGTTGCCTATGCGGAACAATTTCTCGGTGTGCCGTATGTTTACGGCGGAAACAGCCTGACAAGCGGGACAGACTGTTCTTATTATGTAATGGCGGTGTTTGGTCATTTCGGGATTTCGCTGCCGCGCTCGTCCTCTGCCATGCAAAGCTGCGGCAAGGCTGTCAGCTATGAAAATGCAAAACCGGGCGATATTGTGTGTTATCCCGGTCATGTTGCGATTTATATCGGAGGCGGGCGTATTATCCACGCGTCAACTCCAAAGACAGGCGTTTGTTACGGAACAGCTACATACCGGACGATATCTACAATCAGACGCGTCTTGTAAAAAGATTTACGGCACTTAATATTCAGAATTGAAATTTTGCGAAGCGGATTTACGGGGGTACTGATGAGACAGACGACAAAGTTTGTGGCGCTGCTTCTTGTTCTTGTCGTGGCGCTGGGAGTGTATACGATGCGAACCGGCAAGCGGGAAAATTATATGGATTACAAAGAGAATCTTGATCTGGCGGTGGCGATTGTGGATGGAGATGAGATATTGCTGCGCGAGCTCGCCTTTTATATTGCATACGAAGAGGGGATGATTGAAAAATATGCCACGATCTACGACGATCAGGATACCGGTGCATTTTGGCGTATTGCCTCAAACCAGACGGTAATCCGAGTCGAATCCAAGGAAGCCGTGATGGATATGGCCGTTCATGATTTTATTTTGTATGAGCTTGCAAGAGCCGGCGGCGTTACGCTGGGAGAAGAGGAAGAGCGGCTTGTGGAAGGAGCGCAGACCGATTTCTGGAGTGATTTAGACGAAGAGCAGAAAGAAGCGCTCGGCGTTGAAAGGGAAGAGATCGACGAGTCTGTCCGTCGCGTTGCGCTGGCGGAAAAATATCAGACAGTACTTGCCGAAGTGCAGGGGGTGAAATACGACGAGTTTTCATTTAACGGAGAGGCGTACAAACGGATGCTTGAGGAACATGAGGTTGAAATATATGAAGATGTCTGGGATAAAGTTAATTTTGGCGGTATCACGGTAGATCATTAGAAAATCAGAAACGGACAGAAAAGATTGTACAGGACAACAGCCGCGCTGGCGGCGGAATGGGGGAAATATGACATCCAAAGTGGTAGGGAGAGAACGGCGCCATACAAACGGCAGGCCCGGGGCGGCAGCGCCCATCAAAATAGGAAGAAATGATCCATGCTGGTGTAAAAGCGGCAAAAAATATAAGATCTGCCATCAGGCATTCGACGAAAAAATCGCGTTCATTGGCGCGCAGCGGCATATTGTTCCGACGCGCGATCTGATAAAAAATAAAGATCAGATTGCGGGAATCCGGGAGAGCTGTAAAATAAATATTGCGGTTTTGGACTATCTGGATACACATATCCATGCCGGTATGAATACGGCCGAGATTGATAAAATCGTATATGATATAACAACATCTATGGGTGGGATACCGGCTCCGCTCAATTACGAGGGATATCCTTTTTCTGTCTGTACATCGCTGAACGAACAGGTCTGTCACGGATTTCCGTCCGAGGATGTCGTGTTAAAAGAGGGCGATATCTTAAATATAGATTGTTCCACGATTTTAAACGGTTATTTTTCCGATTCGTCCAGAATGTATTGCATCGGAGAGGTCAGCGCAGAGAAAAAGAGACTGGTCGAGGTGACGAAAGAATGCGTGGAGCTTGGCTTAAAAGAAGTAAAGCCCTGGGGATTTCTCGGCGATATGGGACAGGCGGTTCATGACCATGCCTATGCAAACGGCTATACCGTTGTGCGCGAGATTGGCGGACACGGCGTGGGACTGGAGTTTCATGAAGATCCCTGGGTCAGTTATAACAGCAAACGGGGACAGGAAATGCTTATGGCGCCCGGCATGATTTTTACGATCGAACCGATGGTAAATATGGGCCGTGTTGAGATCTACGTCGACGATGAAAACAACTGGGAGGTCTATACGGAGGACGGACTGCCCTCGGCACAGTGGGAAATTATGGTGCTTGTAACGGAAGAGGGACATGAGGTGCTTTGCTGGTAGCGTGAAAAGTACTTGTAAGGCTCATATTTGAGCCGCAGCGAGGATATGATATGGAGGGTAGAATGAAATTTGAAAATGCCGACAGGGACAGAGAGAGTTTAAACAAAAAAATGGGTTATCCATATAATATTGCGCTGATCGGATTTATGGGCGCCGGAAAAAGTACGGTGTCGCATCAGTTAAGGCAGATGCTAAATCTGCAGGAATATGAGACAGATGAGATGATTGTTCAAAAAGAGGGGATGGCAATTACCGAAATATTTGAAAAACGCGGCGAGCCGTATTTCCGTGATTGCGAGAGCCGTGTTGTCGCATCGCTTGGGGAATGCTCACAGTCTGTTATTTCATGTGGCGGCGGCCTGGTAATGCGGGCGGAGAATGTTGCAAATTTAAAAAAGAGCAGCCGGATTGTTCTGCTTCGGGCACAGCCTGCGACAATTTTGGGACGCGTGATAAATTCTACGGGACGTCCGATTTTAAACGGACATATGAACGAGGAATATATTTCTTCTTTGATGGAAAAAAGGCGCGGCGCATACGAGAGTGCGGCGGATATTGTGGTTGACACGGACAAAAAAAGCATCCGTAAAATATGTGATGAGCTGCTGGAGAAACTGGCGGCATACAAAAATTAAAAATTTTACATTTTCTTCAAAGAGTATTCAAAATTTATACAATGTGATTTCATAAATCAAGTTTATATTAAATATATCACAGAAGCGTGATAGAACTTTTTTCATAAATTCTCCCCCTTTTTTAATCCACCATTGCAAAATGGTGGATTTTTTATGCCGCGGGTATTGAAAAGAATGGGAAAAATAGGTATTATGTTATAAGTATTTGATGTGATAAAGTGACGTAATCGAAACGGAAGAGAGGCATGGGAGCAGATATGGAGCGTAGAATTTCAGGACATACAGGGCTGTTGGCGCTGATCGGATCGCCGGTGGGGCATTCCGGATCGCCCGCAATGTATAATTACAGTTTTGAACAACTTGGCCTTGACTATGCATATGTTGCGTTTGATATTGAAAAAGATCAGGTAAAGGCGGCGCTTGAAGCGATGAAGACGTTTCAGATGCGCGGTATGAATGTAACAATGCCGTGTAAAGTGGAAGCGGCAAAATATATGGATGAGCTGTCTCCTGCAGCGCGCTTGATCGGCGCGGTCAATACGATTGTAAATGATAACGGCAGACTAATCGGCCATATTACGGACGGGGAAGGGTTTGTCAGAAATTTAGAGGATCACGGCGTTGACATCCGGGGGAAAAAAATTACGGTAGCCGGAGGGGGAGGAGCAGCGACGGCAATACAGGTGCAGTGCGCACTGGACGGCGTGAGGGAAATTTCCATTTTTAATATCAGGGATGACTTTTTTGAACGAACGCAAAAGACGGCGGACAAGATCCGGCAGGAGGCGAAAGGCTGTACCGTGAATGTCTATGATATCGCGGATACCGCAAAGATGACGGAGGAGATCAGGAACAGCGATATTTTTGTAAATGCAACCATTGTGGGAATGAAGCCGAAAGAAAACGAGAGCATAGTAAAAAATACAGGCGCATTTCGGGAAGGGCTTGTGGTTGCGGACGCCGTGTATAACCCAAAACAGACAAGGCTGTTAAAAGAGGCGGGGGAAGCCGGCTGTATCTGTATTGACGGAACCGGTATGCTGCTTTGGCAGGGAGTCTGCGCGTTCAAACTATATACGGGGAAAGAGATGCCGGTGGAAAATGTGAAACGGATGTTTTTTTCATAGAAACGGGGGCATTTCTTAGTAATGAATTTTGATTTTTTGGAGAACGGTACGAATACGCCGGCGTGGATGCAGGAAAAATACAAAAAGATGGGACAGATTTTGCGCGATGCGGAATGTCTGTATTGGGAGGACCCGAGAGCGTGCGGTATACTTATAAGAGAAGCGGCAGTTGAAATTTGCCGTGTCTATGACCGGTTTTATGAAGTCGGGTTTGACAGCGGCGCTTCGATGGAAGAATATCTCTGTTATACAGGGGATGACGCGCATAATATACTTGTGAGCCGCTTCCTCAGCGTGGTGCGAAAGGAGCAGAGAGACCGTCTGACAAAGCTGCGCGTGCTTGGGGACGACTGTCAAAACGGCAGAGGCGAAGAGGAAATGACCGAGTTTGAAAATCGTATGGCGGGCAATGCAAAGCGCATGATGGAGACAATGATGGGAACATTGGCCGTTATGTGTGAGAAAATTAACGGGCAGACGTTTGCTAAAGAGCTTCGTTTTGAAGAGGGTCTGATACCCGAACGTAAGCAGAAAGAACTGCCGAAAGAGGAAAAGCAGTCTTTTTTTTCGAAACTGTTCAAAAAATAAAAAGCGGCGGCTATGCGCGGAGGTTCCTATGGAAATACGTTTCATGAAATACAATGAACTACAGAGTGTCATATTGCTTGCAAGGGGAGTCTATGAGACATGTGCCAGAAATTATGTCAGCTCGCCGGCAATGGTGCAGCAGTTTTATGACTATATAGACATAAATTCCTTGAGCAGGCAGCTGCTGGCGGGGGAACTTTATGTCTGGGGCGCACTGGACGGTCAGCTTTTGTGCGGAGTAAGCGCAATGCAAAGCGGGGCGCACGTCACAATGCTCTATGTCCATCCGTCTTATCAGAGGCAGGGGATCGGCACGCAGCTGCTTGCCAATATGGCGGAATTTGCAGTCAACGATCTTGGCGCAAGGCGTATTACGGCGCATGTCATACCGGCTGTCTGTGCGCCGTTTTTCTATCATCGCGGCTATGCACAGATGAGGGGGGTACACGCGGAGCTAGATATGCTTCCGCTGGAATATATCTTTACGCCGTTAATCAAAAGGGAGAACGAACCGTATCCGACGAAACCGGTAAAAGCAAAGACGGTGGTATTACTTACGATAGTTTTCTTTTTGACGGCATCGGTGATTTCAGTCACGGCGGCGCTTATGGCGCTGATCTGACATTGGAACCGGGGGGCGATATGGGGAATAACAAAGCGGAAAGGGCAGATATATGAAAGCATATTTGATACTCGAGGACGGGACAGTATTTGAGGGAGTAAACATCGGCTCGGCGCGCGAGACAGTCAGTGAGATTGTATTTAACACATCAATGACAGGTTATCTTGAAGTGCTGACAGACCCGTCCTATGCGGGACAGGCAGTTGTTATGACATACCCGCTGATCGGAAATTACGGTATTACGCCGGATATGGAGTCGGAGCGGCCCTGGACAAATGGGTATATTGTCAGGGAATTATCACGCATGCCAAGTAATTTCCGCAGTGAAGGGACAATACAGGACTTTCTGTTAAAATATGATATTCCCGGGATAGCCGGAATTGACACACGGTCTCTCACAAAGATTTTGCGGGACAGAGGGACGATGAACGGGATGATTACAACAAAGAAAGATTATTGTATGGAAGAAATTCTCCCGCGTATTCAATCCTGGCAGATGGGCAGCGTTGTGGAACAGGCGACATGCAGGGAGAAATATGTGCTGAAAGGAACAGGAAAAAAGGTAGCGCTGCTTGATCTGGGCGCCAAAAAAAATATTGCGCAGTCGTTAAATCAACGTGGCTGTGAAGTGACCGTTTACCCGGCATATACGAAAGCGGACGAGATTCTGGCGTCGCGTCCGGACGGTATTATGCTGAGCAACGGTCCGGGCGATCCGAAAGACTGTACTGAAATTATTGCGCAGATTCGAGCCTTATATGAATCGGATACGCCGATTTTTGCAATCTGTCTGGGACATCAGCTGATGGCGCTTGCAACGGGAGGAAAGACGCACAAAATGAAATACGGGCATCGCGGGGGCAATCATCCGGTCAAGGATCTTAAGACGGGCCGCGTCTATATTTCTTCGCAGAACCATGGATATGTTGTGGATGAAACACAGATCGATCCTGCCATTGCAGAGCCGGCATTTGTCAATGTCAACGACGGTACAAACGAGGGGCTTTCCTATATCGGAAAGAGGATTTTTACGGTTCAGTTTCATCCGGAAGCATGTCCCGGCCCGTGCGACTCGTCGTACCTTTTTGACCGTTTCCTTGCCATGATGTGTCAAAATCAATAAGCGGAGGGAGAAAGAGATGCCAAAAAAGACAGACATAAAAAAAGTATTGGTGATCGGTTCCGGTCCTATCATCATCGGTCAGGCGGCGGAATTTGACTATGCAGGTACACAGGCATGTCGCTCCTTAAAGGAGGAGGGAATTGAGGTTGTACTTGTCAATTCCAATCCGGCAACGATTATGACCGACAGGAATATTGCGGATGAAGTATATATAGAGCCGCTGACGGTTCCCGTTTTAGAGCAGATTATTGCAAAAGAGCGTCCGGATTCACTGCTTCCGACTTTGGGCGGCCAGGCAGGTCTTAACCTTGGAATGGAGCTTTCCGAAAAAGGAATATTGGAAAAGTATGGCGTGCGTTTGATTGGTACTACGGCGGAGACGATTTTTAAGGCGGAAGACCGGCAGGCATTTAAGGATACCATGGAAAAAATAGGGGAACCGTGCGCGGCGTCCCTTGTTGTAAACAATATTGACGACGGAATCCGGTTTACAAATACCATCGGATATCCTGTTGTGCTTCGCCCCGCATTTACGCTGGGAGGCAGCGGCGGCGGTATCGCGCACGATGAGAACGAACTGATCGAGATCCTGACGAACGGGCTGCGCTTAAGCCGTGTCGGGGAGGTTTTGGTTGAGCGCTGCATCGCAGGATGGAAAGAAATCGAATATGAAGTGATGCGCGATGCGTCCGGAAATTGTATTACTGTCTGTAATATGGAAAATATTGATCCGGTTGGTGTGCACACCGGCGATTCCATTGTGGTCGCTCCGTCGCAGACGCTTGGAGACAAAGAGTACCAGATGCTGCGCACTTCCGCGTTAAAAATTATTACCGAGTTAAATATTACGGGCGGCTGTAACGTGCAGTATGCGCTTCATCCCGATACGTTTGAATATTGTGTGATTGAAGTAAATCCGCGTGTTTCCCGTTCTTCTGCGCTTGCGTCAAAAGCAACCGGGTACCCGATAGCGAAAGTGGCGGCAAAGATTGCGCTTGGCTATACGCTGGACGAGATTAAAAATGCGATTACGGATAAAACTTATGCCTGCTTTGAACCGATGCTTGATTATTGCGTGGTAAAAATTCCGCGCCTGCCGTTTGACAAGTTTATTACGGCAAAACGGACCCTGACGACGCAGATGAAAGCGACAGGCGAGGTAATGAGCATTTGTGATAATTTCGAGGGTGCGCTGATGAAAGCGATTCGCTCGCTGGAGCAGCATGTCGACAGCCTGATGTCGTATGATTTTACCGCCCTCTCGGACGATGCGCTGAAGAAAATGCTTGGAAGAGCAGACGACCGCAGGATCTGGCTGATTGCGGAAGCGCTGCGGAGAGGGTACGACTATAACGTTCTATATCAAATTACGCGGATTGACCGGTGGTTTTTGGACAAGCTTGCGATACTGGTCGAAATGGAAACGCGTCTGCGCAGGGAACCGCTTACGCTTGAACTCTTAAGAGAGGCAAAGCGGATGGAGTTTCCGGACAGCGTGATTGCGAAGCTGACCGAAAAGAGCGAGGCGGAAATACATGACTTGCGCTATGAGAACGGAATTGTCGCCGCCTATAAGATGGTTGACACCTGTGCGGCGGAATTTGAAGCGGCTACGCCATATTATTACTCTGTATTCGGAAGTGAAAATGAGGCAAAGGAGACGCATCCGAAGAAAAAGGTTCTTGTGCTTGGATCAGGTCCGATTCGGATCGGACAGGGTATCGAATTTGACTATTGTTCCGTACACTGTACCTGGGCATTTTCGGAAGAGGGATGGGAGACTGTGATCGTCAATAACAATCCTGAGACCGTTTCCACTGATTTTGATATTGCGGACAAGCTATATTTTGAACCGCTGACACCGGAGGATGTCGAGGCGATTGTGAAGCTGGAAAAACCGGACGGGGCGGTTGTGCAGTTTGGCGGTCAGACTGCGATTAAGCTGACCGAGAGCCTGATGCGTATGGGCGTTGCCATTCTTGGCACAAAGGCCGAGGATGTGGATGCGGCGGAGGATCGGGAACTGTTTGATGAGATTCTGGAGAAAACGGGCATTCCGCGGGCAGCGGGCGGGACTGTATTTACGGCAGAAGAGGCCAAAGAAGTGGCAAACAGTCTTGGATATCCTGTTTTGGTCAGACCGTCTTATGTGCTTGGCGGACAGGGGATGCGCATTGCGTTTAATGACGAGGAGATTGAGGAATTTATCACGATAATTAATCAGATTGTACAGGATCATCCGATTCTTGTCGATAAATATCTCCAGGGCAAAGAAATAGAAGTGGATGCGGTGTGCGACGGTACGGACATACTGATTCCCGGGATCATGGAGCATATTGAGCGAACCGGAATCCATTCGGGCGACAGTATTTCTGTCTACCCGGCGCCCACGGTCAGCGACCATGTAAAAGAGACGATTGTAGAATACACAAAACGACTTGCACAGGCGCTTCATGTGATAGGACTGATTAATATTCAGTTTATTGCGATGAATGAAGAAGTATATGTAATCGAAGTCAATCCGCGCTCGTCAAGAACCGTGCCTTATATCAGCAAGGTCACGGGCATTCCGATTGTAGATCTTGCCGCAAAAGTTATTATGGGCAATACGCTGCGCGGCTTATCCTGCCCGACAGGTCTTGCGCCGCAGGCCGATTATATTGCTGTAAAAATGCCTGTATTTTCTTTTGAGAAGCTGCGGGGCGCCGAGATATCGCTTGGCCCTGAGATGAAATCGACCGGCGAGTGCCTGGGGATTGCAAAAAGTTTTAATGAAGCGTTATATAAGGCATTTCTCGGCGCAGGTATCACGCTGCCAAAGCACAGGCAGATGATTATAACAGTCAAAGATGCGGATAAGCCGGAAGCGGTAGCTGTTGCAAAACGTTTTGCAGCGCTCGGATATAAGATTTACGCGACTAGAAGCACCGCAAAATACCTGCAGAAACACGGCATTGATGCGCTTCGGGTCAATAAAATAACACAGGAGTCGCCAAATGTCATGGATCTGATCCTTGGCCATAAGATTGACCTTGTCATTGACACGCCGACACAGGGGAACGGGGACAAGACAAGAGACGGTTTTCTGATTCGCCGCAATGCGATTGAGACAGGCGTATACTGCATTACTGCGATGGATACGGCAAACGCGCTGGCATTGAGCCTTGAGACGGCAATGCAGCAGCTTACGCCGATCGATATCGCGCAAGTAAAAAATTTATAAACGATGTGAATCGGTTCTGACCGGGGCGCTTTCATTTCAAAGGAAAAGCAGGCTGCACCCTGCGGCACGGCAAAAATTCTTTCACGTATAATAAAAAGCTTCCGGAATAAAATCCGGAAGCTTTTTACAAGGAGTTTAGTTATGAAAATGTTTCTCTATAAAAAGGAAATTATCGAAAGGAGGAAAGGATGAACTCCTTTCGATATAGCTAGTATATGCAATAAATGTGTACAAAATGTGTCAAATCTCAAAAAGAACTATTAACTTTTCCAGACATTTCCTTTATTATCGCTCAAGCAGCTGCCTGCACAGGTTCAGAATAAACGTATCCTGCAGGCTGTTCTGAAAAACAACCGTTCCGATTTCTGCAGATCTGCTGAAAATACCCTCCTGTCTTAACCGCCGCTTTGTCTCGCGGGCAGTTCCGGCGCCTCCGTCAAACAGAGGAATGTGCGGTCCAATGACTTTTTGAATTGTCTGTTTTGCAAATGGATAATGTGTGCAACCAAGGACAACTCCGTCAATCTTACTGTTCCGGTAAGGCTCAAACAGCCGTTCTAAAAGATTTGTAACATTTTCTCCGTCAAATTCTCCATGCTCTACAAACTCGACAAGGCCAGGGCAGGGCAGAGGGAAAATATCTGCATGAAACTCATACAGACGCATCAGCTGATGGAATTTTTCCTCACGCAGCGTCATAGGTGTCGCCATGACGATGATATGCGGATGTGCAAGCTGTCCGGGATTTTTTTCTATGGCAGGTTTTAAAGCCGGTTCAATGCCGATCACCGGAATATTTTTGTATTTCTGGCGCAGTGTGGAGATTCCGGCGCTGGTCGCCGTATTACAGGCTACGACAAGCGCTTTTACGCCCTGTTTCAGCAGGTGTTCGGCGTCCTGGCAGGTTAACTTAAGCACAGTTTCAGTATCCTTTGTTCCATACGGCGCATTTTTTGAATCGCCGTAAAATATGTAATTTTCATTTGGCATCAGTTTTCTCAGTTCCCGAAGAACGCTGACGCCGCCGACACCGGAGTCGAATACTCCGATGGGAAGATGTGACCTGTCCATAGCAAGCTCCGTTTCTGTATTACAATTGTTTTCGATATTTATCGTTCTTTTATTATATATCCTTATCTCGAAAAATAAAAGAGATTTCTGTTGGGATGAGATTGTTAAAAATTCCTCAAAGATTGAGGTTGATTTGAAAATGAATTGGTGGATAAAAGTATAACAAACGACAAAGTTAATTGCCATGTATGGATAATCATGATAAAATTAATAGTAATAATCAAAAAATAGGATAAGATAGAATCTGAATATTTGGTTACTGAGAATGAATATGTGCAAAACCAGCGCAGAAACGGAGGTTATTATGAATAGAAATCTTTTCATTAGTCATTCGAGTTACGATAAAAAAATTATTGAAATATTGTCAAATCTAATAAGAAGGGTGTCTCTGAATCAAATACATATATGGTATTCGAACGATCAGCGTGTAAACGGCGGTTTCCTGGTGGGGGATAATTGGTTTGGCTCTATATTAAACAATTTGAAAAACAGTCAGGCAGTAATTTCATTTATAACGCCAAATAGTAATAATAATCCATGGATTCTCTATGAAAGCGGATATGCGGAAGCATTAGAAAACACAAAATTAATCCCCTTAAAGTTTTTAATGAATATTAGCGAAATATCTATCCCTCTTCAGCAAAAACAAATATTTAGCTTTACAACACTTGATGAGGCAAATGTTTTTTTAAAGAAAGTTTTGGATGTTTATAATATTCTGTATGATGAAGAGATATATAGCAGTTATGTGTTAATATGTTTAAATCAGATGCGGGATTGTTATAAAAGTAAAACGGAACTTGCAGATGAAAGTCCTTACGATGCATTGTCAAAAAAAATAGATAGTTATTTTGAGTTAGTTTTAAATAATATGAAGTTTAGCAGGGAGGAAGTACAGACAGAGTATGAGGTTTTACTTGAATATATAAATATTGAAGGAAATAAAGTTAGTGAATATTTAAAAATAAATTCGTCAGTGAAAGTTAGCGATATATTAGATAGTGTCTATTTTATTTTGAACGGAAAAGTCGAACCATATAAATATTTAGAAACATGGATAATAAAAGAAAAAGGAGAAAAAAGGTATGTTGTTGTTTCTGATGTGCAAAATTTAATTCTGGCCAGAGACATTTTAGGTAGTGTAAAATAGTTTGTGTCTTTCGGAAAAAACACCTCTTTTTTGGTAAGA
>CAMUGE010000056.1 GCA_947088345.1 uncultured Roseburia sp.
TCGCAACTCAAAATCGCTGAAACCCTTGATTTTACTGGTTTTCTTTACCCAAAGTTTTCATCGTCGGGAACAACAACACATCCCGTATTGCCTGCGAATTAGTCATAATCATTACCATCCGGTCAATTCCGAAGCCAATCCCCCCGGTTGGAGGCATTCCAATACTCAGCGCATTCAAGAAATCCTCATCAAGGCTATTAGCCTCCTCATCTCCCGCTGCAAGCAGCGCTTCCTGTGCTTCAAAGCGTTTGCGCTGGTCAATCGGATCATTCAGTTCGGAGTATGCATTAGCCATCTCCCATCCGTTGATAAAAAATTCAAACCGTTCAACATATCCATCCTTGTCCGGCTTCTTCTTTGTAAGCGGCGAGATTTCAATCGGATGATCCATTACAAAAGTCGGCTGAATCAAATGCTCCTCCACATAACGTTCAAAAAACAGGCTTAAAATATCTCCCTTTTCATGACGATCTTCATATTCAATATGATGCTCGTCCGCTAATTTTTTTGCCTCCTCTGTACTGCGAATCGCTTCAAAATCCACATCGGCATACTTTTTGACCGCATCCACCATTGTAATGCGTTCAAATGGCTTAGAGAGATCTAAAGTATGTTCGCCGTACTGAATAATTTCCGACCCCGTCACTTCCTTTGCAACATAGCGATACAGATTCTCTGTCAGGTCCATCATGCCATGATAGTCGGTATATGCCTGATATAACTCCATCAGCGTAAATTCCGGATTATGTCTTGTATCGACTCCTTCATTGCGGAAAACGCGCCCGATTTCATAAACACGCTCCAAACCTCCCACAATCAGTCTTTTTAAATATAATTCCAGCGAAATACGAAGTTTTACATCCTCATTTAATGCATTAAAGTGCGTTTCAAAAGGTCTGGCTGCCGCTCCGCCTGCATTCGATACAAGCATAGGAGTTTCAACCTCCATAAATCCCCGATCATCCAGATAACGCCGGATTGTACTGATGACTTTGGAGCGTTTCACAAACGTATCCCGAACATCCATGTTCATAATCAAATCTACATAACGTTGACGATACCTGGTATCTGTATCAGTAAGTCCATGAAATTTTTCCGGTAAAATCTGAAGACTCTTGGAAAGCAGGGTAACTTCTGTCGCATGTATGGAAATTTCTCCTGTCTTTGTCTTAAAAACGGACCCGCGAATACATAGAATATCACCCACATCGTATTTTTTAAAATCTTTATAAGAATCCTCACCGATCAAATCCCTGGCTACATAGGCCTGAATACGTCCCTTTAAATCCTGAATATTACAAAAGGATGCTTTTCCCATGACACGTTTAAACATCATACGTCCGGCCAAAACAACCTCTTTGCCTTCCATCTCCTCGAAATGGTCTGTAATATCTGCAGTGTGATGTGTAACATCACATTTTGTAATTAAAAACGGATCTTTTCCGTTCTGCCGCAGCTCCTCAAGCTTTTCATGCCGTACTTTCAGCAATTGACTCACATCCTGCTGCGTTTCATTCTTTCCTTTCTCATTCTGAGCCATTTTCCTCCTCCTTGTCCCGATCTGCATGGCAGAAAGTCTCCCCGCTACACGCACTATATTCTCTGTGGTTTCTGACCGCGCAATCTCAAATATGCAGGTAAAAAACTTATTTTGTGCATTTTAGGCGTAAAATTCAACACTTTTTGACGCATGCACCTATTCTGCAATTTGCTGTCCGGCATGAACTTTCGAAGTACTTATCGCGCGCCATGCCACGACTTCCATTCTACTCGAATCAATACGAAAAACCCAACGCCATACATGGCGATTTTAAAGGTATTGCCTCTGTGAGCAAAATTGAGCCCAAAGCTTCTTTGCATGTAAAACTGATTCACATCATCGCTTTGATGCAAGCTTTAAAGTTTCTCCTCTCTCCGGAGCGCCCGTTGTTTTCCCGTATTGAAACCTGGTTTGTGTTTTGCCCCTCCTGCAATGACAGAAGTTCTTTTCTTTCAATTATACGAAACGCTCGCTCAGATAACTTTTAGACTGTCTCATATAAAATATCTGCCCCGCCAAACGAAATAAAAAAATCAATAATATGAGATACCTTATCTCTCTCAAAACTGTTTTCGCCATATATACTGCCAGAGCGGAATAAATGAAAACTGATATTCCGTAATCACTGAACAAAACGCAAATCTAACTTACAGTTTCATACACTAATTAGACCTGTCAATCGACAATACCTTGTACTCCAACTCGCCTGCCTGTGTCTCCACTTTTACAAGGTCGCCGACTTTTTTGCCGAGCAGCGCCCTGCCTACCGGAGACTCATTTGAAATCTTTCCTTTCAGACTGTTCGCCTCCGTGGAACCGACAATTTTGTACTCTAACTCCTCATCAAATTCACAGTCCAGTATTCGCACCTGACATCCAATGCTGATCTTATTCAGATCAACTTCCTCTTCCACAACAACTTCAGCATTTTTTAAGATCTTTTCAATATCTTCAATACGAGCCTCAATATCACGCTGCTCATCCTTTGCAGCATCATACTCCGCATTCTCGGACAAATCGCCCTGTTCCCTTGCCTCTTTAATCTTTTGCGATACTTCCTTACGCCTAACGACCTTTAAATGTTCTAACTCATCCTCTAACTTCTGCAGTCCCTCATATGTCAGGATATTTTTCTTATTCATCGTCCTCTTCCCTCTTTACCTCATATTTCTTCATAGAAAGCCGCTTCAAACCTGTCCCAATTCGGATTTCTCTTCTTTTCTGAAATGCCCTTAACAGTCATAGTATTATAACCGATAGGCACTATAATGTCAAGATTTTGCCGACTTTCGATAACAAATCGATGCTGTTGTACCGATTCAGCGTCTGCATAAACCCATTTTTTCTTATGAATTGGAATGTAATAGCGCTCCGGACAAATCAGGCGTTTATAACAGCCGCCTTCCCACTCAAAATCCAGCGTTACTTTCCTCTCCCGCCGCCTACTGTGTCCAAATGTTTTCATTCCCAATTCCTCTTTTGACAACAGACTGACAATCAACCCGTTCTCCTCATACATTGTCTCAACAAACTGCATAAAATATTCGGGCCGGTCGGTAAAAATCGTCAGGTTATTCAAATGCTCGGAAAACTGCTCCAGAACATCTTTCACATCCACCGGTTCAAAATTGCTGTAGCTCTCGTCTTCCTCGTCAATTATCTCAAGCTCCACATTTTCCGGCTTTAACCGCACCTCTTTTAAGATAGCCGCAAAAACAGGATAAAAATCACGCAAAAATTGATTTGCATATGACATAGCAGCATTCCCCCTTTACAAATGATATGCTGCTTCCACCGAAAATAATGCTTCCAACTGTTCATAAGTTTCAATTTCATTCATCCTGCCGCGCAGCTTCGACGAATTACGATATCCTGCCGTGTACCAGGCCGCATGCTTTCTGATTTCCCTTATTCCGGTATACTCTCCTTTAAAATCAATTTGCATCTTTGCATGGCGCAACACCATCTTTGCCACCTGTGAAAAGTCCGGTTTTTGCAATACCTCCCCTGTCTGAAAAAAATGAAGAATCTGCGCAAAAATCCACGGGTTCCCCTGCGATCCCCGCCCAATCATAAAACCGTCGCAGCCAGTCTGCCGATACATCGCAATTACATCTTCTGCAGTCAATATATCGCCATTGCCGATCACCGGTATTGAGACTGCTTCTTTCACTCTGCGTATGATATCCCAATCCGCTTTTCCAGAATAAAATTGTTCACGCGTCCTGCCGTGTACCGCAATCGCCGCTGCTCCGGATTCCTCCGCAATATGCGCAATCTCAACTGCATTGACATGCGCTTCGTCAAAACCCTTGCGTATTTTCACCGTAACCGGTTTTTTTACTGCGCGAACTGTCTTCTCAATAATCCGTCCGGCGAGGATCGGATTATTCATCAGCGCACAACCATCCCCATTATTTACAATTTTAGGAACCGGGCACCCCATATTCAGATCCAGAATTGAAAATGGACGCTCCTCTATCTGCTTTGCAATTTCACTGACAATCTCTGCATCGGAACCAAACAGCTGCAGCGAAACCGGCATCTCCTCTCTGGCGATGGTCAGAAGTTCCTCCGTATTTTTGTTTTTATATAAGACAGCTTTTGCACTCACCATCTCCATGCACAAGAGTCCCGCCCCCTGTTCTTTGCATAACAGACGAAACGGCAGGTCTGTTACGCCTGCCATTGGTGCTAAAATCAAATTATTCTCAAGAATTACATTCCCAATTTTCAATTTTTTTATCTGTTCCATATAAGCAATGATGCCTTTCTCTCAGCTGACAAGCCCTGCGCCGGCAGACACAGCAAACTTTATTTCTCACTCTAACCCCCATGATCCGCTTCGCGGAATCTTTTATCCGTTTGAAAATCGCCTGTTTTTATCGTTTTTCGGCGTGATACTTAGTACTTGTTGGCGAAATGCTCTCTGGCATGAGCCTTACATGTACTTTTCACGCTCAGCCCCATCCGCACGCTTTGGCGGGCATTCCAATCAGGATTGTGAAATTTTTAATTTCACGCTTACCAACATGATTCCGCTTCGCGGAATCTTTTATCCGTTTGAAAATCGCCTGTTTTTATCGTTTTTCGGCGTGATACTTAGTACTTGTTGGCGAAATGCTCTCTGGCATGAACCTTACAACTACTTTTCACGCTCAGCCCCATCCGCACGCTTTTGGCAGGTATATACGGCTGGATCGTGATTTTTCTTATTTCACTCTTTCTTTCATTCGCACGCTTTTGGCAGGTATATACGGCCAGAGCGTGAATTTTCTTATTTCACTCTTTCTCCCAGGTCACAGCTCTCTGTGGGCTTAAATCTACGCGTAAAATCCCATGTCTGGCAGATTCTCTGGTGTGAAACCTGGTGCTTGCAGCAAAATGGCTGTCGGCATAAACCTTAGATGTACTACACTATCCAATATGTTTCCGCATTGCAAAACCTCAAATAAAGATAAAAAACGCCGCATATTGCTGGCGCCTGTCGGCGTGAAAGTAATGCTTTTAATAAAATGCGATCCGGCGCGAGCCTTAGAAATCTTTTTCATGCTTCTATTTTTCCGCTTTTACGGTTTTGTTTCTTATAAATCAGATTCATACCCTTTAAAGTAAGGCTCGGATCATAGACATCAATTACGTCCGTCTCACTTGCAATAATCCTTCCAAGACCGCCGGTTGCAATAACCTTGACATGCTGCATGCCCGACTCTTTTATCATATGTCTTACAATATACTCGGTCTGACCAATCTGCCCATAGACAAGACCCGCCTGCATTGATGTAATCGTCTCTTTTGCAAGGATACTCTTTGGTTTCAAAATTTCGATTTCCGGCAGTTTGGCAGCATCTTCCCACAATGCTTTCGCCGAAATACGAATCCCCGGAGCCGTCACACCTGAGACAAACGCCCCGCTTTCATCGACAAGATCATATGTTGTCGCCGTTCCGAAATCAAGTACCAGCACAGGTCCGCCATAGATCCCATAAGCCGCTGCAGCATCGACGATCCTGTCTGCACCGATCTGTTTTGGATTTTCCGTCACCACACGTATTCCTGTTTTTACGCCGGACTCGACAATAATCGGCTTAATAGAAAAATATTTTACAATCGCTCCTTCCAGAGAATGCATTACATTGGGCACAACAGACGCAATGATCACATCCATAATATCAGAACACGCAATCTGATTGCGTTCCAATAAATTAGTGAGAAGCATTCCATATTCGTCTGAGGTTCGAGCCATTTTTGTTGTCAGCCGAAAACTTGCTTTCACATCATCATCCTGGAAAATTCCAACTGTAATATTGGTATTTCCAACATCTATCGTCATAATCACAATTTTATTCCCACCTTTCTCATGGTGTAAATTATTCAGGCATCTGCCCCCAGAAAGAAAACTTTGTAATACAATTCCAGGGATTCCAGCAGATCGCGTTTCTTTCTCCGCAGTTCCTGAATTTTAAGACCGCATCCGATATCGTCGTATAATAAGTCCCCCTCGTCACAGGAGGTACGAAATTCCAGAGTGCCTTCTTCGTCATATACCAGCTGAAAAATCCCGCCGATATCCTCTGTAAACAATACGCACATAATCTTCAGCTCATCTAAAACGGTCTGCGGTAACTCGCGAAAATCCGGATTCATATAAAATTTTTTATTGTATGCGCTCGCACCACAGAGCACCACCTCATCGTAATACATAATCATGACCATGCCTTTCATGCAGCCTTCAGACTTTGAGCCAAAGATACAACATTTGCAACACGAACCTGTTCCTGTATCAAAAATATTTTTTCAACTGTCAGACATAACCATATACGCCTCGCACTGAGACTTCACCTGAGGATACCAGCTTCTTTCCGCTTACCGTCTCCACTATCAGTTCGCCCTTTTCCGTAATACCTCTGGCCACTCCCTCAAACGGACGGTTCGGGTCCAACACACGCACCTTTTTATTCCGGCTAACCAGAACTTCATTATATTTTTCCATCAGCTGCGACAAATCCTGCGACTTTAAATAAATACTGTAATTTTCCTCAAAACGTTCAAGAACACTCTCTATAATAGCAGCGCGGTTGAAATGCTTCTGTGTCTCCAAAAAAAGCGAAGTAGCCGTATTTGAGATCTCATCCGGAAAAGTCTTGTTATGTACATTAATTCCAATTCCGATCACAATATGGTTGATATACTCAAACTGCGCGCTCATTTCTGTTAAAATTCCACAAATTTTCCTGCCGTTCATCACAATATCATTCGGCCACTTAATATCCGGCCGGCTGTCTGTACATCGAATAATCGCCTCCGAAACAGAAAGCGCAGCAATCAGCGTCAACATGGACGCATTTTTCGGAACAATCTGCGGCTTTAACAGCAATGACATAAATATCCCCTCTCCGGGAGGGGATGTCCAATTCCTACCGCATCTCCCCCTGCCTGCTTCCTGCTGGTCGGTGACCACAAGAAGCCCCTGTTCGTATCCTTCCTCGGCAAGCTGTTTTGCCTTGTTATTCGTCGAATCAAGAACCGGATAATAACAGATTGTATTTCCTGCCCAATCCGTCTTTCGAATGCTGCTTAGCTCATTTTCACTCAGGTAATCCGGCACACTGATCAATCTGTACCCTTTATTTCGAATTGCCTCGATTGTATATCCGGATTCCTTTAACTGGTTCACAGCTTTCCATATGGCAGTGCGGGAAACTCCAAAACGTTCACATAACTCCTGTCCGGATATGTATTCACCTGTTTCCCGAAGTGCGGTAAGTATTTTTGTTTTCATTTCTTACGCCTGTCCCTCTCCTAACGTTGCATACATGACTGCTTTAATTGTATGCATGCGGTTTTCCGCTTCGTCAAACACAACAGACTGGGGACTCTCGAATACCTCGTCTGTCACTTCCAATTCTTTATAACCGTATTTCTCATAAACATCTTTTCCAATCTTCGTTTTTAAATCATGAAACGCCGGCAGACAGTGCATAAAAACAGCCTCCGGCTTCGCATTTTTCATGACTGACATATTGACCTGATATGGCATTAAATTCTGCAGCCGCTCTTTCCAGATCTCCTCCGGTTCGCCCATAGAAACCCACACATCCGTGTAAATAACATCTGCGCTGTCTGTTCCCTCCGCAACACTCTCTGTCAGCGTAATCGACGCCCCTGTCTTTGCAGCAGTTTTCCTGCAGTATTCCACAAGCTCCTTATCCGGAAAATATTTTCTGGAAGTACAGGCAACAAAATCCATCCCTAGTTTGGCACATGTCACCATAAGTGAATTTCCCATATTGTAACGGGCATCCCCCATATAAACCAGCTTGATACCTTTTAATTTTCCAAAATGTTCACGAATCGTAAGCATATCTGCAATCATCTGTGTTGGGTGAAATTCATTAGTAAGACCGTTCCACACAGGCACACCGGCATATTTTGCAAGCTCCTCCACGATTTCCTGGCCATATCCGCGATACTCAATCCCATCAAACATACGTCCCAGAACTCGGGCCGTATCCGCAATACTTTCCTTTTTCCCAATCTGTGAACCGGAAGGATCAAGATATGTCACATGCATACCCAAATCATGCGCTGCCACTTCAAACGAACAGCGCGTACGGGTACTTGTCTTTTCAAAAATTAACGCTATATTTTTCCCTTTTAACATATCATGAGCAATTCCCTGCTTCTTTTTAGCCTTTAAATCCGCGGCAAGTTCGATCAGGTAATTGATTTCCTCCGGCGTAAAATCCATAAGTTTCAAAAAATTTCGTCCTTTTAGCATCATACTGCCTACTTCCTCTCTCTTATTATGTAAAAGTAAAATCTTTCACAAGATGATATTCCATGTTTCCCTCGTGTCGCGTCCCCGCCCCGACTCAAATTTATATGGAGAATACAAGACATTCATGGCGTGTTCTGTGGTAGTGACAGCATCGCCTCTGCAATTTTTCTTATACCACTCTTTTTGTCACACCTGCTCTTATAACGAAACTACACTCGGAAAATGCCTGTTTGAGGCATTTTCCTGTGTAAGACATATTGTTTCTTCACGAAAATGTATTTGATGCATGTCTTCGAAATTCTTCTCACGCCAACTGCCATATCGCAGCTTCGCTGCGACTCAATTCTGTGTGAAAAATCCAATGCCAAACATGGCGTATTTCCGGGGATTCTCTGCTATCCCCCATGTCGCGGCTCTGCCGCGACTCAAATCTGCGCGGTGAATCCCCTGTTTTTGGGGATTCTCTGATATAAGACTTAGAACTCTTCGCGCGCGAACCTGTTTCGCTTTAGCGCCTTTGCTGCGGGCTTTAGAAGTTCTTCTCACATTACTTCCTAACGTGTGAACTTGTTTCGCGATCTGCCCTCCGGCATGAGTCTATCGAAGTTCTTCTCACAAAACTCCCATTCGCACGCTTTGACTGGCGTACAAATCAGAATTGTGAAATTTTTAATTTCACGCTAACCCCCATAATTCCGCTCAGCGGAATCTCATATCCAGAGCGTGAAATTTAGTACTTGTTGGTGAAATGCACTCTGGCATGAGCCTTACAAGTACTTTTCACGCTAACTCCCATTCACCCGCTTTGGCGGGCATTCAAATCAGGATTGTGAAATTTTTAATTTCACGCTAATTACCCGCAATTTCTGTTACTGATTTCGCAAGACCGGCAAGCCCCTGTATTTCTGACGGTATAATAATTTTGGTCGCTTTGCCGTCCGCCGCTTTAGCAAATGCTTCCAGACTCTTTAATTGTATTACGCTCTCATCCGGTGCAGCCAGTTTTAACATGCGAAGTCCGTCGGCATTTGCCTGCTGAATTTTCAAAATAGCCTCCGCCTGACCTTCTGCTTCCCGAATTGTCGCTTCTTTCTTTGCCTCTGCGCGCAGGATCGCCGCCTGTTTCTCTGCTTCCGCATCAAGAATAGCAGACTCTTTCTTTCCCTCCGCCACAAGAATTGTGGATTTCTTTTCCCCTTCCGCGCGTAAAATTGCCTCCCTGCGCTCACGTTCCGCTTTCATCTGTTTCTCCATTGCATCCTGAATCGCAGCCGGAGGAATTATATTTTTCAGCTCAACACGGTTCACCTTGATTCCCCACGGATCGGTTGCTATATCCAAAGATGCGCGCATTGTTGTATTAATCGTTTCTCTTGAGGTCAATGTCTCATCAAGTTCCAGGTCTCCGATGATGTTACGCAGTGTTGTCGCGGTAAGATTTTCGATCGCCATCAGCGGACTTTCCACTCCGTATGCATAAAGCTTCGGATCGGTAATCTGATAGTAGACTACCGTATCAATCTGCATTGTAACATTGTCCTTTGTGATCACCGGCTGCGGCGGAAAATCCACTACCTGTTCTTTTAAAACTACTTTTCTGGCAATCCTGTCTATAAACGGCGCTTTCATATGAATCCCAACGCCCCATGTTGCAAGATAACCGCCAAGACGTTCCACAACCATTGCGTGCGCCTGCGGCACAATCTTGATGCAGGAAACCAGTATCAAAAATGCCAGCACGATCAGAACAATCACTGCAACAATAAAAAACTCTCCCATATTCTGCCTCCTTTTCCCTGAAAATTCTCTGCAAGATTAGTATATCCTTTTTTATCATACTATATTTTTATTCGAATTACAACAAAAAGGAACTGCCAAATTGACAGTTCCTTTTTTTGGGTGATTGCACTCTATGAATCGCCAAGTCCCACATAAATATGAATCTCCGCCTGATCCATACTGCTATTTTGATACTCTTCAAAATCACATTGGTATGTCCTGGGCAAATCCATCTGCCAGATTTCCTGCCAAGCCGCAGCAACCGAATTTACCACATCTCCGTGAATTACAAATTTTGCATAGCGTCCCGCCGGTATATGACAGACGGCAAATTCTCCTCCCTGCGGTTCCGTCTCCGTCTCACATGCCACCATTGCAGTATAGTCTGACATGGCGTCTTTTTCGTAATCCTTGTAAATGCCAAGCGCTTTTCCGTCTCGTTTGTTCGCAATAGATGTGTATATGCCGTCATTGTAAAAACGGTTCCACAGTCCGCCGATCACCGCCCCCATTTCGGGAGATGTATTGTTTGTCCTCGCTTCTATGCCTGCAGCAATCTTTTCTTTTAATGTTACAATTTCAAAATTCATTATGGGTACCATCCTTTCTTTTGATGGCCTTATCATAACACTTCAAACACGACATCTGCATGTCATCTTTACAGATATTTTTTTCTTATACGCTCGGCATATGTCAGAACATCCGACCGAAGCTCCGACGGTTCCAACAGTTCCGCGCCGTCTCCAAAAGAGGCAATCCATCCGACAATATTTTTCTTATCTGTAAATTGACCGGAAAAGAGCAATGTACCATCTCCGCAGACCGTAAAACTTTCAATTCCATACTCTTCTACCAGTCGCCACTTGAATTCCGGTCTGATTTTCGCCTTTACCTGATACAATGGAGGAAACATTTTATCTGAGGAAAAATCCGGAAGCTCTGCAGCGCGCTTTTCAAAAGCTTCCCCTATCATTAAATCGGTCATTCTCCCCAGTTTAAAAAGTCGGAAATCCTTTCTTTGTTCACACCAGCTCCAGACATACCATCCGGCCCAACGAAAAATCAAATCATATGGCTCTATTGTCCTCTCTGACTCTCCATTTGGTGCAAAATAGGAAAAGGATACCTTATGACTTGTTAAAATGGCGCGGTGCAGCAATTCAATTTTAGGAGAGAGTGTGTCTTTCTGCCATAAAGAGAGATCAATTAAAATATGCGTATCTCCTGCAAGCATATTAGAAGCGCCGGCCCAAAGTTTCTCCATTAACTGTGTGTAACGTTTTGTACCGCTTACGCTGTCAAGACTCCGAAGTCCTGCTATAATCGCCTGTAAATCTGATTTGCTGAGCAGCGCCCGGTCAATTGTATATCCTTCCATAATTGATATACCGCCATTTTTCCCGGATGTTGTCACTATCGGTATTCCGGCCATACAAAGAGACTCGATATCGCGGTTAATTGTGCGGCGGGACACTTCAAATTTTTCTGCCAGATAAGGAGCCGTCACTTTCTCCTGTTGTAAAAGAATAGATAAAATTCCAATCATTCTGTCAACTTTCATAGAGTTCCTTCTCTCGTCTAATAAATTTATATCCAATCAAAACAGGCTATAGACTATTCTTTTTTGGCGAGCACATCCTTGGAAATTGCCCGGCTTATACATGATCTCCTTGCAACAAACTGATAACAATATCCCCAATATGCAGTTCGTCCTGCCTCGTTTTTACCAATCCACAGCTTCTGCAATCCCCATTGCCGCTTCTTCACTACCTTACATTGTTTCCAAATGATGATTCTGAGTCTTGTCCTCACCCCTTTAACAGCTCCCATTTCAGAAAACTGTCTACTACGGCTTCCGCTATGGGATTCATCGGCAACTATGCTCCTTGTGGACTTTTACCACAGACTGATGGCATACCCGTCATACTAAAAAGGAACTGCCAAAATGACAGCTCCTCCTGTTTCAAGATTTAAAAAAATACGTGGTTCCCAATTACAAGTCCCTGTTTTCCGGACGACGCCCTGCGAAAACTCAATGCTCCGCCTGTATTATCTGCTCCGTTTAATGCTTCCTGTGCCGCAGAAATACAGCTTGCTTTCGGCCCTCTTGCAGCGACTGCCGCCACATCTCCACGACCTGCCGGCGTAAACTGAGACGGCTGATATATTACGTCATAGATATTATTTGCGTAACCGCCTGAACGCACGCGATTCATTACGACCGCGCCAACTGCAACCTGCCCTTCATATGGTTCCATACCTGCCTCGCACTGAATCAGTGCTGCAAGAAGCGTAACCTGATCAAATGAAGCAGACACCGGCTCTTTCTGAACTGTTTCTACAGCTTCCTTTGGTTTCTTTTCCGCTTCTTCTTTTGCTTTTTCGGCAGCAATTTTCTCTGCCTGAGCGCGCTCTTCCTCAATGGAAACAGCCTCGCCCAAATCTAACTCTGTCTCCACAAATTCCGCGCTGACATAACCTGTGCTTCCTGCATATTTTACCGCAATCCAATCGCCATCTGTCTCTACGCTCTGATCTACCGTTAATGTTGTACCAGCATCTACAAAAGATAAAACCGCGCTCTCACTGTTGGCGTCACTTCTGACGCGCAGTCCGTCTGTCTGGCTCTCTGCCGTTGCAGCAAAACTGGACTTCGCATATGCCATGGCGTCGGAACCCACAATACAAAACTCGGACTTTACAAATCCTTCTACATCACCGGAAGTAATATGTGTCCACTCGTCTCCGGATTCTACTATTTCGGCCACGTCACCTTTATAAAGCTTCCCTACAATCTGTGCATCCGGACTGTCCGATTCACGGATATATAAAAACTCATCCACATCGGCCAGCAATCGGCTTTCCCACTCCTGCTGCTCTTTCTGAGCTTTTACATCTAAAGTCTGTGCAACATCACCCTGCTCCTGCATCGACAGATCTGCTTTTCTCTCTCCGTCCAAAAGCGGCTGATCTTCTCCGGCATTGCTGCTACTGTCTGCATTCTGCTGTTCATCAACGTTTATGCTGTCTTCAGGCTTTTCGCCTGCTTTGTCCGTGCTGTCGTTTGCCTGCTCATCTGCACTTTCATCGTCTGTCAGCTGCAGATTTTGTGTATTTTGATTGCCCGACGAATTCTCGTCTGCATCACCTGTCAATTTTTCTGATTCCTCTTCCGGTTCCTTCTGCTCCGCAGCTGCAACAATATCGGTCTTTGTCTTTTCCACATCCGCCGCCTGCGGCTGACTCTCCAAAGCAACCAGACAGGCTGTTATACCTGCTGTTGGTATCCCGGATACTGCATCACCTGTCAAACCATCTGTATGAATTGTCACCATTGCTGTTTGCACTGTGTCATTTTGCGTTGCCTGCATGTCACCATCTGCAGCAACACACATTAACATAAATGATCCTACGATCATAAAACTCCCCAGTGCCCTTTTTTCCAAACTCATAGAAACCTCCGTTAATAGTAATCACTATCTTATCTATTGATAAATAGAAAGCACCATGTGTACTTCCTATGTACTTGTTGAAATAGTATTACGCTTCTATTTTTGTTTAAGTCGCATTTGTTACAATTATTACAGATTTATTACAATCGCGATTATAACAAAGTCTCTATGATTTGTCAACTATACAATGGCAAAAAGTTCAAAAAATCTTAATAATTTTAAAGTCTTTTTAACAACTCTTCTCTGGCTGCCTCAAACCCCGGCTTTCCGAGCAACGCAAACATATTCTTTTTGTAGCTCTCCACACCCGGCTGGTTAAACGGATTCACTCCCAGCAGATATCCGCTGATTCCTACGGCAAACTCAAAGAAATAAAACAGCTCTCCAAGATAAAACTCGTTCTGTTCCGGAATTTTTACCATTAAATTCGGCACGTTTCCATCCGTATGCGCCAAAATGGTTCCGTTCATTGCACTTTTATTAACAAAGTCAATATCTTTTCCCGCAAGATAATTCAAACCGTCAAGATCTACCGGTTCTTCCGAAATTGTAATACTCTCTCTGGATGTCTCGACATTTAAAACTGTCTCAAACATGATTCTGGAACCGTCCTGAATAAACTGGCCCATCGAATGCAAATCTGTCGTCAGATCCACCGATGCCGGGAACAGTCCTTTCTGATCCTTTCCCTCGCTCTCGCCATAAAGCTGCTTCCACCACTCTGCTACATAGTGAAGACTTGGCTCATAATCAGCCAAAACCTCAACTGCTTTTCCTTTGCGAAGCAAAATATTGCGGACTGCTGCATATAATACAGCATCATTTTCCATAAAATCTTTTTCGAGAGCAAGCTTTCTTCCCTCTGCAGCGCCTTCCATTAACTGATCAATATCAGCGCCGCTCACCGCAATCGGGAGAAGTCCTACCGCCGTCAATACGGAGAACCGGCCGCCGACATCATCCGGAACAACAAAACTCTCATAACCCTCTTCTGTAGCAAGATTTTTTAATGCGCCCCTTGACTTGTCTGTAGTTGCATAAATCCTCTTTGACGCCCCCTCCTTGCCATACTTCTTTTCCAATATTTCCTTAAATACGCGGAAAGCAATTGCAGGTTCTGTTGTAGTTCCGGATTTCGAGATGATATTAACAGAAAAATCTCTGTCACCGATTACATCTATAATACCTTTTAAATAAGCCGCACTGATGCTGTTGCCCGCAAAATAAATTTCAGGCGTTTTGCGTACTTCCTTTGGAATATTGTTATAGAAACCATGTCTTAAAAATTCAATCGCCGCTCTGGCGCCAAGATAGGAACCACCGATGCCAATTACAACCAACACCTCGGAATCCGACTGGATCTTTTCAGCTGACTTTTTGATCCGTGCAAACTCTTCCTTATCGTAATCAACCGGAAGGTCAATCCATCCAAGAAAGTCATTGCCGGCTCCTTTTCTTGAGAGCAAAAGTTCCTTTGCACCGGCCGCAAGACCGCCCATATAAGAAACTTCCTCTTCGCTGATAAATCCAGATGCTTTTGAATAGTCAAATGTTACCTTTGCCATTTTAATTACTCCCTTTCTCTTAGATTATTATGTAATTCCAATATCTGTTAAAAGTATTTTAACAAACACGCTTACGGATAGCAAGAAGTCATTTGTCTCTTTAGGAAAAAACTTCACCCAAAACTGCATTGACAAGCTTCTCTTCTTCTGTTGTCCACCCTTCTCCTTTTTCCGCAGCTGCATATCTTTCATCTGAATCCGGCATCTTAGCCAATTGACTTTCTGCCTCCTGCTGCGCTTGTATTTCAATCTGCAACCGCAGTCCGCTGATCTCGTCCTGCAAACTTTGCAGTTCCCTCTTACGCAGCCTGATCAGTTTGTTTATCCGGTGTAATGTCACTGCCGCAAACAGAAACATAACCGCGGCCCATACCGCCGTTATATATACGGCATACTCTGTCAGCAAATACTCCATCTGCTCCATATACATTACCTCACTTATATTTATTTGTGTCTATATATTATAAAAGCAATTTGCAATTTTGAAAAGAGTGCATGTCCAAAAAATCGCCGCAACTTTCGACATTTACTGCATTCTTTACAATAAGCACAACCCTTGTCTCATTAATCATAAGAAAATATTTCGAAACTTCAATTAGGCTTTTGGAAATTCCTCCAAAAGCCTGCTATACTTTAGCCAG
>CAMUGE010000057.1 GCA_947088345.1 uncultured Roseburia sp.
ACAAATTCTTTTTATCTTGGAAAAGGTCTAAAAACACACTGTTTTTTGCGGTACGCTTTGCCTTAACTTCTTGCGTCTGTTTTGTATCGTCCTGCACTTTAACACCTCAATTTCTAAAAATCTGTGACATAAGATACGATATATCCTGCTCCTGCCACATTCCAATTATACACAAAAACGCTTGTCTTTACAATAAAATTCACATTCAATTTCCTCCCGTTTCGTTCTGCTCTGTTGCCTGCTCTGCTGTCGGCTCTCGTTATGAAGCTCCCTTTCTAGGTTCTTTCTGTTGTATCCGACAACTTCCGCATACGCCAATTCTGTGGCAGTCTTGGTCTGTTCTTTGCCGATACTGTCATACTCGGCTTGTAACGACTGGATCTCGGCTTTCCACTGTTTCGGCGTTATCTTCTCGCCGTTCTGTAAAAGGCTCTGCGTCCCTAATTGCAGCCTGAAGTAGTTTCTGTTCGTCAGACCAGAGCTTTGCCTCCAGCTTTCTTCAGATTCCCCTTGCGTTAATCACAGTCACTTGCCATGAATAGGACACCCTTGCTCTTGGCTATACACTTCCCACTACCAGGACGTGTTACGGACTTTCACCGATTAGATTGCGCCCATACTGGGCGCACTGCGGAAAGATCAGAGGGTAATTTTTTCCTATGCTCAAAACTTTTCCTATGTGTAAATGATTTCTTTATTTACAATCTCCCTTGCACAAGCTCTTATGTTGTTCATTCTTCTTGGCCATTCTAAGGCATTTTCTTCCTTTAACTGTTCCGTTTGCCCTGTGTCTGTTTCATACCCTCTATGAGCCTTTCAAAGCTTTCCAGTGCCTGACTGTCAATATCGGCAAGGTAAACGCCCAGCCTACCGCTAGTAAGAAGATATCCAACCGTGCAATTATATCAGATCATTCATCTCCTGTTTTTTCATCTGCAGCAGATATCTTATAACGGTTTCTTTCTTCCAAACTTTATGAGGCTGTCAGGAAATAATTAATGCTGGAACAGGGGAGTCACCGACTCCCCTGAAACTTTTAATATACAAATTCTCCCAGCTTAACTACCAGTGTTCCATCAATAATCTCAAGGGAATGATCTGACGGGTAGATCTCAAGCTCTTTAAATGCATCTGTTGCCGTCAAAGTTCTTATTCTTTCCTGACTTCCATTTGTCAGATAATTCAACTTAACGCCACAATATTGCTCTATGTATTTTCCCCATCCGTCACTGACTTCCCATACGCCAAACCACACACCTTTATTATTAAATGTTCCGCCAGGGCTTGCCATACTTAAAACATCAGATGTTGCAAAATATGCTTCATTTAAATCCCCAATAAAGCATACCTCCATTTCGGAATCAAATCCTTCAAAAGTCTCTATCTGATAAAGCAGCCGTTCTGCCAATTGCTTTGACTGATTCGTCGTCTGATTTAGCAGCATATATCCTGCATTATCTGATAATATGTAAGTCCATAAAACCAGGCCGACAGTTACCATTGCAATGCCTTTTATAACACGCACAAATCCTGTCTGTAAATCACACAAGTCAATAACCTTGCAAAAAAAAGGTATGATAAACAAAAATCCTGTAGCCATCATCAAATAAAATGCATAATCCGTAACAACAATCTGTATCACGGATAAAGCAATCGGCATAACCAGCAAAGTACAAACCAGGACTGTTCTATTTACATATTTTAATTTATTTATTCTTACTATAATACAAAATAAAACAAGCAATATAACAAAAAGCAGCCCGTAAATTAATTCTCTGTTCCAGAAACTGTTATTAATAAAACTATTGCCAAAAAAATAATCACAAAATGCCCTATACGTATTTATAATACTTTGCGGCAATTTTCTAAAAACCTGTCCTGCACTAAATTCCGAACTCATTCCATAAAAGTACGTAATATGATGTATTTTTGATAAAAATTTCCAAATTACAAAATACAACGCTCCTGATAACGCACATGCAATCACACTATACCCAAGATACCGGAAAGACTCTTTTAAGTTTTTTCCCTTTAAAAGATCTATGGCAAACATCATAAGCCCAAGTGTCGTAAATACGCAAAGATATGCCTGATTGTAAGACAGACAGATCACCTCAAGAAAAACAGACAACATAATATATAATAAATTCATATTTTTCCTATACAAAAGCCAGACAGAGATGACACATAATGCATAAATGAATGTTCCGGAAATTGCATAGTAAAACATGGCATTCGCAATATAAGGATGCACAACCAGAGCCGCGCCGATCATTGCCGCAAATAATTTATTGCTTATATCAAATAAATCTGCCAGAAGAACAGCTGCTAAAGAAATTGATAAAATTGTAATGAGTACTGTTAATGTCGGGATAACAAGATATCCTCTAAAACAGTTCAGTAGATTGGTTCCCCATCGGCCCTGACTGTACAATTGGTATTCTCCAGCTTTAAAAAAACCTGCTGATATAATACTGTCCGCCTGTTCCGGCTGCAAAATCATAATAGACAAATGCGTGATTAACCCCACAACCACTGTAAAAATAAATGCCGCTTTTCCTGACACGGAAAATAATTTTTTTAATTCTACAATCAGGGTTTGTATTTTCTGCATTGGAAGCTCCCCTCACATTCTCAATTTCCGCTCTAATCAAAAACGATTGATTGCCCGGATTACAAACATTTGTTCCTCATCTGTCATACCATTATAGAGAGGTATAGACAGCACCTCATCGGCATGCCGTTCCGTAATCGGAAAAGAACCCTTTTTGTATCCTAAACAGGTATACGCCTCAGAAAGATGAGGAGGAATCGGATAATGAATTATTGTACCTATTTCCAATTTATTTAAGTAATCAATCAATGCCTGTCTTTCCCTGCAATGAATGACAAACTGGTGCCATACGGTTGTCGCCCGACTGCGGAGCATAGGAAGTTCTATTTTAACATTGTTTAATTCGGTAAGATATCGTTTACATAATTTCTGCCGTTCTGCTGTCAATTCTTCAATATGCCTCAAACGTATCCTGAGTAATCCGGCCTGAATTTCATCGAGACGGGAATTTGCCCCTACAACTTTATTGTAATATCTCTTCTCACTTCCATAATTTCGAAAAATACGAAAATCCTCTGCGATCTTATCGTCATTTGTAACTATGGCCCCTGCATCTCCAAATGCCCCTAAATTTTTCGATGGATAAAACGAAAAACATCCGATATCTCCAAACGTCCCTGTCATCTGACCGTCAAAACATGCGCCATGAGACTGTGCACAATCCTCCACCAGCCGCAAATTATATTTTTTTGACAATGTAACGATTGGTTCCATATTAGATGCCTGCCCATACAAATGAACCACCAATATTGCTTTTGTTTTCCCGGTTATTTTCTCTTCGATTTTTGACGCATCCAGATTATTATATTCATCAGGTTCTACAAAAACCGGTACTGCCCCATTTATGGTAATTCCCATAACACTCGCAATATATGTATTCGCCTGAACAATAACCTCATCTCCTTCGCCAATTCCCAGAATACGAAATGCAATCCACAGAGCATCTAATCCGCTGGCCAGACCAACACAATGTTTTGCACCTGTATAGGCGGCAAATTCTTTCTCGAAAGCCAATACTTCTTTTCCCAGGACATACCATCCGGAACGAAGCACCTCATTTACTTTTTCTTCAAATTCTTTCTGATACTTATAATACCCTCTGTCCAGTCTGTTGGGCATAATTTGCATACCTTTCTCCTCCGTTTCCTGTATCCGGTCAAAAAAATTCAGACCATAACTTTTGCTTCCCCCGTTACCACCTTATTTCCATTTTGATTAAATTCCTCAGTCAATAACGTAAGGATTCTTTTTTCCCTGTCTATTTCCTTTATAGATACTTCAGCCGTAACTGTATCGCCAAAGAAAACCGGTTTCAGAAATTTTAATTCCTGGCTTAAATATATGCTGCTTTCTCCTGGCATAATTGTCCCTATCACAGTAGATAAAAGAGACGCGGTCAGCATCCCATGCACTACCTGTTTACCAAAAACAGATTTTTTTGCTTCTACAGAATTAATATGTATGGGATTGAAATCGCCTACAATCCCTGCAAAGTTATATACATCTGACTGCATCAATGTTTTGGAAAATCTGCCCGTCTGACCCACTTTATAGCCGCTCATATCTTTTTTTTCTGTCGGTTCATTACATTCATATACTTTTATATCTGACAAAAAATCATGCGTCTTCCAAAAATGTTTCTTCGGCAGTTTCATCTCCAGCTCGAACCCGCCTGTAACAAATGGATGTTTGCCTGTAACAATAAATCCCATCCTCAGATCGTTCGTTTTGGCTGACATATTTTCTTCATGCACTTCCCCCAGATAAGTCTCTATTCCCAGCTTCTCATATCCAACATACATTGCGAGGATCAGAGCATAGTAACCAATCTTTTTCCCTTTTGCAGCAGGATCACCTACCACTATTTTCCCTGCTTCTGCTGTTTTTCCTTTGATGTCATAGATTGCCACCGATCCGACAATACGATTCAGATCTTTTATTTCCTCTATCGCAAATGTATAAGATGAGGGATCTTTACATTCCCTGTCAAACCATTCTTTCTGCATTTCGGGTGTTATTTCATCAATTGGCTTTAAAAACTGATTCATAGTTTTATCATTACGCCATATTCTTAAGTATTCTAAATCCGTTTTTACTAACGGCCTGATTCTGATATGTAAATACTCTGCATAAAAATTGTGTAACATATTTTTCTCCCATTCTAATTTATTTTTTGTTTGAAGCAGATTTGTTTTCATCCTCAACAATATAAGGAGGCCTGTTTCTGGAAGCGTCAAAAGCCCGCCAAAGATATGCTCCCAGGATACCCAATGTAAGCATAATTACTCCAAAACTGAACAAATTAAAAATAAATAACATCGTCCATCCCTGTACGGAAATAACATTGCACAGTCTGCATATGAAAACCACAACTGCCCAGATCAGCGCGCCCAGAAACGAAATTGTTCCAATTGAAGTTACCACTGTAATCGGTACGGTAGAAAAACTGAACAACGTATCCGAAACAAGCCGTATTTTTTTTCTTAATGTCCACCTGCTTGTCCCTATTTCCCGCGCCAGCCGGGTATAATATATCGTTGCTGTTTTAAATCCGCTCCACAAAATCTGTCCGGTCAAAGCGCTGTTCCGTTCATCCAGTGAAAGTAAAACCTCAATGACTTTCCGATCAATCAGATAAACATCAAAACCGCCCTTTGGCATTTCAGGCAAGGCGGTCTTTCTTGTCATCCAGTAGTACAGGTTCGCAAATAATGTCTGCCCTTTCCCTTCTTTTCTATCTTCCCTTACCGCCAATACCACGTTATTTCCCTGCTTCCAATGTTCCACCATCTCAAGCATCATTTCTGTTGGCTCCTGCAGATCTGCAGCTTTGATAACCGCACAATCTCCGGTGCATCGCTCCAAACCGCATAAAATTGCTGCGTGAGATCCAAAATTTCTGGATAAACTGACAATCTTAATATTTTCATCCTGTTCTGCAAGTTCCTGCATAACTGTATAACTATTATCTTTTGATCCGTCATTCACCATAACAATTTCATACTCAAAATCAATTACGTCTATAATTTTCTTCTTTATATCCTCGTAAAGAGGAATTAAGTTTTTCTCATTATAATAAACCGGTATAATTATTGATAATTTCATTTTTTCTCCATAGACAAATCATTTATCCTAATATCATCATTTACCAAATTGGAATCGCATACCGTCCCATAATCTCGCTGTTGAGCATAAAGCAGACAGAAACAAAACACAGATATCCTATCAGATATTTTTTATGTTTCACGAAATGCAGCAAACTTTCTTTCCGACACAGCAGAAAACAGGCGCAAAGGTAAAAGAGCAGATGTACCCCCATAAAAAACCTGGTTTCAACAGCTGTTGGAATAACAAGCAAAATTGGCAGCATATATATAATCCACATCACAATATCTTTCTTCTTCCAGTTGCGCGCTTTCAATATAGAAGAAAAGCCTATTCCGCCCAAAAATATAAGAGAATAATTTACGAACTGAATCCAAAATCTGTTTCCGGTCAAGTGATAAATATAGACATCGGGATAAACAATATCCAATCCGTTAAAAATATGTTTTAAATAGATACATGCTACATCAAAAAAGTGCGTAAACGCAAAAATAATATAATCACCATAATTCTCGAAGCTTTGATCCTCAAGAATCTTTTTGCCAATATAATCTTCATATCTAAATGCCGGATTTTCATAGTAATCAAAATCCAGATTTGTTTCATATTTTGTTACACTCATTCCCCATTCCAATTGCATCAGGTACAATGATTTATTCTCAAAATCCTTTTGTGTCTGAACTAACGGACTGCACATCTGATAATTGTGCATATTGATCTGTATTTGCGGGAGCATAACTACGATCATACCAAGAAAGCAAAATAGAATCGTTAGTTCCTTTTTTCTGAACGTTTCATATAAAAAATAGAATATATATCCAATGACTGCTATTAAATATACCGGCCTTACATAATAAGCAGCCATAACCATAATCCCGGCTACCCCTCCCCACACATATTTTATTTTCCTGTTTGTCTCATCCCTCATCAATATAAGACTATACAATCCTGCTGTAAAAAATCCGAATCCGAGTACATCCGAGAGCGGATAAACAATCAGCCCTCTGAAAAAAATACAAAATAAAATCAGAAAAAGTAATTTTTCAATAACAGTAAATTTTTTTGCACGAAACATCTTTTCCGTTAATCCCGGGAAGACAATCATAATAAAAAAGGCATACAAAATACTATGAAATAACCATAAATTTATTTTTTCTGTTCCAATACCAAACCGCGCTATTTTAATCAGAACAAAATGAAGCAACGGCAGTAAATACCCTCTTAATGAATCACTGTAATTTGTCAGTCTAAACTGTTCCACTCCAAATGTATACGCAGATTCCCAATAACGTTCCGCATCAAATACATACTCCGTGATATTATAAAATGCATGTAAACTAAAGATACAAAGAATAGCGATACACATTACAAATATATTTTGATGTCTAAGTATTCGAATTGTAATACGCCCAATCGCTGTCGGCTCTTTCCATTTACGTTTACTCATGCACATCACCTTTTGCAACTTCTTTCACATATTCATTATAATCCCGTATGTATTCACTTCCATCGTAGTGTTCGCTGGAAAGGCAGAGCAATACGGAATCCTCACTAAAATCGTACATATCTTTCCATATCATTTTGGGCAGGTAAATACCAGTATGCGGTCGATTTAAACTGAAAATCGCCTCATTTCCCTTACCGTCTTTCACTTTCACCTTGCTCTTACCGGCAACATTGATTAAGACAAATTCACTTCTTCTATTTGCATGTTGGCCGCGCACAATGTCTGAGTCCGATCCGTATATATAAAATATTCTTTTTATCTCAAACGGAACATCCTGCAATCCCTCCACAATAACCAAATGTCCTCTGTCGTCTCCGCGCTGCGGAAATTCCAGCATTTTTACATTTTCGCGCATCTTATGTTACTCCTCTTTTCCATTATTCAATGTTATCCATCTTCTGACATATTACTTTTTTGCCAGAAAAAACTGAATTAATTGACAGATCCTGTTTTTTAAATTCACTTTCTGCACACTGCAAACATTTATTATTTCATTTATATTTTCCAGTTTCTGATTTTTCATAGAATCAGGACTTTTCGTTTTTGTTTCCTCTGTTTCGCTTCTCCTTTTCATCCATTTTTCAATCTTTTCATCTGCATCAGCATTTAGTTCTATACATCCATCAGAATCAAATAATTTATGTATTTGACCTAATTTCACACCATAGTAATCATCCAAAACGATACTGAGTGTTGAAACGTTATTTTCCAGAGAGAACAAAGCCATATGGTATCTTGTCCCAATATTAAATCTGGCAGTTTTTATAATTTCCAGTACCCCTCCCCACAAAAAATTTGTATTGGCAAGACATACATACCTGCATCTGTTTCTTATTTCATCATTCAGATAACCCACAATCTCCCTGCCGCATTTCATATCCTGATCCAACGGCATAAATTCCATGATATTGATTTGAACATCATTATGCCGGCTGCAATACCATTCCAGAAAAGCTGCAGTTTCCTTTTTTACAATTTCATACCGCTTTCTGTCCTCTTCCTTTAACGCCCATTCCTGAAAACACAGGTTTATATGCGGTGTTTCTATCAGATGTCCCAGCTCTATAGCAATCTGACTTTGATCACATGGCAGCGTATGAATCAACACATCATCCATTGTCACCTGCACATTACAGCCGCATGATTTTAAATACTGCTCACAGCTGTGATCCCGCAGATCGATCAGGTCAACCTTTTGAAAAACAGGAGGCAGTCTGACTTTGTCATCCTCATCAAGCGGCCCAATCGTCTGACCTGTCATAAATATTTTCTTTCCGTATTTCTCTGCAAGCCCCACCGCCGCCATTATCATAAAATGAACATCTTTCCACTTATTGTTGATGATTCCCCCGCCAACAATATGGATAAAATCTGTGTGCCGAAAAGATCTGTTTAACGCATTCACTGCATAATCAAACCTGTCCGATATCGCTTCCACCTGATCAATGAGTTCTGAAACTGCCGTCTCAACTTTCCCGTAATCCAGGCTGCTGTAACTTTCCCAGATATAGCGATGCAGGACATTTGACACAATCACCTTATATGGCAAATCACAGGTAAGCTCTGAAAGATAACTAACTTCCGCACCATAGATTGTTATCCTGCATTTTTCTCCATACAGATTGCGATAATAATAAAGCCAACTCATCAAAATGGCATTATCTCCAACATTTAAATTTCCGACACTAAAGATAACGATATCCGTATGCGTTTTGTCACCTTTCGCCATAACACCTCTTTTTTATGAAGTAAAGATACTTTAATAAAACGGATGCGCGCTCTGTTCCCATACACCTTATAAAAAAACGGATCCATTGTGTACGTCTTACATTCCGGTATTTTAACAGCCAGAGCACTTCCCGTGTTTTTCCCAGAAAATATTTACGTTCTGTCCCGGGCAGCATGCCTGAAAATAAAAGCGCTACCTCTGCCTCATATGCCATCATGGAGTAAATTTCTTTCTGAAAGTATCTCCCCGCAGGAGATTTCGCCAAAATAATTCCCTGCCGTATGGCATGCAGCAAATCATCGACCCTTTTTCCATCCCAGCTGTCTGTAATAGAACCGGAACGCCCCTGACGGTAATAATAATAATCTGTCTCTATGTAATAATATGATTCTGCAAACAGCAGGCACTTCAAAACCCAGAGTAAATCTTCCGAAAGCACATTTTCTTCAAAATATAAATGATATTTTTCAATAAAATCGCGTCTGACCAATTTATCCCATGCCGCCCCCGGGTACCGTGATAATCCGGCAAACAGCTGCATACACTCCTTTTTTTTCAGATAGTTCACATTTCCCAACTGTTCTTCATTTACTGCGCTGCGCTTCCCCCTCTTGTAATACTTATAACTTTTCAGAAAATACAAATCGGCTTTATGGTTTTTCATCTGCTGAAAAACAGTACAAAGCGAACCTTTGCCAATAAAATCATCTGCATCCACGAACAGCAGATATTCCCCTTTTGCTGCGCGTATCCCGGTATTTCTTGCCGCCCCTAGCCCTGCATTTTTCTGGTGCAAAACACGGATAACCGGATACTTTTCCTGCAATTCATCACAGACCTTTCCCGACCCATCACAGGAACCGTCATCGACCAGCAGGATCTCATATGTTCCGATCATATTTCCCTGTTCTGCTATGCTCTTCACACACTGCCGCAGATATTTTTTTACATTGTAAACAGGAACAATTACACTGAAATAAATTCGATCGTCATTTTTTTGCATATTTCGAATTTAACTCCTCAAACTTCATTAACTGCCTCTGTTTCCGTTTGTATCCCTTGTTGCTTCCCTTATAGCCGGAAAGAAATTTTACAAACCAGATTCTGTTTTTACAGATTGCCCGAAAATACAGACGATCTTTTCGTGAGGCAAAGTGTTTTAATATATATTTACTTTCCTTATAAGAAAAATTTGACAGCAGGTCGGTTTTTGCCTGTCTGCAGTACTCTGCAATAAATTCCGGCCTGATTTTCTGTAATGCATAGCAGTGCGTATGGATCTTTACTACCTGCAAATAGTCCAGCTGCACTTTCTCTTTCGCCGAGACAAAAAACCGGTCCAGGTATTTAAAAATAGGGAAATGTACATACAGTCTTTCATCGTCCGCCGATATATCCTGCCCTGGCCTGGACATGCGATAGTAATATAAATATTCCGGCACCGCCACCACAGACCGCGCAACCGACAATGTCTCCACCTTAAACGGTAAATCGTCAAATCGCCGAATATCTGTATAAAAATGAATTTTATTGCGCAGAATCATATCTTTTAAATAGATTCCACGCCAGATCGCCACTCGTTCGTATGCAATCAATTCATCTATTTTATATCTGTCGCATGTGCCATCCCGATATGGCAGATCAAGGCTGTCCGGAACTTCTTTCGTTGTCTGCGTATCTTCATACAGTTCCTGATAGCCGCAATAACTGATCTCATAACTGCCGCATAATGCTCTGGCAAACAATTTGCGAAACATCGATTCATCAACATAATCGTCTGGATCAACAAACCCGACATAACGTCCTCTTGCACGTTCCAACCCATACTGTCTGGCCGATGCACAACCTCCGTTTTCCTTTTGAAACAGAACAATACGCTTGTCATTCTTTGCATAGTTTCGAATAATGTCCGCGCTCTCATCAGGGGAGCCATCATCCACAAACAGAAATTCCACATAATCTGCATTCCATGCTGTAACAGACTGTATACATTTTTCAATATACGCGGCTACACGGTACACCGGAAAAATGATGCTGAGTTCAATTTCGCTTTCCGGATCACTGACCCAGTTTAAAACCTCATCCGTACAATTTTCCTCCCATGACACCAGATAAATATACTGCGATACCTCACGGTATTTTTCCCAGATAAGAAATGAATTTACTTTTTTCCTGTCCATAATTCCGATCAGATATTTTGGACTTAAACATGAAAGTTCGAGTATTTCTTCTGTTGTACTTAGAGAATCAAACATAACCGCCATATTTTCCGTTCCGGAACGGCAGGAACAGATATTTTCGATTGAAATCCACTCAATTTCAGCAGGCATATGAGGTTCTTCTTCACGCATCAGTTCACGGAACATTTTACGGATTTCTTTTTTCAGTTCAATCGTAGGCGCTGCCAATACCAGCTTATCCAGTCTTGTAATATTGCATATATCATAGACGAGCGCCGCGCTGCTTTTTACCCCCAATACCACTGCCAGTTCTCTGATCTCGTGATGCGTCCCCAGATACCCCACTATATCATTCATTGCGTCGTCTCCTTATCCTGTTTAGTTTTTCCGCTTTCTGGTATATCTGTCTCGCAGAACGAAGATTATGATTATTGCCGAGGATCCTGTAAAAGACCGGACTGTAAAGTCCCAACCAGATCAAACGGTTCATTTTGGATGGTTTTGTCACCTTTACATACGCCTTATAATATTCTTTTGGAATGGCTCTGCACATTTCATGCAGACCTTTTACCAGCTGTACCTGCACTTTCCTTGTCGTCGCATGCAAAGACCATACAATAAAATCCATCATCATGGAAAAAATGTAAGCGATCTCAACTTTTGTCCAATCATGTTCAATCGCATACACAAATGCAGACGAAAACACAGGAATCATATCCAGCCTGTCCGAAGAGACACTGGCGGTAATCTGGTTTCCTGAATTGATACGATAAAAAAAACCTGCATTTTTTATAAAAACACAGCGGCGCGACCAGTACAGCAGATAAAAATGAGGAAACACATCTTCCCACTTTACACCTTCCGGAAATCGAAAATCATGCTCTCTCAAAAATGAAACACGAAATACACACCGGCAGATATTTGCCTCTGTTCCATATAGTTCCGGCACTTGCCTGGGGTTTATAATCCTGCCGTTTTCACGAAAGATTTCCGTTAAATACTCCTCATCTTTCCATGATTCATATTTACAGGATGACATGTTATAAACTACCGGCATCATAAATGCCATGTCAAAGTCATCCGTACTGCTATGCACCTCTTTTGTTACATGCTCAATCGTGCGCGGCATCATCCAGTCGTCACTGTCCAGAAACATCACATATGGCGTATCCACATATTTTAACCCTGTGTTCCTTGCCGCCCCAAGCCCTGCATTTTCCTGATATACATAAGTAATGATTTTGGGATATTGCTTCGCATAACGCTCTGCAATCTCTCCGCTGCCGTCTTTTGTCCCGTCATTGACAAGCACAATTTTATGGTTCATCAGACTCTGATGTAAAAGGCTGTCCACACACTGGTTCAAATAGCGCTCCACATTATAAATGGGCACGATCACCGTGATCAACGGTTCCATTAATTTGTTCATGAAACTTTCTCCCCCTCATATCTGTCACAGATCTCTTTCGTCTTTCCAAACGCCACCACTTGTCCGTGCTCAATCCACAAAACCTTATTGCACATTTTCCGGATCTGGCTTAATGTGTGCGATACAAACAACACGGTAGTTCCGCCGCTCATCAGCTCCATCATGCGTTTCTGGCTTTTTTCCTGGAAATCGGCATCGCCTACGGCCAAAATCTCATCCACAATCAATATCTCCGGATTAACTACCGTTGCAATGGAAAACGCCAGCCGCATCACCATCCCTGAGGAATAATTGCGCAGCGGCATCTCAATAAATTCACCAAGGCCGGAAAACGCCACGATCTCATCGTATTTTCCGTTCAAAAATTCTTCGCTGTATCCGAGTATCGCGCCGTTTAAGAAAATATTTTCACGCCCCGTCATCTCAAAATCAAACCCGGAGCCAAGTTCTAACATTGGAACAATATTTCCCCGTGTCGTAACAGCGCCGCGGGCGGGCTTCATAATTCCGGAAATTACTTTTAACAGGGTGCTCTTCCCTGCGCCATTATGACCGATAATACCCAGCACGTCCCCTTTGTGTACTTTAAAATTCACGTCGTTCAGCGCATAAAATTCATGGTATTTTATCTTTCTTGTCAAAAGCCGAATCACAAATTCTTTCAGCGTACCCACTTTGTCATCCGCCATACGGAAGCGGACCGTAACATGTTCAACGGCTACAACAGTCCTGTCTGCCATAAATATTTACACCCTTTCTACAGATAAAAAATAAATTTATCCTGCGTTCTTTTGAAAACAAACAGTCCCGCCGCCAGCACTGCAACAGATATGGCCGCGCACTGTATATATTCTCTCGGTTCCGGTGAAACGCCGTCCATCACCAGCGTCCGGAAAAAACGGATAAAATGGTACATCGGGTTAAACATCAGCGTACCCCGGAATCCCTCTGGCAGGATTGTCTCCGGATAAAATACTGGCGTAGCATAGGTAAGCACCATTAAAAGCACGCTCCAGATAAACTGGATATCCCGAAAAAATACAAGTGCAGAAGACAGGATCAGCGCTATCCCGATACAAAAAAGCAGCAGGCAGAACAGATCATACGGTATAAGCAGCCATGCTTTCGTTACACTGACACCGGATGATATCGTAATAATGACCAGCGGCAGTAAAGAAATCAACAGGTTTACACTTGTTGACAGCACTTTTGATACCGGGTAAATGTATTTCGGCACATAAACTTTGGTAATCAGGTTCGCATTCCCGCTGATTGCATACATCGCCACATTACTTGATTCCGAAAAAAAGTTAAACAGTACAATGCCCGACAGCAGATATACCTGGTAATTTTCTATATCCGCCTTAAAAATTGTGGAAAACACAACATATTGAACGCACATAATCAGCAGCGGATTGACAAAACTCCACAGGGCTCCAAGCATAGACCGTTTGTATTTAATTTTAAAATCCCTGGAAACAAGCTGTTTGATTAAAAACTTATAGCGGCGCAGCAGCCTGGCAAGGTTTAAAAGAAAACTCTTTTTTTTCTTCTTCCTTTTATAATATAAAACCATACAACCGCCCATCAGGCAGAGAAACACAACGGCTGCGATCTGAAAATAATGAAAACCTGTCCAGATCATGTCTTTTCCATAAGTAAAAAAACATAATGTGCCGTCCACCGGTTCTCCGTTATAATAAAATTGAGCATCCTCCTGATTGACTGTCGATGCAAACCAGGGCGCAATCGCAGCTCCCGTTTCACCATCCGAAAACATACGTATGGAAAGTGTATGATGCCATACCGACGTCTCGTCCAGATTACATTCAAGCAGCTGCCCCTCTGTTATACTTTGCATATCCCAAACGCCGGATGCCAACTCGGCCCCCACTGTCTCGTCATAAATCTGCACTGTAACAGCGCCGCTGTTTTTCCTTGCAAATGTTGTAACCGGCACGGCGACCTGCTGCAGGCGGTCCATACCGCAGAAAAATTCCTGTTTTACCATAAACCCATCCGCCAGTTCGGGCGTTGCATAATCCCCCTCCACGCTTACTAATTCCGCGCCGGATTCCCGCCAGTATAGCTGCTCCCCGGCCGCAAAATAAAAAATACCAGCGATCAGCAGATAAACCAGCATGATCAAACAACAGCCCTGTATAAAATTTAATTGATAATTATGTTTTTTCCTGCTTGTCTTCATTTCTACAGCCTCATTCGAAGCAGCCGCTCAAACTGCCGCTCATTTATGTGCAGATATCCCATGGCCTGCAGCACAAAATATTTCTTACGCATCATTTGTTCCAGTACCGGAAACTCTTTTTTCAGCAGTTCCCGGAATTTTTTTGCCTCGCGCCGGCCGGCCCGTTTATCGTCGAAACGCAGGAAACAGGTTACAAAATAATCCGCGAGAAAAGAACAGACCTTACGCCTCCAGTACTCCTGTCCGGCCGCGGAACGATTCTCCCCCATCGTCCGGCAGACAGAGAGGATCACTTCTTTCGCATCGCCAAGACGTAAGACGCGGTTTTTGGCAGACACGCTCTGCGCGCTGTTCCCGATCCGGTAGACATAGAGGCAGCGGTCCAGTATACCGATTTTCTGCGCATGGCTTGCCGCTGCGATCACATAAAAGCCGTCGTCATAAAAAACGCCCTCCGGCAGCTTTTTTCCAAGTCGGAGGTAAAAATCCCTGCGGTAGAGGATTCCGTGAAATGTCAGAATGGGGGCAAACGCCCTCCATGCGCCAACCAGCTGCTCCATCGTAAGAATCTGGCAGTGGCAGGCCGCCTGCTGCGTCGGCGCGGCTTTTGTGTCGGCCGGTCCGCGCTCTTTTTCTGCCGGCGCGGCTTTTGTGTCGGCCGGTCCGCGCTCTTTTTCTGCCGGCGCGGCTTTTGTGTCGGCCGGTCCGCGCTCTTTTTCCGCCGGCGCGGCTTTTGTGTCGGCCGGTCCGCGCTCTTTTTCTGCCGGCGCGGCGCCG
>CAMUGE010000058.1 GCA_947088345.1 uncultured Roseburia sp.
GCTGTTGTCCCCCTGCATAGCAGGGGGTTTATTAAAGACTGTTACACAAAAAGAAAGCATCCGGATCTTACTTCCGAATGCTTTCTCTTTTTTATCGTTTATTTTTTCTGCAGCAGTGATTTCCCTGTCATCTCCTCTGGCTGTTCCATTCCCATCAGTTCGATTAATGTGGGAACGATATCGGCCAGACATCCGTTATCACGCAGCGTATAGGACGCATCTGCATTGATCAGAATAAACGGCACCTGATTTGTCGTATGCGCCGTAAGCGGACTACCGGTTTTATAATCTACAAGCTGCTCGGCATTTCCGTGGTCGGCGCACAAAAACATCTGTCCATCCACTTCCTTTAGCGCCTCCACTGCCTTTCCAACACAGCCGTCCACTGTCTCCACCGCCTTAACTGCAGCTTCCAGTATTCCAGTATGTCCGACCATGTCCGGATTTGCAAAGTTTATAATAATCACATCATATTTGTCCGAGCGAATCGCCTCACATAATTTGTCACAGACTTCCGGCGCGCTCATCTGCGGCTGCAGATCATAGGTCGCCACTTTCGGAGAATTGACAAGAATACGATCCTCTCCCTCGTTCGGCGCTTCCACACCGCCGTTAAAGAAAAATGTAACATGCGCATACTTCTCTGTCTCCGCAATCCTGGCCTGCTTTTTACCGTGTGCAGCGAGATACTCTCCAAATGTATTTTTCAATTCTACCTTATGAAACGCAACTTCCTTGTTTGGAATTGTAACATCATATTCTGTAAAGCAGATGTAAGTAACGTCTTTCCTCTCTCCTCTGTCAAAGCCGTCAAATTCATCCGCACAGAATGCCCTTGTAATTTCTCTTGCACGATCCGGACGGAAATTAAAGAAAATAACGGTATCTTTATCCTTGATCGTCGCACGCGGCGCGCCGTTTTCCGTAATCACAGTCGGCACAAAAAATTCGTCCGTAATATCTTTCGCATAGGACGCTTCCATTGCCGAAACGGCTGATTCGGCCTGTTCTCCCTCCCCTTTCGTCAGTGCAAGAAATGCTTTTTCTACCCGCTCCCATCTGTTGTCGCGATCCATCACAAAATAACGTCCGCTGATAGATGCAATCTTTCCAACGCCAAGTTCCGCCATTTTTGCTTCCAGTTCTTCGATAAAGCCCTTTCCGGACGTGGGCGCCGTATCGCGACCGTCCAAAAAGCAATGCACATAGACATTTTGTACGCCCTCTCTCTTTGCCAGTTCCAGCAGGCCGTACAGATGCGTATTATGGCTGTGGACTCCGCCGTCCGAGAGCAGACCGTACAGATGAAGATCCGAACCGTTCTCTTTTACGTTTGCAATCCCCTTTAACAGCGCTTCGTTTTTGAAAAAATCGCCGTCTTCAATCTCTTTTGTAATTCGTGTCAGTTCCTGATACACGATCCTGCCGGCCCCCATGTTTAAATGGCCTACCTCTGAATTGCCCATCTGCCCGTCCGGCAGGCCAACAGCCAGACCGCTTGCGTTGCCATGCACATACGGATATTCTTTCATCAGTGCATCAATATTTGGCGTCTTTGCAATCGCCACTGCATTTGCATCCGGTTTTTCATTTAAACCGAATCCATCTAAAATCATTAATACGGTAGGTTTTTTGCTCATTTCTCTGTTCCTCTCTTTTCTTTTCTAATCTATCAGGTTGCCAATGATATCTATGACATTTCCCTCAATATCCCTTGCCCCAAGTATATCCGTTTGAGCCTGATCGGAGTCATAAAGTATCTCTTTCGCCAGTGAATTTTCCGACGTGCCGTCATAAACGCGTCCCTCACGGTCAATCCCAATCCCGACGGAAACTGCCGCCAGGTATTCGTAATATCGTTTCTGCTCCGCTTCCTCCGTAATCAGATCCGTAGTAAGACCCTGTTGGATACACGGAATATAACTTAACTGTATCGTCCCTTCCCGGTCAATCGTAAGCTGGCCAAGCGCTGTATAAAGCGAGCCTGTTGAAAACCAGAAATTTCCAAGACTGTACGCAACCGGTACGCCAAAGATAAATCCTGCGCCCTGTAAACGGTGCGGATGGGCTCCGACAATCGCATCAGCCCCGGCCTGTGCGATTTTTTCGGCCAATTTGTATTGAATTGCATCATACTTTACAGCGCCCTCCGTCCCCCAGTGCAGGACGGCTATCACATAATCGTTATTTTTCTTAGCTTCTCTTACAACCTGCAGAAATTTTTCCGGGTCTGCTGCTTTAAATACGCCGCCGGATGTCTCCGTCGCCTCCTTTGTATAAGAAGCCGCGCGCTCTATTTCCGTCGCAGACACAAATGCAATCTTTCGGCCGTTTGCAATATAAGAAACTGTTTTGGACGCCTCTTTGCAGTTTTTTCCGGCGCCGACATACGCAATCTTCTCTTCTTCCAGCAGAGTGAGCATATCCAGCAACGCCTCCTCGCCATAGTCATACACATGATTATTTGCAAGTGTAACAAGATCGGCGCCAAACTCGCCGAGCAGCTTCACACGTTCCGGCTTTGCACGGAACGTATATTCTTTACCGAAAAGCGCTTCTCCACTGTCGCTGTAGACAAATTCATTGTTCATCACAAGAATATCCGCCTCGCTCATCTTCTCAAGAAGCCGTTGTGAGAAACATCCGCTGATACCATCCGCCTGCCCGTCCATATATTCAGTCGTACACCAGTTCTCCGCCAGGTTAAAATCCCCTGCAAACCGAAGCACAATCTGATCGGTGTCCTTACATTCCTGCCGAGTAGTACCGACCAGAAGATCTCTTTGAAAACCGGTATATTCACAGTAAGAATGCCAGAGAACATGAATGGAACTGCCTGTCAGCCGATGCCAGACCTGCAGATCCGACCCGCCATCCGCCGCATGCTCCGCCAGACTTTTGATCACCTCGTCGCCATACTGCGCATCCAGCCACATCAGAAATGCTTCGTCCACCTCATGATACCCGATCCACTCTTTCGTCGCATTCCCTAAAATCGTGGAAAATTCAACAGAAAGATCGTTGATCTCTGCAGTCTGTTTTTTCGCATCTGCCGTAATCTTTTCGGTATTTTTCCGGTTTGCAGCTTCCATTTCTTTTGCGTCTGCCTGTCCTGCAAAAGAAATGTTAACACATACAGCCGCTGTAAAAACCGCAGCTGCAAACGCCCCTCTTATGCATCTCTTATTCATATATATCCTCTGCATGATCCCTTTTTTGGCTTAACACATTTTATTATACGTTCGATACACCATATTTTCAAGCCCCAATTTTACTGTATTACGGTCATCATTCTCCAAATAGCAGAATGTCGCCCTGCGAAACCCAAAAGCCCTCCGGTACGCCTTCGGCAGGAGACCATTCCGTTTTCGAAACACTCCACTGAATCCATGCTCCGTCTTCTTTTGTCCGAAATGACAGGTTCCATTCAAACGCGTCCTCCAAAATATGGTATGTATGAACCGGAAAATAATTTTCACCGCTTCCTTCCGGTTTCAGATGATGAGAGCGGATACCGACTGCGGAGACGCTTATCGCTGTAACCGGCACAAGCAGCGTTACGCCCCATTCAGGCGCCGATATATGGGATGAATCCAGTCTGTATGCCTCTGCAATATTTTTGCATCCGGTTAAAACAGCCGCCGTCTTTGTCGCAGGATGTAAAAACAACTCCCTGACTGATGCAATTTCTTCGATTTTGCCCTGATGAATACACGCTGCTCTTTCACAAAGCCGGAATACTTCATCTCTGCTGTGAGAGACAAAAACAGTCGGTTTTCTCCACTCTTCTAACACAGCGCGCGTCTGCTGCTCGATCTGCCAACTTAAATGGCTGTCCAACGCAGAAAACGGCTCGTCCAATAACAGTACATCCGGCTCTGCCGCAAGCATTCGCGCCATTGCAGCGCGCTGCTTCTGTCCTCCTGAAAGCTGGCGGGGATAGGCCTCTTCCAATCCCTGTAAGAAAAAACGGCTGATATATTGTTTAAAAGTGTTCACATCCGGTCGTTTTCCCATACCGGACATAATATTCTGTCTGACTGTCATGTGCGGAAATAATGCATAATCCTCAAAAAGATAGCCGATCCGTCTCTTTTGCGGAGCAACATTTATTTTCCTCTCAGAATCAAATAAGACATGACCGTCGACGGCAATCCTGCCATAATCCGGCGTCTCTATTCCGGCAATACATTTAAGCGTCATGCTTTTTCCGCTGCCGGATGCCCCAAGCAGAGCAAATACTTCATTTTCGACCAGAAATTCGCAATCCAGACAGAACTGTCCGACACTTTTTTTAATACGAACCTCAAGCATTGCCTATCTCCATACTTTTCCCAAAACTTCACTGTTTATTCCGAAAAGGTCTGTTGATCTCCCCGAACAGATTGATGCCGATCATACAGACCAATGCAAAAATCAATACCGCACATGCCCAAAAACCTGCTTCTGCATAATCTCCGCTCTGCAGCGCCACTGCAATTTTCTGAGACACGGTTCCTGTCTTCCCCGCAATATTTCCTGCCAGCATAGATGTTGCCCCATACTCTCCCAGCGCTCTGGCAAATGTTAAAACTGTGCCGGACAAAATACCTGGTTTTGCAGACGGAACAATAATTTTAAAAAAGATTTTCCATTCCGGAATACCAAGCGTCCTCGCCGCATAGACAATATTCTCGTCTACCTGCTCAAACGCAGCCTTTGCATTTTTGTACATAAGCGGGAATGAAATTACCGTTGCTGCCAGCACACAGCCAAGCCAGGTCTGCACGGCCAGAATACCAAAACGCTCGTACAAAACTGCGCCGAACAAACGCTTTCTGCTAAAAAGCAGCAACAGAAAAAAACCGGCGGCAGTCGGCGGCAGCACCATTGGGAGCGTAAGGATCGCATCCAAAAACACACGCAGTTTTGTCGGCGCGCGGACTATTTTACATGCTGCAAAAATTCCCAGAAAAAAGGAAAACACAGTTGCCCAAATCCCGGTTTTCAGCGATATCAAAAGCGGATCAAAATCCAGCTGCCTGCAAAATGCAATAAATTCCTGCACACTACCTCCCATGTCGCGGCTCTGCCGCGACTCAAATCTGCGCGGAGAATCTACTCTGCCACTTCAAATTGATAGTTCCGATATATCTCTTTGGCCTGATCAGAAACGAGAAACAGCATAAAATCTGCAGCCGCATTTCGCTCAAGTTCGTCCGCCTGGTCGTTTTTGACCTGCGCAGCCGGATATACCACTTCTCCTGTCAGATCAGATGAAACGTTTTCCAGAATAACAAGCCGCTCCGAAAAACCCGTCAGATCGGAGCGGTAGACTGTGCCGACCTCGTTTGCTCCCTCAGATACCGCCAGGGCCACCGCTCCGACATTGGCGCACTCATTTACAATAACGCCTCCAAGAGCCGCGCTGATCTCCGATGATGTAACAGCCGCCGCATCATCCGTTTCACTTAACAGGCCAAGGTTGATTATGGCCTGTCGGGTATATCTTCCGACCGGAACCGATCCGCCCGCAAGCGCAATGCTTTTTGCCCGGTCAAGATCGGCAAGTCCTGTTACCTTTGTCCCGCTGTCCGGATAAGTTACGACACAAACCTGATTTCTCAGCAGATCTACTCTGGAATTTTCTAATAGAAGTCCCGCCTCCTGTAATTCATCCATCTGAAACTGCGACGCGGGAAAAAATACGTCACAGGCGGCTCCCTCGCCAATCTGTGCCGCAAGGGTTCCGGAACTGTCATAATTTGCGTAAACCGTCACAGTCGGCCGTATCCCGTTGTATGCTTCAATGACCTCATCCATCGCCTGCTCCAGACTTTTTGCTGCAAATACAGTAACGGATGTATCGTCAAAAATTTCTCCGCCCAGCATCGGATTGTTTGGTGGATTCCCCGGCGGTTCTTCCTGTCCACTCCCGCCGCAGCCTGCCAAAAACGTAAGCGCTGCCGTCAGAATCAGAATGTTTCTCCACCGTTTTTTCATCGTTTTTCACTCTCCTCTTTCCATTCTGCACATATGCTTTACCACCAGCTCCAATACGCTTCCCCCGATGCATCTCGCCTTGTCCGATATGGTAAAGCAGTTGCCGCGCTCCTCTTTTCTTGGATCGATGTCAGCAATTTTTAGTCCTTTGCTCACCGGATAACCGCTGCGTATCAGACCGCGCAGCACACCGTCTAAAGTTGCGCCTACTGCTATTTTTTCCTGCCCGTTCCGAATCCATGCAAGCGTTTCACCTTTTTCAACCAGATCCCCTATCCGGCGTATCGTTTGAATGGTGCCGGCTGACGGCGCATGGATGACGCGCTCTGCAGCGTATCCCCTGATTGATCCCGGCACGCCGGTATTGGGAAGCGCGCTTCCTTCTATTATAATACGGCCAAGATTGTGCCCCCGCATCGTTTCGATCACGGCGTCTACATCGTCTCCCGCCGCAAACCCCGGTCCAAGCGCAATCGTAAGCGGCGCCATCGCACGGTTTGTTCCGGTGTTTTTCTTTGCAAGTATTGCGTCTACTACGACCGCAGGTTTTAATTCTGAAATCGACGCCCCCTCACTGTCCACAAGAACCGGCACGCATCCGGCAGACATTACCGGCCATGCCTCATTTGGTGCAAAAACCCGTACGCCTTTCATATTCTCAACTTTGGCCCGGCCGTCATAGACTGCTTCTGAGAGCGCTGCTTTTCTGCGTATTGCAGCCGGACGTCCGGTTTCCAGCGCCATCACAAAAAAACCTGCCGACCATAAGCGATGTATCGTTCCTGTCGCCAGATCCCCGGCGCCTCTCACTATAATAAACCGATCCGTTTTCAATATTATCCTCTTTTCCCTTTTCTGTTATAACACCAATGCTGTTACTGTTTCATATTTAAATATCGTCAAACGTTCTCTCTGCCGTTCGTATTCCTCATCCGTCATACGCCATGCAAGTCCGCATCCTGCGGTAATCTCCCGCGGCGTCGGTATCAGGCGTCCTGCGATATTCTGAGCGATGCAAAACTTTTCCATCGCTATTGCATCGGCCGTTGTCCGAAAAGTAAAAATCATACAATTATTCTTCCTGCGCATTTCATTTCCTCATAGTGACAGCGCCAGTTCTTTCAGCGCATCCGCCGCAGCAAGCACTTCGTCTTTTGTATTATACCAGGAAAAACTAAAGCGCACGATTCCCTGCTCTGCTGTGCCAAACGTCTGATGCAAAAGCGGGGCGCAATGCGCCCCTGCTCTTACGCAGATCTGATACTCATCCCACAGCAAATCGGCAATACGCGCAGAATCTTCACTGCCCACATTCAGTGATACTACTGCCGTGCGCTCCTTTGCCGAATAATCGCCAAAAAGACGTATTCTGTCTATCTCTCTGATTTGCTCCAAAAACAGCTCCGCGAGCTCTCTCTCATATTGTCCAATGACTGCTACCCCTTTGTGAAGCAGGTATTCGGCCGCGGCATTTAAACCGGCAATCCCGTGAACGTTTAATGTGCCCGCCTCAAGCGCCGTCGGCAGATCGGGCGGATGGTTTTTTGAAAAACTAAAAACACCGCTTCCTCCGACACAAAACGATTCAATCTCAATCCCCTGTTTCACATAAATCCCGCCGGTCCCCTGCGGTCCCATCATCGCTTTATGTCCGGTAAAGCAAAGGATGTCGATCCCCTGTTCTTCTGTGTCAATCGGCAGACAACCGGCGCTCTGCGCGGCATCAACAATAAGCAGCGCTCTGTTCTTATGCGCCAGAGAGGAGATATACGAAAGATCCATGACATTTCCGGTCAGATTTGACGCATGCTGAATCATCACTGCTTTCGTATTTTTCCGAAAACTATGTCGCAGCTGCTCATAAGATATCGCTCCCTTTTGGTCGGCAGGGAGAATCGTTAGCGCCATCCCCTCTTTTTCTTTCCGGTAGAGCGGCCTTAAGACAGAATTATGCTCGCAGGCTGTCGTAATCACATGGCTGTCGGCGGTAAGCAGTCCGTTCACTGCAATATTTATCGCTTCCGTTGCATTGGAAGTAAATGCGATCCGGCACGGATTCTCTGCGCCAAACAGCCTGGCAAGTTTCTCTCTTGTGTCGTAAATAATCCGCGCGGCTGCAAGGGAGGGACCATGCGCGCCTCTGCCGGAATTTCCGACGGACAACGCCTGTACCATTGCGTCTCCTACATGGGGCGGTTTTTTTATTGTCGTCGCTGCATTATCAAAATATATCATGGTTTTATCACGAATCCCGCTCCTGTCATTTTTTCCGCAATCGCATACATATTTGTCACGCCTCCCACTTTCAGCTGATCTGTCAGCTGATAATGATTTAAACAGGTGCCGCAGGTTAAAATTTCCACTCCCTCTGCTTCCAGCTGTTTTAAGTCAGAAACAGTATCGGCCTCCCCGCAGGTCAAAAAAGCTCCGCTGTTGTAAAATAAGATTGTCTTTGGCAGTATATCCTGCTGCGACAATGCATAAAAAAATCCTTTCATCAACACTCTTCCCAGCTCCGCATCCCCTTCTCCCATTACGGAAGAAGAGACTGCCACCACAAGATCCCGCTTCACTTTCGTACTGCAGGAGAGCGCATCTTCTGTTGGAATGTCCGACCCGGCGTCTGATCCAATATACAGTAAAACCACATACTTTTGATCGTTCTGTTTCTCAGAGCGGATTCGATATCCTTTCTGAACAGCCATTTTGGAGAGGTTCTGCACGGCAATTTCATTGTCTACATAAACTTCCACTGTACCGCTGCCGCCCAGCTGACCGATTGCCTGCTTTGTCTTTACAACAGGAATCGGACAGGTGTCTCCGACTGCATTGACTACGATCTTTTTTTCTCTCATCACAATCCTCCGGTTGATTTACTTCAATTTGATTTACTTCAATAACACTTAAACATGAAATTTTCCGATCATCTCGTTTAATGCCGTTGCCTGCGCTGAAAGCTGTTCGCTTGACGCCGCGCTCTCTTCCGCCATGGCGGAATTGTCCGTCACAACATTGGAGATCTGGTTGATGCCGGATTTCACTTCCTCAAGACTCTGCATCTGCGTATTCGTGATTTGCGCCAGTTCATTCATTTTATCGGCCAGCATAATAACTCCCTCTACCGACTCCGAAAGTTTTCCTGCTGTCTCGTTGACAAGTTCCATTCCGCGTTTTACGGCGTCCATTGAATTTTTAATTAATTCTGTTGATTTTTGAACTGCGGCAACGCTTTCTTTCGACAGATTTCCGACTTCGTCTGCAACAACTGCAAATCCTTTTCCCATTTCCCCCGCCCGGGCCGCTTCAATGGATGCGTTTAATGAAAGCAGATTCGTCTGATCTGCAATTTCCTCTATATTGGCGATAATAGCGCTGATCGCACCAGAGCAGGAATTGATCTCTTCCATTGCCACTACAAGCTGATGCATTTCCTTATTGCTGAACTCAATATTTTTCCTGACTTCATCTGCGCCGCCCGCAGCTGTTTTTGCATATTCTGCATTATCGCGCACCTGCTCGGACAGATGAACCACAGTTGCCAGCAGCTCTTCTACTGCGGCAGCCTGATGTGTCGCGCCTTCTGCAAGAGACTGCGCCGCCTGCGCGATCTGGCCTGCGCCGCCAGTCACCTCGTTCGCCGAGTCATTGATTCCAAGTATCGTCCCGGTCAGCGTGTGTGAGATATTTTCTAACGCTATTTTAATTTTTTGAAATTCTCCTGCATAATCCTGCTTTAATTCATACATTAAATTGCCGCTGGCGATTTCATCCAGAACTCCGGCAATTTCGTCAATATAGCGAATATAATCTTTTAACCGCACGACAGTTTTGTCGATAGATTCCGCGACGGCTCCGATCTCGTCATTTGACTCCACATGCAGCAGCACATCCAGTTCTCCCTGCGCGATCTTATCGGCCACCTCATGCAGCTGATGAATCGGACGCACAATTCCATTTGAAATTTTAGTAATCAGTATGCTTAAAATTACAATAATCGCCGCAAATAATATTACTATACTTAAAACTACTTTATATAAATCCATATTATGTTCCAGACTCGGAAGCCCGATTAAAACAACCCATCTGCTGTCACCGGCCTGCGTCATATAGCCATAATTTGTACCGCCCGCAAATTTATAGGAATAAAAGCCAAAGTCACTATTGTTAAATGCATCTTTTATTTCCTGCGAGATTTCCGTCTCCAAAAGGGAAGCCTGCTGCAGTGATTCATCCGGAGCGTACATAATGACGCCGGCCTGCGTCATCAGAAGTAAAAATCCTGTATTTCCCAGTTTCTGCTCCGCCATCATATCAACCACTGCACTCAAAGACAGGTCAAGCGCCGCCACACCGACCATCTCGCCGGACTTGTTATAGACCGGAGTGACAATACTTGAAATCAGACGCTGATCGGAACTGCTGACATATGGCTCCGATACTATCGTGGAGCCTTCTTTTATCATCTGCTGATACCAGCTTCTGCCTGTAATATCCCATTCGCCAAGCTCACTGACAAATCCGTTGTGTTCAAAAAACTGGCTGGAATCAATATCCGCGGCCCAGCTGGTCAGAATATTGACCGTATCAGTCTGATATATATTGTTCAGCGACGCCATGACTGTCTCATATTGGCTGGCATCCGTCACTTTATCCCCAGGTTTTATTTCTTCAAATAAATTAATTAATTCCTGATTTGTCCCAAGCTGTTTGCTGATTTCCATGTATTTTGTAAAATATTCACTGATCTCATATGCCGCTTTTAATGAATTATCCATAATATTATCATTTTGCAGACGCCGTATCCGATTTCCTGCAATCAGTGAAATCAGCGTTCCTGCCAGCAGAAGCCCTATTACAGTCGGCGTAATCAGCCGAACCAGCATTTTTGTCCGAATTGATTCCTGCTTTCCTTTCTTTTCTAAAGCTGTTTTTTCTGCTCTCTTTCGCTGCTGTTTCATCATTTCCTCCATCTTCCGCCAAAACAGATGCTGTATGGAAAACTTCGGTCTACAGCTATTATTCCGGCATTACTTTACTATAGCATTTACTTAAATGATTACCATTTCATTATAGACCCTTTTTATAAGTTTTGCCATAAGAACCTAATAAAAAAATATGACTGCAAAAGCAAACTCCGGCAATAAAATCAAAAGGAGATTTCGATTGCCCTACAAAAAAGCATACATAAAACCACTATTTGCCGTATGCCCGGCTTTTTCATCCCGACTTCCGCCGCCATGCCGATGAAGGAAATCGTTCCCTTTTCCTTATACAAACAATACAGCGAAACGAAAAAGCTGCATACCAGCCCATACATGAGATTGCAGAAGATAAAATCGGGAATTTATGAGCGCTACGACATTTGAGAGAACGTTACAGCCTGCCCGTAAGATCAGAACAATCTAATTGCTGTGATATCTGCTCCGGCTGCCGTAGAATGTTATTCCGTTTGACACATTTTGCCAGGCGCCTTAGAACATACCCTCCCCTAAATATTTGTCATGCGGAACTATTAAGCACTTTTCGATAGACTTCCAATAACTGTTGTACAGATTTTTTTGCGCTGTTCCATAGCTTTCTTTTGTATCAAACTCCCAGTAAAGCATATATTTAACGCTCTTTACAATACGGGTGATTTTAAGCGGGGGAAGACCCTCTTTAATCTGCTCCATGTCTATGTGATACCCTCTTTTGACAAACCGAAGCAGAAGCAATCCCTCCTGTTTTTCCAAAAAACTTTTCGCCTCGATCATTAGCGCTTCAAATTCCTCCACCTTTTGCGGCTTGACCTGATAAATGCATATCTCAGAAAATGGCATATTTCTTTCCTCCTTTTTTCTATTTCCATATTAATCCCCGTTTTTATACGGAGTAAATGACCGTATCCTGCATCGTTACTCCGAGTCTTCGCACGCTCTGGGGAGTAGTAACGTGACAACAGGAAGATCAAATATCTCTGCTGTCTAACAATAACTAAAACACCAGTATTTCATTTTCCTGTTTTTCCAAAATCTCTCCCACCTGCGACGCCGGAATACCGGCTTCGGTAAGCTTGCGCAAAAGCGCATCTGCATCTCTTTTATCGACGGCGACCAAAAGTCCGCCGGAAGTCTGCGGATCAAACAAAATTTCCTCCATCGCAAACGCAATCCCGTCAAACTTTACAAATGAGGCCGTGTGATTTCTGTTCTTCTGTCCTGCAGCCGTGAGCAAAAATTCTTCTGCACAGTCAAATGCTCCCCTGATCGTTAAAATTTTACTGCTGTCAATCCGGCACGAAAGATTTTGCGCCATCATTTCATGCAGATGACCGAGAAAACCAAACCCCGTCACGTCCGTACACGCATGAATCCTGTAGTCTGCGCATATTTCGACCGTATATTTATTTAGCGTCGTCATGGATTCTACCGCTTCGTCCACCGACTCTTTTGCGGCCTCGCCTACGCGGTCTGCCGTACATACAATTCCAACGCCAAGCTTTTTTGTCAGAATCAGCTTGTCTCCGATCCGGCCACCGTTATTTTTGTAAAACCGGTCCGCAGCGACCGTACCCATAACCGAAAGCCCATATTTAATCTCCGGATCACAGATAGAATGTCCGCCCGAAAGAATCCCGCCCGCCTCGGTTACTTTTTCTGCACCTCCCCGCAGGATTTCACCCAAAATATTTAAATCTTCCTGCTCCGGAAAACACACAATATTTAATGCAGATTTTACTTCTCCGCCCATAGCATAGATATCGCTTAATGCATTCGCCGCTGCAATCTGTCCAAACAGATACGGATCGCTTACCATTGGCGGAAAAAAGTCAAGCGTCTGAACAATTGCAAGATTTTCCGTCACTTGGTAGACAGCGGCATCGTCTTTGCTGTCATAGCCGACAAGAAGATTTTTATCATACAGGGGACGCGGAATTTTGTCCAATACATATCCTAACAATCCGGCGCCCAGTTTCGCAGTGCAGCCCCCGCTTTTACAAAACAGTGAATTATCTCCCATTTGCTCCTCCTTTTTCTCTATCGCGCGCACTCCTGCCCGTTTCCCATAAGAAGGTCCAGCCCGTGCTCTATAACGCCTAAAACGCAGGAGAGACTCTCCGTTACTGCTTTCGGACTGCCCGGCAGGTTAATGATAAGCGTACTCCCCCGTATCACACTTACGCCGCGGCTTAACATGGCGCGTTTCGTCACTGTCATGCTGTATGCACGGATCGCCTCGGCAATGCCCGGCGCATTGCGTTCTGCCACGCATAACGTTGCTTCCGGCGTGATATCTCGCTGCGAAAATCCGGTGCCGCCCGTTGTCAGTATAAGATTACAGTTACAGATGTCCGTCAGGCGCACAAGTTCCTGTTCCAACAGCTCCTTTTCGTCCGGAAGTATCTTACGTGAAATGACTTCATATCTGTCTTTCGGCAGCAGCTCCGCCATCTTTTTGCCGCTGATATCCTCTCGCTCCCCTTTTGCTCCTTTATCACTTACTGTCACAATCCCTACAGAATACATTGCATCTTCTCCCCCCGATCGGTAAAATCCGTCATCACAACAGAACGCGCGCCGGATTGCCGTAAAATATTTCGTAATTCCTTTGCACTGTCAATATCGCTGTAACACTTATTTAATACAATATAATAATCCCTGCCGCCAACTCCCTTTCTTGTCCCCCATTCGGCCAGTAACAATGTCGCCAAATCAGACGTTTCAAGCTGATGATCCATACCGCCATGAAGTCGTTCCACTGCCAACTCCGCTCGAAAACACGCCTCCGACAGTGTTTTTCCGACAGCATCTACCCCAAGAACTGCAATTACAATGTCGCTCTCATCCAAAAACACCGGCTCTGTGTTATTCGGCGCCTTACAGGGCATCTGTCTGGCGCCGTCCGCCTCCAGAAAAACGAGATCCGCCTTTCTAATCGCCTCTGCCAATCTGTCCCGCTTTGGCATTGTAAGTTTGCCGTCAGGCTCCTCGATCCCCATCACCGGTATTTTTTTCATCTCCCAAAAACGGTCCAGTTCCGTTGCTTCTTTTATCCACACCGCTTCACTCTCAAAGGAAAGCACGCCGCCCCCTTTCCCCAAACAAACGTTCCCATCCGTTTCTTTACTCTTGTTATCTGTCGGCTTTCTAATATGAGTTGTTGTCGAGACAAGCACACGAATCCCCCGCATCACACAGTGTTTCGCCAGAAAATACATAAGCGTCGTCTTTCCGCCGGCGCCTGCAATCGATACTACATGCCCTCTCTCCTCCAAAAACGGAAATGCTTTCGTGATACTGCTCCAGTTTTCATTCTTGTCATTTTCAGTTTTGTCATTTTTAATTTTCTTATATTCGTTCCGGTTTTGTATCAATATCTTCCAACTCCTTTTCCGCCGCCTGAAAAAGTTCCGTCTTCTGCGGATAACGCAGTATAATCTGTTTTCCGCCTGTATCTCCGGTAAGTTCCGATAATTCCCTATAGAAATCCGCAGAAAAAATAACCGGGTTTTTTACGGTTTTCCCACAGGCACACGCCAGAATTTTGCTTTTTCCCACCTCCCACGACATAACAAATTTTATTATGGTTGTCTTTGTCAGTTCAGGCTGGTCTGCGACAAAAAACAGGCAGGCGTCTGATGCAGGCTCTGTCTTATCCAATGCAAAAAGTCCAAGCGCAATCGAATGCGAAATTCCAAGTTCCGGCGCACGATTTCTTACAATCGTGACTGTCGGATAACTGCGGCCACATACCGCGATGATAGCATCGTACTGCGTCACTAAAAGAAGTCTGCGTATTTTCTGTTCCTGCTGTAAACAGACAAGCAAATCCAGACCATACCGGTACAATTCCTTTCCGTTCCAACTGTATAGTAACTTATTTTCTCCAAATCTTGTACTGTTTCCTGCAGCCAGTAAAATTGCATCCATTTTCGTCATCACCTCATACGAAAAAATGCAAAGCCCTTTACACCGAAAAGACTTTGCACATATGCCCTGCGGCAAATTTTATGTGATTTTTTAGCTTTCTTTCTTCGTGTTGTCTTTCGTTTATTATAACAGGGTTCTTCGGGATTGTAAAGCGCTGCGCCTTTCCGTCGTCATTCCTCGCAGCGGATCGTTTTTTCCGTATATTTGCGCTGCATATCATGACGGATTTTTCTGTTTTCAACGGTATCAAACACAATAGAAAAATCATAATCATCCGGGTACAATTCGGCTGCCGCGACATGAAGCCTCACGCGCTTATGGTTAATCCATATTTTTTTGCCGGGCAGCTGCACACGAAGAACGCCTTTTTCATTCACAGGCTCGCATACAATGCCGATCTTTTGATCCGGATAAATCATCACACTGTCGCCGCGACAATATGTTGTCTCCAATAGCGGCCGGCCTTTCGCTCCTCTGATTTTTGTAATTTTTCCGGCTTGCTTCTTTTCAGGCGGATTATCACTCTTTTGAAAGTGATAACGCGGGAGTTTGACAGTTGAATATTAGATAAATACCTTGCAGGTCGCATAAAAC
>CAMUGE010000059.1 GCA_947088345.1 uncultured Roseburia sp.
ACGGCAAAATTTTTTACACTTCTTTTACTTCTTTATCTCACATGAGCAAATGCTCTTTATATGATATCCTGCCACTGCACTTGAATGGGAAGTGTGGATGTACTTTTTAGTATCTGCAGAGTATTATAAACTCCTATCTGCCAAAATTGATTTGTGTTATTTTGTTGAAAAAAAACTTGCATTCAAAAAAACAATGTGATATAACAGTTGTATCGAAAATGCGATGAAAGAGACTCTTATCTTCAGACATCGACAGGAATATGGCGTCACCGACTGAGAGCGCCGTTTGAAAGAGAAGACAAAGGGAACGCTCTGGAGCAGACCGTCTGAACCGTTGTCCATACGCAGGTGCAATGAAAAGTAGGTCGGTACGTTTGCTGCGCGTTAAGCACAAAGAGTGGGAAAGTAACGGATAACCGTTATTTTCCAAAGCGGGTGGTACCGCGGGATCATACGAATCATATCTCGCCCTGAAAAAACAATGACGTTTTTTCAGGGCGTTTTTATGCGCAGGTCCGTGCGAAAGAAGAAAGCCGCAGAAGCGGCGCACGGGTAGCACGGCGAGCAAGGGAGGCAGCTCGAAAGAAAGCTGCAGAAGCGGCGCACAGGTATGGAAATATGATGCCGTCCCGCACCTAAAAACCGTATTTCGGGTAGAAAAGGAGCGTACAGACATGGAATTTATGACAGGAACAGTAAAAAAAGACACGATGGAAATCAGCGATTTCACAAAAGCCGGTTACGAGGGACAACGAGTGAAAGTAAACGGCGCGATCCATACGATACGTGATATGGGCGATGTTGCATTTGTTGTGCTGCGGAAACGGGAAGGACTTTTACAGTGCGTTTTTGAACAGGGCAGGAGCGGATTTGATTTAAAAGATTTAAAGGAGGCCGCTACAGTTGAAATTGAAGGAACAGTATACTCGGAAGAACGTGCGCCCGGCGGATTTGAAATCCGTATGGAAACTGTGCGCGTGTTATCGGAACCTTACGCGCCGATGCCGATTGAAATTTCCAAATGGAGACTGAAAACCACGCTGGAGACAAATTTAAACAACCGACCGATTGCACTCCGCAATATCAGGGAGCGCGCAAAATTTCGGATTCAGGAAGGAATTGTCCGGGGATTCCGGGATTTTTTGTTCGGGGAGGGATTTACCGAGATTCATACGCCTAAAATCGGGGCAAAAAGCGCTGAGGGAGGAGCCAACCTGTTTCGTCTGGAATATTTTCACAGGCCTGCCATATTACAGCAGAGTCCGCAGTTCTATAAACAGATGATGGTCGGCGTTTTTGACAGAGTGTTTGAGACTGCGCCGGTATTCCGTGCGGAAAAACATAATACAAAACGTCATTTAAACGAATATACAAGCCTTGATTTCGAGATGGGCTACATTGAAGATTTTACGGACATTATGGCAATGGAGACCGGGTTTTTACAGTATACGATGAAATTGTTGTCATCAGATTATGCAAAGGAGCTTGCTATTTTAGATGTTACACTTCCCAAAACGGATCAAATTCCGACCGTCCGTTTTGATGAGGCAAAGCAGAAAGTTGCGGAAAAATATAACAGGCAGATCAGAAATCCATATGATCTGGAGCCTGAGGAGGAAGCTCTGATCGGCGCTTACTTTAAAGAAGAATATGATGCGGACTTTGTTTTTGTCACGCATTATCCGTCAAAAAAGCGTCCGTTTTATGCAATGGATGATCCGGCGGATTCGACGTATACATTAAGCTTTGACCTCCTCTACCATGGGCTTGAAATCACGACGGGCGGACAGCGGATCCACAGCTATCCTGCATTGCGAAACAAAATGCAAAAGCGCGGCATGACAGAGGATGGAATGGAACAGTACCTTGCCGTATTTAAATATGGGATGCCGCCGCACGGGGGACTTGGCATTGGGCTTGAACGGCTGACTATGCAGATGGTCGGCGAGGATAACGTTCGCGAGACGACGCTGTTTCCGCGCGATTTAAGCCGGCTGGAGCCGTAAGCAGGAAGAAAATAAAGGGTGGAATAAAAGTAGAAACAGGAGGAAATCATGGCAAATATCATTTCGGACGATACAATTGAATATGTTGGCATTCTTGCAAAGCTTGAGCTAAAGGAAGAGGAGAAAGCGCGTGCCAAAAAGGATATGAGCGAGATGCTTGATTATATTGATAAATTAAATGAACTTGATACCGACGGAGTGGAACCGATGTCTCATATTTTTCCGGTCAGCAATGTATTTCGTGAGGATATTGTGACAAATACCGACGGAAGCAAAGATACGCTGCTTAACGCGCCAAAGCAGAAAGACGGAGGGTTTATGGTCCCAAAAACAATCGGATCTTAAACCGGCAAAGCTGTGTTTGACTGGCGACGGCGAAAACGACTTGAATACAGCGCGCGGTTTTTCGATTAAGGGCGCGCAGAAATGAGGGGACTATGAATTTGATGAGTATGACTGCCATTGAACTTGGCAGTAAGATAAAAAAAAGGGAAGTGTCGGTCACGGAGGCCGTGACGGCTGCATTAGATGCGGCGGAGAGGAAAGAACCGCAGTTAAACAGTTTTGTAACGATAGACAGGGAGGGCGCCTTAAAGCATGCACAGGATGTGCAGAAACGTCTGGATGAGGGACAGATTGACAGCCCGCTTGCAGGAGTTCCGGTTGCGGTGAAAGACAATCTGTGTACAGAAGGACTGCTGACCACCTGTTCCTCTAAAATTTTATATAATTTTATCCCAACCTATACGGCGCAGGCCGTTCTCCAACTTCAACAGGCAGGAGCTGTGGTAATAGGGAAAACAAATATGGATGAATTTGCTATGGGAAGCACAACCGAGACGTCGGCGTTTGGCGAGACAAAAAACCCCTGGAATCTGTCGCATGTGCCGGGCGGCTCCTCCGGCGGCTCCTGCGCGGCAGTTGCAGCAGGGGAATGCACATATGCACTTGGCTCCGATACGGGAGGTTCCATACGACAGCCGAGTTCTTTTTGCGGCGTGACAGGGTTTAAGCCGACTTACGGAACCGTTTCCCGTTATGGGCTGATTGCCTACGGCTCGTCGCTTGATGCGATCGGGCCGGTTGCAAAAGACATATCGGACTGCGCCGCAATTCTTGAGGCCATCGCTTCTTATGACATAAAAGATTCAACTTCGGTCAGACGGGAAGATTATAAATTTACGTCGGCGCTGATTGACGATGTAAAAGGGATGAAGATCGGTATTCCGAGAGATTACCTTGGAGAAGGGCTGGATGATGACGTAAAAAATGCAGTATTAAAAGCAGCAAAGCGCCTGAAAGAAAAAGGAGCCGTCGTGGAGGAGTTTGACTTAAGCCTTGTCGAATATGCAATTCCGGCTTACTATGTCGTTGCCTGCGCGGAAGCCAGCTCCAACCTGGCGCGTTTTGACGGCGTAAAATATGGTTATCGTACAAAAGAGTATGAGGGACTTCACAATATGTACAAAAGATCACGTTCAGAAGGATTCGGCGCGGAGGTAAAGCGGCGCATTATGCTGGGGTCATTTGTCTTAAGCAGCGGTTATTACGATGCCTATTATCTGAAAGCGCTGCGCACAAAGGCGCTGATAAAGCAGGCGTTTGACAGGGCGTTTGAAAAATACGATGTGATCCTTGGGCCGACGGCGCCTGCTACTGCGCCAAAGCTTGGGGAATCGTTAAGCGATCCGATAAAAATGTATCTTGGCGATATCTATACGATTTCCGTCAATCTTGCGGGTCTTCCGGCCGCTACACTTCCGTGCGGAAAAGACCGGGCAGGGCTTCCGATCGGACTGCAGCTGATTGGGGATTGTTTCCAGGAGAAAAAGATCATTCGCGCTGCCTATGCATTTGAGCAGACAAGAAACTATGAGTACAGTCCGTTTGCGGAAGTATAGAATTGAAAGGAGTACGGTAAAATGAGCAAAATATATGAGACAGTCATAGGACTTGAAGTCCATGTAGAACTGGCGACAAAAACAAAGATTTTCTGCTCCTGTTCCACGGCGTTTGGCGGTGCTCCCAATACGCATACCTGTCCGGTCTGTACCGGCATGCCGGGAGCGCTTCCGGTTTTAAACAGGCAGGTTGTAGAATATGCCATGGCTGTTGGAATTGCGACAAACTGTAAAATTACGCAGTACTGCAAATTTGACCGAAAAAACTATTTTTATCCGGATAATCCGCAGAATTACCAGATTTCTCAGCTGTATCTGCCGATTTGCCGGGACGGAGGCATAGAGATTGAGACGGCTGCGGGAAAAAAGACGGTTGGGATTCATGAGATCCATATGGAGGAAGACGCTGGGAAACTGGTACACGACGAGTGGGAGGATGTTTCGATTGTCGATTACAACCGTTCCGGCGTGCCGCTGATCGAGATAGTCTCGGAGCCGGATATGCGCTCTGCGGAGGAAGTGATTGCCTATTTGGAAAAGTTAAGATTGATTATCCAGTATCTCGGCGCATCCGATTGTAAATTAAATGAAGGTTCAATGCGCGCCGACGTCAATCTTTCGGTACGTGAAGCCGGTGCAAAAGAGTTTGGAACGCGTACCGAGATGAAAAATTTAAACTCGTTTAAAGCAATTGCAAGAGCGGTTGAGGGAGAGCGGGCAAGACAGATTGAACTTCTTGAGGAAGGAAAGAAGATTATTCAGGAGACAAGACGATGGGATGATAATAAAGAGACGTCCCATACGATGCGATCCAAGGAGGATGCGAAAGATTACCGCTATTTTCCGGAACCGGATCTTGTTCCGGTTGTAATCAATGATGAGTGGATCGCAGAGGTCAGATCGCGCCAGCCGGAAATGCGGCAGGAAAAAATGGCGCGCTATCAGACGCAGTACGGACTTCCCGCGTACGACGCCGGGATTTTAACCGGCGATAAAACGTTTGCCGATCTGTTTGAAGCTGCAGTCGAGATCTGCGGGAAGCCCAAAAAGGTGTCGAACTGGATTATGGTGGAAACAATCCGCCTGTTAAAAGAAAACGGAATGAGTCCGGATCAGATACAATTTTCGCCGGAAAACCTGGCAAAAATTGTTCGCCTTTCAGATGAGGGAACGGTTACAAATACGGTTGCAAAAGAAGTATTTGAGCTTGTATTTTTGAAAGACATTGATCCGGAAGCATATATAAAAGAGCACGGCCTTTCGACAGTCAGCGACGAGGGCGCGCTGCGTGCAGCAGTCGAACAGGTGATAAGGGAAAACCCACAGTCTGTGGAGGATTACCACAACGGGAAAGAAAAAGCAATTGGTTTTCTGGTTGGACAGACAATGAGAGCTATGAAAGGAAAAGCAAACCCGGCAATGGTAAATCAGCTGCTGAGAGAATTGTTGCAGGCGATTTAAAAAAGCAGAGCCAGGGCTGCTAAAAAAACATAAAAAGTCCCGTTTTCCGGTTTCCCGGGAAGTATCTTAAAAGTGATAATCTACTGTAATATTACCGTTACGGAACACGCAATCCGCAGTGTCATTCACAAATTCAAATGGTATCCGCATTGCGAGTGGGAAATATTCGCTGCTGTATCACTTTCACACAGTCTGTGCAGTAATTGCACAGACTGTGCGGACAGCAATATCTTATCCGGCCGCTTTTCTTTTTCTTATACAAACCTCTTTTTTTCACAATTAAAGAATGTTATAATAAAAAAACGATATCTGGTAGGGGTATCTGTTGCAGATAGAAGATTTCCGGAGGAAAGCAATGGTGATAAAAACATCGGTTCTAAAAGAACTGGAGGAGAATTACAGACAGTCGGGAAACCGGGTCTGCCTGTTATACGGCAGAGCGGATTCAAATCAGGAAGAATTGATTCAGGCATTTTTAAAAGGAAAAATTTATTTTTATTACCGCGCCAGGCAGGCAGCTGCCGAGGAACAGCAGCGCATTATGGGGCGCGAGATCAAGCGGCGGTTTTCGGCGTCGTTCCGGGAAGATACTTATGAAGAGTATTTCAGGCGGGTTCGGAGCGGCGGTCCCGAAAAGCTGGTGCTTGTCATTGATGAATTTCATCTCATCGCAAAAAAATCAAAGAGTTTTATGGAGGCGGTGCTTAAATTAAGGACGAAAAAGCTCTATCCCGGTCCCGTGATGATATTGCTCTTAAGTTCTGCGGTAGCATGGGTGGAAAAGGAGTCGGCAGAGTGTTTTGGCGAGGCAGTGGAACGAAAAGTGGATGCGCGCATTAAATTGGCAAATTTAAATTTTCTGGAAGTGGTACGTGCGCTCCCGGAGTATTCAGTCAGCGATTCGATTGGCGTATATGGCGTGGTCGGCGGCGTGCCGGGATATATCAGCCGCTGGGACGCAAAAACAGATCTCAAAAGCAATATTTTAAGGTTAATGCTGTCAAGGGACGGTTATCTGTCTGACGCGGCGGAGCAGCTGATCGGTTCGCAGCTGCGGGAATTGTCCGTCTATGAGACAATTCTTTCGCATATTGCCTCCGGATGTGATAAATTAAATGATCTTTATTTAACAACCGGATTTTCCAGGGCAAAAATAAGCGTCTATATGAAAAATCTGGCGGCTTTTGATATTATACAGAAAGTTGTTTCGTTTGAAACAGGCGGATGGGAAAATACGCAAAAAGGGATTTACCGTATTCGGGACAATTTTGTAAATTTCTGGTTTCATTTTATTTACCCGAATCTGTCTGATTACTATCAAATGAGTCCGGAACAGTTTTACGACGTATATATTGAAAACGGGCTGCAGTCCTATCTGGCCCGATATTTCAAAGAAGTATGCATGGAATATCTGGAACTGTTAAATCTGGTACATAAATTGCCGCTGCATATTAAAAAGATGGGAACCTGGATCGGAAAAGCAGGCGATATTGATATTATTGCGCAAAATGAGATACGCCAGAATATCGTAGGTATCTGTAACTGGGAACAGAAAGAGCTTACGTTTTCCATGTGCGAAGAACTTTTTGCAAATATGAAGCGGGCCAAAATTGGTGCGGAGTACTATTTTTTGTTTTCTGCAAAAGGATTTGATGAAACAGTGAAAGAGGCGGCAAAGCAGGATAAGAAATATGTGCTGGTCGATATGAACGAGCTTTAGTGGGCGGCATGTTTGCGCAGTTTTAGGGAAAGGCAAGGATTTTAAATTGGCAAAATCATTGATTATAACGGAGAAACCGAGCGTTGCACAGGAATTTGCCCGTATTTTGGGCGTTTCAGGCCGTAGTGACGGCTATATCGAGAATGACAGCTATGTCATTACCTGGTGTGTGGGACATTTGGTGGAAATGGTTTATCCGGAGGAATACGATGAGAAATATAAAAAATGGAAACTTGAAGATCTGCCGTTTTTGCCGGAACAATATAAATACAATGTCATACCAAACGTAAAAAAACAATATGATATTGTAAACCATATGCTGCACCGCGAGGACATTGAAACAGTCTACTGGGCGGGAGACGCCGGAAAAGAAGGGCAGACGATTGAAGAAAATATCAGACGGTTTGGCGGCGTTCGAAATGGGATGAAAGAACTGCGCGTATGGATTGACTCACAGACAGAAGAGGAGATTTTACGCGGGATACGAGAGGCAAAAAATATGTCGGAGTATGACAATCTGGCAAATTCCGGCGTGATGCGTACAATTGAGGATTATGCAATGGGAATTAATTTTTCCCGCGTTATGTCCGTAAAATACGGACGACTGTTAAATGATGCGGCAGGGACAAAAAGTTATACGGCGATTGCCGTAGGGCGCGTGATGACCTGTGTGCTCGGCATGGTGGTGATCCGGGAGCGTGAAATCAGAGATTTTAAGGAAACGCCGTTTTTCCGTGTGATTGGCGTTTATAAAAAAGACAGGGAAGATCAGAATTTTGTACAAGCAGAGTGGAAAGCCGTTAAGCAGTCCAAATATTTTGAGTCCCCGCTTTTGTATAAGGAAAACGGATTTAAAAAAGAAGAAGACGCCAGAAAGCTGATTGCAGAATTAGAAAAGGAGGAGGCGGTCGCCGAGTCCATCGAGACAGGCATATCCAGAAAGAAAGCGCCGCTTCTTTTTAACCTTGCAGAGCTTCAGGCCGAGTGCGCAAAGCGTTTTAAAATCAGCCCGGATGAGACGCTCTTAGCGGCGCAGGAGCTGTATGAGAAGAAGCTGACGACTTACCCCAGAACAGACGCAAGAGTACTTTCGACGGCAGTTGCAAAAGAAATTAAAAAAAATATTGCAGGACTTAAACATTATGAACCTGCCGCCGGTTTTGCAGAACGGATTATACAGGAAAACAGATACCGCGATATTGCCAAAACGCAGTATACCGACGATGGCAAAATTACGGATCACTATGCAATCATTCCGACAGGACAGACGCTGCGCAAAGAATCGTTAAGCAGCCTTCAAAAGAGCGTTTACGATCTGATTGTACGTCGATTTTTAAGTATTTTTTATCCGCCCGCGGAATATAAAACCATAAAATTGACTGTAAGGGCAGGCCAGGAGCGTCTGTTCGCCTCTGCAAAGCAGTTAATAGAACCGGGATATCTGGAAGTTGCCGGTATCCCGGCAGCAGAGAGCAAAAAAAGGGAAGAAAATCAGCAGGATGCAGAGAACGAGGGGCTTTTTGTGCTGGCGTCCAAAATAAAAAGCAATGATCGCCTGTATGCAGAGCAGTATGAGATCAGGGAGGGGAAGACATCTCCGCCGAAACGCTATACTTCCGGTTCTATGGTGCTTGCCATGGAAAATGCTGGCCAGCTGATCGAGGAGGAAGAGCTGCGGGAACAGATCCGCGGTACCGGCATTGGCACTTCGGCGACAAGGGCGGAAATTATTAAAAAGCTGATACGCATCGGATATTTAAATCTGAATAAGAAAACGCAGGTATTAACGCCGCAGGGACTGGGCGAGATGATATTTGAAGTAGTGAGCATGACAGTGCCGGCGCTGTTAAATCCCAAAATGACTGCTTCCTGGGAAAAGGGATTAGACGGGATTACGCGGGGAACCGTTGTGATGGCGGATTATCGGAGCAAACTGGAAGATTTTATCCGACGGGAGACAGTCGCAATGGTGGAGCAGGATATCAGGCAGGAGCTTGCAGCAAGGATTCGTCCGTTTGTGGGAAAAGGAGCGAAAGGAATTGCGGCAAAACATGAAATCGGCGCGCGATGCCCGGTCTGTGGCGGAGAGATGGAGACGACGCCGTTCGGTTATGGATGCAGCAATTATAAAAAAGATAAAAGCGGCTGCGGTTTTTCAATTGGGATGATTGCCGGACGCGCGCTTTTGGAGGAAGAAGTCAAAGAGCTGCTTTGCCATGGAAGTACGGCCTGTTTATCCGGTTTCGTATCAAAAGCTAAAAAAAAGTTTTCCGCAGCTCTGAAACTCCAAAAAGACGAGAACGGGAAGCCAGGCATTGCGTTTGATTTTTCACAGAATACGCCGGAAGTATTGGAGGGGGTACTTTGTCCCATCTGCGGCGGTGCGATTGTAAAGACGGCGTTTGGCTACGGGTGTGCAAATTATGAGAAAGAGAATCCGGACAGCTGCCGTTTTTCGATTGGAAAGCTCGCAGAAAAAACGATTTCCAAATCCAATATAAAAGAGCTTTTAACAAACGGGAGAACCGGTATCATCCGTGGTTTTAAATCCAAAACCGGAAAAAAATTTGACGCGAGAATTGCAATCGGCCGCGACGAAGAGGGGAAAGTTACCGGAGTAAAATTCGACTTTACTGATATCGAGCCGCAAAAGATCAAAGATGTAAGATGTCCGCGGTGCGGCGGTGAAATTGTGAAAACGCCGTTTGGTTACGGATGTTCCAATTATAAAAAAGAGGACGAGACGGGCTGTCGGTTTGTTATAGGGAAGATTGCAGGCGTAAAGTTAAAAGAGAGTCAGGTAAAAGAGCTCTTACGAAACGGAAAGACTTCCGTTATTGAAGGATTTGTGGCAAAGACCGGAATGAAATTTGACGCGCCGTTAAGGCTTACAAAAGACGGGGATGTTGCCTTTGATTTTACCGAACGGCAGGAGCCGGTAGAGACAGCCGTCCTGTGTCCAAAATGCAGCAGTCGTTTAAAGAAAGGACAGTGGTATTATGCGTGTGAGTGCGGTTTTCGTATTGCGCATACTGTGGCAAAGGTAGAACTTGCCGAGGAGGTGGTGACAGAATTGTTTACGGCCGGCAGGACAAAACAAAAGGTTGTCGGTTTTGTCTCTAAAGCGGGGAAACAGTTTGAGGCTTATTTGAAATTTGAAGAGGATAAAATAAAGTTTGATTTTAATTAAAAGGAGATGGCGGCAATGAATCAAAAATCGAAATACAGAGTATTAAATCGTGATATTATAAAATATTTTGCCATGGCGGCTATGCTGCTCAATCATATTGCAAATGTATTTCTGACTATGGGATCGCCTCTCTATGAAGCGCTGGTTGATATCGGGTATTTTACGGCGATTACCATGTGTTATTTTCTGGTCGAGGGATATCAGTATACTCATTCAAAAATGAGCTACGGAGCGCGCCTTTTTCTTTTTGCAGTGATATCCCAGATTCCGTTTGCAATGGCATTTCGGGATCATTTTGGCGTTGGACTGAATATGATATTCACGCTGTTTGTATGTTTCCTGATTCTTGTAGTAAGAGAAAAAGTTCAGAATCCGGTACTTCGCGTACTCCTGGTCGTTTTTCTTGTATTTGTCACGATGTTTAGCGACTGGCAGCTTTTTGCGGCGCTCTTTACCGTAATGTTTGACGCATGGCGCGGCGACAGGAAGAAAATATGGCTGGCATATGTGATTGCCGCCGTAAGTTTTGGCGCGATGCAGTTGATTGGCTACAGTCAGTTTTTTTCGGTGCAGAAGGCGGCGGTCTGTACGGCGGGCGCCGTCTGCGGAATCCTGGTTTCCGGTATTGTAATACAGTGTTTTTACAACGGGGAACGCGCAAAATATGGGAGAAAAATTTCTAAATGGTTCTTTTACCTGTTTTATCCGCTGCATCTTACAGTGTTGGCGCTTCTTAATATGTATTGGCTCTGAGACAGGTCGTTAAGTTTTGACTTTAACTTCAGGTTTGTGCCGGCGCTGCATTCACAAATCTGGGATGTACAACAGGCAGCGCAGAAATGAGGGAAGATATGGAAAACGCAAAAATATGCAGCCTTTTTGATCTGGATCAGACGATTGCGAGAGAGTTATTCGAATCCCTGGAATATCCATGGGAGGCATTGCCAAAGATCAGTGATTTTATTAAAAAACTGGGTCCGTCACTGAATCCTGCAAAATTTGAACAGCGCGGGGAAACAGTCTGGATTGCAAAAAATGCGCGGGTCGCGCCGAGTGCATGTTTAAACGGCCCGCTGATCATTGATGAGGAAGCGGAAGTCAGGCACTGCGCGTTTGTACGTGCTAATGCAATTATCGGAAAAGGCGCTGTAGTCGGCAATTCCACCGAATTAAAAAACGTAATACTGTTTAATTTTGTTCAGGTACCACATTACAATTATGTCGGAGATTCCATCTTAGGTCACAGGTCGCATATGGGGGCAGGTTCGATTGCTTCCAATGTAAAGTCTGATAAAGCGCTTGTTGTGGTAAAGGATAAGGATGAAAAAATTGAAACCGGATTAAAGAAGTTTGGCGTGATGCTCGGGGATTTTGTGGAAGTCGGGTGCGGTTCTGTGTTAAATCCGGGAACTGTAGTCGGCAGACATACCAATATTTATCCGCTCTCATCGGTGCGCGGTGTGATTCCGCCTGATTCGATATATAAAAAACAGGGAGAGATCGCAGCGAAAAGATGAGGAAAGCAGAATTGAGATTTGAATGATACTGTGAAGAGAGAGAACAGCAGTCACGGAAAGTATGATAAAAATTTCGTCGAATTAGGACTTTACTATTGGAAAAAAATATGAGAAAATAATTAAAGTATGTTAAAGTAATAATTTTAACAACACAGTTCTATTTATAGTGAAAGGAGTCTTAAAATGATTTACACTAAGGAAGTTGAAAACATGTGTCCGGTTGCCAAGGGCGCAAAACATGAGCCAGCTCCGATTCCGGAAGAAGGAAAATGGGTTCATTCCAAAAAAATTGAAGATATTTCAGGCTTTACACACGGTGTAGGCTGGTGCGCACCTCAGCAGGGCGCATGCAAGCTTTCATTAAATGTAAAGAACGGTGTGATCGAGGAGGCTTTGGTTGAGACGATCGGATGCTCCGGTATGACGCATTCCGCGGCTATGGCGGCAGAAATTTTACAGGGAAAGACAATACTCGAGGCTTTAAATACCGACCTTGTATGCGATGCCATCAATACGGCAATGAGAGAGCTGTTTTTACAGATTGTCTATGGACGTACGCAGAGCGCATTTTCTGACGACGGACTTCCGGTAGGCGCAGGCCTTGAGGATTTGGGAAAAGGTCTTCGCTCCCAGGTCGGTACAATGTACGCTACCAAAGAAAAAGGCGTACGTTACCTTGAAATGGCAGAGGGCTATGTGACAGGGATTGCGTTGAACGAGGACAACGAAGTTATCGGATATCAGTTCGTTTCCCTTGGAAAAATGACTGACTTTATCAAAAAAGGCGATACTCCAAACGATGCATGGGAGAAAGCAAAAGGCCAGTACGGACGTGTGGACGATGCAGCTAAAATTATCGACCCGCGGGCAGAGTAAGGAAAGGAGAAACGAGGATCATGGCATTATTTGAATCATATGAAAGAAGAATCGACCAGATTAACGCTGTTTTAAGCAGCTATGGCATCGGCTCCATCGAAGAAGCCGAAAAAATTACGAAAGATGCTGGACTTGACGTATATGATCAGGTAAAGAAAATCCAGCCAATCTGTTTTGAAAACGCATGTTGGGCTTATACGGTAGGCGCGGCAATTGCAATTAAAAAGGGATGCAAAAAAGCTGCAGACGCTGCTGCTGCAATCGGAGAGGGGCTTCAGGCATTTTGTATTCCGGGTTCAGTTGCCGATCACAGAAAAGTTGGATTAGGTCACGGAAATCTCGGCAAGATGCTGCTGGAGGAAGAGACAGAGTGTTTTTGCTTCCTTGCAGGTCACGAGTCGTTTGCAGCTGCGGAGGGTGCGATCGGTATTGCAGAAAAAGCAAACAAAGTGCGCCAGAAACCGCTTCGTGTAATCTTAAACGGTCTTGGAAAAGATGCCGCGCAGATTATTTCACGTATCAACGGATTTACATTTGTTGAGACACAGTTTGACTATAAAGAGAACAAGGTAAATGTTATTTATGAGAAGCCGTATTCCAACGGTCTTCGTGCTACCGTAAAATGTTACGGTGCGGATGATGTGCAGGAAGGCGTAGCTATTATGCATCTGGAGAACGTGGGCGTATCCATCACCGGAAATTCCACAAATCCGACACGTTTCCAGCATCCGGTAGCAGGTACATACAAAAAAGAGTGCAATGAGCAGGGCAAGAAATATTTCTCTGTTGCATCCGGCGGCGGTACCGGGCGTACACTTCATCCGGACAATATGGCGGCAGGACCGGCTTCGTACGGCATGACTGACACCATGGGACGTATGCATTCCGACGCTCAGTTTGCAGGTTCTTCTTCTGTACCGGCTCATGTTGAGATGATGGGTCTGATCGGTATGGGAAATAACCCGATGGTTGGCGCTACCGTTGCGGTTGCCGTTTCTGTTGAGGAAGCGGCTAAGGCTGGCAAGTTCTAAGAAATAGCGTATTTATAGGGGTTTCCGTTGACATGGATTGTCGGCGGAAGCCCTTAATTGTGTAACAGTCTTTAATAAACCCCCTGCTATGCAGGGGGACAACAGCTGCTT
>CAMUGE010000060.1 GCA_947088345.1 uncultured Roseburia sp.
ATGGAGACAGGCTTACCCAGTATTTGTAAAAAGGAAAAACCGGGACACCACATCTTATCAGAAAATGTCCCGGCCTTATTCCATCGGCATTAGCAGTATTGCCAGAAATACCCAGCCTTATTCCGGAGGCCGGGTGTGGGCAGCGCCCACATAATATTTCCCTGCTGCTAATGCCCGATTAGCGTGTAAAAAATTTGAAATATGTGTATAGAAACAAATAGACTGGCTATACTCTTACTAGAAAAGAAATTTGACAGCACACAATTAATACTATTCGACAGCAGATTTCTACATATCTGATTCCTATCAACAAAGATTTTTACCCATAGACACAGAATTTTTTACAGCCTCGGAAAAGATAACATTGGTTCGGCAAAATCAATCAAAGCCGATACAAATGTTTTGATTGATATTTGCACCAGCGACAAAGATATGCGCTATCTTGCGAACAGCATTAACGCGCAGCCTGGCAAACTTCGTACAGAGCGACACCGCTTTCAACAAGGAGATCCTGAATTGAAACATGCAGTCACAAATATCTCGCATGATCTGCGAACCCCGCTTACCGCAATCCGCATTTACCTGGAATTGCCGGAACAGGAAGAAAAGTCTGAAACTTTCAATCGGTATTTTGAAATTATTAAAGACCGGGACAAAACTGATTCGAATGCTTGATCGCTCCGCTTTATCCCGCGCATTTTCTAATTTGATTCGCAATGTTAAAAAATATAACGACGGAGATTTAGAAATCATTCTGTCAGAAAATGGAGAAATCACATTCTCCAATATGGCTTGCCAATGAGACGAAATACAGGTTGGACGTCTATTTGACCGCTTCTACACAGTAGAAGCGGCCAGAAAATCAACAGGTTTCGGATTGGCTATTTCCAAGACACTGCTTGAACAGATCTGTGGAACTATCTGTGCCAAATACGAAAACACCAGATGAATCATCTGCATCGTTTTATAGATTTAAACGGAGAATATAAAAAACATACAGACCGACTAGAATCGGATATGCAGATACCCCTCCTCAAATTTTGCGCCTGTAATGTCCATTTCTGCAAATTCGTCCGGGATCGGAAATTTACGCGATTCGTTCCGAACGCCCAAAAGCAGCTCCCTGTTAAACTGCTCCAGTCTCATTTCGTCTTTCTCTGCAAACGGTAAATAGATAATAAGGCATTTATTTTCTCTGTCAATCCTATAAATTTCTTTTTTAAATAAAACATCATCGGGATCGCAATCTTTAAAAATCTGCTCTCCTACCCTCTTTAACACATTAAGCGTACGAAGCTCCTGCTGCTGCAGCTCCACATAGAAACGCGGAACCTCGCTGAAACTCTCGTTGATTTCCCGCAAAGCCTCCTCCTGCAGCAAAACCCATCTATTAAAATATCCCTCCATCGCTTTTGCCGGATAAATATGATTTACTATAACTGCGTCCACATTATAATGATAAAGATACAGACAGGTAAAATTTCGTTTTGATTCACTGATCACAATTTTTTCCGGCGTAGTGACCACGCGCAGGCTCACAATCTGCTTATTCAGGAGCAGCTTTTGCAGGCATTTCATTTTTTCCATAAGCGCTTCAATATCGTCAAATACATTGTCTTTGGGCATAGGCACTTTCATTGTCTTTTCTATCACTTTTCCTACCGTTTTTGTCGCCGCCCGCTCAAACGGAAGAATTTTTTTGATCAGTCCGGACAGGCGTTCCGGATACCTCAGAAGCGCTAATGTCTCGCCTGTAGGAGCACAATCTACAATAAGCGTATCATAAGCCCTGCTTTCATATACTTCAAGGATTTTAAACATGGAAAACAGCTCCTCCAATCCCGGAAATACAAGCAGTTCCTCTACTTCAATTCCGTTTCCTCCCTTTACGGTAAGAAGCTGCTTAAAATATCCTTTTAAATTCCCCCAGCTTTTTTCACTCTCATACACAGTGTCAATTTCCATTGCATACAAAGAATCCGCTATCTCCGTCGGTTCGCTCCCGATGAACCTGTCAAACGAATCTCCCAGACTATGCGCCTGGTCCGTACTCATCACAAGCACTTTTTTACCGGCTCCCGCTATTTTACATGCAGTAGCCGCCGCCATGCTTGTTTTTCCCACGCCGCCTTTTCCTGTGTAAATAATAATCCTCATTGCTCTCCTTCTTTCTACGCTGATTGATTTTTGAACTCTCCTTTTGTGCTTCTGCTTTTTCTTACAAAATCTCCACTTTTTTAACCTTAAATGTCTGCTTGTTGTCGTCCGCCTCCTGACAGTGATCGTCTTTCCTGTCTTTACTTACCAGATCCGATATTATTTCCGCAGCCATCATTTTTATCTCTTTTTCAATCGCATCCAGATGCCCGCTCACTTTTTGCGGAAACAACGCCCGGATGGCTTTCTTTTGATATTCTGCCGCCGTCTTTATCCTGCTGTACATTTCTCTATTCATTTTCGCCACTACCTTTCTCAAAGCGGATGCATAACTTTTCGTCTTCAAATTTTGCTCCTGCGACCATATAACTGCGAAGTAAATTCGGAAGCGGGATATTCCGTTTAAAATTTCCTGTTTTGATCACGATGTCCGTAGATGCCTGATATAAACCGATATTTTCTTTTTCTGCATACGGCAGAAAAACTTCTAACTGATATCCGTCTCCTGACTGCTTAAAACACTCTCTTTCTGTAATTACCTTTCCATCCAATACTTCCCTGCCATCCAATACATTTTCCACAATTCTTCGTATCGCTTTTTCCCCTTTCAGTTCTTCCTCATACCATGGGATTTCATAGATTGGCATTGCAGAAAAGCTTTCCTTTAAGCAGGTCACATATTCTTTCTGTATCATAAGCCAGCTGTCGAAAAAATCATTGTCTATATCTGCCGGCAAAATCCGGTTGATATAAAGTCCGTCCACATTAAAATTATAGAGATTCAGATACATATAGCTTCGTTTTGTTTCCTCCACTACCATTTTTTCCGGTATCGCCACAATCCTTATACTTGTAATATCTCTGTTCTTTAAAAGTTCCTGTAGTTCTACCAATTTTAAAAATATCTTTTCAATATCATTCATGGCAGTTTTGTTTGGCATTTCAACCTGAAAGGCTGCTTTTGAAATTGGAGCTAAAAGTCTCACCCCGACTTTTCCAATCGGGAAAAACTTTTCCATATACCAGGAGAGCAGCTCGGGAAATTTTAACAGTGACAATGTTTCTCCCGTAGGAGCGCAGTCCACAATAATTCGCTCATAACATTCCTTATGATAAATGTCTGCAATTTTTAGTAAAGAAAATATTTCTTCCATTCCCGGTATCATCCCAATCCCCTGCACACTGCTCTCATCCGCATCCAAAAGCAGATTTGACAGATATCTCATAACAGCGGAAAAATCCTCTTGCATAATATATTCCGGATCAATTTCATATAAATCCAGATTGTGCATTACCGTCTCCGGTTCTTTCCCCAGCCTTTTTTCAAAGATATCTCCCAGATTATGCGCCATATCCGCGCTCACAAGCAGCGTCCTTTTCCCTTCCCCGGCGCTCTTTATTGCATGTGCCGCCGCTACGCTGCTTTTTCCCACGCCGCCTTTTCCTGTAAAAATATAAATTCTATTCATATTATCCTCCTTATAATCCCCATTTCTGCATTGCAAACGCAGTTCGCATTCGCTTTATGCACATAAGCGACTTTATCGCACTTTGCTGCGAGCGGCCGGAAGTACTCTTCACGCATACTTCCATGATTCCGCTTTGCGGAATCTCACTTCCGTATGATAAACGCCTGCTTTTGGCGTGAAATTTCGTACTTCTGCGCAAAGCATCCTCTTCTGCGAACAGCTGGAAGTACTTTTCACGCATACTTCCATTCCCCCGCATTGGCGGGCTGTCCAATCAGGATTGTGAAATATCAAATTTCGCAATATATTCCTTTGTCGAATAGTTCTTCTATCGAAGTATTTTTTTTAGTTAGGGGCAGCATCTCTGCTGCCCTGTCTGATCTTATGATATTGAGGGCAAAAAGATTTTTTGACCTTCTGACCCTGGTATCATGTTATTCAATTATAATTTTTCTGACTCTTTTTTGCGGTTTCCTTTCCTTATTTTCCTGCCGTAATATCTCCATAATCTTCGAAGTCATTTTATAGAAAAGTTCCATTTCCTCTTTTGTAAAAGAGCAGAAAACTTTCATGCCATAATGAACGATCTCTCCGATCAATGCCTCAAACTGCAGCATTCCTTTTTCACTAAATCCGATTGTCACGACTCTTTTATCATCGTTTGAACGCGCCCGCACAACTAATCCATGTTTTTCCATCCGATTAATGATTCCTGTGACGGTATTGAGAGGCACATGAATATATTCCGCAATTTCCGTCATATTTACCTGTGTTTTCTGATAGAGAAGCCAGAAAACAAAAACCTCGTTCTTAGAACAGTTCAGAAAGATATTATCCCATATCTTAGAAGACAACAATTCTTTCAGTTCCTCGATATAATCTATAATAATCTGTGTAAATTCTTCCGCTATTCCATGCTCCTGCAGATTCATAATGCCTCTTAAGAAATCTTTCTATATTTACTTCCTGTCTCGAACTATTTTGATTTTACAGCCGAAATGAACTTTTGTCAACCCCTTTCTCAGATACATTTTCAGATTGACAATGGAACTACTCTGTGCAATACTATAAATAAATTTACAGTAAATCAATTTATAATATTGGGTGAGATTATGCCAAGCAGTCCTAAAATTCCGAAAGAAATCATACTAAAAAACGCGCTGGATATGTTGATACAAGACGGTTATTCTTCGATTAATATCAAGTCGCTGGCAAAGAGAATCGGTTGTTCTACACAGCCAATTTCATGGCATTTTGGTAACATGATAAACTTTCGAAACGCATTGACAGAGTATGCTTTGGATTATGCAAACGAAAAAATGCTCTCCGCATCAGAAGGAATATCAGCTTTTTCCAATGTAGGGATCGGATATATTACAATTGCATTTGATGAACCTAATCTGTTTCGATATCTGTATATGAGTGGGGAAAGCGGATATCATGCCGGTGGATTTGATATTCTTACAGCTGCAAAGACAAACTCTGTTATTGCAGAACAGACAGCAAAGCAATTCGGGATACCGGTTGCAAAAGTGAATGATTTTTTCAGGAACACGATCATCTACACGCATGGACTGGCTTGTTTCATTGCGTCAGGACTGCTCAAAGCAACCAAAGATGAAGCCTGTGCCATGGTGAACCAGGGAGCTTTCGCATTTATGCTGCAAGCCGGCATACATTTAAACGAGGAGAATAACAATGGAAACTGACAATAAAGACATCACAAAGAAACGAATGCTTCTATTTCTATCCATCGTATTTGGAATATTATATATTCCCTGGATCATCAGCATGATCGTACCTGGTACCGGAGAAAGCATATACGCGATTATAAGTTTTCCTGTTGTATTTATGGGGACGCCTGCACTCGCTGTCTTTCTCACGCGAAAGATAACAAGAGATACAACGCCCCTGAATTTCAGTACAAAAATATGCAGGAATAAGAAAGCGCTGTTGTTCTCCTCACTGTTACCAGGTGCAGCCATCTTTCTTGGGACAGTATTGTTCTTTTTCATTTTTCCGGAAGATTTAGATTTTCAGGGAAGATACATTTCAGATACATACGGCGCATTTGGTGCGCCGGAAAATATTGAACTGACAATTGGTTCCATGTTCATTATGGGGTTTATAATTTATGCAATATCTGCTGCCGCATTCCCGATCTGGTATATAGCACTTGGCGAAGACATTGGCTGGCAGGGATATATGCTTCCTTTGCTGTGCGGGAAAATCCCCGTAAAATGTGCCGTTATAGTAAATGGGATGCTATGGGGTCTCGCTCATGCTCCGTTAATCTATCATGGTATGAATTATGGTACAGATTATTTCGGTGCGCCCTATACAGGAATATTACTGATGATCTTTGTGTGTATTGTACTTGGAACATGGATGTCTTATATTACATTAAAGACAAAAAATTGTATGTACGCGGCAATCATCCATGGCGCTGCCGATATAATCGGAGAAGCCGGCGCGTGGATCTCATTATCTACGAAAAGCAGCCTGCTGGGTCCGCTGCCAACAGGAATGATCGGTTTGATTTTTTTACTGGCGGGGGCAGTCATACTGTTCTCTCATCTGGATGAAACAGACGTATAATTCTTTGCACTTCCATTCTTCCCCCATAACACAATATGTTTCCGGCGTTTCAAGAACTACATCTTCAAAACCAACCGCTTTATAGCAGTAATAAGCCGAAAGATTGTTCTCGAAAACACCCAGAGACGCTCTTTTAGCGCCATATATGTCAAATACAAACTTCAGTCCCAATTTAATCATCGCCTTTCCATAGCCCGTCCCTCGTTTCTCCGGATTTATAATAACAAATCCCAAACGTAATTCATCAAGTGTTTCACCGGGATTTCTCAATGTAAAAAATCCACATATGCCTGATTCGTCAAATGCTGTAAATGGCATCAGCGACTCAACAAAAGCAAATTCATCTTGTGTAACAGGATAGCTGCCAAGTACTCCCGCTGTCCACTGATAAAATGTTTTTTCATCTTTACACCACGATAATATGGTACTTGCATCTGTAACTTTGTATGGTCTTATTCGAATCATATACTTCTCTCCCCAATCTGCCGCGTCAATCTCGTACTGTCTGCACTGTATCCATCAAAGCTCATCGCTATAAACAGACTAACCTTTTTCATAAGCGCTCCTTTCGGCTTATGAAATTGGATTTATCTATGAATATACATTCTTGTCATCTCAGATTCATCGTCTCCTTGAACCATGCACAAAAATTCCCAGCCATATCTTTCATAAAAACCGGTATGGTCTGTAATCAAATAAATTGGCGTAATTCCTTTGGACTTCATATCTTTCACAACTATATCAAGTAATAATCCCGCAATTCCCTGACAACGATATTCCTTTTCAATATATAACGCGCATACATTTGGAGTGAGGTCTTTCCTGTCATGAAAATCATTTTCGATCACTCCAAGACCGCCTGCAATGCGTCCACTGTCTAAACAAAGATACCAGCCATATTCTGTTTCGTGATTAAGATAGGACTCCATACATTCAAGATAAGCTTCTTGCGGCACTCTCCATTTATCATGAAACCATGCCGCAGCTTCTTCTTTTAATTCGGGTTTTTGTCTTAAATTAACATAGGTATATTCTTTCATATTCTTGTACCTCATAATCCGATTGTGATTTGCGGATAATGGCATGTGAACATTCCTCTGATAATAATATGCCTAACGCTGCATCATACACCATATCATAACCGCCTGCTGAACCACTAATAAGCTCTTTTTAAATTCATACCCCACAAAATATTCTGACTGTATTACGTCGTCAGAAACTTCTTCACCACGATAAAACGGCGGGCATGGATTTAATACCGCACCTTTATTAGCCATATCCATTACTTCTTTGGTTATCCGATATTCTCTAAAATCATTGAATTCACTGGCAGGCAGAGAATCCGTACATATAATATCTTTTCCCTTGATTGCTGCTTTTATATCATGATATACCTGTACATCATCCATCTCATAACCATAACCAGAACCACAACACTGTGACAAATCAAATCCCATAACCTTAGATGCTTCTTTCCAAGCCAGACCGATATTTCCGGATTTTCCACAGAACAGATACTTATCACTTATAAAATTATCCCTAATTTTTGACAGCGCATACATATCTGATAAAATTTCACAAGGATGATTTATATCAGTCATTGCATTGATAACCGGAGTTTTTGAATACGCAGCAAATTTTTCAATCAATTGTATGTCCCTATGCCGCACAATAACAATATCTGCCCAATTGTTTAAATAACCGCAGACATCTCTGAAATCTTCCTTTTTCTCCAATACATCATTTGGAAATCGTATGGGCTGTCCGCCTAGCAGATATATCCCCTTTTCGAAAGTAACTCGTGTTCTAATACTTGAAGCAGGAAAATACAGAATAACACTTTTTCCATTAAGGAAACCATTATATTTTCCGGTACTGATTTCGTCTGCAATATTGAATATTTCGTATATTTCGCTTGATTGCAAATCGGTTAATCTAATCAAATCTTTCATTTAGAACTACCTCTTTCCGTCTTAAAAAACCGTAACTTCTCATTATATTTGTTGTATTCCAATACCATTCTCTTAAAATCCAAACACTGTTCTCTCGCCGCAAAATTCTCACCCGAAATATATTTTTGATAAAGAGCATTCGCGGTATTGGTCAAATCACTTACATGTTCACTGCATACAATAATTACGCCAGGAAACGATCGTTCATCTTTCGATCAGCCCATAGCCAAGCAGGCAGTGGAAGTTGCAGTTTCGCCCGTTTTCTTAACATTCCCAAAGTGAAAAGATAACGTTTTGTACGTGATTTGTTCTCTAGTTTTTTGTTTTTAGTTTGGAACTCTTTTTTACAATTTCACAAAAATCCTGCCTTGCAGCCTCATACTTTGAGAGATCCCGCAGAATTGCCGAGGGATGGTATGTCGCCGTCAACGCATAGTTTTTCCGATATGTCCATGTGCCGTGCTGTCTTGTGATTTTAAAATCAGGCGAAATAATACGCTGCGCCGCGACACGGCCCAGACAGACTATAATTTTGGGCTTTAAAAGAAAGGTCTCATATTTAAGATATGGGAAACACGCATCTTTTTCTTCTTCTTTTGGGTCACGGTTACCGGGAGGATGGCATTTTAAAATATTAGTGATATATATTTGCTCCCTGCTTAATCCACAGTCACGCAGCAGACCGTCTAATATTTCCCCGGACCGCCCGACAAACGGAACCCCCTGCGCATCTTCGTCTCCCCCAGGCGCTTCGGCAATCAGCATCAAATCTGCGTGATCGCTTCCTCGCCCCATAACGGGCCGCTGCCTGATCCGGCTTAACGGACATTGCGTACAGGAATCAACGTGCTGTTTTATGTCGTTCCATGTTACCTGCATAACCTCTCCTTTCAGACAAGATCTGCATAGACGCACTTTACGGTTTTTTTCAGATCTTCCGGCGCGATTTCAATTTGAAATCCCACCTTTCCGGCGCTGACAAACATAACCTCATACTCTCCCGCTGATTCATGAACAAACGTTGGGAACTGCTTTTTCATCCCAATCGGCGAGCATCCGCCATGAACATAACCGGTCAGAGGCAGAAGCTCCTTTTGTTTTATCATGCACACAGACTTTTCACCTGCTGCTTTTGCAGCTTTCTTCAGATCCAGTTCCTCTTTTACCGGAACTACAAAAACATAATACTGTCCGGATTTTCCCTGCGTAACAAGCGTCTTAAAAACTCTTTCTGCCTCCTCGTTCAGCAGAGCCGCGATCTCCTCGCCGCTTAACGCGGCATCCGGCTCGTAGGTATGACTCTCATATTTTATTTTCTTCCCGTCGAGCGCCCTCATCACATTCGTTTTATCGTTGTTTTTCATGATCCCTCCGTGCAGCGGCCTCGCTGAGACTCAAATCAGCCAGAGAAGCCAACGCCATATTGATTACACGATACTTTATTTTTTCAACGCTGCACTTAAACTATTCGGAATCCCCCTGGGACCTCTGACTGCATAAATCCCATACTCCTGTTTGAGCCTGTCGAAAGTAAAGCGATCCGGCTGATAGCGCTTCAGCAGCTTTATTTTCATCATTGACTGAATGGTCAGATTTTCATCCTGAAAATTGTATGGAATATCCGTCTTTGTAACTTTGCACTGATACAAAATCGCGGAAACAGGCGCGGCAACATAAAGATACACCGTGTCTTTCTCCCTGACTCCCCTGCCCTGCTTCCAGTCAATCTCATCCGCATTGTCAAAAGCATGTTCGATGTCATAGTAATTCGGATTTGCCGGAATCACCCATTCTTTCGGCGGACGAATCTTTTGCTTCTCTTTCGCAGAAGCAGTCGCTTTATAACTTGCGTCAATCATCCCGCATACTTCCTCAAACGGCACCGTACCGTCCAAAAGAATTGTGATCCATGACTGCTTGTTCATATGATATCCCGGCAAATAACCATCCTGCTGTATTATCATATCATGAAACATCTGGTCATCCGTTTTAACATTTATAATATCTACTACTTCCCTTTCAAAAGGGCCGAGACGCGATTTTTCCACCTCCAGAACAAGTCCATACCATTTGCGGGTGTCTTCATGTCGCAGCACCGCGCTGTCCGGATCACGTTTCCACGGATAATCGGGTTCCGTTTTGTATTTCTTTTTTACATATTTAAGAATCATCGTTCGAAGCGACTCTTCCTGTCCCGCATCACTCATTGCCAATCCGCCCCTTTCCGATTATGACCAAAGCCTTACCGACAGAACGTCCTGCTGTCATAACGCTTCCTGTGACAGTGCATCCAGCATATCCTGCGGATTCTCCGCTGTCCTGACCTTTTCCATCGCTTTTAGAATGATACCGTCCTCATTGATCAGATATGTGGTTCGCACAACGCCCATCGATACCTTCCCGTAGTTTTTCTTCTCTTTCCAGACATCATATGCCATAATCGCCTCAAGCTTTGTATCTGACAGAAGCGTAAAAGGCAGTCCGTATTTCTCTTCAAATTTCTTATGAGACGCCACCGAGTCCTTGCTCACGCCAAGGACAACCGCCCCTTTCTCCTGAAACTGCGGATAAAGCTCTCCAAAGCCGCACGCCTGTTTCGTGCATCCTGGAGTATTGTCTCTTGGATAAAAATAAAGAATCACTTTTTTGCCTCTGTATTCCGTCAGCGCGTGCATTTTCCCGTTCTGATCCGGCAATGTAAAATCCGGCGCTATTGTTCCTGTCTCAAGCATAATTGTCTCCTCACTTTTCAATTAATCTCCATACCGCGGCATCGCCGCGACTCAAATCCGTGCAATGTTATATTCAGAAAGCCCACACCCCAGCAAGCGCATGATCTCCAGTTCATCTTCTGCGTCCGACGCAGCATTGTGCAGTTCGCTGTATTGTTCGTTCTTTTGCAGCATTTTTAAACCTGCTCTACACTGTAACCACGTTTCAGTCTGCCTGTTTTATAACACTCTGCATCGGCCGGTATTGTCTTGTTATACTGGCGATATGCCGCCAGACGCATAATATCATACCACTCGTACGACGATAATTCCGGCAGATGTCTCTGGTCAAAGGACGCATTATAGGCAAATAGTCTGCGCACATGACAGTCATCCAGACATTTTCTTATTTTCCTGACCGCCTGCTTTCCGCTCATAATGCAGTCGCCGTATTCTTCGATCCCTAACTGCTCCGCATACATTCCGCCCGCCCTGTATTCCGGATCAAAAATATAATAGTAAGAATGAATTGCGCGCATGGAATCTGCATCCGCTATAACAACGCCGACTGACATTACCTGATCGTTCCAGTTTGTCTCCGTATCAAGTACAGCAAACCGTTTTGCTGCAGTTTCCGCCTTCTTTTCCCGATTTAAATTTTCTATGCCGGTCTGCGCTTTGTCCGCAGGTTTGTAATATGATGCAATCATCCCCTTTGTTACCGCTCTTGTGACGGCGTCCAGAAACGCTTTTTTGTCCGGCACTTCTATTTCATAAACTGTATTATCTCTGGTATTCCATAAAATTCCTTTTTGCAGATTCATCGCCGTCAGATAACATGCACATTGTAAAAAATGTTCCCGCGTTAATTCCGATACAAATTTTAACTCATATACGATTTCGTCTTTAACCGCGTCGGCAAATCCTCTGGCAGAAAATGCAATCGCTCCGTTTACCCGATCAGAAAAATCAATCCGGCACGCTGCCTGCGCCCTCTCATTTCTGTTTAAGCGAGTTTTGAGCCTGGCTTTGATCTGATCGCTCTGTTCTTTACTTACAAACGGGGCGATCACCTGTGTCCAATATCTTTTCTGTCTCGTCTCAAGCGAAACCAGATATAAAATCTTCTGATCAAGCGAACTCTCCCGTACCTCTTTCGTATAGGTTTTTTCTAATTCGGGATTCAGAAGAATTTTCAGCCGGATCGCCTCGTCGATCTGATAATGATCGAAAAACGCTGCCTCCTGATAAATTCCGATGCAGGGCGATAAGTCAATCAGGCCGTCCGTACCTTTGACCCGGATTACATCGCGATCTTTCTGCGGAAGCTTTACTGTTTTGATCTCGGAAAAACAGGCTTCCACATCTTCTTTGTATTTAAAATCAAACATATCGCTGATATCCAGATCTTCAAACTTGTGATTGGTCTCTGTAAATGTGGAGAGCGTTTTTTCCGATAACAGCGCGTCAGTTGATTCTACAAAAATAATATGCTCTTTTCCCCTGCTGGCTGCAACACAGAAAATGTTTCTCAGTATCACATACTTTTGCTCTGGTTTTGTTATTCTTGTATGCCAGTAACTTTCTGTAAAATCAAAGATAACGCAGATTTTTCTTTCCAGCCCCTTGCTGCTGTCAAAAGTAGTAAAGATTGCTGAATCTGCTCTCGGTTCCGCCTTTCCCATTGAATCATTCTCTGATATCGTCGCGTACACCGTTCCCTTATTAAACCGATTTGGATATTTTTCCTCCAATTGATTGAGCGTATCAGACATCGCCCCTGTCCTCGCCCCCAGACACAGAATATCCGCCGGAACCTGCTTTGCCAGAAAAGGTAGGATCTCCGCCTTTGTCATCGTCTCCACGATGCAATCCGGGTTAACTCCCAGGATCTGTTTGTTCCATATTCTCCCCAATAGCGCCGCAAGAGGAGCGGAAAGACGAAAACATCTGGTAAATTTCAGGGTAATATGATCTTCCAGAAATTCTTTTATAAACGTTTCCGCACGCAGCGTGGTTTTATCATAAATTTTCTGTTCCATATCGCCCACTGCTATGATCTGCATTTTCGGATTACTGCTTTTGATCATCTGTAAAAGTTCTGCCAATTCCTGTTCAATATCCTGATACTCGTCGATCATCAGAATGTCATAATGCGCGACCGGCGGCTTTTCTCTGAGCACAGTCTGTATCAGATCCGATATCCCTGCAGACTTTCCAATCCTCTGCAAAAGCATATAGGCAAATCCATGATAATTTGTCACTGTCGCATTTCGCCTTTTGATTCTGGATTTCGCATCCAGCTTTAATAGCTTGTTATAGGTGAGATACAAAACTTTTTTTGAAACCGGAAATTCACTGCACAGATGCAAAATCGCGGTTGTCTTGCCGCTGCCGATACATGCGTCTACAAGAATATTCTGTCCCTGCAGCGCCTTTTGTATAAATAACTGCTGCTCCGGTGAAAGCATAAAACCATCTGGTGTACCCATGGATTTTTCTCCTTTTTCGCGTGTCTGAATTTATCCCTTCCAATCGCATAGTTATATCCATTCCTTTCGCTTCGCTCAGGCACAAAACGTAATGAAAATGG
>CAMUGE010000061.1 GCA_947088345.1 uncultured Roseburia sp.
ATCCCCATTTATTATAGCAGATTTTTCAGGACTTGGCCAAAAGACTTATTGAAGGCAAAGAAGATAATTCTTGCACTGGATGAAAAGCTGTTTTATAATAAAAAAGAGTTGCTGTGAAACAGCATTTTATTTGGAGGAGGATTACATGAAGAAAAAAACTGTGTTTCAAAGGGTGGCCCAGGCGGCAGCGCTGCTTTCCACTGTCTGTATGTTAACCGCATGCGGCGGTTCATCCGGGCCAAAAGTTACAATTAAACTGGACGGTGTGGAGATTCCGTTCGAAAAGACGCTGCAGACCTGTATTGACGGAGGGCTGATTACGACAGACTACAACGGGGATGAACAGCAATGCGAGATCTCATTTGGCGCAAGAGAAGTAAGTTTTGAGTCGGTTCATCTTGGAACCTCCTCGGAACCTCATCGGTCGGAAGTTACGGTTATGCTTTACAATCCGGAGTCGGAGCGAAAAACGGCATATGACAGTAAGATTATGACGATTAATTATTCTGCGGCTACAGATAATGCGGACCAGGCGCCGGTACTGTTTAACGATATTGATTTCTGGGGAATGACGCAGGAGGAAGCGATCGCTGCGCTGAAAGAGAAAGGATTTGAAATTGAAGACGATGATGTAGACGATGAGTATCATTTTGTGGTATTTTCCGGCAGTGACAGCGTGACTGTTACCATAGATTTTGATCTGGGCAGTGAATTTGAAAATACAGCGTCTACAGCGTCAAAGAAAAAAGTGCTGGAATTTGATCCGGATACATATTATGTCAGCGGAGTAAAAGCAAGTATGTCAAGCAAATTAGATATAGATTTCAGCGGTTCATAAAAATAGAATAGATATATTATGAAAGAGCCTGCCGGGAACCATTTTATTCCCGGCAGGCTCTTTTTTCCAATTGGAGCCGTCCGCTTCCTGTATCGGCAATCTGTCCTGAATCATTTTGGACGCCGGATGCATTCTGCGTTTACATCGTAAATTTCTCTACAATTGCTGTGAGTTCTTTGATCGATTCTCTGCTGTGGCGCAGTTTTTCGTAGCCTTCCATTGTTGTAGCTGCTGTCTGGGTTGATTTTTCTGCAATTACATTGATGCCCTCGGAAGACTGACTGACCGTGTTGTTGATATCGTTGACAGACTGCATAATCTGAGTAATATAGCTGTCCAGTTCGTGTGTCGAGTTTTTGATCTGTCCCATTACTGTGATAAAGGAGTCCGCATCTTTGTGATACTGTCCACCGGATTTTTTAAAGACGTCATAGTCGCCAAGAACCGTATTTTCCAGAAAGTCCATCATAAATGTAATGCAGTCGGTCAGATTGGATACGGCTTCGTTTACTTCGTTTACAATTACACTGATATTTTCAGTTGTCTGAAGCGTCTCGGAGGCCAGCGTGCCGATCTCGGAAGCTACAACGGCAAAACCTCTGCCGGCGTCTCCGGCTCTGGCAGCTTCGATACTTGCGTTTAATGCGAGCAGGTTTGTCTGTGTGGAAATGTTTTTAATATCTTCTGTCAGCTCGTTGATGCGGCGGACTGCTTTTGATTTGTCAATGGCTATGGTTGAGCGCTCCTTGATATTGCCAAATACCTCGTTTGTCTTATCGCTGGAAGCTTTTGAGATCTTTTCCATTTCCTCCGCGCGCGTCAGTACCTGCAGGGAATCTTTTTCACTGTTTTGAGCCAGGGTGTAGATGTTTCCGGAATTTTTCTTGACTTCCTCGATATCCTGCAGGATATGGTTTGTATTTTCAGAGGCCTCCTGCATTCCGGCTGCCATCTGCTCGGTTGCTGCGGAGTTATCCTCGGAGCGCATATTGTTTTCTTTCATAATACGGTCAAGGTTATCTACATTGTCTGTGATTGTCCCCTCCACCTGATTGATATTTTCTACCATTGTACGCAGTGTCTTGCGCATCTGGTGCATTTCGGTTGCCATAATGCCAATCTCGTCTTTTTGCTTTCGCAGCTGCCGTCCTTCTTTTGTCGGAGTAAAGTCAAGATGCGTTGTCTTCTGGATAATATGGGTCAGCTGGCGTATCGGTTTTGAGATACCGCCTCCGACAATAATTCCTGTTCCGACTGAGAAAATAATCGAAATCACGATACCGAGAAAGATATACAGGATGATTTTTCTCGATTCGGCATAAATTTCGCTTTCGGGTGCGGTCAGCACAAAGCGCATGTCATTTGCAAGCGTGTAGAATGTGCAGTTTTTGCGCACACCGCCGTAAGTATAAGTGATGCCCTGTTCACTTGATTTCGCAGAAAGCGCAGACGACAGTTTGGTCAGGGAGAGATCGGAGAGATTCGTCCCTGATTCCAGGTTTTTGTGATAAAAAATGTTTCCGTTTTCATCTGTGAGGAAAGCGTATCCGGTATCATAAATCTCGGCATTGTCTACAATATCAGTCAGGGTTGATATCTCAATGTCCATGCCGACAATACCGATCGTAGTTCCGTCTTCTGCGAATAACGGTACGATATAGGAAATCATATACACGTTGATATTCTCATTTAAATAAGGGTCCATCCACATGGCGGCGCCGTTTTTTACCGGAATATAATACCAGCCAACATGAGCGGCATCGTCTTCGTCATACATGCTGAAGTCGGTCGGTTCGATCAGATCAAACGGTTCGTCGGTAGAACTGCGCGAAAAAAAGATGCCGGAGGTCGGATTTGAATACTCCGGATTGTAGCGTATGTATGCGGTGATCGCGCCTTTTGTATTCAGAGCGAACGTATGCGTCATTTCCGTAACCTGATCTGTAAATTTATCCGCGTATTCTTTGTCTTTTTTAAAAGCTTCTACATCAAAGTCTGAGGAGATCAGATCGCTTAAAGAATCAACGGACTGCGCGATGCTTTGAATCGTCAGGTCAAGATCATTTGTGCACAGCTGTGTTTTCATCTGCAGGATTGAATTTGCATCTTTGCTTGTAATCAGTAATGAATCAAAGATGCTCATAGCCCCGATCAGGATTGCTGTCACAACCGAACAGCTCAGGATGCCAATAAAAATTTTCGTTCGAATTGATTTCATAATTTCGTCTTCCTTTCAAGTATAGTTAAAGTCAATTGTCAAAATGGCAAAATTTCAATTCATTATACCACAGATTACTATTTTTATATATAGTATTTTGGAAGTATGTGTAAATTATGGATTCTTTTTATCCGGCGGCAGATATTCAATTAAATCTTTAATGTCACAGTCCAGAGCATAGCAAAGACGCGCAAGAACAGACAGGTCAATGCGCTGGACGTCATTGTTTTTATAAGCTTTTAACTGTGTTCTCTGCATTTCGGCGCGAAATGCCAGCTTATTGATACTGACCTGCTGATCTTCCATAACGTCGGCAAGTCTTATCCGTATTGTACCAAAATCAATATCTTTCATAATCTTCCCCCGTTTCTGCAAAAATAAAAGATTTGCCCTCAATAATAATGTTATATTTGTTACGGTACTCTCAATAGACAAGGCGCCGCATCTAAGCTTATTTCGACTAAAATGTGGCTGTGACACGTTTCGCATATAGTTATAGATAGGATATTTTATAAATAGGTATATTGTAAGAGGTTGAAAAATATGATATCTTTATATGAGTAGATATATACTCATATCTGGAAAATATTCTGCGGGAGAAGAGAAAATGTCAAAGTTTTGACCGGGATAAAAAATCTGTAGCAGACGTTCTATAAATTTAACGTTTACAACGGTTTTGCAAAGTAAATATTTTTGCAGTGAAAAACAGCTCAGGAAATACGAGGAGATGAAGTGTGAAATGAACGTAAGAAAGAAAAAATATGTATTTTGTGCAGCGGCAGCTCTGCTTCTGATCTGCTCCGGCTGCGGGAAACCGATGGATGCAAAACAGATGCGGGTGATAAAGAACGGATATCTGATCGGGACGGTAGGAGAGGAGTATTATCGTTTAACGATACGCGCATATTCAGAACAGAAACCGCTGCCTCCAATCACTTCGCTGCACAAGCCCCGTGCAACTACAATTGAAAAGTTCTGTTATCAACTGGATTGTTATTTCTGTTTCTTTTATTTGAAATTTTTTCCGGATCGCGAAACGATTCTAACAATTTTACAATAATTTTTTGCCGCCCGGGCAATCCTGTGATAAAATACAAAAAAAGAGAAAGGGGATTGCAGCAGTGGAAAAGATTTCACAGTTTTTAGAGTGGGTAAAGGAATCGCATAATATTGTATTTTTTGGCGGCGCAGGCGTTTCAACGGAGAGCGGCATACCGGATTTCAGGAGTGTGGACGGGCTTTACAATCAGAAGTATGATTTTCCTCCGGAGACAATTCTAAGCCACACGTTTTATGAGAAAAATACCGAAGAATTTTATCGTTTTTACAGGGATAAAATGATTTGCCTTTCAGCGAAGCCGAATCTGACGCATATGAAACTGGCCGAACTTGAGGCTGCGGGAAAGGTCAGGGCCGTGATTACTCAAAATATAGACGGACTTCACCAGATGGCCGGCAGCAAAGTGGTTCTGGAGCTGCACGGAAGCGTTCACCGCAATTACTGCCGAACCTGCGGGAAAGAGTTTGACGCCGCATATATCTTAAATTACGCAGAAAAAGTCCCGATCTGTGACAAATGCCGTGGTCAGATCAAACCGGACGTCGTTCTCTATGAGGAAGGACTGGATATGCAGACAATGCAGGACGCGGTAAATTATATCCGGAATGCGGATTTGCTTGTAATAGGGGGGACATCGCTTGCCGTATATCCGGCTGCGGGACTGATTGACTATTATCAGGGACATAAACTGGTATTGATCAACAAGTCTCCCACCCCGATGGATAAAAGGGCGGATCTTTTGATTCAGGCAGGATTAGGAGACGTGTTTGGCAGGATTGGCCGGGAGGGACAGTATGGACAGGTATGAGGTCGGCGACATTGTGCGTCTGAAGAAAAAGCATCCCTGTGGCAGCAGCGAGTGGGAGGTTTTGCGCGTCGGAGCTGATTTTCGATTAAAGTGCGCAGGCTGCGGCCGCCAGATTATGATAGCGAGGAAGCTTGTGGAAAAAAATACAACGGAAATCCGAAAAAAAGCTTGAAATTGTCCGGGAAACATGCTATAGTTTGTTTTCGTGATATATAAATATCCTTGTTCATCCCGTATATGGATGGACCAGAGACCAAAAGGAGGAATGTTCGCATGAATAAGTATGAATTGGCGCTCGTTGTCAATGCAAAGATCGAAGAGGATGCGAGAACTGCTGTCGTAGAGAAAGCAAAAGAGTACATTACGCGTGCCGGCGGCGCCGTGACGGAAGTGGAAGAGTGGGGCAAGAAAAGACTCGCATATGAAGTTCAGAAAATGAACGAAGGCTACTACTACTTTATCCAGTTTGACGCCGCGCCGACAGCTCCGGCTTTAATCGAGCAGGATGTCCGTATTATGGACAATATTCTTCGTTTCTTATGCGTTAGAAAAGACGAGGCATAGGAGAAATCAACATGAATAAAGTGATTCTGATGGGAAGGCTGACAAGAGATCCGGAAGTGCGTTATTCGCAGGGAGAGCAGGCGACTGCAGTGGCCAGGTATACACTTGCAGTAGATCGGAGGTTCCGCAGGGACAATGACCAGTCTGCCGACTTTATCGGATGCGTTTCCTTTGGACGCACGGCCGAGTTTGCGGAGAAGTATCTGCGCAAGGGCACGAAGATTGCGGTGACAGGCCGTATTCAGACAGGGAGCTATACAAACAGGGACGGCCAGAAAGTATATACGACGGATGTTGTTGTGGAGGAATGCGAATTTGCAGAGAGCAAAAACGCAGGCGGTGACAACACTGGATTTATACCGTCCGAGAGGCCGATGCCGGGCGCTGCGGCAGGCGACGGCTTTATGAATATTCCGGACGGAATAGACGAGGAACTGCCGTTTAATTAGAAGATAAGGAGGGATTTACCATGGCTTATACGAAAGCAGGCGATAAAGAGGGCGGCGCGCCAATGAAGAGGCGCCCGATGCATAGAAGAAAGAAAGTCTGCGTATTCTGCGGGAAAGATAATGTGATTGATTACAAAGATACCAACAAATTAAAGAGATATATCTCCGAGAGAGGGAAAATTCTTCCCAGGAGGATCACAGGAAACTGTGCGAAACATCAGAGAGCGCTTACTTCGGCAATCAAACGTGCGCGTCATGTTGCACTGATGCCATATGTATGTGACTAAGTTATAAGAGCAAAGACCCCTTTTATCAGACGGCGGATTCTTTTTCATTGTTTCAGTGAAAATGACGACGCAGGCAGATAAAAGGGGTTTTCCTGTAAAATCTTTCAGCGCGCTTCTGCAGCCGGGAAATCTTTCGGGACGCAGCGCCATAACACGCCGAATTGATAAATGTTTTCTTAATATTTGCCTTTTCTACTTGAAAATGAAAGAAAAACAGTTATAGTTGAGTCAGAAAACGGAAAGGGTTTGAGTGGGGGATATGCAGAATATGTTAAAAAAGATGCTGCTTGGATTGACTGTCTTTACTATTTTTAACACAGGATGCAGCGGATCGGAATCAATCGACGAGTTTACGGAAAGTATCAGAAAAGATACGGAAATTGATTTTTTTGAACAGGAGGATGAGGAGGAGATTTCCGTTGTCTATGCGGAAACGGCGCATAATCCGCAGCTGGCGGAATTTCTGGCCGATTATTATGGAATTGACGAGGAAAATTGTCTTGAGACGAGGTATTATTACAATTATTATGATTTGAATCAGGACGGGCAGGACGAAGTGATTGCAATGGTTCTCTCCGAAGAGCTGACGGACGGAAGCGGAAATCCTGTGTTGATTCTCTCACGGGCGGAGGGAGAATTTTTTGTGCTGGAATCTTTTGCATGGGCGCATACGCCGATCTATGTTCGCGAGAGTACGACAAACGGGTGGCGCGATGTTGTATTGAATATTTACGGAAAAGGTCTGGAAAATGGTTACAGAATATACTGTCACAGTGCAGACGGCGGGTACCAGGATGGGGAGAGCGTTTTGTATGACGATTTGCCGCGGGATGTACCGATGGTACAGATTTTGTCGAATAATCTGATCGACGATTACGACCGCGGGGATTATTTGACATTAATTCCCGAAAAGGACAGCCGATCTTTATGACATTGGATTTTTAGTTCACAAAATTTTCAAAAATACTTTTCTTTGGCCCCCAAAAATGATATAATATTACTTTAAAAAATCATTTTAAATTGGAGGCCAAATTTGAAAAAAAATAATGTAAAAATCAGGGGGAAGTTTCGGATTTATTTAAGTCTTCCGCTGATATTGACCGTTCCTTTGGTGATTTTTAATCTATTTATTTTTACGGAGGATATCAAAGGCGGACTTTGCTTTTTTGCTTTTGTGGTTACATATTTTGTAATTATGTTGTTTGGCTATCTGCGCAGCAGATCTGTTGTCTCGACGGAGCTGGTCAATTTTGCCGCGCAGTATGCGACTGTGCAGAAGCAGCTTCTGAATGAATTTGAGATTCCTTATGCTCTGCTTGATTATAATACGCGGTTTTTGTGGGTGAATGAAGCGTTTACAACGATTACCGGGAAAGACAAAAATTATCACAAGTCTGTGACATCCGTCTTTCCGTCGCTGACAAAAGAGATGCTGCAGCGGTATGAGGCTGTTGCGTCGGTAAATCTGGAGCATGAGAAGAGATACTACCGGGTAAGTATGAAACGTCTTTATTTCGGGAGCCTTGAGCAGCAGAGCGGCGAGGAGCCGGCGCAGCGCGAGGAGGAGTACCTGACGGCGGTTTATCTGTTCGACGAGACTGAACTGAAGCATTATATGCAGGAAAATGAAGAGCAGCGTCTTGTCGCAGGTCTTGTCTATATTGACAACTACGAAGAAGTGTTAAACAGTATTGAGGATGTAAAGCGTTCACTTTTGGTTGCGCTTGTAGACAGAAAGGTCAACAAATATTTTGCCGGAGTAGACGGCCTTGTCCGCAAAATCGAAAAGGACAAATATTTTGTCGTATTTAAGAATAAATATTTAAAACAGCTTAGCGCCGATCATTTCAGTATATTGGAGGATGTAAAGACAATTAAAGTCGGAAATGAGCTGACGATTACGCTGAGTATGGGAATTGGGGTCGGCGGAGTCAGCTATGCGCAGAACTACGAATATGCGCGTGCTTCTATCGACCTTGCGCTTGGGCGCGGCGGTGATCAGACTGTTGTAAGAGAGGGCGAGGATATCGTCTATTACGGCGGTGCGGTCAAACAGGTTGAGCGGAATACCAGAGTGAAAGCGCGCGTAAAAGCACATGCGCTGCGTGAGATTATCGAAAGCAGGGAACATGTTGTAATTATGGGGCACAGCATCAGCGATGTTGACTGTCTGGGCACGGCGATCGGCGTCTACAGCGCTGCCCGCGTGCTTGGAAAAAAGGCGCAGATTGTAATTAATGAAGTGACAACGTCGCTGCGTCCGTTGATTGACTGTTTCACACCAGAAAAAGGCTATCCTGCGGATCTTTTTATCAAAAGTGAAGAGGCGATCATGATTACAAACAAGAATACGCTTGTGATGGTTGTAGACGTCAACCGGCCGAGCTATACCGAGTGTCCCGAGCTGTTAAAGTTAAGCGATACGATCTGCGTGTTTGATCATCACAGGCAGACGAGCGAGGTCATAGAAAATCCGGTGCTCTCCTATGTGGAGCCGTACGCTTCCAGTACAAGCGAGATGATCGCCGAGGTGCTGCAGTATTTTTCGGAGAACATTAAACTCGAGCCGGCCGAGGCAGACTGTATCTATGCGGGTATTTTGATTGATACGAACAATTTTATGACAAAAACAGGCGTGCGTACGTTTGAAGCCGCAGCGTATCTGCGTCGGGCCGGCGCGGAAGTGACAAGGGTGCGTAAAATGCTGCGAAACGATATGGGCGCATATAAGGCGAGGGCAGAGGCAGTGCGCCATGCACAGGTTTACCGCAATGCGTTTGCAATCTCTGTCTGTCCGGCTGATAATCTGGAGAGTCCTACGGTTGTGGGCGCGCAGGCCGCAAACGAGCTGCTCAATATTGTTGGCATCAAGGCATCCTTTGTGCTGACCGAGTATCAGGGTAAGATATATGTGAGTTCTCGTTCGATTGATGAGATTAATGTACAGTTGATTATGGAGCGCCTGGGCGGCGGCGGCCATCTGAATGTGGCCGGCGCGCAGCTGACAAACTGTTCTGTTCTGCAGGCAAAACATACGATTGAGGAGACGCTTGACGAGATGATCAAGGCCGGCGATATTGCACAGTAGGCGGGAAATAAACTTTACTGTAACGAGCGGCCCAAATTTATAAGAAACGAGGAACGGCTATGAAAGTAATCTTATTGGAAGATGTAAAATCACTTGGAAAAAAAGACCAGGTCGTAAATGTGAGCGACGGTTATGCGCGGAATATGCTTTTTCCGAAAAAACTTGGCGTGGAGGCGACGCCAAAGAATTTAAACGACCTCAAATTAAAAAACAAACATGAAGAAAAGCTTGCACAGGAGAATCTGGAGGCTGCAAAATCGCTGGCCAAAGATCTCAAAGAAAAGAAAGTAATTGTTAAGATGAAAGGCGGAGAGGGCGGCCGGACTTTCGGTTCCGTATCATCAAAGGAGATTGCTGCAGCGGCCAAAGAACAGCTTGGACTGGAACTTGACAAAAAGAAAATGCAGATTGCAGATCCGATCAAAAGTTTTGGCGTGACCGAGGTGCCGATTAAGCTGCATCCGAAAGTAACCGGAACATTGAGAGTACAGGTGGTACAGGAATAAAGAGGACGCAGCGCCTTACATGGCGCTGCGTCTTTTGACGAAAGGAGGATTTCGCGTGGAGGAGGCTGTAGTAAAACGCATTATGCCAAACAGCAGAGAGGCGGAAGCGTCTGTAATCGGTTCTATGATTGTGGATAAGGACGCTGTTTTGACAGTGATGGAAATGCTGACAAGAGAAGATTTTTATTATCAGCAGTATGGAATTTTATTTGAGACAATGACAGAGCTTTTTAGCGGCGGGCTTCCGGTAGATCTTATCACGCTTCAGAACAGGCTGCGCGAAAAGGACGTGCCGGAAGAAATTTCCAATCTTGAATATGCGGGGGACTTGATTGCATCCGTGCCGACGTCCGCCAATGTCAAATATTACGCGAAAATAGTGAAAGATAACTCGATGCGCCGCCGACTCATTAAAGTCAATGAGGAGATTGAAAATCAGTGTTATCTCCAGCGCGACAGCATAGAAGACGTGATGGAGATAACAGAAAAAAAAATCTTTGATCTGCTGTCTGAGCGGAACGGGAACGGGGATTATGTCGAAATTCGTCAGATTGTCATCAATGCGCTTGAAAAAATAGAAAATGCCGCAAAAAATTCCGGAACAGTGACAGGAATCGCAACCGGATTCATTGATCTGGATTATCGGACAGCAGGGCTTCAGCCGTCGGATCTGATTCTGATTGCAGCGCGTCCTTCCATGGGAAAAACGGCGTTTGTGTTAAATATTGCGCAGTATGTGGCGTTTCATGAGAACCTGTGCGCCGCAATATTTTCACTGGAAATGTCAAAGGAGCAGCTGATTAACCGTCTTTTTTCGCTGGAGGCGAGGGTGGACGCACAGGCGCTGCGCACCGGAAACCTCTCGGATACCGACTGGGAGAAGCTGATTGAGGGAGCCGGAACAATTGGCAATTCGAAGCTGATTATAGACGATACGCCGGGCGTCTCAATCTCCGAGATGCGCAGTAAATGCCGTAAATTCAAGCTGGAACACGACTTAAAACTTATTATTATCGACTATCTGCAGCTGATGAGCGGCTCGGGCCGTTCCAGAGATAACAGGCAGCAGGAAATTTCCGATATTTCGCGCTCATTAAAGGCATTGGCAAGAGAACTAAACGTACCGGTGATTGCGCTCTCCCAGTTGTCGCGTGCAGTGGAACAGCGTCCGGACCACCGCCCGATGCTTTCTGATTTAAGAGAATCCGGGGCGATCGAGCAGGATGCGGATGTTGTGATGTTTCTTTACCGCGACGATTACTACAACCATGATTCCGAGATGAAAGGTATCTCAGAGATTATCATCGCAAAGCAGAGAAATGGTCCGATCGGCACCGTAAATCTGGTCTGGCTGCCTGAGTATACAAAATTTGCAAATATGGAAAAAACATAACGGGAGACTTGTCGGCATTTGCTGTCGGAATAAGACGACCGATTTTCGTTGTGTGAATCCTTTTGGACGCGTATAATATAAGTTAGAATTGAAATGTTGTATTGTTATTTATTCAGCAAAGAAGGAGGAACAGAATGGAAAAAGTACGTTACATGATTTCCGATGCGGCGAATATCGTCAACGTGGAATCGCATGTGTTACGTTACTGGGAGGATGAACTGGAGCTGAATATCCCGAGAAACGAGATGGGGCACCGGTACTACACGAAAGAAAACATTCAGGAGTTCCAGAAAATAAAAGAACTGAAAGAACAGGGTTATCAGCTAAAGGCAATCCGAATGATTGTACATAGCGAGCCGATTGCAAATACCGGCGACATTCCGGTGATGGAGGCGGGGCTGCATCAGGTGCCCTTGCCGGGCCAACAGGCAAAAGACAGGTCGTATCTGCCGGCGTCGGAGACGGATCTCAAACCGAAAGCGGCGGGGGTTATGCCGCCGAGTGAAAATATCATGGATAATACCGATAAGATGGCACAGTTTACAGAGCTGATGACAGAGATTGTCGGGAAAGCTCTTGCAGCAAACAATCAGGCGCTTAGTAAAAATATCAGTGAGGATGTCGGGGAGCAGGTCATTAAAGAAATGAATTATCTTATGCGTGAACGGGAAGAGGCGGAAGAGGAACGGTTTCGAAAACTGGATGAAGCGATACGCAATAATATGAAGAAAAAGGAAGCAAAAAAAGAAAAAAAAGAAGTGAAAAAAGTAAAATGGGGGAAAAAGAGGGCACAGGAACCGGAAAATGCAGTGTGAGAGGAACCGGTCTGAAATAAGAAATTTCACGAACCTGATATAAATGCCCGCCAAAACGGGACAATGGGAGTTCTATGTTCTTCTCCACAGAAAATATCTTGTCGACTGGCAAAAATAAAAACGCTTTGAATTAATTCAAAGCGTCAGACTGTAGACAAAACGGTTCGCGATATCATGTCCGCGAACCGTTTTTTTGCCCATTTCCAGTTTTCAAATCTAAATTTTATGCTGGAAAAGAAAAATTGGGGTTTGTCAAGTAAAGTGTGTAAATTAATTTGATTTTTTTCGGCGGTCTTAA
>CAMUGE010000062.1 GCA_947088345.1 uncultured Roseburia sp.
TGGTAGTAAATTCAGCTTGAAATCCTGCTTGTATGCCCATAAATCAAGGCTTTTTGAGATAATCAGCCATTTTGCTTTATTACTTTATCATATTAAATCATAGCATTTTAACAAGATTTATATTTACCTGTTCAAATCTATCGAACGCACACCGAATTGAATTCCGATGTTTTTTTAAACATATCATCATTATAGGAATTTATACATAAATAAAGCCACAACATTTCTGCTATGACCTCTCATCATTACTATTTTTATCTCACATCATCATAATGTAACCACATACGGACAACTTTTATCGTTCCTTCATAATTCATTCCATCAAGCTCAACCGGTTTATGATATACCTGATAGACTAATCTATGCTGTATGTTGATTCTTCTGGAATAATAACCGCTTAGATTTCCAACTAATCCCTCATAAGGCGGCGGATTCTGAAAAGGATTTGTTGCAATTATATTCAATAAGCCCTTTGTCTTTTGCTCTAGCCCTGCTCCCTTTAGCATCTTTTTATCCTTATCAGACTGTTTACTGAATCGAATTAAATACATTTACCATTCCTCGCTTGGATTATATACAGTACACTCTTCTAACGGTTCTTTCCCAGCTTCCTTGATACTTTCTGTCATCCCTGGAATAGAATTAAGATACAACGTTTCCTGAATAGCGTTCCAATCATCTTCTGAAATAAGGACGCCATTCTTCCCACGGTTGTTTGTAATTGTAATCGGCTGGCTATTATTATTCACATCAGATAGTATCTGATATATATTTTCCCTTGCCTTTGTAACACTGATTGCCGTCATAAAATCATCTCCTTTCTCTCATTATAGCGTACGTTTTAGCGTACGTCAAGTGAAACATATTTATTAAAACACATTATCAAAATGCAATACAGCGTGTACACGGACTTATACTGTTTTTAACCGTTTAATAATTCCTCTACTTGACTGAAGTTACCATAACACATATTTACCTTATATATTCATCCTCCCATCATTTCATCAATTCCATTTCCCTTAATAACAATGCACAATCCCTGATTCCCCGCAGGTATTCCATTCTCCCATTTGCAAATAAGATGATACAAGTTTATCCACAGTGAACATTTGTTCCTTTGACAAGCTGATTGTGTCAACCTGTTCAGACAACTTTCTTGTCTTATACTGTATGAACGTACTCTTTATTCTGTAACAACAGATCATCCATTCTTTCTGTCAGCGCATCCTCTGTAAGTATTTCAAAGGTAAATGATTTCCCTCTTTTTCACCTGCAGGGATAGTTTTCCTGCTTTTAACTGATTTCCTGCTTTTGCTTTCTCAAAATTTATTATCTCCATTGTATTTCCTCCTCATTTTTAATTTTGGACTACTATCTTACTTTAAGACACTAAAATAAGCCCGTTATCAATTATAATTCTACAACTGATAATGGACTTATGTTAATGTCCCAATATTCATTTATCATATTAAGGCTCTGCACTCATTATTTTATTTTGTGTAAAAATGGTGTAAATCTACTTGCACCTTTCTCTGAAAAACCTTATTTATAAGGTGTTTAAAATCGGGACTTTCACCCTGCCCTGAAGATTTATTCAATTATGAGACTGATTATAGTACGTTTTCGATAAGAAAGCAAGCGGTTTTCATGATTATCTATCATTATCTCAATTCATTTTGGGATAATTTAATTCACGACAATCCAATCGACTTTACACTCTGAATCTGATTCGTTATAATGATGATTACAGATAAACAAAGATATCCATAAAAAAGACCGCTTCGGGTAACAATCCTGAATGGAACTATCAGTGAATGGTTTCCAAAAACAAACTTGCTTCTTTGGGTATTCCATCTAAAGAGTACGAAATGTAAAAATATTACCACTTTTTGAGAAAGGAGTCTCTATCAATGATATTTGGAGTCGACTACTACCCTGAACACTGGGATAAATCGGAATGGAGCGATCATATCCGCCTGATGAAAGACGGCGGTTTTAACACAGTACGCATGGCAGAATTTGCCTGGAGCAGACTGGAACCAAAAGAAAATGTATTTGATTTCTCCTGGCTGGATGAGATCACAGATATGCTGGCGAAAAACGGCATAAATATCATACTCGGCACGCCGACTGCCGCGCCTCCAAAATGGCTGGCAGATAAATATGATATCTTTCTGCGCGATAAATACGGCCGGGCGCGCGGTTACGGTTCGAGGCGCGAGTGCTGTGCAAACAATCCCCACTATCTGGAAAGAAGCCAGATCATTACAAAAAAACTTGCCGCGCACTTCGGCAAAAATCCAAATATGATTGCATGGCAGATTGACAATGAATTAGGCTGTCATAACAGTACGCGCTGCTACTGCAGCCACTGCAAATCAGCTTTTGCCGAATGGCTCAGAGAGCGTTATCAAACGATCGACGCATTAAACAAATCCTACGGAACTGTATTCTGGAGTCAGGAATACGAAAACTTTGAGGATGTGATTCTGCCGGCGTATACCTCCTGTGACGGAGAATGCAGCGAAAGTCCGACACACAATCCGAGTCTTGATCTGGATTTTTACCGTTTTTCTTCCGATTCATGGATTAGATATCAAAACATGCAGATCGCAATCATCCGTCAGTATTCTGATTCTCCTGTCACACACAATATGATGGGGCATTTTTCGGACATAGACTACGAGAAACTGGCAGAACCGCTCGATATCGTATCGTGGGACAATTACATTGACAACCAGTGGAACTGCAATACATTTGAAACCGCTGCGATGGCGCATGAACTGATGCGCGGGGCAAAAAACCGAAACTTCTGGGTGATGGAACAGCAGGCAGGTCCCTGCGGCTGGGATATGTTCGGAAACACCCCGCGGCCGGGACAGCTTCGGCTTTGGACATACCAGGCGATCGCCCATGGATGTGAAGGGCTTTTGTATTTCCGTTTCAAATCGGCCCCATTTGGAATGGAGCAATACTGGCTTGGCGTTATTGACCATGACGGCGTGCCGCGCAGACGTTTTTATGAACTGAAACAGACTGGAGAAGAGCTGAAACGTCTTTCAGATCTGTTTGTTCACGCAGAACAAGTCAGCGACGTACTGCTGGTAAAATCTTATGAAAACGTATGGAGTCATAAAATAAAAAAACATGTCCCGGATTTCGATTACCGCGACATGCTGTTGGACTATTACAAGGCAAATCTCCGCCTTGGTACGAATCCTGTCTGCGGCGGCGAAAAAATGATCTGCAGCCGTTACAGGATAATCTATATGCCCGCATTCGCCATGGTTTCCGCTCAGTCTAAGATACGTCTTTTACAATATGTAAAAAACGGCGGCACACTTGTACTGACCTACCGCAGCGGCATAAAAAATTTAAACAACAATATGGTCACACAAACTCTGCCGGGAGAACTGCGCGACCTTGCGGGAATTACCGTATGCGAGTTTGACTCGTCTCCGATTGAAGTCAGGCTTTCAGACGGATTTGGCTCTTCACGTATCTGGCGGGATATTATCGAACCGGACGGCGCCGAAGTTATCGTCAGATATGAGGGCGAATATTACTGCTCCTCCCCCGCCGTAACCGTAAACAGCTATGGCGGCGGACATGTCTGGTATATCGGCTGCGATCTGGAAGATTTTGCACTGAAAAAACTGGTGCAGATCATTTCGGAACAGGCAGGCGCTGCATATATTCCCCATCCGGACGGCACAGAACTGATCAAACGCAAAACAAATAAAACAGAATACCTTATGCTCCTAAACCATACTGCCACGAAAGCAGAAATGGGCATCTGCGGACAGTCTCTCATCAGCGGAAAAAATTTTGACGGCATACTGGATGCATATGGCGTTGACATTCTCCGTGTACATTAGATGAAACCGACGCAATTGAAATTTACTTTTTCACTTACACCCCGGGTCCGGCTGCTGATACCCCCGTAACAATCAGGCCTCCTGTCGCGGAACAGCCCCCATTCCAGACGTTCGCCAGACAGTTTTCTAAGGTCGTACGTGTGAGTCAGTATTTCTTCCCGATCCCTGGAAGCGTCTTTTAAAATCTCACCGGTGGCATCTGTTAAAAATGACGAGCCGTAAAAGTTCAGCGAAGAAGACTGCCCTGCATTTTCTTCGCATGGACTTACCGATTCCGTTCCGATCCTGTTTGCTGCAATCACCGGCATCAGGTTTGCCGCCGCATGTCCCTGCATACATCTGCGCCAGTGCGGCATACTGTCGCAACCTAAGATCGGTTCCGAACCAATCGCCGTCGGAAAAAACAAAAGTTCGGCTCCTTTTAACGCCATGACGCGCGCCGTCTCCGGGAACCACTGATCCCAGCAGATTCCGATTCCGATTTTTGCGTATTTTGTATCAAATACGCGAAATCCACTGTCGCCAGGCGTAAAATAGAATTTTTCCTGATAATAATGGTCGTCCGGTATATGTGTTTTACGGTAAACACCCAAAATCTCTCCGCCTGCGTCAATACAGGCTGCCGAATTAAACAGGAGATTTCCGTCTTTTTCGTAAAAACTGACTGGCAGCACAACGTTTAATTCTTTCGCAAGACGTATTCCCATCTGTACCGCATCATTTTCACAAAGCGGTTTTGCATAGCGGTAAAACTCATACCTGCGCTGCTGGCAAAAATATTCCCGTTCGAAGAGCTCCGGAAGCAAAATAATCTGCGCCCCAAGGGAAACCGCTTTCCGTATTTTTTCTTCCGCATTTTTCAGATTTTTGGCAAGCGGCGCGTTACAATACATCTGAACCGCCGCAACTGTTACGTTTTGCATGATTTTCCTCCATTTCTACCACGGAATCTGCTGTGTAATACAGTGAATATTCCCGCCGCCGGCCAAAATATCACGTGCATTGATCGGGATCACTTCCCGTCCCGGATTCAGCTGTCGCATAAGATCAGACGCACGTCTGTCGCTCGCCTGATTCGCGCCGCCAAACGCAGGGAGTATCACTGCCTGATTGGAATAATAAAAATTCACATAAGAAGCCGCAAGACGCTCTCCCGGCTCCCTTGCATCTTCCCCGTCCTCAAACGCATATCCGTTTATCTCCTCTTCTTCGACACAAACAGGAACGTCCGGAATCGGCAGCTTGTGGATCGTGAGCCTGCGGCCTTTTGCATCGCGCACATTTGAAAGATAATCCAAATCCTCCCTTGAAAACGCATACTGTGGATCATCCTGATTGTCTGTCCAGGCCAGCACAACCTCCGCCGGGCGAATAAAGGCGCACACATTGTCAACATGTTCATTTGTCTCATCCATATAGATACCGCGCGGCAGCCAGAGTACTTTGCTTACGCCAAGATACTGTCTTAATTTTTCCTCAATCTGCGCTCTGTCAAGCGCCGGATTTCTGCCGCCGCTCAAAAGACACGCTTCGGTGACAAGCAGCGTCCCCTCGCCGTCGCTGTGTATCGAACCGCCCTCCAACACAAACGGCGCCGCATCGTACATGGAAAATGCGTACCTTTTTGCGAAATATGGCGCAAATGCGTTATCTTTCTCCCATGAGGCATAAAGTCCGTCTACCTTACCGCCCCACGCGTTAAATTCCCAGTTCACGGCGCGTACCTCCGCCGGATTTTTCGCTTTTAAAAAAGTTGGCGCAATATCCCTTGCCCATGCATCGTCCGTCTCCGCCGGGAAAATTTCGACATTCTGCCGCCACTGCGGCAAAACGACAGCGGTTTTTTGCCCCTGTCTCATCCCTTCAAAATACTTAACGTCTGCCTGCCTGCACACAAAACTTCCCTGTTCTGTCTCCGTTACGCTGCATGAACCAAACAAAGCCGCGACAGCAGAGGATATCCCTTTTTTGCCTGCCGCGACGTACACTTTTTCACTCTTTGCAATCGCCTTTACAACCGATGCAAACGCTTTCCTCGCCGGTTCTGCCCCGTATGGCCAGGAACCCGGACGCTCCGGCCATATCATAATACATCCCCGATGCGGAGAAAACTCCGCCGGCATAAAAAAACCGTCCGCGAGCGGCGTACTGTCTGCTGATTTAAATTTTTCCATTGATCTCCTCGTCCCTTAAGACAGCCTGTTTTTAAAATCAGAATACCCAAACTCCCTGACCAGCTCACAGGAAGAATCCTCTTTTAACACTGCAATTGCAGGAAGCGGGATTCCGTTAAACGTATTGTTTTTTACCATAGAATAGATCGCCATATCCTCAAAGACCAGCCTGTCACCGCGCCTGACGGGCTGCGCGAAACTGTAATCCCCGATTACGTCGCCGGCAAGGCAGGTAAGAGATGATAATCGAAACGTATACGGCTTTTCCCCCGCCGGATAACCGCCGCGCAGAGGCGGACGATACGGCATTTCCAGGACGTCCGGCATATGGCAGGAAGCCGAAGCGTCCAATATTAGAATGTCGATTTCATTTTTCACGATATCCTCAACCGTCGCCACAAGATATCCGGCATTGAGCGCAATGGCCTCCCCCGGCTCCAGATAAATTTTAACGTGGTACGTATCTCTGATATAACGGAGAAGACGTATTAACTCGTCTCTCTGATAGTCCTCTCTGGTGATATGATGACCTCCCCCCAGATTGAACCATTTAACTTTTGCAAGATAAGCGCCAAACTTTCTTTCAAATGATTTAAATGTTGCTATAAGATCATCTGCATTCTGTTCACAGAGCGTATGAAAATGAAGCCCCTCAATGTCATTTGGCAGACAACCGCCAAAAGCCTCCTCAAAGTTTTTGTATGTCATTCCCAGACGAGATCCGGCTGCACATGGATCATAAATGGCATGCCCCTGCTGCGTGGAATACTCGGGGTTGATTCGTATCCCGATACTGGCTGCAGCCCCATTGCTCTTCTCTGCCGCAACAATTCCTCTGTATCTGTCATACTGGGCAAAAGAGTTAAAGACAATATGGTCGCAGATCTCTGCAAGCTCTTCCATATCTTTCTGTTTATAGGCCGGAGCATAGACATGGTTCTCTTTTCCCATTTCCTCCCTGCCAAGTCTTGCCTCATAAAGTCCGCTTGCCGTCGTGCCGCTGATATACTGTCCGATCAACGGATACAGACTGTACATCGAAAATGCTTTCTGTGCAAGAAGAATATGGCATCCTGTCTCTTGTTCTATCTTTTGAAGACACTGCAGATTTTCTTTTAATTTTTTTATGTCTATCACATAACAGGGCGTGGGAAGTTCTTCCCATGATACCGTCTTTCCCAAAATTACCTCCTGCTACTGCACAACCTGTACCTGTTCCTCAACAACCCATGGAAGCCCGTATTGATTCAGCATATCCATAAAAGGATCGGGATCAAACTCCTCGATATTGAAGACGCCGTCCCCGTCCCAGACTTTATCTACGATCAGCGCAGCCCCTATCATCGCCGGAACGCCCGTTGTGTAAGAAACTGCCTGCGAACCGACTTCTCTGTAACATTCCTGATGGTCGCAGACATTATAAATATAAATCGTCTTTTCTTTTCCATCTTTTACGCCTGTAAAAATACACCCGATATTTGTCTTTCCGACTGTCCGCGGTCCAAGCGAAGCGGGATCGGGCAGCAGAGCTTTTAAAAACTGAATCGGCACGATCTCTCTGCCCTCATAAGAAATGGGCTCGGTACGCAGCATACCCACATTTTCCAGACATTTCATATGAGTCAGATAACTCTGCCCAAACATCATAAAGAAACGGATACGTTTCACATTCGGAATATTTTTTGCCAGCGATTCTATCTCCTCGTGGTGCAGCAGATACATATCCTTTTTGCCTATCTGTGGGAAATCAAATTCCCGTTTTATTTCCATCGGCTCCGTCTCCACCCAATGGCCGTCCTCCCAGTAGGAGCCGTTTGCAGATACTTCCCTCAGATTAATCTCCGGATTAAAATTTGTCGCAAACGGATATCCATGGTCGCCGCCGTTGCAGTCCAAAATATCAATGTAATGAATTTCATCAAAATAATGTTTTAATGCGTACGCGGTAAACACACTTGTCACACCAGGATCAAACCCGCTGCCAAGCAGCGCCGTAAGGCCGGCTTCTCTGAATTTCTCCCGATATGCCCACTGCCAGGAATAGTCAAAATAAGCTGTAAATCCCGTCTCCCTGCAGCGCCTCTCATAAATCGCGCGCCAAGCTGGATCTGTCGTATCTTCCGGCTCATAATTTGCCGTATCAATATAATCCACATGGCAGGCAAGACATGCCTCCATCACTGTAAGATCCTGATATGGCAGCGCGACATTTAATACGGCGTTTGGCCTGTATGCATTGATCAGCGCGGTCAGCTCCTCTGCGCTGTCGGCATTCACTTTTGCCGTCGTTATTTTTGTCGCGGTCACTTTTTCAAGTTTTTCTTTCAGTGCGTCGCATTTTTCTCTTGTTCGGCTGGCAATACAGATTTCTTCAAATGTGCCGCTGTTTTGACAGCATTTGTGGACTGCAACCTGCGCAACGCCTCCACAGCCAATGATTAATAATCTCCCCATCGTTTTTCCTCCCTTATCGTTGTACGCCTACCTGCGTCCTTCCTCTTCTTCCAGCATATCCTCCACATACCGGGGCAGCATAAATGCGCCCTTGTGCAGATTTGTCGTATAATACCATGTCTTTATTTTGCGATTCTTCCATCTTAAAACGTCCAGATCGAGAAGCGGGTGATATTTTTTGGATGCAAATCCAAACAGCCAGTAACCGGAAGAGCAGGTCGGAATATGCGCCTGATAGACCCGGCTGATCGGAAAACTGTGGCTTGCTTTCCTGTGCATAATGCGACAGGACTCCTCATCCTCATCATAAAACGGGCTCCCGTGCTGATAAACCATAATACCGTCTTCCCGCAGCGCACGAAAACAGTTCCCGTAAAACTCTTTCGTAAACAATCCTGCCGTATGGCCAAGCGGATCAATCGCATCATTAATAATCAGATCATAGGCGTCGTGCTTTGTGCGCAAAAACCGCAGTCCGTCCTCATGATAAATACGGACGCGCCCGTCATTCAGTCCGCAGGCATTATCCGGAAAAAAACGCCGGCACACATCTACAAATACCGGGTCCGGTTCTACCACGTCAATCTCCTCGATCTCCTCATACCAGGAAAGTTCGCGCGCAACGCCGCCGTCCCCGCCGCCGATCACCAGAACCTTATTTACACGCGGGTGAACCGCCATCGGCACATGCACAATCATCTCATCATAAACAAATTCATCTTTTTCCGAAAACACAATACTTCCGTCTGAGCTTAAAAAACGTCCAAACTCCTTTGAATCAAATACATCAATTCTCTGAAATTCTGTCTGTTCCCCAAACAGCTGCTTTTCGACTTTGATGGATACTTTTACCGCATCTGTCTGATAATCCGAAAACCACAATTCCAACTTACTCCATCCTTTCTGCAACTTTTCATTTCCATACCTGGCGGTCATCCATTAACACATTCAGATGCTCGACGTTTAAATCCTCCGCGCCCTGCATGGAACAGCCTTTTTCTTTTGCATAGATAATATATTCAATGATTTCTTTCGTAATCATCTCCCCCGGCGCCAGAATCGGGATTCCCGGCGGATAAGCCATCACAAATTCTCCGCAGATCCTGCCGGCTGTCTTGCGAATCGGCAGGCATATTTTTTCAGAATAAAAAGCTGCCTGCGGAGAGACAAGAACCTTCGGTTTGATATATTCCGTATTTAGCATTTTTTCCGAATCTTTTGCATACAGCCGTTTAATGTCGGCAAGCGCCCCGACCAGACGCTCGATATCCTGCATCCTGTCTCCGATGGAAATATACGCAAGAATATTTGCAATGTCACCCAGTTCAATCTGGATATCATATTCATCGCGAAGCAGATCATAAACCTCGATGCCGGCAAGCCCGATATCACGTGTATAGACTGCTAATTTTGTCACGTCAAAATCGTATACGCTCGAACCGTTGATCAGTTCCCTCCCGTAGGCATAAAGACCGCCGATATCATTGATCTCCCGTCTTGCATATTCCGCCATTTCACTGACTCTTGCGAATGACTCCCTGCCGCGCAGCATCAGATTTCGCCTTGAGATATCAAGGCTCGCCATCAGCAGATAAGATGCGCTTGTTGTCTGTGTCAGATTGATTATCTGGCTTACATATTCCCAGTTTACGTTTTTTCCGGTTAAAAGAAGTGAACTCTGCGTCAGGCTGCCCCCGGATTTGTGCATGGATACGGATGCCATATCGGCCCCGGCTTCCATCGCGCACACCGGCAGGTTGTCCCCGAAATACAGATGCGTCCCGTGCGCCTCGTCCACAAGTGCAAGCATATCGTGCTCATGCGCCAGTTTCACAATGGAGCGAAGATCCGAACAGATGCCGTAATACGTAGGGTTATTGACCAGAACTGCGACTGCGCCCGGATTATCAATAATTGCCCGCTCCACCTCCGATACGCGCATCCCCAGCGATATCCCCAGACGCACGTCCACCTGCGGATTTACATAAACCGGAATGGCGCCGCAGAGCACCAGCGCATTGATCACGCTCTTGTGTACATTGCGCGGCAAAATAATTTTATCACCCGCTCGGCACGCAGAGAGTACCATCCCCTGTACCGATGACGTCGTCCCACCGACCATAAAAAAAGCATGGTCGGCGCCAAAAGCCTCCGCCGTCAGCTCCTCCGCTTCTTTAATTACCGATACCGGATGGCAGAGATTATCAAGCGGCTTCATGGAATTGACATCCAGGCTGACACACTTTTCCCCCAGCAGTTCGACTAACTCCGGATTGCCGCGCCCGCGCTTGTGGCCGGGCACATCAAACGGAACCACCCGTTTTCTTTTTAATTTCTCCAGCGCTTCGTATACCGGCGCACGCATCTGTCGATCTTTTTCCATTGTTACCCCATTCTTTCCGCTGCCTTTTTCGTCCCTGCGAACCATGCAGAGGAACCCTTTCTCCCCTGCTCGCTGCGCCGGAATCCTGTTTGTTGCATTTGCAACATTTTTTTGCGCGCCTGCGCAGCCTTATCCGCCTATTTCGTCCGCACGGGATCTTTGTAATCAAGTACGGAAGATTTCCTCCCTTATTCGCCGCGCGACCCGTGCGCCGCCTTTGCGTCATACTTCCCCCTGCACGGGTCTGTGCATAAAAAAACAGGTGAATCATCCCTCACCTGTCCTTGTCAACTGTTCTGCTTCTATGTTATGTATTTTACATACATGCTGCAAAAACTATTTTCAGAGTTTAACATGGCAATCTTTGCCGGCAAATATTTGCTGTTCCCACTCTTTATTGACCGTTTCACAAGTGATATCTATTCAGATACGACTACAGACACTGCATCCGCAGTCAACTTATAAAATTTGAGCTTTTAACTCAATCAATAATGCGGCTCTCACCGCAATCGGCAGCTGCCCCGCCTGTCCGTATGGGCTTGACCAATTTCTTGGTGGGCAAATATTTGCATGAAAACAATCTGCATTCATGTAAAAAACAGTATAGCACAGCAGCAGCTAAAATGCAAATACTTTATTTTTCAGCTTCAATAAGTCTTTTGGCCAAGTCCTGAAAAATCTGCTATAATAAATGGGGATT
>CAMUGE010000063.1 GCA_947088345.1 uncultured Roseburia sp.
AAACCAAAGAGCAGGCTGGTTATACGCAGACTTTTGAGGTGTATGGATGTGCAGACTGCAGTGGTTGTGAACACAAAGCCCGATGTCTTTATAAATATAACGCTGAAAAAGATGCTGAGAAAAATAAAGTCATGAAGATCAATGAGCAGTGGGAAACATTGAAAGAAGAATCTCATGCAAATATCCAGAGTGAGAAAGGGATCTTAAACCGTCAGATCCGCTCCATACAAACGGAAGGACATTTTGGAGACATCAAAGAAAACGACGGCTTTCGTCGGTTCAACTACCGGACAACCGAAAAAGTATATAAGGAATTCATGCTGTATGCGATGGGAAGAAACATAAATAAATACCACCGTTTTCTTCATGATAAAATCAAAAAATTTGAAGGAAAAACCGAAGAAAAGGCTGCTTAGAAAAAGAGTGTTTTGGAAAATGCAGTTGAGGGTCTTTTGCGCCCCAAAATACATATAGAAAAGAAAAAATACGAATCTCCCGCAGAAGATCAGGTGTGAAAAACACTGATTTCTATGGGAGATTCGTATTTTACGTTTTAGAGCTTAAAAATCGGTATTAACCGACAGCCCCTTTTTTGATCGTGCGTCAAATCTGGGCGTAATCTTTAATACCCCCCAATATGCCAATCAGAATATGTTTTCGGTAAATGGCGGTGTGACAGCTGTTGATACTTTGATTTTGCTGTTTTCTTTTTTGCTATCAAAAAATATATTCCAAACGAGATTTTTAATTGAACGAGATAGTGTCATGCCTGTTTTTTCAGCAGAAGTTCTTGACAGCGGATAGGTGATCTAATATAATGAACATTGTTCATATTGAGGTGATTGAATGAATACAATTGTAACGTCAAAAGAGGATATTTTAAAAACCAGTCGAAAACTGATTCAGCAGCAGGGATGGTCTGCAATCAATATTCGTTCTGTAGCGGCGGCATGCGGAGTATCGGTGGGGTCCATTTACAATTATTTTGATTCTAAAGCTGCGCTGGTGTGCGCTACAGTAGAAAGCGTCTGGTGCGAGATATTCTGCTGTCAGGAGGATAGCGGCCTGTTTGAGGATACGCAGTCCTGTATTGCATGGTTGTTTGATAGGATGGAATACGGCTGTAAACAGTATCCCGGTTTTTTTACCATGCACTCCATGGGTTTTATGCAGGAGGAAAAATCCGATGGGAAACGGAAAATGCAGCAGACATGGCAGCATATATTGGACGGGTTGTGTTTTGTCTTAAAGCAGGATACCAGGATTCGGAGTGATGCGTTTACGGAGAAGTTTACAGCCGAAAGATTTGCGGATGTCATATTTTCGATGATGTTGTCCGCTTTGCTGAGAGGGGATTATGACCCCGCTGCCGTACAGGAGATCGTCCGCAGGACACTTTATTAAAATTCCACTGAATTGTGGTATTTTTTATTCCGCAAATTGAACGATGTTCACCAAGGGAGAATGATTATGAAAGAAAAACAGAATGCTCTGTTGTTGATCGCCCGTGTCGTGTCGAGCACAGCGGGATATGATATTCGGGCTGTCTCCGCTCTGACTGCGTGAGCCCTTGTCAATTAAGGTAACTATGGCAGAACAGGATTTGCTGCTGCCAAAATTAAATTATAAAGGAGAATAAAACTATGCAAGCAATCGTAGAAACCCTGTTTGATTCTGTCTATCTGATTTCTGTCATTACTCTCGGGATCATGATGATCCGGGGCAGCGGAGGAAATCGTCAATTCCGTCTGTTTGGATGCATGGCAGTCGTGTTGGGGGCGGGAGACTCGTTTCATCTGGTTCCACGCGCTCTTGCCCTGTGTACTACTGGTCTGGAGAATTATACTGTTTCGTTAGGTATTGGTAAGTGGATCACCTCGGTCACAATGACGATTTTCTATGTGCTGCTCTATTATGTCTGGCGGCAGCGGTATAAGATCAACGGCCAGGGTGGACTTACGGCCGCCGTGTATAGTCTGGCGGGTTTGCGGATTGTTTTGTGCATGATGCCACAGAATCAGTGGATCAGCGTCGGGGCGCCCCTCTCTTGGGGGATCTACCGCAATATCCCTTTCGCTTTGCTGGGGCTTGTGGTGATTGTCCTGTTTTATCGCAGTGCAAAAGAGCACAGGGATAAGGCGTTCCGCTGGATGTGGCTGACCATCGTTTTGAGTTTTGGCTTTTATATCCCGGTAGTGCTGTGGGCAGACGCCATACCAATGATCGGGATGCTGATGATACCCAAGACCTGCGCTTATGTGTGGACGGTACTCATCGGATATTTTGCTATGAAAAAGGAATGCAGATAAAGGGGGATTCACTATGAAACGTTACATAAATACGGCTTTGTTATACGCTATTTTTGCGATGACAGGGGGCGTGTTTTATCGGGAGTTTACAAAATTCAACGGTTATACCGCTAAAACAACCCTCTCTGTTGTCCATACTCATTATTTCCTGCTGGGCGTGGTGTTTTTTTTGTTGCTGCTTGTACTCGAAAAGAATTTTTCTTTCACCAGTGAGAAAACCGGACGGGTATTGGCTGCTTATCATATTGGTCTGAACCTGACGGCCGTAATGCTCGTTGTGCGGGGAGTGGTTCAGGTGTTGGCTCCGGTGATTTCCTCCGGCTTGAATGCGGCAATTTCCGGCGTCGCCGGAATTGGACATATTCTGCTTGGCGTTTGCATGGTGCTTTTGCTGATGCAAATCAAGCGCAGTGTACAGGCGGCACAAAGCTGATCTGAAGCCGGAAGACGAGCCCCAAAAGTGTCGGTGAAGCGAAGGAAATGAGGAGTTTTGCTATTATTGACTTAAGCAGAAAAAGAGAATATAATAGCAACGCCACTAATAGCAATATTGGTAGAAGAACAATTTATCAGATCGAGTGGTATCAAAAACTTCTTGATGAAATGAGGAATGAAAAACAATGAAGCCAATCAAGTTAGCCAATTCACCAATTACATATTTTGTCAGCAGGTCCGAGCAGGCCGAGTGGTTACTTTTTATCCATGCCGCTTTCGTCAATCACAATATGTTCAAAGCACAGTTTGCGTATTTTGAGAATAAATATAATATTCTGGCGATTGACATCATTGGCCACGGGCAGTCAACGGATACTCGAAAAGGTGATACGATAGATGAAATGCACAAGTGGATCTTCGACATCTTAAAAAAGGAAAATATTGATAAAGTACATATTGTCGGCGTTTCTCTTGGCGCAGTTTTAGCACAGGATTTTGCCAATCGTTATCCACATGAAGTAAGCTCGCTGGCCTGCGTTGGAGGTTATGATATTAATAATTTTGACGCAAAAATGAAAAATGAAAATAGTGCAAAGCAGAAACGGATGATGTTGAAAGCGCTCTTTTCCGTTAAATGGTTTGCAAAAGCAAACAAGAAAATATCGGCATATACTTCACAGGCGCAAAATGAATTTTTTGCTATGAATATATGTTTTCCCAAAAAGTCATTTATGTTTCTGGCAACACTCAATCATATGGTAAACAAGTTTAAAACCGGGCGACGTAATTATCCTTTGCTGATCGGATGCGGAAAATTTGATATTCCAATGGAATTAGAGGCAATAAAAGCATGGAAAAGCAGTGAACCCGATTGTACGGTAGTTATTTTTGAAAATGCGGGACACTGTGTTAACATGGATGTGCCGCAGGAATTTAATAAAACAATGGAGCAATTTTGGAAAGGCGCAGGTCAATCAAACGAATAGCGAATAGATAATAGGCACGATTATCAGTTTCCCAGCCGCAATCGCCGCCTATGCATGGATGATGCACCCGCCATTTCCCAAAGTACTGATTTTGAGGTATTTCAGGGAAATAGAAAACGATATGCCCCTCAAAAATTCGGTCAATTTGGACGCGCAATATGTGCTGCAGGCCGGTAAATAATGATTTGCCTCCTGTCCGATGATTGCAATTGCTTCGCAGACATGTTATGATGCAAAGAATAGTTGCGAAAGCGATGGGCAGACATGAAAGAATTAATTCATCAGGACGACCGTTATGGGATGAACTGGATTGAGGGAAACACAGAATGGGGAACTGTGAAAGCGACGGAAGGCATTGAAGTGCAGAGCAAATCCGAAGTGTGCCAGGATACGATACAGGAAGAATATTATTTTATAAATAAAACAGACCATCCGATTTCAATCGCTTTAAAAGATATTTCGATCTATACGCCTTTCCAGGACAGTTATGCGGACGCGCAAACATGTATGAAGAACCGATGCCATACACATATCTGGTGTGGCGAGGAGACCTCATTTGTAATGGCGCTCCGTATGGGAGGGGAGGGGCCGCATCTTGGTCTTGTACTGACAGCCGGATCTTTGGGCGGTTACAGTGTAGAACGCGATTTGTCTCAGATCAGTAATGACCGCGGGGATTTTCTGATGCATCCGTCGCCGGTCTGTCTTTTGCCGGGGGAGCAGGAAACCATTGCCTGGACGCTGTTCTGGCATGAAGGAAAAGAAGATTTTTATCGGAAACTTGGCGTATATAATTCGAAGTATCTTTACGTAAATGCAAAAAACTATACTGTTTTTGAACAGGAAGAAATTGAGCTGCAGATAGAGCCGGTATTTTCTTTCTGTCAGAATGATATTTCCGTGGAACGCGATGGAAAACAGATTGATTTTTCTGTTTCGGACAACAAGATTTTCGTGCGGGAGCAAAATGCAGGATGTGGAGAGCATCACTATCTGATTACGGTTTTGGGAGTCCGGACACATTGTCATATTCTTGTCCTGCCGTCTGTAGAAGAGCTTGCAGGGCAGCGCTGTCGTTTTATTGCGCAAAAGCAGCAGTGCAGGAATCCGGGCAGCGGCCTTGACGGTACATATCTGATTTATGATAATGAAGAGAAGAAGCAGTTTTATGATTCCGAGTATGATTTTAACGGCGGGCGCGAGCGCGTTGGTATGGGGATTCTGATGGCAAAGTATTTGCAGAATCATTGCGATACAGAGCTTTCGGAAAGTCTTACAGACTATATTGAGTATGTGGAGCGCGAGTTGTTTGATACACAGACAGGAATTGTCTATAACGATTATCACGGGGATAACAGTTTTAAACGGCTTTATAATTATCCGTGGATGAGCTTGTTCTACATAGAATTATATAAACGAAATCAGAAGCGCGATTATCTGGTCTATGCATACCGTGCATTGAAAAGTTTTTACGAACAGGGAGGCACAGGCTTTTATGCGATAGAAGTTCCGTTAAAAGAACTGTATACTTTATTGGAAAAAGCAGGTATGGAAGAAGAGAAAGCTGTTTTGCTTACCTTTTTCCGACAGCACAGTGACTGTATTTTGGCCAATGGATTTCATTATCCGGCGCATGAAGTCAACTTCGAACAGAGTATTGTAGCGCCTGCAGATGCGCTGCTGTTGCAGATGTATGAGATAACCGGGGAAGAAAAATATATAACGGGAGCGAAGCAGCAGCTGGATGTGCTGTCACTTTTTTCCGGATTCCAGCCGGATTATCATCTGTATGAGACGACAATACGTCATTGGGACGGATACTGGTTCGGAAAGCGCAGACTCTATGGAGATACATTCCCGCATTATTGGAGCGCATTAAGCGCAAACGTATTTTATGACTATGCGAAGATTTCCGGTGACGAAATGTACCTCAGAAGAGCGGACGCATGCTATCGCGGTGTGTTAAGCCTGTTTCGGGCGGACGGGAGCGCATCCTGCGCCTATGTATATCCGGTTACGGTAAACGGAGAAGATGCCGAATATTATGACCCTTATGCGAATGACCAGGACTGGGGTCTGTATTTTATGCTGCGGTATCTGGAAAACTGTGAATAAGTAAGGATTTTAACGCCTCCGCCGCCAGGGAAAGGGGGCGTTTTTTTTGTTCCACAAGAAATATCTCACGTCCGGGAATTTGCTCTTTTAACGGAATACGGCACAAATCGCCTGTGGCCAGCGCTTCTTCTGCAAGCTTTTCCGGAAAAAAACCAAGGCCTAAATTATTCTTTACCATTGGCAGGATCTGATCTGTCGTAGCCGCTTCAAAATCCGGTTTTAGCTTCAGCCCGAAATTGCGGTAAAAGTTTTCGTAAAAGCGGTAACTCATCGTATCTTCCCCAAGGCTTACATGCGGATAGCGACAAATCTGCGTCAGAGAAACCGGAGATTTCGCCAGATGGGAAAATGCGTTTCCACCGATTAAAATATCCTGAAACTGCATGAGAGAACGCACATGAAAAAAATCGGGGAAATCGGCGGGAGAGGCTACAACTGCAAAATCCACGGTTCCCTGTTTTACAGATGCGATCGCCTGGCGTGTCAGATGGTTTTGAATGCGAATGCGTATCCCTGGATTTGTCTCTTTGAATTTCTTTAATGCGGGCAGCAGAAGAAGGTGCAGCGCTGTTTCGCTGGCGCCTACGCAGACAACACCTTTGTGCAGTTTGGTCAGCATTTTAATTTCATCTTCCGCAGACATCAGATGTTCTACTGCAATTTTTACATGGGAAAATAACTGTTCACCCTCCGGCGTCAGTGAAATACCGCGGTTAGAGCGTACAAAAAGCTTACATCCCATATCGTGTTCCAGCAGTTTTATTGCGCGTGAAATATTGGGCTGACTGTTGTGCAGAACGTCTGCGGCCTGCGTAAAATTTTTATATTTTGCGGCAAAATAAAAGATACGGTAATATTCATAGTTGATTTCCATATAAATCCTCATTTCTGCATTGCAAACGCGGTTCGCATTCGCTTTCTGCGCATAAGCGGCTTTGGGGAAAGATGTTTCTGGCATGCATCGCGCAGACACAGATCGCACGGTACTCCCATACGCCCGCAATGGCGGGCAAACAAATCAGGATTGTGAATTTTTAATTTCACGCACCCCCCGAAAAAAATTGCGCTTCGCGGAATCTCATATCTGTATGAAAAACGCCTGATTTTAGCGTTTTTCGGCGTGAAACTTAGTACTAGTTGGCGAAATGCCCTTTGGCATGAGCCTTACAAGTACTTTTCACGCGCCCCATGTCGCGGCTCTGCCGCGACTCAAATCTGCGCGGAGAATCCCCTGTTTTTGGGGATTCTCTGGTGTGAGACTTAGAACTTCTAAGCGAAGCAGGATCTGCTGCGAGCTTTAGAAGTTCTTCTCACACTACTCCCTGTAATATATAAAAATAATATGGCTGCAATATGAAACATATATTTTTCAAATTGCTCAATCAAAAGTATAATAGCAATCAGAGGAATTTGCAAGAGCTTTTCCTGTTAAAATATCGCTTATTATAAAGAGAGGGAAACTAAAATTCAGGGAGGAAAGACAGATGAATCAGGATTTGACCGTGGGAAAACCGGATCGTGTATTATGGAAATTTTGCGTGCCGTTATTTGGCAGCATCCTGTTCCAGCAGTTGTACAATATTGCAGACAGTTTCGTGGCGGGCAGGTTTTTAGGGGAAAATGCACTTGCAGCTGTAGGGAACAGTTACGAGGTGACTCTGATTTTTATTGCTTTTGCATTTGGTTGCAATATGGGATGTTCTGTGATAGTATCACAGCTGTTTGGCGCAAAACAGTATGGGGAGATGAAGACGGCTGTCTGTACATCTATGGCGGCAGGCGCCGTGGTCTGCGTGATACTGATGACGGCGGGTTTTTTGGGCTGCAGTTCACTTCTGACATTGATTCACACGCAGGAGGAGATCTTTGCAGATTCGATGCTATATCTGGATATTTATATCTGGGGATTTCCGTTTCTTTTGTTTTATAATATAGCAACCGGCATTTTTTCTGCGCTCGGTGATTCCAAAACACCGTTTTTATTTCTGGCAGTATCCTCTACATCAAATATACTGGTTGATATTCTGTTTGTCTTTGTATTTGAGATGGGAGTAGCAGGCGTGGCGTGGGCGACATTTTTGTGCCAGGGAGTAAGTTGTATTCTCGCTTTGCTGGCCGTAAGAAAAAGACTTTCCAGTATTTCGACAGAAGGAAAAGTAAGGCTGTTTTCGGCAAAATTGTTAAAAAAAATTGCAGTCATCGCGATACCAAGCATATTTCAGCAGAGTTTTATTTCCATAGGGAATATAGTAATACAGGGTGTGATCAACGGATTTGGCGTAGGCGTTACTGCCGGTTATTCTGCAGCGGTTAAGCTGAATAATCTGGTAGTGACATCACTGACTACAATCGGCAACGGCGTGTCAAACTATACGGCGCAGAATATTGGGGCGGGGGAGATGACGCGTATCAAAGCAGGTTTTTTTGCTGCGGTTAAAATGGTATGGCTTTTATGTGTGCCAATTGTAATCCTGTATCTGTTTGCCGACAAATTTTTTATCCGGATTTTTATGGAAGCCCCGTCCGATCTTGCGCTGCTCTCCGGAACCAGATTTTTGCACGTTGTTTCTCCGTTTTATTTTGTGATTTCCGTAAAGTTGGCCGCTGACGGTATCCTGCGTGGAGCCGGACTTATGAAGCAGTTTATGACGGCGACGCTTTTTGACCTTGCGCTGCGCGTGATTCTTGCCATAGCGCTGTCAGGGTCGTTCGGTTATCCCGGAATCTGGTGCGCATGGCCGATTGGATGGTGTCTTGGAACTGCGCTGTCCCTGTGTTTTTATGGCAGAGGCCCGTGGCGAAAGGCAGCGATAAAGAACTGAAAGAAAAGGCATACCGTGTTTAGCAATGTAAGCGCGGTATGCCTTTTAACTAATTTTAAAAATAATCAAACAAAATACGCCATTGGTTCATCTAATAAGTGTAATACATAATACAAGAGATCCGGACTCTTTTGAAAGGAGGAAAATTTGTGTGAACCTGTTGGTAAAAAAAGCAAGGAAACATGACAAGAGTGCATTTCAACAGCTGATGGAACAGGAAGGAAAGGCCATGTATAAGGTGGCGAAAGCCATATTAAAAAATGATGAGGATGTCGCTGACGCCATGCAGGAAACAGCCTTAAGCTGCTGGGAAAAGATTGACACATTAAAAAAAGAGAAATACTTTCGGACATGGCTGACCCGTATCTTAATCAATAACTGCAACGCAATCTACAGACAGAGAACAAAGACTTTATCGGAAGATGCGGTTGAGGAAAAGGGGTTTCAGGAAGCAGGTTTTGCGGATGCAGAATGGGGAACTTTTTTAAACTGTCTGGAGGAAAAATATCGAACTGTAATTATTCTTCATTATATACAGGGATTTAAAAGCAGAGAGATTGCGCAAATCCTCCAGATCAATGAGAATACGGTGAGGGGCAGGCTTGCAGCCGCGAGAAAAAAGCTAAAAGAGCAGTATAGGAGTGATGACAGAAGAAAGCAGCAATCGGAATGCGAACAGAGACAGGAATTATATAACGTAGAAAGGAGAATTTCGTATGAAAAGTAACAGCAGAAATGAATTTGATGTTCTGATAAGAAAAATCAGCGACATAGAAGTTCCAGAACATGTCTGGGAGAGATATCGGGATACGCTTAGCAATCTTCCGGAGCAGCAAATAAGACAAATTACCTCAAACCGCCGTTTTGTAACCTATGCCGCTTCGGCAGCTGCATTCCTTTTGGTTTTTTTTGCCGTATGCTTTTCCAATCCCGCATTGGCCGCAAAAATTCCGTTTATTGGGCGGATTTTTACGGAAGTGCAGGAGTCGTTCACATTTTCCGGAGAATATGACAAAAAGGCGGAGGTTCTGTCAACGGAAAATACCGATAATTCCGGGGAGGGATGTCCCGCATATACAGCAAAAGATGCCGGCGTGACAGTTACAGCATCCGAAATTTACTGCGACGGTTTATCCGTCTTTTTAACGGCCGAGATAAACGTGGAACAGGGGGGATTAGAGAACCTGCCGTCAGGTCTTGTGTATCTGGATGGAAAATGGAAAATTGCCGGGGAAACAGAAGAGAAGATGCTGATGAATAACAACCTTGAGGGAAAGGTTATTGATGATAATACATTTATCGGAATGGTCAAGTTTGATCTGGATGGGATCGGCATACAGGACGGAACAATAGATCTGGAGATTTCCGGGGTCGGATATGATGATCGTAACGATACGTTTGAGGATGATATTTCCGCTTCCCACAAAATAAACGGCAATTGGGATTTTTGTCTTCCGTTTACCGTGGATACACAGGCAGTCAAAAAAATCCGTGTTGATCAGGAAAACCGCGGGTATCGTCTTAAGGAAGTGTTTGTGTCTCCGTATCAGGTCATTACAGAAACGGATGTGCCGTACACGGAGAAGAAATTCAGCCGGGCAGACTTTGAAAAAATGATGCTGGAAAAAACGGGCGGTTCACATGATTTTGGAATTACCTATGAGGAATATATGGAGCAGTCCGGAAAGAAATATGCGGAATGCAATACAATTCTTTTTAATCAGGATGGTGAAAAACTGATTTCGATGGAAGAAGTAAACGGACGTTCCATAAGTGCGGTTCATGGAAAAAAGATTTCCAAACTTTATATTTATATTGTTGACAGTTTTGACGTATGGATAGAACTTTATGAAAAGGGTATGAACAGCGAGGCTGCAGATCAGGCTGTGCTATATGCCGAAATTGATCTTGAAAACGAATCCTGATATAAGAAAATAAAGAAAGAAAAATTAAAAAATAGTAGAATAATCTGCTCACCACGCCGCGAAAAAAGAATACCAGTAACGCCGCAAAGCCGCATAAACACTATGTTTTTGCGGCTTTTCCCGTTCCTGTGGCTGCAGTAAAAAAATCTGTTTTGACGCCCATTTGACGCCCTAACTCGACGAACAGATATAAGCCGCCATAAGAAGCAGTAAAAAGATATGCCCGTCAAAGCTCTAAATCAGTGCTTTTTTTCTTTGCCTTGCCCTTTGTTTTTTTCGGCTCGGCTTCCTTTGCTTTCGGCGGGTCTGCTTTCCCTACTGCGTCATGGTATGCGTCAAGCACTTCTTTCTTCCGTTCAAGCCGCACGTCCACATTGTAGTGGTCAAGCATTTTTGTAACGCTTATGGCTAATAAAATTAGTTTCC
>CAMUGE010000064.1 GCA_947088345.1 uncultured Roseburia sp.
TAAACTGAAAATAGACAACCGCCTCCAAAAAGAGGGCGATTGTCTACAGTCTGAAACGGCTGCTTTTGCAGCCGTTTTCCTTTTATTGTGAGCCGGGACGCGCACTTTTTGATCGTGGTTATCTGTGCCTGTTGTTTTTTGCAGCTGCGAACAGTACAAGACCCGCGGCCACTATGCCGATGGAAATAAATTGCGATGTCGATAAGATACCGACGCTTCCTCTGTAATCATTGCGCAGAAATTCGACCAGAAATCTTCCGATTCCATATAAAATCAAATATGCAGCGCTGACTCGGCCGGTTGCCGGGTCTTTTTTTTCATAAAATGTTAAAAGGCCGAAAATAATAAAATCACCCGCCGCCGAAATAAGCTGTGTCGGGATCAGGCTGACCCCGTTCGGTGCAAAAGTAGAATGGCGGAATACGATGCCGTACCATGCATCAGTCTCTCTTCCGTAACAGCATCCGGCAAAAAAGCATCCGATTCTGCCAATTCCCTGCGCAAGTGCAACGGCTGGCATTACAAGATCAAAATAGGGCAGAAACTTTTCTCTTTTTAAACGGATATAAATGTAACTTGTCAAAACTCCGAAGATAATACCGCCGTAGACAACATGACCGGTCGTAAACTGCCGCCAGATCAGCGACGGGTCTCTGATAATGGCAGGCAGTATGGTCAGATAGTACAGGATTTTTGTGCCTGCCATTCCTCCGATCAGAGCGCAGAAAAAAATGCCCCAGATAGAATCTTCATTGAGGTTTCTTCTGACGCCGCGCCGTACCGAGAGGGCAAGCGCGGAAATGTAACCTGCGATAATCATAAGGCCGTACACCGTAATAGAAATCGGCCCGATAGAAAATAATTCATTATACATGAAGTGTGTTCCTTTCTGTTGTTGCGTTGCTAATACCCGTAAATATCATAGATTTCATCTGTATAGACACCGGGCTTTTGATAGACAATCAGCGGTTTTTCCACGGTCAGTCTCGGCTTTCCGCCCAAAAGTCCTTCGATCAAAACCATGTTCGGCTCTTTGTCCACATAGGGGTATACCAGTTTCATCCGTTTTGGTTCAATCTGGCAGGCGCTCATCTTGCAGAAAATTTCGGCAAGTCGAAATGGCCTGTGAACCATATAAAATCTGCCGTTTGGGCAAAGCAGTTTTGCACTCTGTTTCAGAATATCGTCCAGCGTGCAGAGAATCTCGTGTCTTGCAATTGCTTTTGGAGCAAATTCGCTTTGGATGCCATGACTTCCGATCATATAGGGCGGATTCGTTGTAATCACTTCAAAAGAAGACGCCCCGAAAATTGCTGAGGCATCTTTAATATCACCGGTTACAATCTTTATTTTTTCCTCCAGATGGTTATATAATACGCTTCTGCGCGCCATATCCGCGCTCTCCTCCTGGATTTCAAGCGCGGTAAAATGGCGGGCTTTTGTTTTTGCCTCCATCAGGATCGGTATAATGCCTGTCCCGGTTCCGAGGTCTAATACGCGTTCCTTTTCTTTTGCTCTGGCAAAACCGGACAGCAGCACGGCGTCCATGCCGAAACAAAACCGTGCGGGATTCTGAATGATAAAATAGCCGTTTCTGTGCAGTTCATCCAGTCTCTCATTTTCATAAACCAAACGCTGTTGCATTGACAATTTACAACAATCCCCCTAATCTTCCAATGCTGCAAGTTCTTTTAATTCTTCCTGTGACAGCTTTACGTGTTCTTTTTTGCGTCTCGGACGGAATTTGAGCTGTTCGACTTTCAGTTCACGAAGCTCCTTTTCATCATCCACGTCCACCAGAACCTTGACGGTCTGTCTGAGTACGTTGACAACGGTAACAACGCCTTTTAATCCGTCTTCTGTTTTAACGTGGTCTCCGACGTTCGGAAGGCGGCTGTTCAGATACTCGTATGTCTCTTCCTCATTTTTCAGGCAGCACATCAGCCTGCCGCAGACACCCGATATTTTTGTCGGATTCAGGGAAAGGTTCTGTTCTTTCGCCATTTTAATGGACACAGGGGCAAATTCTGACAGATATGTGTTGCAGCAAAGCGGTCTGCCGCAGATCCCGATCCCTCCGATCATTTTTGTCTCGTCCCGCACGCCAATCTGGCGCAGTTCAATTCGGGTGCGGAATACGGCGGCAAGGTCTTTGACCAGTTCCCGGAAGTCAACGCGTCCGTCTGATGTGAAATAAAACAGAAGCTTGTTGTTGTCGAATGTGTATTCTGCTTCGATCAGTTTCATATCCAATTTGTGTTTGGCAATTTTTTCAAGACAGATACGGAATGCATCTTTTTCTTTCTGATGGTTTTTTTCCACAACTTTTTCATCTGTTTCCGTTGCAACGCGCATAAGCTGTCTTAGAGGCGTGGGCGTTTCTACATGTTCCATTTCCTTTGGACCCATTACAATCGTGCCCATCTCGACGCCGCGCGCCGTCTCAACGATTACATGGATTCCGGGGGATACTTCCAGATCCCCCGTTTCATAATAATACATTTTTCCCGCGGTGCGAAAACGCACCCCGACTATTTTATTCATAGTTTTCTCCATTTCTGCGCACTTTTTGTCGCATAATCCTGTTTTCAGAGATTTTCTTTGATCGTTATAAGCAAAAGTTCAATCACCAGTTCAAAATTGACATTCGCATTCAGGCGCGTCTGCGCTTTCTGCAGCGCGTTTAGAATTTCCTCCAGACCCCGGTAGGAGGAGTGTTCGGCCTGTCGTTTAATCTCATAAAATTCGTCTTTAAAAATAATACGGTTGACGTCTTTTGTCGCTTTAAATAAGAGTACGTCGCGAAACCATACCATCATCAGGTCAAAATAATCCTGGATGGAAAGTTTGTATTCGCCGATCTGTTTTACTGCCGCCTCCATCTCGTAGAGGTCGATCTCGGACAATCGTTTGATCAATTGCAGCGCAGATGATTTCAGGCCGTTAAAATCATCCGAGGATGCAAGCTGGATCGCTTTTCCCACAATTCCCTGTGCAAATGAGACACAGATATCAGCCTGATAATCCGGGATTTTGTATTGGCTCATCAGGCAGCGCCTGATTTTGTCATCGGATACGGATTTTAAATTCAAAGATACGCAGCGCGAGAGTATCGTTGGCAAAAATGCATCCGAATTTGCAGTAATAAGCAGGATCACGGCATATGCAGGAGGTTCTTCAATCGTTTTCAGCAGCGCGTTTTGCGCCTGGACATTCATCTTCTCCGCTTCGTCAATCAGGTAGACTTTTCTTTTGCTGCTGTATGGTTTTAACAGAATATCGCTGTTAATCTGTGTGCGGATGTCGTCTACCGAAATAGTATTTGGTTTTTCATGCGTGAGGTAAATGATATCCGGCTGGTTTTTGCCGGCCGCCTGTCTGCAGGAACGGCATTCCATACAGGGGTCGGCGCCGCCCGTCTCACATTGGAGCGCAGCCGCAAAAGCTTCCGCAAGCATCATTTTGCCGGATTTGTCCGGTCCGTTAAAGATATAGGCATGCGAAACCTTATCCAGTCTGATAGCATTCTGCAAATGTTCTATAATCTGCTCATGCCCTATAATATCTCGAAAACCTGTCATATGCCATGCACCATGCCTTTCTTTTTGTATCCTATATTCTATGTTAAAATATCAAGAAGCAGTCCGCGAATCTCCCCGATTACGCTTAAAATTTTGATATGGTCTTTTTCATCTTTTACCAGTTCCTGAGCCAGTTCGTCGAGATTTGCGTCGATCAGTCTGACAAGTCCGTATACGCGGTGGCGTCCTTTTCGGTCAAGGAAATTTTCTCTTGAAAACTTGTGGGAGCGAAATACGACTTCATTCATAAACTCGCGGATCAGTTCGCGATACCGCTTCATATCGCGGATATCCATATGTTCGGCAAGACGGCTGCCCTGAAATGTAATGTCGGACAGCAATGCGTCGATTTTTTCCTGAAGCGCGGCGTCTGTAATTGCGCTTGCCAGTGAAAATTTGAAAGTTCCGTCGCCTTTTTCCACATGGCTTGTATCCGGCGTCTGGCTTAACTGCGACAGATTATTTATTTTAATTTCCAATTTTTATATCCTCTTTCCTGATCAAAACAGTTACATGGCGACTACTTCGATTTTGACCGTGCAGTCCCCTGTCGTACAACCCTGTATGGTAAGCCCTGCCTGCAGACAGGACTGTATGGCCAGAATCAGTTCCGCCGTGATCACCTCGCCTGGCACGATCATGGGGACCCCGGGCGGATACAGGCGGACGGCCGCCGCTGATGTCAATCCTGCGGCCTGATTTAAGCTTACTTCTGTTATATCGGCAGATTCCGCCTCAAACATCTGCATGTTCCGTGGATTTTTTTTGTATAACTGTCCGGTATTAATTCTGTTTGGGATCAATGATCCCGCATTGCTGCCAAGATAGGCGTCTATCTCGTGCAGAGCTGTGCAAAGACGGGAAAAACCGTCTGTAGTATCGGCAATGCTTGTCATAGCAAGGCAGTAATCTGTCCCTGCCATCTCCGGCTGCAGGCGGTAGCGGTGCAAAAGGAGGTCATATAGCGTCCGGCCGCTGCAGGAGGCGTTTGTGGTAAAGATAACCAGTTTGGAATCGTCCCAGTCAAAGTATTCCGCAGGCGCCAGATCCTCCCTGCGCAGCAGATGCAGAACTCTAAGATCCATACAGTCCAGATAAAATTCTTCCAGACGCATACGGAAATTTAAAAACAATCTTTTTTTTTCCTGTTCCACCGTGCGGATACACGATTCCATTCCTGCCATAAAAAGATAGGATGGAGAACTGGTTTCAAATATATCCAGATATTTCTGTATTTTTTTAAGAGAGATCCGGTCGGAACACAGGTGAAGCAGAGCTGTCTGTGTAAAGGACGGGAGTGTTTTGTGCAGGCTCATCACCACCGCGTCCGCCCCGAGTTTTGTCGCATTTTCCGGAAATCCGCCTCCAAACCCGAAATGCGCGCCATGCGCCTCGTCCACGATCAGCGGAATCCGATGCATATGCGTAATTTTTGCAATGCCTGTAATATCGGACACAATGCCCTCATAAGTCGGGGAGGTGACGACAACTGCCGCAATATCGGGTGATTCTGACAGCGCCTTTTCAACCTGCTGCGGAGTGACCTGGCCCAAAATCCCGTGTCTTGTGAGTACGGGATAGAGATATTCGACAGAGAGTTCGTTGAGACAGCATGCGTGGTAGACACAGCTGTGACTGTTGCGCGCGATCAGGATTTTTCCGCGTTTGGGTACTGCCGCACAGATTGCTGCCAGTATGCCGCAGGTACTGCCGTTGACCAGATAAAAGGTATGTCTGGCGCCGTACAAAGACGCGGCCCTCTCCTGTGCTTGTTTTAGAATACCCGTAGCATGGTGAAGATTGTCAAAACCATCTATTTCAGTGATATCTATACTGAAAGGATTTGGAAAGGGGAGTGTTTTTCTTTTGTGTCCCGGCATATGAAACGGATAAATATCCGCTTCTCGGTATGAATTTAATTTGTCGTCTAAATATTCCATAATTTACCCTTTTTCAGTTGTCACAGGAAACGGGACAGTTCCGGCATCCAGTCCCCAAAAAAGATTTCGTCCCGGCAGCATGCCTGCCATACGGGTTTTAGAAAGTTTTGGATAGCGTCTATCACATCCTCCCAGTTCGGGCCGTTTGGATGGTGACGTTTTCTGTATTTATTCCAGCGTTTGCGCATATAACTGTATTCGCGGTAGGAAAGTATTTCTTCCATGCGGTCGGGCGCCGGTTCAATTTGATCTCTTTTACAGTATAGAAGGATATGTTCCTGAATATGGCGGCCATCCACAAGCTGCGAGTGAAGAATTTCAAAAGTTCTGTCATAGGGGAGCAAATCCGGGATGAGTTCCATATCTTTAATAATTAAAAACAGGTTTTCTGAAAGCGCATATTCGGACGGATAACAGAGATATGCAATCCTGTCGTTTTCACGCATAAATGGCGTCAGCACGCCCTGTTCCGGCGTTATCTCGGTTTTCGGCACGGGGTTGATGAAAATACGGACTGGAACAGTCATCTCTTCAAATTCTCCGTTTATCCGCATCTCAATCCGGTTGTTTTCTATGGAGGATTTGCCGCGCCATTTGATTTCCGGTACTTTTTCCTTTTGCAGAAAAGAGGACAGCATCAAATAGGCCAGTTTCAGAGATATCTCTCCTCCCGGGCCAAACTCGCCGTTTTCAATCATATCTTCATCCAACAGGTAGGCAAATTCAAGTGTCAGAAGATTTTTGTTTCGATATTGCTCTATCCCGAATACAGCTTCATTTTTTAAGACCAGAGTCTGTGAAAAAGTGGAACTGTAAATCAGATATAGCAGTTCTTCTAACACAAACCCTGCCAGCAGATTTGAAAAAGGAATTTCCAGCTCATCGCTTTTTGCCTTTAGCGTGTTTTTTTCTAATTTTTTACGTAACATCAGTCCCCCTGTATTTTAGAGCCAAACGCCAATCATTGACTGCACTTTTTTTACGACTTTGCGTTCTCTTGCATATTTCATCAGCTTTGCGGCATCTTTCTGCGAATCCTGGATATAGGAGAACAATCCCTGCTGAAACAGTTCGCGCTCCATTTTATCTTCATATTTTAAACATTCGCAGACAAGTCTCTCTTTTTCGAAGATATGCATCGTACCGCTGCCAAACGAGATTTCAAGGACGCCAAGTTCCAGAGTGTCAGGTTCGGCATAGAGCGGCGTTACCTGTGGATAATCTAGTTTAAAACGGGATTTGGAAGTGTTTTTGTCAACGGATAATTTCCAGCCGTATGGCTTTTTATTGATATAACCGTAAGAAAAAAGTGCGCTTTCCAGATTCAGCACACAGTCCGGAAAAAGCTTTGCGATCAGTTCGTCTTCGGAGAAGTCGCTGATGCGTACCGTGTAATAACCGTTTTTGATTCGTACAAGGTCTCCCCTTTCCACAAAATCGAGAATTCTGCGGTAATCAATGTCAAGCTCTTTTAACTGGGACTTTTTTACGACGCCGCCGTTCTGATAGATAAATTCCTTTACGCGGTCTAAGATCAGTTCTCTTTTTTCATTGATGACATAGGAATCCGACATGAAACCTCCATACACAAGAGATTGTGTGTTTGAGCTATGTTTGATTGTGAAGCTCTCTAAAATCTGTACTGTTTATCCGCTTTTTAAAGATTTTTGCGGTATATATTTTCTTTATAAATATAGAACATTTGGCATGATTTGTCTACTGGTTTTTATTTCATTTTTTCACTTTTCGCTTGTCAATCAAAAATAATGGATTTATACTAATAGAAAATGGAAAGAAGGTATGGTTTTGTATGGAGAGAAGCATTTCGCTGCGGAAAAATCCGTCTCGTGTTTCCTGTGAAAATACAATACGCAGGATTCTGATGACCGAAATATTGGAAACTGGCAAAAATGAACATTTTAAAACCGCTGCCGACTTTATGACATATTTTGAATCGCTTTACCCTGCTTCTGACGGTCTTACAAAACAGGTACAGCGGGCAATCCGTTCCATGAACATGCCAAGGGATGAAAAGGGGTATTTTATTCCGAATAAGACGATAGAGCAGGTTGAAAAAGAAAAACAGATGAAATATCTTTTTTCACTTGCGGATGCACAGGTTGTTCCGCTGGACGCCTGTGTTCCGCTGTTTTTGAAAGCTGAGCCGCATCTTGCGCCATGCCTTTTGCAGTCTATGGAGGAAAATCCCGCATTTCGGGAGAAATATGTCACTGCCGTTCTTTCTTACAATGGAATTGTATTTTATACAGACTGTCCGTCGCAGCTTAAGGTGCTGCTGGAAAGTCTGATTTTGTCGTGATACGGAAACGGTCTGGCCTTACAAAATTCGTCCTCCACTGCATGGCGGCGCATATTCTGTTTTCATGGCGCTGTTTTATCATTTGGCAGTTTAACGTCTCCGCCATCTTCTGTTTCTTCTTTGGAAGCGCTTTGTTCCGCCAAACTGTCTTTTCCTCATTTTTCTGACGCTGCGGTTGTGACGGATAATATAGAAGTTGTCAATAAATTTTTTCAGCAGAAACAGGATGACTGCAAGCGCGCAGATTCCGCCCAGAACCGATAAAAGGATTATCGGGCTGATGTGTATGCGAAGAGCCGGTTTGCGGTCGGATTCGCTGTCTGGTGTTTCGGATTTTTCCTGTCTCTCGGGCGCGGTATCCGGCTTGTTTTCGGGCGCTTCATTTTCTCCCCCGGCACTTTCCGTCTGCGCGGCCGTGCTGTTTTGAAATACAAATTCTTCCGCTTTTACATCAGCTTTTTCAATGTCAGCTCTTCCGACAGGGCGTCCCGCGTATGTGTAGCTGATATTTCCGACTACGTTCTCGTTTACATGGTCAAACGAAATCTCTGTGGTGGTATCCATAAATTCGGCTGTTTTTGGCAGTACAATGTTGGAAGCATCGGAAATTTTTACAAATGCGCCGTTTTTATTCAGCGTGCCTTTTGCAATGTTCTCTGAAGAATCATAGCGTGTTTCGTTTTCCACAATATTCATAATCTGAAAATTATCAAAGGCATAGTCGAACAGATGTCTGCTGTCTGTCCAGTGGCCCGGCGCCTGAACATTCATAACGACGCACACAAGCGACATACCGTCTTTTTCTGCATACGTAACAAGCGTGCTGTTTGCAACGCTTGTCCAGCCTGTTTTTCCGCCGGTGCAGTATTCATAGACATACTTTGTATGTTTAAAAGGGTAGAGCATTTCATTGTGGTTCTGCAGCGGCGTCGGTTCGCTGTGTTTGTTTGTCGGCGGAATGGTATAGCGCGCCGTTTTGGTGATGATGCGGAAAGTCTCGTTTTGGTAGGCGGCCTGCGCAATCAGAGCCATATCATAGGCGCAGGTATAATGATTTTCATCCGGCAGTCCGTGCGGATTATTGAAATGTGTATTGACGCAGCCAAGTTCTGCAGCTTTTTTGTTCATCATAGCTACAAAATTTTCAATGGTGCCGCCAATATGCTCTGCGACTGCGGCGGCACATTCATTTGCAGATGCAAGCATCACGCCGTACAGACAGTATTCCATGCTCATCTGTTCGCCGTAATCTCTTGCGATTCCGGAACCGCTTGTGCTGTCGATCGCGTTGTCCGAAAATGTAACTACTTCATTTAAATCCGAATTTTCCAGCGCAATGAGAGTAGTCATAATTTTAGTGATGCTGGCCGGATAATAATCCTGCTGTGTTGCTTTTTCATAGAGAATGGTTCCTGTCGAGAGTTCCATTACGATTGCGGACATCGACTCGATTTCCGGCGGTTCAGGCCAGTATTCCGATGCGGATACGGTCTGTGGTTTTAAAAAAGCCAGGTTGGTGAAGACCAAAACAAGGCATAATAATTTTTTCCCAAGCGTTTTTTTCACGAAAATTACTCCAATCTATTTGCATGCGCGATACGCAAAATTTTCCTGTTTTTTCTATTATGTAGTTTGTGTTTTTGCTCTGCATATTATTCTTATCTTAAATTCTTGAAGTATTGGCTGTACGGATGAATGATCCTGTTTTGCAATTTTATTTTTAAATGGAAAGCGGCAGGACTTTTTGCAACGGAGCGCTGACTTATTGTAAAAAACGTGGAAACACAAGACAGTTTTCTGTTGCACCGTACTTTTGGATATGCTATATTATTAGGAAGCAAAAATTCTGGTATCCAAAGTATAGCATACGTTTTGGTGACAGGCAATCATTATCTGAACAGAATCAATGACCGGAGAAACCTATGAGATTAAGAAATATTCCGATTGCAAAAGAAACCGTTATGACAAGTCCATACTGTATCAATGACCCGAATGCATACAAAGGCAGATGGCAGGAGGCGTTCCCGCTGGCTTTGCCCCTGTCTGTCGAAATTGGAATGGGAAAGGGGCGTTTTCTAATGGAACTTGCGGCGCTGCATCCGGAAAATAATTACCTTGGAATAGAGCGCTATTCCAGCGTACTTTTGCGGGCGCTTCAAAAAATGGAAGAATTTCCGCTATCCAATTTAAAGTTTATCTGTATGGATGCCTCTGATCTTACGGAGGTGTTTGACAAAAACGAGGTGTCGCGTATCTATTTAAATTTTTCGGACCCATGGCCAAAGGAACGCCATGCGAAGCGCAGACTGACGTCGCATCAGTTTTTCGAGCGGTATGACCGTGTCTTAAAAGAGGACGGGCAGGTTGAGTTTAAAACAGACAATCGCGATTTGTTTTTATTTTCCGCCAAGGAGATTCCGGTGGCAGGCTGGCGCCTGGATGCAATTACATATGATCTGCATCATGATGAAAAGATGAACGAGGGAAATATTATGACTGAGTACGAGGAAAAATTTTCGTCAAAAGGAAATCCGATCTATAAGCTGGTCGCTTCGAGGTGAGAAGCGGCCACAAAAAAAGCACCAACCCCACAGCCCTGCTGCTGCAAAATCGGTACTTTCGAGTGCGCCACCAGGGGTTCGAACCCTGGACACCCTGATTAAGAGTCAGGTGCTCTGCCAGCTGAGCTAGTGGCGCTTGTTATGTTCTCTTTAAGACAAAAGATATTATATTATAAAACTTTTCGAAAATCAATAATAATTTTACAAAAAATTCATATTTTTTTACTTTTTGTTATATCTTATAAGTTATTCTGTACATTTTCTTAAGTTTTTATACAAAAAGACGAAAATTTTGTTTATACGGGGACTTTCTGTAACAGTATATTATCTTTTCCAAACGCAAAGAACTTCAATTAGGCTTTTGGAAATTCCTTCAAAAGCCTGCTATACTTTAGCCAGGATCGGATCAAGAAGCCGTCGTACTTCTAA
>CAMUGE010000065.1 GCA_947088345.1 uncultured Roseburia sp.
TGATACCGCGGTAAAAGGTCCCTGGCGTGTAGATTCGGTTGTCATGGTTTCGCTGCTGTCTGGTACGGTCACCTCCCAAAATGTCATGGTTTTTGTAATTTATTTGTTATGTATAATATAATAATAGGTTATGTGAAATGTGTTGTCAATGTAAATTTCTACTTATGTAAAATATTGTTGGATAACTATGGCGAAACAGGTTTATAATGCGGTAGCAGTTGGACTTTTCATACAAACGTATGAAATACCCTGTTTTATATTTTTAAAGCCCCTTTATAACTGCTGCCATGAGGAGCTTTTTATTGTTGTCCAGATACATTTCAGTGAGACCGGCAGGGAAACCATGAGCGACAAGATCAAGCGTATGTTCAGAAATGAGATTGCGCAGATGTAACCGGCGTAAATGACGCACAGGGCAGAAACCTGATTTTTTCAGATTTCCACCCTGTATTTTTTGTTTCAAAGAGCACGAAGACTATTCGTCCACGTCCTCGTTTTCAAAGAACTGCGTAACCATCATACATTTTGGATGTTCCATATCCAAAATTAGAAAGTCTTTATCCCCGGTCAGAATAATATCTACATGGACACAATCGCCGCATTTAAAATCGGCTGGTTTTTTGCATCGCATATTCTTCATAAAATCATTCCTTTCCAATGGTTTGGTTCACGGCGAAATTGTGAACGCAGCAGACAGTTTCGTTATTTCAGAAATATTCGCACAGTATCCAGGAAAGTATATCCTTTCATTTCCGCGCTGTAAATGTAAACGCAGAATACCATTTCCTGTCCTTTTTTGTATTTTTTCAGATTCAGATGGTCCAGTACAAAAGTCCCGTCGGAATTAACGGCGGTGCGGCTCACATTACGTCGACCCCATGGGGAAAAATCAATGTAGATTTTTTTGTTGTATGCTTTGGCGATGGGGAGTCTGCCGGTGATTTTTGTAGTCTTTCTGGTAATCTGATGAAAGTCTGCAGGCGAGTCCAGTTCCGGGACCATGTGTTGGAATGTAATCACGTCGCTCAGCCAGGCGCGGTTTTTTAAAAATTTTTTTGGCGCTTTGTTTCTTATTTCCTGTTCCGATAGGAGATTGCACCGCAAATCAATGCTGTACAGTTTTTTTAGTTTTTTCAGATCGGGCAGTTTCTGAAGTTTATTGTAACTGCCATCCAGCTGTGTCAGATTTTTGAAATTTAGCAGGACGTCGGCGTTTTTTATTTCGTTGTTGCTGAAAGACAGCTCCTGCAGGTTTTTTAATTTTTTCAGATCCTTTAAACTTTTTAATTTATTGTACGATACATTCAGTTTTTTTAGTTTCGTACAATTGCGCAGCGGTTTGAGGCTGGTCAGCTGATTGCCGGATGCATCGACATATTCGAGATGATTCAGTTTTTTTAACACCTTTATATCCGTAATCTTATTGTAGTCCGCATAAAGCCATTTTAAATTGGAAAGTACTTCAATTCCGTTTAATGTAGACAGCTGGTTGTCAGAAATACACAAAAATTCAAGATTTTTGAAATTTTCGAGGGCAAGCGCATCCATGTCTTTTATTTTATTGCTTTCTAAAGACAATATATTCAGGTTTGGGAGTTCTTCCATATTTTTAAGGCTTTTCACTCCATAATTATCCAGATCCAAGTGCCGTAAATTTATGAAATAGCCAATTCCTTTAAAGTTTTTTACTGGGTATTCGTTGGTTGTGATCTGAATCCAGTCGATCGTGGCGGCCTCTGCTTTTGTAAATGTTTCATCTTCGTTTTTGTGCAGTATTTCTAGTACACACTGGTAAAGGTACGGGTCGGGGATGCCGGATTCATCGTTTTCAATGATTTCATCCCCGGGATTTGGTTCCGCCGCAGATACTGTCTTTGGGAGAAACAGGAAGCAGAAAAGAGCGGCAATGAATAGAGATGCAGTCAGAATCGTTTTTTTCTTCATAATAATCCTCATTTCTAAAGCTGAGTTGAAAGGTATCTTGCCCTCATTTTTTAAAACAAGTATAATTAAATTATAGAAGTCATACTATAATCTGTCAATATTATTTATGGTACTATAAAATATTTTGTAACTATTCAGCCTTTGGCTTCATAGTTACGGAATCCGGCTCATTTAAAATTTGTCTTTGACAAAGAGCCGGATTCCCGCTTGGCTGGATATACGCGTTTTTACGGACTTTGCAGCGAGTGCAAAGTCCTGAGCTCCACTGTTACAATATTTTTATGCAATTATAATAATAGTTCAGACAGGCAGGGTTGCTGCCAGTGATATTTTGTTCGGATTTGCCAGGGTAAGATTTGCTTTTTCAGGTCTGTACGGCAGCGGTACAGCGGTATGGACAGTGATGCAATGAAAAGTAGATTGGGAATCGAAAAGAACTTCTGCCGCAGGCAGCAGGACTGCTGTGGGAAGAAGTTCTTTTCAATGCATGGATGAATCACAGCGAAGCTGTGTCTGTACTACGCATTCAGTGCTGTTATAAGCCGGCGATTATCTGTAAAAGCATGTAAGACGGTAAAGCTATTTCAGATTAAAGTGATCATTGTCAAGCCATACATATCCTTTTGATTTTTCACTGTAAATTCGGATACGGAAAAATAATTCCTGTCCCTTGGGAAATTTTTTCAGATCCAGCTTATCAAAAACGAAAGTACCGTTTTTATTTACGACAGCTCTTTGGATTGGTTTTACAAGAGGCCGACCCGATGTAGTCAGGTCAATATAAATCTTTTTCTTACAGGCTTTACTGATCGGAAATTTTCCGGTGATTTTCTTTGTATTTCTTTTGATCTTTGTATACTTTGCCGGTGATTTCAGCTTGATGGTCAGATTCTGCCAGGTAATCTGATCGTTCAGCCATGCGCGTTTTTTCAACGAATTTGCAGGCAAATGTTTTTTTAATTCTTTTTTTGAGAGCAGATTGCATTTAAAGTCAAGACAGCTGCTGTCCAGTTTTGCCAGTTTGTTTAAATCCGGCAGACTTTTCAGCTTATTGTAGCTGGCATCCAGTTGTTCTAAGTTATCAAAATTCAGTAGTATGTCTGCATTCCGGATTTGATTGTAGCTTAGATTCAGTTTCTGCAGGCTTGTTAAATTTTTCAGCGCTGTTATGCTTTTGATCCTGTTGTGATGCAGGGACAGTTCCTTTATCAAAACGGAGCTGCCAAGGGGTGTAACGTCTGATATGTCGTTGAGCGCTAAATTGAGATATTCCAGATTGGTAAGACTGCTTAAAGTTTCTATATTTGTTATGCCATTGGAACTGGCGTCCAGCTTTTTCAGATTTGCGAGCGCTTCAATGCCGTCTAATGTTGTCAGCTGGTTATTAAAGATAGCTAAGTATTCCAGATTTTTAAAATTTTGGAGGGCAAGCGCATCCAGACTTTTTATCTCATTTTCGTCTACACTCAGAGAGCGAAGACTCGGAAGCTCTTCCATACCTGCTAAATTTTTCAGATTGCCGCATCGCAGATCCAGCTGTTCTAAATTGGACAGATAGTGGATTCCTTTAAACGTTTTTATATGTGTCTCGAAAGTTCTGATGTCCAGCCAGTTAACCGAAGCTGCTTCTGCTTTTGTAAACTTTTCGTCTTTTTCTTTTTCTAAAGCGGTCAGGACAGCCTGATAAAGGTCTTTGTCGGGGATGCCTGTATCATCGTTTTCAATGATTTCATTCCCGTTGCTTATGTTTGTCGCAAAAACTGTTTTAGGGATATATAAAAGACAGAAAAAAGCGGCAATTAAAATGGTTGTTGTTAGAAGACTTTTTTTCTTCATTAAGATTGCACCTCTCTTTCCTAAATAAATTAGGTAATTACAAATTGCTATTATCTTTTTTAATTAATGTTATAGAAGCAAACGGGATATTTACTTTATCCAAGATAGGATCATCGACGCCGTTGTTATTTATATATTTTTTTAACTTAATAATTTTATAAGTTCCTTTTCCGTATGCTTCGTCGAGTGCATTTGCGATATCGCTTCCATCTAAATATGTGTTACTTAGAAGCATAGCCATACTGATTTCCGCAAGTTTGGATGCGACTATATAGCGCCTGGGATATGAGTTTATATCATCTGCCTTATTGGAGTATATAAAACGATGACCTATAAAGACACCATCTGCAGTTGTAGCTGAATGAGCAAATATATCCGTGAGTCCGTGAATGGCGCATCCGTATAAAAAGTATTTTCTGTTTGTTTTTGTATTATTTGTAAGGATAGAATTAAAATCCATTGCTTTAATATCATTAGTCAGCATAGTATATAGCTTATCGGTTGCACCCATTACGTCTCCGGGAGAAACAGATGATACATCTCCATTATATAAAGCAATTATTGATACTATTTCTGCAGCGGCAGCATAGTTATTGTCTTTAAATTCGGTGCCAAATTCACTAACGGTTCCCCCATGCCAGCGAGGATTTTCGGAGCAGAATTTTAAATCACTATGGTCAGGATAAGTCGCCCCCTTTTTGATCACTGCAATGGCATCGGCGCTAAATCCCAATGTCGAACCACTTTTATCGATTACTTCCTCATGTTGGGGGCCTTTCCATCTTCCCTCCACATACGCATCATCTGTTTCCACATATTCGAAACTCTCAGGCGTCTGTGTATTTTCAGGAAGTACGCTCTCATCCGGCAGGCTTTCGGGATGATAGTTTTGTGCAAAACAGTCGTAATTTTCCAGCGCAAACGCCGCGTCCAGCAGGCCGCAGTCATCGGTATCCGGCAGCGCTATCGCGCTGTAACGGATCAGCTGGCGGATAAATTCATTGGACTTTGTCAGATCCCTTTCCCATAACAGCGCGGCGGTCCCGGTCACATGCGGGACCGCGATGCTGGTTCCGCCGGTGACGACATTCCCGTTGAAGAAACCGGTAGTCCGGATCTTTTCTCCGGGCGCTGCAACGTCAAGCTCCTCCCCGGTGTTGGAAAAATCGCTGAGTTCGGCAGTCGGCGCAGTTGCCGCTACGGCCAGAACCTGCGGGAACGCCGCCGGGTATTCGACAGTTCCGCCCGTGTTGCCGGAGGCCGCCACCATCAGGATATTGGCCGCATAGGCGTCTTCGACTGCTTTTTCCAGCGCCCTGGAACAGACCGGGGTGCCAAAGCTCATATTGATAATATCCATATCATGTTCGATACACCAGTAGATTCCCTGAATAATCCTGCTCAATGGCGCGCTGTTCTGGTCGCCGAGCGCTTTTACCGAATATAATTCAACATCCGGCGCTACGCCCCTGACGCCATTTTCCCCGTTTCCGGCAATGATGCCGGCAATCGCTGTTCCATGACCGGTCGAGTCCTGGAAGATCGGAGACAGCTCCTCTTCCTCCTCGATCAGGTTTACATAACCGGCCAGGTTTAAGCCCGTGACAAAATCGACGCCGGAATCCAGGACGGCCACTTTTACTTTCTGCTGTTCTGCGGCCTGGCCAGGGGAAAGTTCGTCCGCATGGATCGCCTGCATGTTCCATTCATAGCCGGAATCTTCGGCAGCGTCAGCTTTTGCTTCCCTTAATCTGGCGTAGATTTCTTTCTTTTTTTGCGTTATTTCTTCTTTTGCAGCCAGCGCTTCGGCGGATGGCTCCGGCAGTTCATCCTCCATAAGGCTGGCGGAGATGATAATATCTTCTTCAACGATCAACCCGCTGTTTTCTGAGAGGGCGTCTGCTGTATCGGATGCCAGTTCGGCGACAATGACATTGTTATCGTCCAGTACATCTGCCTGGGCGGTAATGTCTTCGCTGACCTCTTCTGCGATTTCCTGGTATGTTTCGGTGTTCTCTGCAACAATAATATATTGTTTTTCTGCTTCGTCCGGCGGCTCCTGTGCCAAGACCGGTATGGCATACTGTCCCAAAAGGGAAAACAGGAGTGATGCGGCGGTAAGTTTGCTGATGATTGCTCGTCTTTTTTTCATAATAAATTAGTCCTTTCCTGTTGTGGAAATCACATGTCAGGAAGATTTTGATACCGCGGTAAAAGGTCCCTGGCGTGTAGATTCGGTTGTCATGGTTTCGCTGTTGTCTGGTACGGTCACCTCCCAAAAGTTTAGTTTTTGTATTTCATTGGTTATGTATAATATAATAATAAGTTATGTGAAATGCGTTGTCAATGTAACTTTCTACTTATGTAAAATATTGTTGAATAATTAAATCGGTAATACCTGTCTGGATCAGGATATCTGCATCGGATTCTGAATCCTTAAATTTGAGACCTGCGCGGGACTGCCGATCCATCTAAAATTAAAAAATGCCAAGTCCGCAGAGACGGTCCTGACATTTGATTAGCTAAATAATATTTTACTTTTGTGGCTGTTGTTTTTCCCGGCTGACCAAAGGGCTATTGTTTTTTATTCTGCGGGCGAATTTTATCTTTCGGCATCCACTGTTTTAAAACGCGGGACAGATCCTCCAGAGCGATCGGTTTGGAGACAAAATCGTTCATGCCGGCCGCGTAAAATTCTGCCTCGACTCCCTGTACTGCATCAGCAGTCAGAGCTACAATCGGCAGGTTCTTAAAATAGGTTCCCTCCAGTTCCCGTATTTTCTTTGCAGCTGTTACGCCGTCCATCACCGGCATAAAGTGATCCATAAACACAAGGTCATATGGTTTTTCCTGAACCATTTCGAGCGCTTCTTTTCCGTTAGAAGCTGTGTCGATTTTCATCTCAAACGGTTCCATAACGGCGCGGGCAACCTCCTGATTGATCTCGTTGTCATCCACTAACAGTACGTTTGTCTCCGGCAGCGTAAAGGTAAAAATATCCTCTTCTCTGTCTGAGGGGAGTTCTTTTAGTTCTGAAAAATTGCCGATCATTTCGCTGCTCTCAATCCGTTCCCAAAGCGTAAAATAGAACTCGCTTCCCCGGCCGTATTCACTTAAGACGCACAGTTCTCCGCCCATTAATTCAACAAGCTGGTGGGAGATGGCAAGACCAAGCCCGGTCCCTTCCTTTCCCTTGTTCTTTTTTAAGTCCACCTGGGTAAATGCGTTAAACAGAGAGGCGAGATCCTGCTGTCGGATTCCCTGGCCCGTATCCTTTACAGAGACAAAGAGCTGCACTTGTTCCTCGCGTCTGTTTTGCTGCTTTACCGTAACGGTAACAGAGCCCTGATCGGTAAATTTAATGGCATTGTTCATAATATTGATGATAACCTGGCGGATGCGCAGTTCGTCGCCATAAAGCAGACGCGGAAGATTCTCGTCCACATCCATAACCAGCTCCACATTTTTGTCCCCGATCCTTGTGCTGCCGATCACCTGGATATCCCGCAGCATCTGTGCAATATCGTAGGTGTCGTTTGCAATCTCAAATTTTCCCGCTTCAATTTTAGAAAAATCGAGCAGATCGTTAATCAGATTTAAAAGCGCTTTGCCGGAGCTTTGAATATGCAGCAGGTAATTCTGCTCTTCCGGCGGGCGCTCAGTGCGCAGCAGTACATCGGTCAGTCCGATAATCGCATTCATGGGTGTGCGGATCTCATGCGACATATTAGAGACAAAAGCGGATTTTGACTGGTTTGCCGCTTCCGCCTGCTCTTTGAGTTCTTTCATAATCGCGGCCTGCTCTTTGATGCTCTGCGTGTAGTGGTAGCTGTTTGTAATATCGGTCAGCACATACATTTTGCCGTAGTAGGTGTGATCCTGCTCAATCAGATGGCTGCTTGCCGTGTAGACATATTTGTCCTGCATAATATTTTTCTTTTCAAGAATACACTCATTTAGATTTTCCACAACTGTTTCACAGGCTCCGACGGAAATGCCGCTGTAAATCTGTTCGGCTTTTTTGTTAAAATAAATGATGTTTTCATCATTGTCAACCACGATCAGACCTTCCGCCAGAAAATCGACCGCGGCATCTTTTGCCAGCGCCAGCGTATTGATAATTTTTTCGCGGAATATCAGTATGGCAAGCAGCACGGCATCGATCAGATAAGCGAGGAGCGTAATATCATAACCCTGCGTGACGCCGCTTAAATAAATTAAAAATCCGGTTATTGTAATAAGCGTTATCATAATCAGATAGGCAAATTTTTTTCTGGAACTCTCGTCTTTCGTGCGCAGATAACGCCTCAGACAAACTGTTGTGATAATCGCTGCGTATATTACAAGGACGAAACTGTACAAGTTATAAATAATGCCATGACCTGTTTCAAGGTGCGGAAAAATGCCCTGGTCTACGTAAGCGATACTGTTATAAAAAAGAGTATGTCTGTCGCAGGTAAGCACCAGAAATACAATCGTCGTGTGCATACAAAACAGTGCGCCGATCAGTTTGCGGGAGAGTTTGATCCCGCAGATCTGCATGACAAATAAAAACTGGCAGAGTGCGATATAAGGTTTTCCCAGATAGGAAAATTTAACGGCAACCATGGCTTCGGCCTGCGTCGGCGCCTGCAGTTCCAACAGGTATCCAAAAAAGTTTATGCACAGCGCAAGGATTAAAAACGTTAAATATTGCTGTTGTCTGGATGGTTTATGGCTGATGATATAAAATGCTTCCGCCATCAGTATTATGATTCCGATATATTGAATGAGAATACAAAATAGATGCATGTGACAGCTCCTTTGATATAGCGTATCATATATTGTAAATTAATTTAATTCCATCCGTTCCAGAAAATCGGAAACCGGCATGGGTTTTGCAAAATAATAGCCCTGTATCATATCGCATCCTTCCGCGGCGAGAAATTCCACCTGTTCTTTTCGTTCGATACCCTCCGCCACAATCTGCATTTTTAACGCTTTCGCCAGGCGGATCGTCTCCTTTACGACAATTTCGCCGCGTTTTTTTGTATCTTCGCCGCGGAAGAAATCCATATCCAGCTTTAATACGTCGACCGGCAGGTCTTTCAGCGAATTTAAGGAAGAGTATCCGGCGCCAAAATCGTCCATCGAGATGCGGAATCCGTAACTTTTCAGCTCTCTTATAATTTTTTGCAGCATTTCTTTATCGCCAAAAAATGCGCTTTCTGTTACCTCGAGCTCGATCAGTGTATGATCGGCGCCGTAACTGTCAATCAGCTGGCAGATATGATCCGCAAGATTTTCTTTCGTAAAGTTTGCTCTTGATACATTAACTGAGACAGGGACCGATTTTTTGCCCTGTATTTTCCATTCGGACTGTAATTTGGCGACAGCGCCAATCATATAATCGTCAAGCCGCGTAATAAATCCGTTGTCCTCAAAGATCGGGATAAACCGTCCCGGAGGAATCAGGCCGTCCGTCGGGGAAATCCAGCGCACAAGCGCTTCGGCGCTTACAATTTTCTGCGAGATCGGATTGTATTTCGGCTGGAGGTAAATCTGAAATTCTCTGTTTAGCAGCGCCGGTTCCATCATATCTTCAACTTTGCGCTTCCAGAGCTGTTCCTGTAAGATTTCGTCGTCAAACAGTTTGATATGTTTCGTATCTTTTTCGGGAAGCGATTCTCTGGCAGCGTTTGCATAGTGGTAAAGCTGGTTGACGTCCAGCTGCCGGCGCGGCTGAACTGATTCCGCAGATTTTTGATGTCTTGCTGACGGGGAGATCATATAGATCCCGGCATGGAAAGAGATGATCCTGTCGTTTGGAATCCCGGTCAGCTCCGCTAATAGTTTCTTTATGCGTTTTTCACATGATTGTGCATCCTGGCAGCGCAGCAGAAGACCAAAATCAGCGGCCGCAAATCTGGCAAACGTCTCCTGTCTGCCGATATTGACCTGAAGAAAAGCATTCATTTTTTTCAGCAGTTCTTCGCCGTCCCGATTTCCGTAGCAGGCGCAATAATCCTGAAAACGGTCCATGTGAAGGTTAACTACGGCATATGTATTGCCGGCATTGCGCAGCCGGCAGAGTATTTTATTGCTGCGCTGGATAAAATACAGCCAGTTTTTTCCCTCGGTCGTCGTATCGAGGTAATACAGGTTTACAATGCGTCTCTGCGTGAGTACCGAGGAGAGCACATTGATAAACAAAATAATCAGAAATATGACAAGCAGAACCGCATCCAGAACAATTGCTTCCATAATATAAAGCGCGTTTCTTGCGGCAAGCGTTATACGATCTTTATAGTAAATGCGAAAGCCGTCCGCCTGGATCGGGATTTCTGTCCAGAAAGGGCTGTCGATAATATTTCGTCCAAGCCATTCGTCCCAGTTGTCGGATTTGTTTTCTGTCATAATGTCCAGGCTGCGCTGTAGAAGCTCAAGGTACGGGATATTGAGCGTACTTTCTGTTGGTATTTCTGTATTTACATCCGGGTAAATTACATAATTGTCCATAATGCTGATTTGGTCTGCTCGATTGAAATCCGGCGCCGTATGCCCAAACTGCAGCAGAATTTGGCCGTTTTCATCCGTGATAGCGATATCTTCCTGTTCGCTTAAGTATGGTTTCATGGAAAGGACGGCGTCCGAAAGCTCCATATCCCGTGTATTTGTCTCAATGATCTGACCAATCTGTTTTGCTCTGTCATAGAAGTTTGACGCTTTTGAGTCGATGACATATCCGGCAAATGAAATTACAAACGAGAGAAACATTCCCTGACAGATTCCGATAAAAACCAGAAACAGCAGAACAGAAGGAAGTATCCCCTTTTTGGAAATTTTTTTTATATTATTCTTTCTGTGCATTCGGAAGTATCTCCTTACTCATCAAAATCATTTTTTTATTTTATCACATTCCGTTGCGGGAGACAATAAAAAAAAGACATTCCATAAACGGAATGCCTCAGACTGTAGACAAAACGGTTCGCGATATCATGTCCGCGAACCGTTTTTTTGC
>CAMUGE010000066.1 GCA_947088345.1 uncultured Roseburia sp.
AAAAATTTATAAAAAACCTGCCAAAAAGTCTTGACTTTTGTTAGCAGGTTTTTATGCCCTCATGTTACGCAATAGGGGCAGAAAGAGCCTTGCTACAAAGGCGCTAACGCGAAAAAGGTTCGCGCGCGAAGAAGTTCTAAGTCTCGCACCAGAGAATCCCCAAAAACAGGGGATTCTCTGCGCGGATTTGAGTCGCGGCGCAGCTGCGGCATGGAGGAATGCATGTATTTTAAGGAGAAAGAAAAAACAGAGGAAAACCGCACGGGAATCCCGCTGCAGTTGAAAAGGCGAATGGAGGAGCATACGGGGCTGTCGTTTCAGGACGTGCAGGTTCATTACAATTCCGAACAGCCCGGCAAAATCAATGCGCTTGCCTATACACAGGGAACCCAGGTCTATCTTGCGCCGGGAGAGGAGAAACATCTGCCGCACGAGCTTGGACATGTCGTGCAGCAGAAACAGGGTATTGTAAAAGCAGATACCATGTATCCCGGCGGCGTTTGCAAAACCGCTGCGGTCGAGTCGACGCTGGACGAGTCCGTGAAAGCCATGGGAGCAATGACAAAAGACACGTTTTATAAGCTGGAAGATCAAAATTTTGCCGGATATATCGAGAAAGCGATTGCTGCGCATAAAAACTGGCTGTCAAATTTGGAGCGCATTGTCAGAGAGCGGACAATCATGCCGCTGCAGGTAAATGACAGGAAATGCGGGTTCGGCCACTTTTACTATGCAATAGAGCCGGCCAGACCGGAGGTTGTAAAGATCTGGAAAGAACTGGGCGCAAAACATAAGAAGTTTCATTCCTACGGCAAGCAGGCGATTGAAGCCCTGTTTGACGGCGATTACAATAAGGCGGAAAATATTTGCAGGGAAGCGCGCCAGTATTCCGACAATCTGATTCATGACCTTGAACAAATAAAAGAGTTGAGCATTCGTAAATCCAATACGGGGGCGGTATGAAACCGGACATGATACAGATGATTGCTGCGGCAGCTCTGACTTCTCATGGACGCGCGTTTCTTTTTTGTGAATCTATTTATATGATTTGTCCATATTTAAAGATGCAGCGCATCTTAATTTTCTCATGATATATTTTTCAGGCGGGGCAGCCACATTGCAGGCTGCATCCCGCCTGTTTGATGTTACGATATAAAAAAGGGCGTCGTCGTTTGCAGCCATTGTCAAAGTATGATATAATCAATACATCACAAAACACAGGGAGGGAAACATCATGTTTACAGATAACTTACTGGCGCATTTTAGCGGGGAATATAAAACAGGAAGATTCGGTAAAAAAATGGAAACGGAATTGTCGGTTCTGGATGAATTTATCAAAGGGAAAGGTGCTGAGGTATTTGACGGCAGGCTTAGCGAGCGGGATTTCCGTCTTGAGTATGACGAGATTCGGGATATCAGAAAAACAACGTACGAAGGCAGTCCGTGTCTTATGATTGAATATGTGGACAATCGGGCGATCGTCAACGAAAATAAAGTGGTGACGTTAATTTTCCCGAATCTGGCCAATCCGGACGAAGCGGTGCGGATGGTCGCTTCGGTCAAACAAAAGGTGCAGGAAGAGCGGCAGAGACAGTGGATGGAAGAGCAGGAGGCAAAAGAGCGCCAGGAAAGGGAGGCAAAGCAGTATATGGAAGACTGCAGATCCTTTTACAATGACTGCTATCAGTTTCATATTGCTGCAAAGGGAAATCCGGTCTATGAGCTGGCGAGAGGCGAGATGCAGTTTGCAGGGATCTATATTGATCAGGAGAAGAATATTAATTTTTTAAAAATAGACGGAAACACAAAAGAAGAGAACAATGCCTGTATCCGGTATGACAAAATACACTATTACGAAAAAGCCGGAAGTATCCACTACACAACCGATATCAAAGGTTCCGGCACAAACTTTGGAGGAAGCATTTCGGGCGGGACTGTCTCGACGCTGGCCGGTATATTTGGCGGGCTTTTGTTCGGGCCGATGGGGATGGCCGCCGGGGCGATGCTGACGCATAAACCGGCGCAGATGGAAAGTCCGTCCACCGTATTTGACATCTCTTCAGAGGTACATAAAATCGATGACAGAAGCGTAATCTTAAATTATTATTCCGACGCAAAGCAGCAGCTGCTTGATATTGAACTGCCGTCGGATATCTATAATTTTCTGCAGACACATCTGCCGGAGAAGAGATACGGCATCGTGCTGGAAATCGAGAGGAAAGACGCGGTCAAACATAACCAGGCGTCTGCGCAGGGGGCAATAGAGGGGGCTTCAGTTGCGGCGATTACGCAAAACGACGATATGGATCTTTTTGAGAGGCGCATAAAAAAACTGAAGATGATGTACGAAAACGGTATTTTATCGGAGCAGGAATTTACGGACGAGAAAAAGAGATTGTTAAGCGAGCTCTGATCTTGATATTAAGACAGGAAGTGGAGGAAAAAGATGATATACAGTGATTTTTCGGGAGAAAAACTTTCGCTGCTGGGTTTTGGAACGATGCGGCTGCCGCTAAAGCCCGATGAGCCGGAGCAGACAGTGGACGAGAATGCAGTGCGCGAAATGGTGGCATATGCGATTGCAAACGGCGTCAATTATTTTGACACAGCCTATCCGTATCACGGCGGGGAGTCGGAGCGAATCATCGGTCGTATTTTGAAAGATTATCCAAGGGACTCTTTTTTCCTTGCGACAAAATATCCCGGACATCAGATCAGCCGGACATACAATCCGCAGGAAATATTTGAAGAACAGCTTGAAAAATGCAGGGTAGACTATTTTGATTATTATTTGCTGCACAATGTTTATGAAAATTCGATTCGGACATATACCGATTCCAGATGGGGTATCATAGAATATTTTATCAGGCAGAAACAGTTGGGCAGAATCCGGCATCTGGGATTTTCCAGCCATGGAGGAGTTGAAAATCTGCGGGAATTTTTAGACGGGTATGCGGAGCAGATGGAATTTTGTCAGATTCAGCTCAACTACATTGACTGGACGCTGCAGCAGGCAAAAGAAAAATACGAATTACTGACAGAGCGGGGGATACCTGTCTGGGTAATGGAGCCTGTGCGAGGAGGCCGGCTTGCCAATCTTCCTTTGGACAAAGAGGAACGTCTTAAAGCGCTGCGTCCCGGGGAGAGCGTCGCCTCGTGGGCGTTTCACTGGCTGATGGGACTCTCCAATGTGCAGATGGTATTAAGCGGAATGTCGGATCTGGCGCAGATGAAAGACAATGTCAGGACATTTTCGAAGAGAGATCCGCTTAGCGAGCAGGAACAGAACGCAGTTTTTGAGATTGCAGAGCAGATGAAAGACAGGGTTCCATGCACCTCGTGCAGGTACTGCTGCGACGGCTGCCCCAAAGGACTTGATATTCCGTTTCTTCTTTCCTGCTTCAATGAGATACGTTTTTCGCCAAATATGAACGTTCGTATGCGCATCGACGCGCTGCCGGAGGAGAAACGGCCCGCGGCCTGCATCGGCTGCGGCCTGTGTGAGAAAATCTGTCCTCAGAAAATCGGGGCGCCGGAAGCGATCCGGGAACTGAGCAGGGCGCTGCAGAAGATTCCGAGCTGGGAAGATATTTGTAAAGAACGCGACCTTGCAGCGATGCGGGGCAGGGAGAAACAGTACGGTCAGTCATAGGCATCAGCGGAAAGTTCATCCGAAAAAACCAGTATTTTCAATGAAAAAATATTGGAATGGTACTTTACAAATCAGGTGAAAAATAAGATAATGGTAACACGAAACAAAACAGTGATCATGTAGATTGTGCTTAAAAAGCGGATGGGATACATATGGAGATTAAACGTATAGGAGAGAATCAGGTTCGGTGCGCTCTGACGGAAGAGGAGATCCAGGCCATGGGATTTGAGATTGATGATATTATCGGTGACAGTGAGATGACGCAGAAATTTATGCGGGATGTTCTTGAGATTATTGAAGAGCGCGAAAATATCAATATGGAAAAGATATCGCCGATGGTGCGGGCGGAGCTGCTGCAGGACCACAGTATGGCGATTACCTTTGGCGGAGAGACAGAAATGTCATTTAAAGATCTTTTAGAGACGGTAAACCGGCTGATGAATCAGCTGAATCCGGAGCGGATGGAGAAGTTTCGTTCAGGGACGCATGAAGAAAAACGTCAGCTGATCGAAAGTATGCTGTCCGGTGTGGGGAAAGATACATCTGACAAAGGGAAAAAAGAATCATCTTCAAATGAGCGGTATGGCAAGGGTGTTATGACATGCGCCGTATATTTCTATGACCTTGAGGAGATGATCGCAATGTGCAAAAAATGCGATCTTCCACAGAAGCCAAAGAGCAGCCTTTACAAGTTTGAAGGGGATTATTATCTGATGCTTGACTTTGAAGGGTTTACAAAGGAGCAGATGCGGCCGTATGCACTCTGTTTTGTGGAATATGACGAGGGACATATCTCCGACAATACGCAGCTTGCCGAGTTGATGGAGCATGGGGAATGCATGATCAAAAAAGATGCGCTTTCCGTTCTGACAGAGTTGTAGTTGATTATGTACTTAAATTTATACTTTCCTTTTTACGCAAGATATGCTATGATAACTCTCGTGTTTAACAAGATATAGTAGTGGAGGTAAATTATGGCAGCAGAGAAGGTAAGAGAACAGCTCGAAGAAAATAAGCGCAGTCTTTTGGTTCAGGCATACCGTATGAGGCAGGAACATCCGCATATGTCGCCTGTCGGGATTGAATCTGAAATGTATGCCTCTATCATGCGGGAAGTGAGTGAGATTACATACAGACTGCAGAGGTTTGCTGAAGCTTAAAGACGAAATAGAAAAGTATACGTGGTCGGGCTTTCTGCCCGGAGGAGACAGGATTTCGATTTCTTGCGATATCCTGTCTTTTTCTTTTGTTTTGCGGACGCTTCAAATTGACAGAAATCTTAAAAGGGAATATACTGAAAGGAAGAAAACTATTGGAGGAGTGGGATATGTTAAAAGGTTGGAATGGGGTTTCAAAGCCGTCCGAAGAAGAGATGCAAAAACGCCTTGCGGCCGTGTTGGAAAAGCTTGCTGTGCAGCAGGTGCAATTAAAGGAAAAAAAGCTGCCGGTTGTTGTTCTTGTGGAGGGATGGGGAACCTCCGGAAAAGGATCTTTAATAGGCCAGATGATCAAAGACATCGACCCGCGTCTGTTTCGCGTGGCTTCTATGGCAGAGCCGACGGAGGAGGAGAGCCGTAAACCGTTTTTGTGCCGTTATTTTTCAAAGATACCTGAGGCAGGTCAGATGGTATTTTTGGATTCCGGATGGATGTCCGAGGTTGTCAAACAGCGGTTGTACGGCAAAATAGACGAGGAGACTTATATAAGGCGCATTGAGAGTATTCGCCGATTTGAGCGGCAGCTGACCGACAACGGATATCTGGTGTTAAAGTTCTTTTTGCATGTGTCAAAAAAAGAACAGGAAAAGCGGATAGAGAAGCTTCTGTCGCATAAAGACACAAAATGGCGCGTCAGCAAAAATGACCAGTGGCAGAATGCGCATTATGAGAAGTGTCTGGATGTCTTTGAACATTTTCTTCGAGAGACAAACATGCCGGGAGCGCCATGGTATATTATAGATACGAAATCCAGAACCTGGGCAAAACTGCAGGCGCTTGAAACGCTGACGCAGGGGATTGGGATTGCATTTGAAAACAGGGCGCTCTCAGTCCCGCTGATGCAGAATGTATTTCCGCTGGTGCAGATGCCGCTTTTGTCCGAGGTGACGCTCGACGAGAGCAAAAGCATGGGTTTGGAGGAATATAAATCAGAACTGAAACGTCTGCAGCAGCGTCTCGGTGAACTTCACAACCGCCTATACCGCAAGAAAGTCCCGGTGATTATAGCATACGAGGGGTGGGATGCGGCCGGCAAGGGAGGCAACATCAAACGGTTGACGGCGGCGCTCGACCCACGGGGGTATGAGGTTCAGCCCATTGCGAGCCCGCAGCCATATGAAAAGGCAAGACACTATCTGTGGAGATTTTGGACGAGACTGCCAAAAACAGGCCATATTGCCATTTTTGACCGTACCTGGTATGGACGCGTGATGGTAGAGCGTCTGGAGGGATTTTGCAGTACAAATGACTGGATGCGCGCTTATAATGAGATTAATGAGTTTGAAAAAGAACTGTACGACTGGGGCGCTGTAATCATAAAGTTCTGGGTGCAGATTGACAAGGATACGCAGCTGGAGCGTTTTACGGACCGTCAAAATTCACCGCAGAAGAGTTGGAAAATCACGGAGGAAGACTGGCGTAACCGCGAGAAATGGGATCTGTACGAGGCTGCGGTCAACGAAATGTTCCAGAAAACAAGTACGGAGTTTGCGCCATGGCATATACTGGAATCGGTGGATAAAAAATATGCGCGTATCAAGGCGATGAAGATCGTTGTGGACGAATTGGAGCGCGTGCTGGATTAGAGGCGTCAATAAGGGGGATAAGGTGAAAAAAATTGCATTGATTATGGATGGGTGGGGGCGTTTTTTTACCTATGCTTGGCCTGCCGGTATTTTACAGAAGATACGTGAGCGCAATGCCGATGCCAACCTTTACATATTTAACAGTTCCGGCTCATGGAGTCTGGATGCTGATTACAATACGGGGGAATATAATATTTACCGTCTGCCTGATTTTCGCGATTTTGACGGAATTATTCTGGACTTAAATAATATCGGCTATAAGAGTGTGCGCGACTTTGTGGTAGAGCGTGCAAAAGCATCGGGAAAACCAGTGCTGTCTATTGCGAATGAGATAGAAGACTTTTATTATGTAGGCATTGATAACTACAGATCCATCCGGGAAATCATCAACCATCTTGCCGTCGTGCATGGATGCCGCAAGTTCTGGTTTGTGATGGCGGACATGGAGAATTATGAGAGTATGGTGCGCACAAAATCGCTCCGCGATTATATGGAAGAAGAAAAGATTCCCTGTGAGGAGCATGATTTTTATTTTGAAGATTTTACATATGAATGCGGTTATCATGCGTTTTCAAAATTAAAAGAAACCCATACAGATATGCCGGATGCCGTGGTCTGCGCAAACGACAATATTGCAGTGGGATTTTGTGAAGCGGCAAAAAAGGCGGGCTATCAGGCGCCAAAAGATTTTCTGGTCACGGGATTTGACGATTTTGACAAGGCGACCTGTTATATACCGTATCTCTCGACAGTCAGCCATGTGCGGGAAGAGGTTGGATACTGCTGTGCAGATATTTTACTAAAGATCTGGGCAGGTGAGCCCGTTGAAAAATTTAACTACACGGAGACAAAGAGTATTTTTTCTGAGAGCTGCGGATGCGCCAACCAACGGGAAATTGATCACAGAGGACATGCGAGAGATCAGATTATCTACGGGATTGAGACAGATGAATTTCAGGCGCAGGTGCTTGTATTGGAATATGAGCTGCTGCACTGCAAAACAGTACAGGAGATGATTTTATGTATTCAGCGCTGCTTTCCGTTTATGAAGTGCGATGCGATCTATCTTGTTCTGGACGACCACATCAATGATTTCCGGAATCAAAAAGAGTTTTCCGAACATATGCTCTCTGACGAGGAAGAATTTCATATCGAGGGATATCCGGACCATATGAATGTGGAACTTGCCTATGAGGACGGCGAGGTATTGGATTGTGCCGGAAAACAGATTGACGCATTATTTCCCATGTTTGACTTTGAACAGAATGCGACAGATTTTCTGTTTATCCCGCTTCATTTTCGAAATCTGGCAGTCGGATATTTTGTGATCAGAAACGCAGTCTATCTGATGGAAAAACAGTATCTGTACCATATCATGAATGCGCTGACAACGGCGATTGAAAATTTACATAAAAAGGAAAAAGCGCAGTACTTAAATAAAATGCTTTCCGATCTTTATGTCAAGGATGCGATGACCGGATTGTACAATCGCATGGGGTTAAAGGAGATCGCAGTCAGACAGTTTAACGAAAACAAGCGGAAGCGGGAAAATATGTTGATTATGTTTATTGATATGGACAGACTGAAGTATATCAATGACCATTTTGGACACGAGAGCGGAGATCTTGCAATCCGCACTATCGCAGGGACGATTCTTCATTATTGCCCGCAGGAGGCAGTGCCCATACGCACGGGCGGCGACGAATTTCTGGTGATTCTTCCCGCGCTTACACAGCGCGAGTCAGAAGAATTAAAGACGCATATACGCGGAGAAATTGCGGATGCCGCAGAGCGGATGGAACTTCCGTTTGCACTTTCCGTCAGTATCGGCTGCGTCTATACTGACATGGGCTCAGACCGTACGCTTGACGATTATATACGCGAGGCGGATGAGATTATGTATCGGGAAAAAAGAGAAAAGAAAGCGGAGCGCGGCAGATAGTTTTTTTATATTTTTGTCGAAAACAGATTGAGATCTTCGCGCAAAGATATTATAATAGAATTTAATACAGCCGATGGGATTGAGGCGCACACAGATGCAGACCATTCGATACAGTTGATAGAACAGTGTACATACATGGAGTTACCTGGAAGGAGGGCAGAATCGTATGAAAAATGTCAGTATTAAATTAAAGGTGTTGGGGCCGATTGTCCTGCTTGCAGTGATGATGGTTGGAACCATTCTTTTGGGAATTACAAATTTACACAGCGTTATGAGGGCAAGCACTGAGATTTCCGGCAATTATTCGAAAGGAATCAAACAGCTGGGGGATATTTCAGCTGATTTCCAGTCTTTAAACCGTGTCATGTTTGCGCATATTACGGCGCGCGATATGGCGTCCAAGCGGACGCTGGAGAGCGAATCACAGGAAATTAAGGCGGATATTGATGCGATCTGCGCTGATTATGCGAAAGGGTTGGAGTCCGGAAGCGAGTCGGAGGTCTATCAGTCGTTTACCGGTCTTTATGCGGAGTATGTCTCGATATTTGACACTGCGATCGGCTACAGCGGCGGCGGCGAGTCACAGCGCGCAGCTACCGTTGCAAATACCGAACTGACAGAAAAAAGCAAACAGATTACCGAAAACATTGACAATATGATCAGCATCAACCAGCAGAAAATGAATGATGCGATTAATTCTCAGAACATGACATATAACGGTGTGCTGGTGACGGATTTTATTATTCTGGCGGTGGCAGTCATTGTATCCGTCTTTGCATTTTTGATTTGTTTTGCAGGAATTATACGGCCGATGTCCTCGGTAAATCGCAAGCTGAATAAAATAATTAAAAATATTCAAAACGGCGAGGGCGATCTGACGCAGCGCGTCCCGGCTGACAGAAAAGACGAGATTGGGCAGCTGGCGGGCGGTATCAATACATTTTTGGAAACGCTGCAGGGCATTATGGGCAAGATCATCACAAATTCAAATCGTCTGGAAAAGATTGTAAATGCTGTGCAGAACAATGTCTCGACAGCAAACGACAGTTCCTGCGATATCTCTTCGGTGATGGAGCAGCTTTCTGCCTCAATGGAGGAGATGTCGTCTACCGTAACGACCGTAAATGAGAGTACCATAGACGTGGATACAAACGTAGTGGAACTTGCCGATGCTTCCAAGGGGCTTTTGTCCTATGCAAACGAGATGCAGAAAAGGGCGTCCACACTGGAGAATACAGCGATTGAGAATAAGCAGAGTACCAGTACGGTGATCGGCGAGATTATAGAAAAACTGCGGCTGGCAATTGAAGACAGCAAGAGCGTATCGCGGGTCAATGATCTGACGGATGAGATTTTGAGCATTTCCAGTCAGACGAACCTGCTTGCATTAAATGCGTCGATAGAGGCGGCCAGAGCCGGGGATGCGGGAAAAGGATTTGCGGTGGTCGCAGACGAGATCCGGCAGCTGGCGGATTCCAGCAGGGAAGCGGCAAACAATATCCAGACAATCAATAATATGGTTGTTACGGCCGTGAATCAGCTGATTGCAAATTCCGACGCCATTGTAAAATATATTCATGATAATATTATGCCGGATTACGATGCGTTTGTCGCATCCGGCAGACAGTATAATCAGGATGCGGTACATGTCAATGATATTGTGGAACAGTTTACCAATATGTCGGGTGAATTAAAGCATTTGATCCGGGATATCACCGATGCGATGAACGGGATATCGGAGTCGGTGTCGGAAAGTGCAAACGGGATTACGACGGCGGCTGCGAATACAAACAATCTGGTCAAAGGAATTACGAAAATTTCTTCGGAGATGGAAAACAACAGTCTGATTGCAGGCGAATTAAAAAAAGAAGCGGATCGCTTTGTACAGATATAAAAAAGAACCGGTTTTTAAACCGGTTCTTCAGACTGTAGACAATCGCCCTCTTTTTGGAGGCGGTTGTCTATTTTCAGTTTA
>CAMUGE010000067.1 GCA_947088345.1 uncultured Roseburia sp.
CAAATAAGATCAAAGTTTTTTCATTCTCCTATTGACATTTATTAGCTGGACTTTCTGATACATCATACCATATCTTTTCTTGAAGAAAAGATATTTAAGCGAATTTTAAGAAATACTTTTATAAATCATATAGAAATAAAAAGCAAAAAATACCCTCAATTAACAAGAGCGCCAGAAAGACAACATAAGGACAGCTTGCGCCATCCTTATCTTAGAACCGCTTTTAACCGTAACTGTTTTATCGCCTCATTCTGGAATCGCGAAAATGGGTCATCATCTCCGCCGTTAAACTAAGTCCGCTCTCATCATCCGGGATCTTATCGTAAGGAACCCACTCCGCCACCGAGAGTTCCTCGCAATCCAGATGAATTTCTTCTTGTCCGTCTGCATCGCAAAAATATCCCAGCAGCAGGTTTTCGTCAAAACCCCACGGCTGACTTTTGTAATAGCGTATATTTTTTACTTTAAGCCCGACTTCTTCATACACTTCCCGCTCTACCGTCTGCTCCGCTGTCTCGCCGATCTCCGTAAATCCGGCGATCAGCGCATATTTTTTATATTCGCGCCCTGCATATTTTGTCATCAGAATTTTATCGCCCCATGTCACGCCGACAATCACGGCAGGCGCAATTTTGGGAAAAACCATATTGCCACAGATCCGGCAGTGCAGAACGCGCTGCTTTCCACCATGTTCCAGCGCTCCGCCGCATCTGCCGCAGAATCGGTGATCCCGGTACCAGCAGTAAAGATGCCATGCCGTAGACGCTGCAAAAACACGCTCTTTGGGAAAAAGCGCGCGTATCCCGAACATACGCGAAAAAGAGTACCCCTCCTGTTCCCAGTCCCCCTTGCTGCTTTTGGGCGCAGATACAAGGAAATAATCGTCTGTTCCGACGGAAAAGAGAAAGACGCACGCCGGAAAAGGACGGCCCATCCTTGCGTATTTGCCCCGCAGATCCATAAATAGCGGAAACTCCAACGGCGTCTTGCTTTTCAGCAAAATTTCCTCCTCAAAAAACATCATCATAATACTTCCGGACGACGGTGTTTTTGCGCGAAATTCATTTATCAGGCGTTTTTCTCCAATATCCTGTATCACTTTTGTTCCTCCCATTCCATTTGCAGCATTATTTATCCAATGGCGTACTGATTTGGGAAAGTATCCCCGTCAGATATGCAATCGCAACGCCATAGTTCGTCATTGGCGCCTGCTGCATCTTCGCCGCCTGAATGCGGGAAAGTACATATTTGCGGTTAAACATACAGGCCCCGCACTGAATTACCAGATCATAGTCTGACAGATCTTTTGGAAAATCCGTGCCGCTTACAACTGTGACTGACAGCGATTCCCCATACCTTTTTTTTAACATGCGCGGTATTTTCACTCTGCCGATATCTTCTGTAAGAGGCGCATGCGTACAACACTCCGCAATCAAAACTCTAGAACCCGGTCCAAGACGGTCTATCTGTCCTGCACTTTTCATATAATAGTCCAAATCGCCTTTGTATGCCGCAAATAATACGGAAAATGAGGTCAGCATACTCTCTTTCGGCTTATGTTCATAGACAAAACGAAATGCCTGCGAATCGGTTACAATCAGTTTTGGCGGCTCTTTTAACGCGGCAAGGGCCGCTGTAAGCTGCTCTGTTGTCACACACATCACAATACACTGTTTGTCAAGCAATTCCCGTATTGTCTGCACCTGCGGCAAAATCAGCCTCCCCTTTGGGGCCTGAATATCCTGCGGCATTACAAGCAGAACCGTATCCTCTTTTGACACAAGTGATCCTGTAATCTGGCGTGCATCAAAATCCTCTGGCATCTTTCGAACCAGCGCATCTTTTACCAGGTCCATTCCCTCTCCTGTCATTGCGCTTACCAAAACAGGTTCTTCGCCTGTCTCCTCCAAAATCCTTGCGGCAAGCGCCGCAGCGTCACAAGGCAAATCTGTTTTCCCAATCACCCAGAGCACCGGCGTATTTTTTTTCCGAAAAAAACGAGAAAGACGAATTTCTTCCGCAAGCGGATCGTCCGCCTCCCTCTCTGCGGAAACAACCATCACTGCAATATCTGATTTTTCTGCCGCAAGCTGCGTCTTTTCCATTCGCACGCCGGCAAGCGCACCGTTATCATAAAATCCCGCCGTATCGGTAAACACGCACGCGCCCAGCGGCGAAATCTCAATCGCCTTTCCCACCGGATCTGTCGTTGTACCCGGCTCACTTGCAACAATGGAAACCTGCTGCCCCGTAAATGCATTGATAAAAGAAGATTTTCCGCTGTTCACCGCCCCAAACACGCCGATATGAAGCCTCGCACCGGAGGGCGTATCCTGTAATGAACCTGCCATATAAATCTCCATTTCTGCGCTGCTTTTGCGCATAAGCGACTTTGTGGCAAGCAGCGCGCAGACACAAATCGCCGTGTGAAAATTTATTTTTCACACTAACCACTATGATTCCGCTTTGCGGAATCTCATATCAAGAGCGTGAAACTTAGTACTTGTTGGCGCGCGAACCGGTTTCGCGTTTTGCCCTCTGGCATGAGCCTTACAAGCACCTTTCACACTAACCTCCATGTCGCGGCTCTGCCGCGACTCAAATCTGCGCGGAGAATCCCCTGTTCTTGGGGATTCTCTGGTGTGAGACTTAGAACTTCTTCGCGCGCGAACCGGTTTCTCGTTAGCGCCTCTGCTGCGAGTGATTAGAAGTTCTTCTCACACTAATCACTTAAAACCTGAAATCACGTTTTCCCTCCGCTATATCATGGATATAGTCGGCAGCGGTCTGTTTTACTTTTGGGTTCGGAATATTGGAAAGCTCACGCTCTATCAGTTCCATTCCGATCTCCTTTGTCTCTTCGCCCGCATAATCTTCCAGATATTCTTTCAATGTCATAAGCGCATTCGGATGACAGCAGTTCAAAATCTGCATATTTTTGCAGAGAGACATAAAGCGGTCTCCCGTTCTGCCCTCCCGATAACACGCGGTACAAAAACTGGGAATATAACCCATCTTCATCAGCCAGTTTACAACCTCGTCAAGCGTACGCTGATCGCTGACATCAAACTGCGCGCTTGTCGCCTCATCCTCCGGCTCCGGATCTGCATAGCCTCCGACGCTTGTCTTTGAGGCCCCGCTGATCTGGGAAACTCCAAGCGGAAGAACTTTTTCGCGCACTGCCTGGCTCTCGCGCGTTGAGATAATCATTCCGGTATACGGAACGGAAATGCGAATCAATGCGCATAATTTTGCAAACGTGTCGTCGTCAATACTGTTGTCAAATGCAGACGGGTCGATATCGTCCGCATGTTTGATACGCGGTACGCTGATGGTGTGAGGTCCAACGCCATGCACAGCCTCCAGATGCTCCGCATGCATCAGCAGCCCGGCAAATTCATAGCGGTATAACTCCAGTCCGAATAATACGCCAAGCCCCACATCGTCAATACCGCCCTCCATCGCGCGGTCCATTGCTTCCGTGTGGTATGCATAATCGTGCTTTGGTCCGGTCGGATGCAGTTTTTCATAACTCTCTTTATGATAAGTCTCCTGAAACAGGATATAGGTGCCAATGCCTGCTTCTTTTAATTTTCTATAATTTTCGACTGTAGTAGCTGCAATATTGACATTAACGCGTCGTATCGCCCCGTTTTTATGCTTTATGCTGTAGATAGTCCGGATGCATTCCAGGATATATTCGATCGGATTATTGACAGGATCTTCTCCCGCTTCTATGGCAAGCCTTTTGTGCCCCATATCCTGTAGCGCGGTAACTTCTCTGACAATATCCTCCTGCGTCAGCTTTTTGCGCGCAATATGTTTGTTTTTCAGATGATACGGACAGTAAACGCACCCGTTGACACAGTAATTGGACAGATACAGCGGCGCAAACAGCACAATCCTGTTGCCGTAAAAATCCTGCTTGATCTGTTTTGCCAGCTCGTACATCTCATTGATCTTTTCCGGTATTTCACATGCAAGCAAAACGGACGCCTCCCTGTGTGAAAGGCCTCTGCGCTCCCCTGCTTTCTTAAGAATCCGGTCAATCAACGCAAGATTATCTTTGTTTGCATCCGCATAAGCAAGTGTTTCCCTGATTTCCTCATCGCTGATAAACTCCTCCGCTTTCATAGATGTTGCCTGATACATATGATCCCTCATTTCTGCGCTGCATTCTTTTCGAAATAGCATCCCAGTATTTATCTGCCCGCGGTCCAGCGCCGACCGCGGAAAATTTATACTTTGGAATGTCCGATCTCCACTGCAATCTGATACCCAATATGCTTTAGCTCCTCCGAAAGAGCCTGTAAACCTTCGGCTGCCTCCCCGCCGGAACTGACTTTTCCGTTATACAGCGCATATTTCTCACGCACATGCCACGGAGACAAATTCGGCATAACAACATTCGCACCGGCCAAAATCCCCTGTCTGCGGCCATCCGGATGTATCGTGCCCAGCGCCGTTGTCGCGGGCAGCAATACCCTTGGATGAATCAGCCGTATGATGCTCAACAGGCGAAGGGTCCTCTCGATCGTACCGGGCGCCTCCTGGCTAAAAGGCGTGTCCCTGTGTGGTATAAACGGCCCGATCCCGACCATATGGGGAGACAGCTCTTTGATCAGCATAAGGTCTTTAAAGAGCGTTTTGATTGTCTGTCCGGGCGATCCCACCATAAATCCGCACCCGGTCTGATACCCGATGTCTTTTAAGTCATACAGGCACTGTCTGCGGTCTGACAGCGACAAAACGGGCGGATGCAGCTTCCCATAATGGACTTCATCCGCCGTCTCATGCCTTAGCAGATAGCGGTCGGCTCCGGCGTCAAAATATGCCTGATAGCTGTCACGTTTTTTCTCCCCGATTGACAGCGTCACTGCACAGTCCGGATAGTTTGATTTCAGCGCCGAGACAAGCGCGCATATTTTTTCATCTGTAAACCACGGATCTTCTCCTCCCTGCAGAACAAAGGTACGGAATCCAAGCCGATACCCAAGGCCGGCAGCGGATAGAATGTCTTCCTCTGAAAGCCGGTATCGCTCTGCATTGCCGTTACTTCTTCGTATCCCACAATAGTAACAGTCGTTACGGCAAAAATTGGTAAATTCTATCAGCCCGCGTATATAGATTTTATTTCCATAGTACCGCCAGGTCATTTCTCTTGCGCGTTTCGCAAGATACTCCATATTCTTATCGTCATTGCACAAAAGGAGAGCGGACAACTCTTCCTGTGTTATTTGTCCCGTTTTTTCCATCCGGTCAATGATTTTCCGTTCCACTTCTGCTCAAACGCCTTTCCCATCAATCAAAACCATCCTATTTCGCTGCAAATTTTTATATTAATCAAACTGTGCAAATTCATATCCTTCCGCGCGCACACGGTCGATAAATTCACCGAGCACTTCCGTATTTGTCGTAGACTCCGCATGCAGCAGATAGATCGCGCCCGGATGAAGCTTATCTGTCATCTTTTTTAAACTCTCCAGTTTGTCGGGCTGGTTATTGACATCATAGTCAAGATATGCAAAACTCCAGAACACACTCTTGTATCCGCAGTTGTGTACTGCTGCCAGAGACTGTTCGCTGAATTTGCCGGCCGGATAACGAAACAGGTGCATCTCATACCCAAAATTATCCTTGATATACTGATGGTTCCCCATTACCTCGTTCTGCTGCTGTTCCAGCGTCTGCGACGGAAGTCCTTTTGACGGATGAGTCACACTGTGGTTGCCAACAGTATGACCCTCTTCGATCATTCGCGCTACAAGCTCCGGCTGATCTTTTGCATATGGCTCGGTGACAAAGAAAACGGCTTTTACGCCTTTTTCTTTTAATGTATTTAAAATAGATTCCGTACATCCGTACTCATATCCCTCGTCAAAAGTTAAAAATATTTTGTCGGAATCCTCCACAATAAAATATGCTTCGTATTTTCCAAATGAAGACTGTGCGGTCAGAGAGCCGGTCGGACGATTTTTATCGTCCACATTTACGCCCTGACCCCAGTCCTGGGATGTACTGTCAAGAGAAGATACGTTTTCAATCGCAGGCCAGTTCTCCGTGTGGCCTGTGTTTGGCGCAGAAACATCTGAATCCGATACGGGCGAATCGTTAAACACGCCGCTGTTTTCTGTCCCAGTCAGCGATTCCATCTCTTCCGGCTCCGCCGTATCGCTGCCGCCCGCACTGTTTTCCCGCTGGCTCTGCCAGACTGAGTGAACGGCATCCCCGATTGCTTTTGCATAATCATCCAACTTGTCATCAAACATTCTGTTGTCTGTATTATCGTTTAAAAAGCCAAGCTCAATCAGGCATGTCGGCATGTTGGCATGGGAATTAATATAATAATCCTTTTCACTGCCGCCCTGTGTCCCGTGTTTGACTCCACGGTTTCTCTGGATGCCGACCCCGTCAAGTTTTTGCAGGATTGTATCCGCCAGTTCGTTTGATTCTTCGGTTGCATTGCTCCTGACCCAGATTTCGACCCCGGCGCCCTCCCCTTTATTGCGGTGAAGCGATACAAAATAATCAACTTCATTGGAATTGGCTATCTCTGCTCTCTTTTCCGGTGATAAAAAGATATCTTCTTCCCTGGTCAGAATGACTTTTATGTTTAAAGAAGACATATATTCCGCTACCGCTTTTGTAATTTTAAGCGTATCATTTTTTTCGATGCGGCCGTTTGCATCCGAACCGTTATCTTTCCCGCCATGTCCGGCGTCCAGGCAGACTGTAAACAGCGAATTGTCTTCTTCCTCCTCGTCTGCATCGTCCCCAAATAAAATGCCGGCGCTGTGCACTTGCTGCGCGTCTTTCTTCTGAAAGAAATCAATCAGCCATCCGGCGCCTTTAAACAGCGCTAATACAAGTAAAAGCTGAAGGGAACAATATAAAATACAGATCAGGTTTCTGGCGTACTTTTTTTTCCTGTTTTTTCTGTTCACTCTTATCCTCTCTCATTCTAGGTATTCTTCACAAAATCAACTGGTACATTGAAACACTAAGACAGTAAAAACTGTGCCATCGCATAATTGCTCACTTCACGTCCGCGCTCCGTCAGAAAAATGCGCCCGGCATGTTTTACCAGAAGCCCCTCTTTTGCCAATCGAAGCAGCGGTTCCTGATAGACTGCCTCAATCGGTTTCCCGAAAGACTGTTCAAACTCAGTACGTGAAATTCCGTCCGTCATGCGAAGCCCGAGAAACATAAATTCCTCCATCTGCGCGCCGCGTCCAATCCGCTCCGCCGATGCATGTATGCTGACCGCCGGCAATTCCTCAATACGTACCGTTCCGTCCGCTTCTTTCCGTTCATTCTCCCAGAGGCCCGCCCGGATATGTTTTGTCTGCTCTATATATTCGTGCAGATCACGCAGATTGGAGTATCTGATATTGTCAATCAGGGAAGACGCTCCCAGACCGACGCCGAGATAGTTTTTGCGGCGCCAGTACCCGATATTGTGACGGCATGCATATCCTTTCAGCGCAAAATTTGATATTTCATACTGACCATATCCCGCAGCCGCTAACAACTGTACAGTCAGCTGCGTCATCTGATAAACCTCGTCTTCCGAGGGCAGAAACTGCGGCTTTAAACCCGACTCCTGTCTAACCACATCAAATCTGTATTGTTCGTAAAACGGCGTTCCCTCCTCGATCATCAGAGAATAGGCAGAAATATGTTCCGGTTTAAGCCGTATCACTTTCTGCAGCGTCGCCTTATAATCAGACAGACTCTGCCCCGGCAGGCCGCTCATAAGGTCAATATTAATATTCGAAAACCCGTTTTGCCTTGCCAGCTCATATGTTTTTAAAAACTGCGCAAATGTATGAACTCTGCCAAGCCGCATTAACTCGTCGTCATCTGCCGACTGCAGGCCAATGCTGATACGGTTGATCCCGATTTTGCGGTAGACAGAAAATTTGTAGCCGGTCAGCGTCCCGGGATTGCACTCAATTGTCACCTCTGTATCCGGTAAAATCGTAAACGCACGCCACACCTCGTTTAATATGGAAACAATCGCGCTCTCTTTTAGCCAGGACGGCGTCCCTCCGCCGATATAGACGGTAGTAACTGCACGATCCCGGTACATTCCGCCGTAAAACGCAATCTCGGCAAGCAACGCCCTGACATAAAGGTTCTGTGTCGTTTCATCTTCCACAGATGAGAGGAAATCACAATATCTGCATTTTCTCATACAAAACGGAATATGAATATATAATTCCATCTGCTTCATTCTGCCCTCCCCAACGTAAAAGACGCCCTGTCAGTTATCATCATCCAATTTTAAAACGCTCATAAACGCTTCCTGCGGGATCTCTACATTGCCGACCTGGCGCATTCGCTTTTTCCCCTCTTTTTGTTTTTCGAGCAATTTTCTCTTACGCGTGATATCGCCGCCGTAACATTTGGCAAGTACGTCTTTGCGCATTGCTTTTACTGTCTCCCTGGCAATGATCTTTCCACCGATCGCCGCCTGGATCGGAATTTCAAACAAATGCCTTGGGATCTCGTCCTTTAACCTCTCGCACATTCTTCTGCCGCGGTCATAGGCGCTGTCTTTAAACACGATAAAGGACAGTGCGTCCACCTGTTCTCTGTTAATCAGAATATCCAGTTTTACAAGCTCTGAGCGCACATAGCCTTTTAGCTCATAGTCAAATGACGCATACCCGCGGGAACGCGATTTTAACGCATCAAAAAAATCATAGATAATCTCGTTGAGCGGCAGATCATATTTGATCAATGCCCTTGTCTCCTCCAGATATTCCATGCTGACATAGATGCCGCGCCGTTCCTGACACAAGGTCATAATCGCGCCTACGTATTCGCTTGTCACCATAATCTCGGCGGCAACCAACGGCTCTTCCATATATTCGATCTCCGATGGCTCCGGCAGATTCGAAGGGTTCGTCAGTTCGATCACATCACCGTTTGTCTTATGCACTTTATAGATTACTCCAGGCGCAGTCGTCACAAGATCAAGATTAAATTCGCGCTCCAGGCGCTCCTGAATGATCTCAAGATGCAGCAGGCCGAGGAAACCGCAGCGAAATCCAAATCCCAGCGCAAGCGATGTCTCCGGTTCAAACTGCAGCGACGCATCGTTGATCTGTAATTTTTCCAGAGCATCGCGCAGATCCGTATATTTCGCGCTGTCGGCCGGATACATTCCACAGAACACCATCGGATTTACTTTTTTATAACCCGGAAGAGGTTCGCTGCAGGGACGCTTCGCATTTGTCACGGTATCGCCCACACGCGTATCCTGCACGTTTTTAATACTTGCACAGAGATAACCGACCATTCCGGCGGATAGTTCCTCGCACGGTACAAACTGTCCGGCTCCAAAATACCCGACTTCTGTCACCTCGGACTGCGCCCCTGTCGCCATCATGCGGATCGTATCGCCTACTTTTACCGTCCCCTCCTTGATGCGGCAAAACACAATCACACCTTTATAGGAGTCATAAAGAGCGTCAAAAATCAGCGCGGACAGAGGTGCGTCAGCATTCCCTGTCGGCGCCGGTATTTTTTTTACGATCTGTTCCAGAACCTGGTCAATATTTAAGCCCGTCTTTGCCGAGATACGCGGCGCATCCGCCGCCTCAAGACCGATCACATCTTCAATTTCCTGTATGACTTCGTCCGGCTGAGCGCTCGGCAGATCAATCTTATTGATTACCGGCATTACATCAAGGTCATGGTCAAGCGCCAGATATACATTTGCAAGCGTCTGCGCCTCGACTCCCTGCGCAGCGTCCACGACCAGGATCGCCCCGTCGCACGCCGCCAGGCTTCGTGACACCTCGTAATTAAAGTCTACATGACCCGGCGTATCAATCAGGTTAAAAATATATTCTTCCCCGTCCGACGCCCGGTAGATAATGCGAACTGCCTGTGACTTTATTGTGATCCCCCGCTCGCGCTCCAGCTCCATGTTGTCCAGAACCTGCGCCTGCATTTCACGGCTTGTCAGTGTGCCCGTGCTCTCTATGATCCGGTCTGCCAGTGTGGACTTTCCATGGTCTATATGTGCAATGATACAAAAGTTTCTGATTTTACTCTGATCGACTGTCATTGATAAAACTCCTTCTCGCCGTCTTCTTTGTTTGTTTCCGTGTAACATTTTATCCTATTTTTCAAATCTTTTCAACACGAAACAAAAAAGTTCATATTGATTTAAAATTTACTCCCTTTTCGGAAAAGTGTATCCACGGGAGTTTGACAGTTGAATATTAGATAAATACCTTGCAGGTCGCATAAAACC
>CAMUGE010000068.1 GCA_947088345.1 uncultured Roseburia sp.
TGGCTAAAGTATAGCAGGCTTTTGGAGGAATTTCCAAAAGCCTAATTGAAGTTACAGAATGCCACTGAATGCCACTGACTTAGAATCGGTGAAATATTTCACAGCAAAAGAACGCCTGTTATCCAGGCGTCCTTCCCTCTATCCGTTTTCTTTGCGGCGCTCCCGCAATAGCTCGACATTTCTCTCAACGCGCTTTTTATTTAATGGATATACAAACCACAAAATAAACGCGACCAACAAAAATCCGATTGCAGGAATCAGTGTCGAAGTGGTATAGATGCCTGAAATTACTTCCGGCGTCTGCACAGTCTCTTCAGACTGATAACCGATGATATCGAGCGCCCAGCCCCCCAGGCCGCCGGCAAGCGCCTGTCCGACTTTTCTTGCAAAAGAATATACGGCGTACACAGTGCCGTCTTCACGCCTTCCGGTTGCAATTTCCTCGTCGTCAATAATATCGGTGATATTGGCCCAGATTACAGTATTAAAAAAACCAAGGCCCAAAAAAGCGATTGCCGAGAGCCCCATAAACACCCACATATTCTGCACTCGAAACAGCCACAGGCAAAGATAGATAATTCCGGACAATAACATTCCGACGACAGCCGCTTCTTTTTTTCCGACCTTTTTTGAAATCGGAACGCTAAGCGGCGCGACGATTAATAGTATCACAAATGTCGATACAAACGTATACACCGAAATACCGGCTGCATTTTTAAAATACTCCGGGTACAGGAAATTGTTCATTGACTGAATCAAAAGCTGACTCAGCAGCAAAAAGATTGCGGCGCCTATAATACCAAGAAGCGATCGGCTCTTTATAATTTCTCCAAATGTCTCGGTAAACCCGGCTTTTTGGGTCTGCTGCTTTTTCTCCACCTGTACGCGCTCTGTCGTAAGCCGGTAGCAGATCAGGTAACACAAAATTGCCAATATTGAAAAAATACCTGCGACAATCGTAAAAACCCCTCCGCCTCGCACAACCTGGTTGCCGGCCGCATCCTCCGCATACAGAAAAAGCGGCGAAACAACGCCGATTACAAGCCCGGCAAGACTTGCGCCGATCGAACGGAATGTAGAAAGTCCCGTCCGTCCGGCCGCATCCTCTGTAATGGCGGAGGCCATTGATCCATACGGGATATTAATGGATGTATAAAATATGCTGCCCCACAAAAGATACGTGACATACATATATACAATTTTCACCCACATCGGCGCCGACGCCATGGCTGTCTGATACATTAAAAAACTGCTCAGCGCCACGGGCGCGCACATCCTGCGTATCCAGCATCGGAATCTTCCGTCCCTTGCGGATTTTGCCGAGTCAACGATACGTCCCATCGTAACGTCGGTAAATGCATCGACAAAACGCGCGACCAGAAAAAGCGTACCGACCATACCGCCGCTGATGCCAAGCACTTTTGTGTAAAATACCATTAAAAACGAGCTGGCAAAAATAAACGTAAAGTCGTTTCCAAAGTCGCCGAACATATAGCCGATTTTATCATGCAGTCCAAACTCACGAACCCCGTCTTTCCTTTCGTTCATAAAAATCCTCCATTCGCCGCCGCATATTGCGGCCATATTTTTCAGAAGCGGCATTCAGGATTAGTATGTCCGCACAAGGTTTCTTTATACATCTCAAAGAGCCGCCCAAAACGGGCGGCTCTTCTCTATGATCATTATAATTTTAAGGGAACGCATCATTGATATCAATGGCATCCGCGGCATTTACTGCAGTCGCCGCCGCACTGTAAAGATCTGCCATTTTTTTTCTGTTTTATCAGATACCTGATAATAAACACCACCGCTAACGCTAAAATACCGCCTACAATCCATGTACCCATATGTCGCCTCCGCAAATCATTAAATATTATCCGCAAAAATGAATCATTTATACAAACTATCAAAGCGTCGCTTTCGCTGAAACCTTTACCGCCCCATTTTCTTTGCCGGGGCGTACGAGCAGGTAGATAAAACCCAAAATCAACAGACATGCCGCCATCGTTCCAACTCCAAATACGCCTGTTGAAACGAAAGTTCCGATCTGATAGATACAAAGTGAAACAACATAGGCGAGCCCGGTCTGATAGCCGATCGCAAACCAGAACCATTTCCTGTTGTTCATCTCGCGTTTGATCGCTCCCATCGCTGCAAAACACGGAGCGCACAGGAGATTAAATACCAGAAACGAATAGGCTGCAGCGCCTGTCATCGCGCCTGAAAGCGCGCCCCAGATTTCCGCACCGTCCTCCGCAACTTCCGCAAATCCAAACAGAATGCCAAACGTTGTGACAACATTTTCTTTTGCAATCAGACCGGTGATTGCGGCAACCGCCATCTGCCAGCCTGCTCCGCCCTGCGTCCAGCCAAGGGGCGTAAAAATCCAGGCGATCGCGCCGCCGATCTTTGCCAGAATACTGAAATCGAGCTGTTCGCCCGAAAGCATGGCAAACTGTCCGTCAATCCATCCAAACCCCTGCAAAAACCAGAGTACAATGGCAGACAGCAAAATAATCGTTCCTGCTTTTTTGATAAATGACCATCCGCGCTCCCACATGCTGCGCAGGACGTTGCCGATTGTAGGGAAATGGTAAGCGGGCAGCTCCATTACAAAAGGCGCTGGATTTCCGGCAAACATTTTTGTCTTCTTTAATAGAATACCGGAACAGATAATCGCAAGTATGCCCACAAAATAGGCGCTCCACGCCACCCATCCTGCATTTCCAAAGAACGCGCCCGCAATCAGCGCGATAATCGGCAGTTTCGCGCCGCACGGAACAAAGGTGGTTGTCATAATCGTCATCTTACGGTCGCGGTCGCTCTCAATCGTCCGCGACGCCATAATACCGGGCACACCGCAGCCGCTTCCGATCAGCATCGGAATAAAGGATTTTCCCGAAAGTCCGAATCTGCGGAAAATTCGATCCATAATAAACGCCACGCGCGCCATATAGCCGCACGATTCCAAAAACGCAAGAAAAAGAAACAAAACGAGCATCTGCGGAACGAAGCCAAGTACGGCGCCGACGCCGCCCACAATTCCGTCTGCAATCAGCCCTCCCAGCCAGTCTGCACAACCGATCGCCTGCAGTCCGGCCGAGACGCCCGGTATAATCCATTCGCCAAAAAGCGTATCATTTGTCCATCCTGTCAGAATGTCGCCGATTGTTGTAACAGAAATATAGTAAACAACAAACATAACAGCCGCAAAAACAGGCAGCGCTAAAAAACGGTTCGTCACAATTCTGTCTATTTTATCGGATACTTTCAGCGTTTCTTTTACATTATGTACGCAGCAATCCCTTATTAAAGAAGAAATGTAAGCATAGCGCTCGTTTGTAATAATGCTCTCCGTATCGTCGTCAAAAAACTCCTCCATTTTTTTGATCTCTGCTGACACATCCGGCGTATACGGAAACAGAGAACCGATCTTTTCGTCTTTCTCTAAAAGCTTTATGGCAAAGAAACGCCGTTTTGTCTCCTCCACAGAGGTCAGACGGGCCGCCACATCTGTTATAGCTTTCTCCGCCTCTTCGGAAAATGGACGGGAAACTTTCGGCAGTCTGTTTTCCTGTGCAGCGTCTATAGCCAAATCTGCCGCTTTCTGTATTCCAATCCCCTTTAATGCGGAGATTTCCACAACCTCGCATCCAAGCGCCCTGCCCAATCTGTCCGGATACAGGATATCGCCGTTCTTTTTGACAATATCTGTCATATTAATCGCAATGACAACCGGGATTCCCAGTTCCAGCAGCTGTGTCGACAGATACAGATTTCTTTCCAGATTTGTCCCGTCCACGATATTTAAGATGGCGTCAGGACGCTCGCCGATCAGATAATTTCTTGCTACAACCTCCTCCGGCGTATAGGGGGACAGCGAATAGATACCGGGAAGGTCTGTGATCACAACTTCCCTGCTGCCCTTATATTTTCCTTCTTTCTTCTCCACCGTAACCCCCGGCCAGTTTCCTACGAACTGATTGGAACCGGTCAGCGCATTAAACAATGTTGTCTTTCCGCTGTTCGGATTTCCCGCCAATGCTATTTTCATAATCCTCACTCCTTGCACATATTAGTTAAACCTAACCCAACTTGAAAAATGAAAGGCATATGAGATATGCCCTATATTACTTCAATCATTTCCGCATCTGTTTTTCGCAGTGAAAGTTCATAGCCGCGCACCGTAACCTCCACCGGATCGCCGAACGGCGCGACTTTCCTGATAAAAATATCAACGCCCTTTGTGATTCCCATATCCATGATACGGCGTCTTAACGGGCCTTCCCCGGAAAGTTTTTTCACCGTGACAGTACTGCCGACTGCCGAATCTTTTAATGTTTTCATAATAATGACCATCCCCTTTCTCTCAATCCAGATGAGAAATGCTGTATTTCAGGCATTTCTCCGTGTGAGACTTAGAATTTCTTCGCGAATGCAGTTCACATTCGCCTTTTCGCAAAAGCAGCTTTGTGGAAACCGCCCGGATTTCCCGTCAAACCAGAATTTTATTGGCCATATCGGTTCCGATGGCGACGCGGGAATCTTTGATCTTAACAATCAAATTGCCCCCGACGGCCGAGACGACCATAACAGACCCGCCCGTCACAAATCCAAGATTTTCGAGAAATCTTTTTGTTTCCCCGCGCCCTCCGACTTTTTTAATGATATTAGACTCTCCGGTTTTCACCATAGACAACGGCATACTCCCACCTTTCTCCCGATTTTCGCCGGGCCGTGCGATATCGCTTTATACAAATCCTGCTATCGTGTTTTTTCATCTGTGGTTAGTATATACTAATTACAGTTAGTTGTCAATAACTTTTTTATAGATTTACCCATGTCACATGAACCCTGTATTCCGTATGCATTTCCTTTTCAAATGCATCTGCTTTCTTTTGATATTCGAAATACCATTTTCTGTTTTCCGCTCCCAGCCGCTTAAAACTGTCTGTTACATCCACACGATATTCAAGCAGCGCTTTTGCCGCCGTCTCATTCATATATTCTGTAAGAGCCGCTTCCAGATCAGACGCTGCGTCTTCCCGCACATCCTCATTATAAAGCACTTCGCCGTTACAGAATACATCAACGATAATCTTTCGTCTCCCGTCTTCACTCTGTGCAAATGATATCTCATTGTGCGCTCCAAACAGCCTGACATGCTCGCCTTTCTCTAAAGCCACCACATACGAGTCCATCTCGTTTTCAGTAAAAAACGACAATAGGGCCGTCTCGTTTTTTAATTCGCCTGCCGCCTTTCCTCTTTTCCAGACATAATAATGATCGACAACGGGTTTGTGATCCAGTTCTGTAATATAAGGTATAAAAAGTGTTTCCATACGGTTTTCTTTTTCCTGATAGAGCATACCGAGAGTCGGGTACGATTTCTTATTGATCTCTGTCACATTCTCAAAGCTTTCCTCCAGGTAAGTGCCGGCGGCCTCTCCCATTTGTTCCCCAAGCTCCATAATGCGTTCTGCATCCTCCGTTACTACTACATAGGTATTGCGCGGCACATCCAGCTTTGATTCCATCAATTCCAGAAAAGCTTCCATCGCTTTTTCATCTTCCATAAACTTCTGCTCCAGAAATATCATTTTGAGATGACTGTAGTCGGCCAGCTTATTTCCCCCGCTCTCCTCATTTAAAAAAGCCGCTCCAAAATGTTCGGTATCCGTTACTGCGATTTCAATCGGGAAATTTTTATCTTCCAGCTCGGCCGTATTGCACCCGGAAAGGGGAAGAACGAGAAGACAAAGGCATAACAACATAGATACTTTCTTTCCCCTGCCGCCCGACCCTGCTTTTTTGGAAAAGAGCGTCGCAGCCGCCAAAACCAGCGGAATAAGCACTATAAACGGAGTCCCGATATACCAGATATATTTTTCACAGGCCAGCTGGTACGATGCGTCTCTGTAAAAAAGATAAGCGAGGCCAAAAATTAAGATGAGTACAGGCAGCGCAATTTTTCTTGTCTTTATTGTCCATTCCGGTTTGCCAAACAGATGCAGCAGCGATACGCTTCCGTAATATATCGCGCTGCTTAAAAGCGCATACAGCGTAAAGAACCAGACGCCCGACATCAGCGCGTCCGTGCGTTTTAAAAAACCGCCCGTCACCTGAACGGTACTCATCATTGTGACAGCCGGAAAATCCATTGCGGCCAGCGCCCTGTTTCCGAAAATTCCGATCAGTATCAAAAACAATACCGCATGAATAACGCCGCAAAAAACAACTGCATATTTACCCGCCCTGATCAGGTTACGCTTGTGCACAACATGTTTTCCCGCAAAAAGCAGCAAAAAAATTTTTGAAAAACTTACGAATACGGCATAACTGCCCTCCGCAGCTTTCTGCCAGCTGCCGGTAAAGACAGGCGTCCAGTAATCGGCCCGCACATCCCATAAAGCGGAAAAAAGCATCAGGAAAAACGGGATCAAAACCAGCCAGAACAAAATTTCATAGACCCTCGCGCGCCCCTCCATCCCGCTGTATAAACCATAACCCGACAACAGCAGAATCAGAAAAAGAACAAGAAGAAATGTTTCCTCCCGCAGCAAATGCTTTAAAATAACGGTTGCAAACAGATGCGCCGTAAATGCGGCAAGCAGAATGAAATAGACGATATAGCCGAGAATCACCGCCTTACCCAGAAATTTTCCCAGCTTCTGTTCCAGATAGGACAGATAGCTCCCCTGCATATCGACTGCAACCGTTCCCAGCGCTTTCAAATATAAAACAGCAAGCAGCACGCCGGCGGCAATGCAAAAAATGCCGTCCGTTCCGGCAAACTCTGCCAGAATCTGCGGAATAACCAATGTGCTAAGTCCCAAAATATCAAATGTAAGCAGGCGGAAAATCTGCCGCCCGGATATTTTTTCGTTTTCCGAAAACATAGATCAGGATTCCCTTTCTTTCTTGTTTTTCCATATCAGCTTTGTGCGTTCCTGACGCTTTGCGTAAATCGGCCGTTTTTTTAATTTGCGCATCGGCAGACGCCACAGGAAGTCGCGCTCGTCCTCATAATCATTTAAATCTGCACCGACAAACGGCATCAGATACGGAATACCAAAGCTTTTCAGATGCGCCAGATGAATCAGCACGGCAAGCAGGCCAAGCAGCATTCCAAAATACCCAAGCCATGCGCAAAGACCGATCATGGCAAATTTTAAAATACGAAATGCCGTCGCAAATTCTTCATTCGGAATTGCAAAAGAACAGAGAGCTGTAAACGAGATCACAATGACAACGATCGGACTGACCAGGTTTGCCTCCACTGCCGCCTGTCCGATAATCAGCCCGCCAACAATTCCAATTGTATTTCCCATTGCTCCCGGCAGCCTCACACCCGCCTCGCGCAGCAATTCAAACGATATTTCCATCAGCAATACTTCGATCACTGCGGGAAACGGCACTCCTTTTCTCGCATCTGCAAACGCCAGTAGCAGCGTAGTCGGCAGAATCTGCGTATGAAAATTTGTAACGGCCAGGTAAAGTCCCGGCAGCGTCATTGCAAAAAACGAAGCAATGTAGCGCAGCATCCGTCCGAAAGAAGCGATCTCCCAGCGATTGTAATAATCGTCGCTTGTCCGGATAAACGAATTATAGTCGGTCGGCAGGATCAGTGCGACCGGCGAGTTATCTGACATCAGAATCACCCGTCCCTCCAGTACCGACATGGCGGCCCTGTCGGGACGCTGTGTCGTCTGAAACTGCGGAAACGGCGAATACCACTTTTCCTCCGCTAACTGCTCAAGCACACCGCTGTCCATCACGCCGTCTATCTCAAATTGAGAAAGCCGGTTTTCAATCTCCTCCAGCAAATTGGGATAGACAAGGTCCTCCATATACGTAAGATACACATTGGTATTCGAGCGGACGCCTGCTTTTAGCTGTTTTACTTTGACTTTCGGCGAGCGAATGCGTTTCCTGATCAGCGCCGCATTCTGTTTCACGGACTCGGTAAAGCCCTCGTTGGAACCGCGAATCACTTTTTCGGAAGACGGCTCCTGAACTCCCATATTCGGATAGCCGTCGTCCGGTATCTTGACGGCTTTGTCAAAGCCGTCTACAAACAGAATGACTTCGCCGGTTAACAGCCCGTCGCCTGCCTCCTCTATGGTCTGGAAATAAGTCGCGTCCGAAACGCCAAGCGCATTCTCGGACAGCACGGCATAGAGCGTTTCTTTCTCCAGACTGCTTAAATATTTTAAAAGTTCGCTTAAGACGGACGTACCCATATCGACTGCAACTTCAATAAAGGTCAGATAACAGGCGACATCCCGTTCTTTCCCAAGCATCATTTCTTTCTTCTTAATATCGTCACAGGTATGGAACAGTTCCTCCATATGCGAGATATTCTCGTTCAGATTTTTTGTAATCGGTGTCTTCTTTTCCATTATTTTTTGTAACCTCTGCCTGTTTTAAGACGAAAAAAAAGATAAGCCATGCTTATCCTTTTTATCTGCCATTATTATGCACAGTATATTTTATTTTATACGCTCTGTTCGCGGATCATTTCCTTGACAGCCGCGGCCTGATTATTCACATGATTATGCATCGCCGATTTCACTTTTTCTTTCTCCTTTGCGGCAATCCCCATGATAATTTCATTGTGTTCACGAATCAGAGTCGGATAATTTTTTTCATCTTTCAGATATTCAACACGGTAGCGATAGAGCTGCTCTCTTAAGTTATTTAAAATACTGATCAGCTTGGGATTGCGCGTTGCCCTGTAAATAATATCGTGAAACCGTACATCCGCTTCGGCAATACATCTCACCTCGCCTGTTTTTGTATACTCTTCAAACTCCACGGAAGTATTTTTCAATTCCTCCAGTTCCTCTTTTGTCATCTCCTCACAGGCCAGAGTCGCTGCGAGCTCATCCAGCGCCTCGCGGATCAACAGCACATCCTCCATATCTTTCTCGGTCATACGCGCAACTTCCGCGCCTTTTCTCGGTACCGTAACGGCAAGTCCTTCCTGCTCCAGCATACGGATTGCCTCCCGAATCGGGGTTCGGCTGACGCCAAGTTTCGACGCAAGCTGCAGCTCCATCAGACGCTCCCCCGGCTTTAATTCTCCTTTTAATATGGCTTCCCGTAACGTATGGAAGACAACATCACGAAGCGGAAGATACGCGTTCATATTTAATGTCAGCTCATTTGTCATTCTCATCCCCCATTTCACACCATACGTACATTAAATTGCATTATTATAAATACCGGTCAGATAGACCTGTCGGGAAAGCCCTGATTCTTTCATGGCTTCATAGGCTCGCGCAGCGGCGTCCTCCGAGTCAAACAAACCAAATACCGTCGGGCCGCTTCCGCTCATCATCGCGTTTAGCGCACCGTTTTCCATCATATTACGTTTGATCTGGTCAATGACAGGATATTCCTTTATCGTCACTGTCTCCAAAATATTTCCAATGCCGGCCGCAATTTTTTTCAGATTTTTCTGTCGTATCTCATGAATTAACGAATCAATGTCAGGATGCTTTGACGCATCGTTTAACTGCAGGTTTTCATAGACATATTTTGTGGAAACGTTTACCTGCGGCTTTGCAATTAATACAGGACACTTCACCATAGGCGGCAGCGCCGTCAGTTTCTCTCCGATGCCCTCCGCGAGCGCTGTCCCGCGCATCAGACAATACGGTACATCCGCTCCGATCTTTAACCCTCGCAGCATCAGCTCTTCTTTGGTCAGTCCGAGATCAAACATACGGTTCATTCCGTAGAGCACGGCGGCTGCATCAGTGCTTCCCCCTGCCATACCCGCCGCTACCGGGATATGTTTTTGCAGCTCCACACAGATCCCCTCGGATATCCCAAATTCTTCTATTAAAAGCCGCGCTGCCTGAAATACCAGATTATTCTCGTTGGTCGGAAGAAACGAAAGGTTCGTCTCGATATGGATTCCTCTGTTTGCGGTACGCTTTATTTCAAGACGGTCAAATAAATGAATCGTCTGCATCACCATTTTTACCTCGTGATAACCATCCTCTCGTCTTCGCAGCACATCAAGCCCAAGGTTTATTTTTGCAAGTGCTTTTACAGAAATCTCTCTCACAGTATTCCCCATTCCTATCTTATTTTGTATTTTCCATGTATTTTGTATACAATTTAGATTTTAGCATCAAACAGGAAAAAGGTCAACCAATAAACTTGTTTCCTTCAATAAGTCTTTTGGCCAAGTCCTGAAAAATCTGCTATAATAAATGGGGA
>CAMUGE010000069.1 GCA_947088345.1 uncultured Roseburia sp.
ATGAACAAAAAATCTTCGAACTTCACAGCGAATACAAGCCCACAGGCGACCAGCCGCAGGCCATAGAAGCCCTGGTGGGTGGGTTCCGGGAAGGCAATCAATTCCAGACTTTACTGGGTGTTACGGGCTCCGGCAAGACCTTTACCATGGCCAACGTGATCGCACAGCTTAACAAGCCGACTTTGGTAATAGCGCACAATAAGACATTAGCGGCACAGCTCTATGGCGAGTTCAAAGAGTATTTTCCGAGTAACGCAGTAGAATATTTTGTGTCCTACTACGATTACTACCAGCCGGAGGCATACGTTCCCCAGTCCGATACCTATATTGCAAAAGATTCCGCAATTAACGAGGAGATCGACAAGCTGCGGCTGTCCGCGACAGCTGCTCTTGTCGAGCGAAGGGATGTTATCGTTGTAGCTTCCGTATCCTGTATTTATGGTTTGGGCAGCCCGGACGATTACCTGGGCATGATGGTTTCGCTTCGGCCGGGCATGGAAAAAGACAGAGATGATGTGATCCGGGCTCTTGTGGATATTCAGTATTCCCGCAACGATATGGATTTCCATCGGGGAACATTCCGGGTGCACGGGGATGTGCTGGAGATTTTTCCGGCCAACTTTGGAGAGACAGCGATACGAGTTGAGTTTTTTGGAGACGAGATTGACCGGATTACAGAGATCGACGTTCTGACCGGGGAAATCAAGTGCAGGCTGGAGCATTTTGCAATATTTCCGGCTTCTCACTATGTGGTTCCCCAGGAGAAAATTATAAAAGCGTGTGCGGAGATCGAAAAAGAGCTGGAGGAGCGTGTCCGCTATTTTAAAGGGGAGGACAAGCTGCTGGAAGCCCAGCGGATCGCGGAACGAACAAATTTCGATATTGAAATGTTAAAAGAGACAGGCTTTTGCAGCGGGATAGAAAATTATTCCAGACATCTTGCAGGGATGCCTGCGGGGGCGCCGCCGCATACGCTGATGGATTATTTCAAAGACGACTATCTGATTATAGTGGATGAGTCTCATATCACAATTCCGCAGGTGCGGGGCATGTATGCGGGCGACCAGTCGAGAAAGACGACACTTGTGGATTATGGATTTCGTCTGCCGTCTGCAAAAGACAACAGACCGTTGAATTTTTCCGAGTTTGAAAGTAAAATAGACCAGATGCTGTTTGTTTCTGCCACACCGAATGTCTATGAGGACGAACATGAGCTGTTTCGCGCGGAACAGATTATACGTCCGACAGGACTGTTGGACCCGGAAATTTCGGTGCGTCCGGTAGAGGGGCAGATCGACGATCTGATCGGCGAGGTAAACAAAGAGACGGCAAAGCACAACAAAGTGCTGATCACGACGCTGACAAAAAAAATGGCCGAGGACTTGACAGATTATATGAAAGAGCTGGAAATTCGGGTCAAATATCTCCATTCCGATATTGATACGTTAGAACGTGCCGAGATCATTCGTGATCTGAGACTTGATGTTTTTGACGTACTGGTCGGAATCAACCTGCTGCGAGAGGGGCTTGATATACCGGAAATAACGCTTGTTGCTATTTTGGATGCGGACAAAGAGGGGTTTCTTCGTTCATCCACTTCACTGATTCAGACAGTCGGCAGGGCAGCGCGAAACAGTGAAGGGCATGTAATTATGTATGCCGATACCATAACAGACTCCATGCGGATTGCAATTGACGAGACGATGCGTCGACGCCAGATTCAGGAGGAGTACAACCGGCAGCATGGAATTACGCCAAAGACCATTCAGAAATCTGTGCGCGAGCTGATCTCCGTGTCAAAGAAAGTGGCGCAGGAAGAGATGAACTTTAAGAAAGATCCGGAGTCCATGAATAAGGAGGAACTGGAGAAACTGATTGCCGAAATCAAAAAGAAAATGCAGCGCGCCGCCGCCGACCTGAATTTTGAGGCGGCTGCCGAATATCGGGACAGAATGACGGAATTAAAAAATATACTGCGCACACTATAGGTGTGGAGAGGGCTGAAAAATGGAAAGAAAATATATTAAGATTCGCGGAGCTAATGAACACAATCTGAAAAATATTGACGTAGATATTCCAAGAAATGAATTTGTCGTATTAACCGGACTGTCAGGGTCCGGTAAATCGTCGCTTGCATTTGATACAATCTATGCGGAAGGCCAGCGACGTTATATGGAATCGCTGTCTTCTTATGCCAGACAGTTTTTAGGGCAGATGGAGAAACCGAATGTAGATAAAATCGAAGGGCTTTCTCCGGCCATATCCATTGATCAGAAATCGACAAACCGTAATCCGCGTTCTACAGTGGGGACCGTTACCGAAATTTACGATTATTTTCGTCTTTTGTATGCGAGGATTGGGATACCGCATTGTCCGAAATGCGGCAGGGAGATCAAAAAGCAGTCGGTAGATCAGATGGCGGATCAGATCATGTCTCTTCCGGAACGCACAAAGATTCAGCTGCTGGCGCCTGTTGTGCGGGGGCGAAAAGGGGAGCATGTAAAGCTATTTGAACAGACAAAAAGAAGCGGGTTTGTGCGTGTGATTGCGGATGGAAACATGTATGAGCTGGGCGAGGAAGAGATTAAGCTGGAAAAGAACAAAAAGCACAATATTGAAATTGTAGTCGATCGTCTGATGGTAAAACCGGGCATTGAGCAACGCTTGGCCGATTCTATTGAAACTGTGCTGAAACTGGCGGACGGACAGATGATTGTGGATGTGATCGACGGGGAGCGAATCTGGTTTTCCGACAGTTTTGCATGCCCTGACTGCGGCATTAGTGTGGACGAGATGGAGCCGCGCAGTTTTTCCTTTAATAATCCGTTTGGCGCATGTCCGACCTGTTTTGGCCTTGGATATAAGATGGAGTTTGACGAGGAACTTATGATTCCCGATCAGAGTTTAAGCATAATGGACGGGGCAATTCAGGTGATGGGCTGGCAGTCCTGCAAGGATGCTTCCAGTTTTACCAATGCAGTTCTTCAGGCGCTTGCGCAGGAGTATCATTTTTCATTGGATACACCTTTTGAGGAATATCCGAAAGAGGTGAAGGATGTCATTATAAATGGAACGGACGGGCGTCCGGTAAAAGTGCACTATCAGGGACAGCGCGGTTATGGCGTGTATGATGTTGCATTTGAAGGACTGGTCAAAAGTGTTCAGCGCAAATATCGTGAGACAGGTTCCGATGTGATGAAACAGGAATATGAGCAATTTATGCGCATCACGCCTTGTCAGACCTGCAAGGGACAACGCTTGAAACAGGAATCGCTTGCGGTAACAGTTTCGGGTAAAAATATTTTTGAGATGACGTCGTCATCCGTGAAAAATCTAAATCAATTTTTGACCGAGATTGAACTGAGCAGCCAACAGCATAAGATTGGCGATCAGATTTTAAAGGAGATTCGTGCGCGTGTGGGATTTTTAAATGAGGTGGGGTTAGATTATCTCTCCCTGTCGCGTGCGACAGCAACGCTTTCCGGAGGCGAGGCGCAGCGGATACGACTTGCGACGCAAATTGGCTCCGGCCTTGTCGGGGTGGCCTATATTCTGGATGAGCCGTCGATTGGGCTGCATCAGAGAGACAACGATAAACTGCTCGGCGCACTGAAAAATTTAAAGGATCTTGGCAATACGCTGATTGTGGTAGAACACGACGAGGATACGATGATGGCGGCGGATTTTATTGTGGATATCGGTCCGGGAGCCGGCTCCCATGGAGGTAAAGTCGTTGCAGTGGGAAATGCACAGGAGATTATGCAGAATCCCGATTCCGTTACAGGCGCCTATTTAAGCGGCCGTATTCGCATAGAGGTTCCCAAAGAGCGCAGAAAACCCGCCGGATTTCTGACGGTAAAGGGGGCGCGTGAAAATAATCTCAAAAATATTACTGTAAAAATACCGCTTGGTATCATGACCTGTATTACCGGCGTTTCCGGTTCGGGTAAAAGCTCCCTGACAAACGAAATACTCTACAAGCAGCTGGCTCGTAAATTGAACCGTGCAAGATGTATTCCCGGTTTGCACGATGCGATACTTGGAATCGAACAATTGGATAAAGTGATTGATATCGACCAGTCTCCGATCGGGCGTACACCGCGATCCAATCCGGCTACCTATACCGGCGTATTTGATATGATACGAGATTTGTTTGCGGCGACGCCGGATGCAAAAGCGCGGGGATACAAGAAAGGACGATTTAGTTTTAATGTCAAGGGAGGACGATGCGAAGCCTGCTCCGGAGACGGCATTATTAAAATTGAGATGCACTTTCTTCCGGATGTCTATGTTCCATGTGAAGTGTGTGAGGGGAAGCGTTATAACCGTGAAACGCTGGAAGTAAAATACAAGGGAAAAACGATTTATGACGTACTGAATATGACAGTGGAGGAGGCGCTGCCGTTTTTCGAAAATGTTCCGACGATTCATCGCAAGATACAGACACTCTATGATGTGGGACTCTCTTATGTCAAACTTGGGCAGCCGTCAACAGAGCTTTCGGGCGGCGAGGCGCAGCGCATTAAGCTTGCCACGGAACTGAGCAAACGAAGTACCGGTAAAACAATCTATATTTTAGATGAGCCGACAACAGGACTTCATTTTGCCGATGTGAATAAACTAATTGAAATTCTGCGCCGCCTTTCCGAGGGCGGCAATACGGTTGTTGTTATCGAACACAATCTTGATGTAATAAAGACGGCAGATTATATAATTGATATGGGGCCTGAGGGTGGAGACGGCGGCGGAACCGTGATAGCTGAGGGGACGCCGGAGGAGGTTGCCAAAATACCGGGGTCTTACACGGGAATTTATGTGAAACGCTGTCTGGAAAAAGAGCAGGAAAGGTAACAAGGATATAAATTAGAATGAATTGACGAGCAGGCAACAGAGATGATGTTTCGACTGGTTGAGTAAATGTCTGACAAAGAGGGTATTACTGACCAACTAAAATCCAATGTTCTGGATTGGTAGGATGAATGAGATACAGTTTAGGGCAGGAGAAATTGTGTATGGCGAACTGGTTTACAACTAACAAGCGTAGTACTACCTGCCTTAAAAATAGCAATAGAACAAGGTTTTTTCTAATCTTAAATCCTGCATATTTATGAAGAAAAAAACACGCGTTTTGGATAAATAGTAGAAATCTTTGCATTTTTATGCTATAATTCGTTACAATAGCTGAATACAGATTAACCGGGAGGAAAGATTTTAATGTCACACATAAAATGGGTTGGGATAATCAATAGTGAAATAGCAGATTATCAAAAAGGAAATATGGATGGTAGAGCAAAGAAAATGGTATTGCCTGCTACGATGAGAGAAATGATGATGAAAGCGTTACCATTTGCGGTTGTTCCATTTATTGTAATTTTCTTATCCGTTTTTCTTAAAACTTTTCTTGCTGGTGAAATGACCATATCCCCTGTATTTTTTGTTATTGGATTTATTGCAGGTTTTATCGGATTGATTGCCCACGAATGGTTGCACGCTATTGTATATCCTGCAGACGCAACTGTTTCTATAGGTTTTCATCTAAAGTCTTTTGCCGCCGTTGCTTTGGTCTCTTATCCATTGAAAAAATGGAGATTTATCCTAATGTCTTTACTTCCTTTGTTATTAGGGATTGTGCCTATTGTAATATTTTGGTTTAGCCCTGGTGATTGGAAGTCCTGGAATGGTTTTTGGTTTGGTTTTTCAATCATGGGACTTATCAGTCCGTATCCGGATTATTTTAACGTTTATCAAGTGCTAAAACAAACGCCGCCTGAATGTTACATTCAGAATCACGATGATGAGACATACTGGATTGAATAATTATATCTAAATATTGGAAATGTATATGAAATCTTAAAATATGTACGACACCGCCAGCGTTTACACGCTGGACGGTGTTTTTCAATGCTGATCGGCTATTCCTCAAAAGCTTTCTTTTTGAGGACACTGAAAAAGTTCAGATTGCTTCTGTCAGAACGCAATATATAGAGGGATGGATTTAAGATTTGTGTCTGCGCCCGCAAAGTATAAACGGCTTGTCATGCGCAGGACAGCTTGTGTGAACGCAGTTCACAATGCAGAAATGGGAAAAATGCAAAGCGCCTGTATCCGTCGAGGATACAGGCGTTTCATAATGAGGAAGTGTTAATGAAAATATATGGTTGAATGCTGTAAATACAGCAATCTGCCGAATTTTGGGGAGTGTCGCCTGACTTTCCATAAGAAAGCCGGGCGACATGAGTTATGAAAAATTATATTAGCCGTCCAGCGTGTGACCAGACTCATCAGCTAGTACATGTATTAATATAGACATTAATTGTGTTGATTCTGTGACCAAAAAATGAAAAATATCTTATCAAAAATGAAAAATTGAAGAAAGCAAATTTACTTATTTTTCCTGATGGAACACTCTATAAATGTTTTCTGTATTCTCTGGGACTTACCCGATAAAATTTTCGGAAAGCGGAAGAAAAATGTTCTATAGAGCAATACCCAAGGTCCTGTGCAATAGATGTGATGCTTCTGGTTTTATCAGAAAGCAGCATGGCTGCTGCCGACATTCTGGCTTCCGCTTTTTTCTGCTGGAATGTTTTCCCATATAACTCCATAAGAAGACGCTGCGTCTGTCTGGTACTGAGGTTAAGTTTATGAGCGAGATGTTCAAGCGAGAGCGATTGGTAGTGGTAGAGAAAATATTCTTCTATAATAATAGAATTTGAATCCGTCATGTTATTCCGGGAAAAGGATACATGGGTAATTCTGTTTTGTTCATAATTGCGAACGGTATAAATAATCAACTGTGAAAGAAGAAGTCCGATTTGAGTTTGGTAACCCGTATACCGGTGTTCCAGTTCGTCAAACAATTGCTTCATGAGAGGAAAGATTCCCTGGGTATCCGGCCCAATCCAAAAAGGTACGGAGGTAAAAGCATTGATCAGGGCAGATTTTTTTTGGTTCTGTAAAGTTCCTCGTATTTTCAGATAGATACAGTATTCCTGCATGGGATTTGTTGCTTCCGGCGCCTGGGCGTGTTCGATATGAGGACCTGTAATAAAAAGCGTGTTGGGGGATATGTCATATTGCTGGCCGGCTGCCGTTAGTCTTCCGTATCCGTGCGGGATGAAATGAATTTCATAGCATCCGTTGCCATGGCTGTGGGACGGGATCGTTCTGGTAAAGCATTCAAAGACGATATTTGGCGCATGAACGGAAATATTATCTATGGAAAAGTGAATATCCATACCTGTGTATAGGGTTTTCATGGCTGATGCGCCCCTTTCTGACTGTTGATGATTCTATAGTGAGCAATAAAACGAATTTGTCTTTCACCATAAAATTTTCCGGGGACGCGCACGATTTTTGCAGTGGAATACTTTGAATTGGCACAGCAAAAATCAGCGCGAAAAAAGAAAAAACAAACATATTTGTCGTTTGCTATGCTTATAAAAACAGCATATCATAGAAGTTATAAAAATGCGACATGTTTTTGTATAACTCGGCAGATAGGATGCTTAAAATTTTTACAGGTTAGATTATAATGAAAATATAAAAGATTTTCTGCTTCTAATAATTTGATCAGCGCGCGAGAAGCGTGCGGAAAGAGGGGATTGCTATGTCTGAACAAAAATGGATGAAGGGCGCTGTCCTTCCGGGAAACAGTACCGTGGAGCTGAAAGATTTTGAAGTGCCGTCACCCGGGTATGGACAGGTTCTGATCCGGACAAAAGCCACTACGATTTGTGGCAGCGATATTCGCTGTATTTACAGAGAGCATACCGGAAAAGGGCCGGAAGGCTATATTCCGGGCACAGTGGCAGGACATGAGCCATGCGGTATCATTGTCGAAGAAGGAGAGGGATTAAAAAGATTCAAAAAGGGCGACCGTGTGATCGTATACCATATCTCAGGATGCGGTGTCTGCAATGACTGCAGGAGAGGATATTTCATTTCGTGCAAAAGTAAATTCCGTCAGGCATATGGATGGCAGAGGAACGGTGGGATGGCGCCGTATATTCTTGCGGATGAAAAGGATCTGATCGCTCTTCCGGATGAACTTACTTATAAAGACGGCGCGCAGGTAGCCTGCGGATTTGGAACAGTATACGAGGCAATTGAAAAAATCGGAGTCTGTGGAAACGATGCGGTTTTAGTGGTTGGTCTCGGTCCGGTAGGGCTTGCGGCCCTTATGCTGGCAAAACAGCTTGGGGCGCAAAAGCTGATTGGTGTGGAGATGAATGACTACCGGATTGAACTTGCACAGAATCTGCAATTGGCGGATTACGTATTTCGGCCGGGTGAAGACACGTTGGAGCAGATTTTGGGCGTTACCGGCGGGAAAGGAGTGGAACGTTCTTTTGACACATCTGCCAATGATGCGGGGAGGCAGCTGGCGATACGCGCAGCCCGGGAATGGGGAAAGATCGCTTTTGTCGGCGAAGGCGGAACCTGTACATTTAACCCAAGCCCGGATATCATACACGGACAGAAAACAATTTATGGGTCATGGGTAACTTCGCTTTGGAAGATGGAAGAACTGGTGGAACGTCTGGTACGATGGAATATTCATCCGGAAGAGCTGATCACGCATGAGTTCCCTCTTGAAAAAGCAGATGAGGCGTACCGGCTGATGGCGGACGGTCAGTGCGGCAAAGTGGCAGTCGTCTTTCATGACGAAGACGGAGGCAGCGATGAATAACGAAATTGATCAGAAAATGATTCCTACAAGGACATTATACAGCGGAGAAAAAATTCCATGTATGGGGATCGGAACTTTTGGATCAGATAAATATGATGCGCAGACGGTTTCGGAAGCTGTCTATGGAGCGATCAGATCCGGCTACCGGCTGATCGACTGTGCCGCGGTATACCAGAATGAGGACAGGATCGGCGAGGTGTTAAAAAAGCTTTTTTCTGAGAAAGCGGTCGGGAGAAACGATTTATTTATTACCTCCAAGGTATGGAATGATATGCATGGAGACGGGCAGGTGTTGGAGTCATGCAAAAAAAGCCTGATGGATCTGGGACTCGACTACATAGATTTATATTTTGTCCACTGGCCGTTTCCCAATTATCATGCGCCGGGATGCAGCGGAGATTCCAGAAATCCTGATTCGATGCCGTTTTCGGTGGAAGAGTTTATGGGAGTCTGGAGGCAGTGTGAAAAACTGGTGGAGAACGGGCTTGTAAGATATATTGGCATGAGCAATATGACCATTCCAAAGCTGGAAGCAGTTCTGTCTCTTTGCAAAATTCAGCCGGCTGCATTGGAGATGGAGCTGCATCCGTCCTTTCAGCAGCCGGAATTGTTTGACTATGCGCAGAGGCATAAGATACAGCCGATCGGATATTGCCCCGTCGGTTCTCCATCCAGACCGGAAAGAGACAGAACGGCAGAGGATGTGTCAGATATGCAGCTTCCCGCAGTAGCTGCAGCGGCTCGTGCGCACCAGGTGCATCCGGCTGTGATTTGCCTGAAATGGGCCGTGCAGAGAGGACAGATTCCGATTCCATTCTCCGTAAAGGAAGCCCAGTATATATCCAATTTGAAATGTACCACGGAAGATCCGCTGACAGCAGAGGAGATGGAAGCAATTCGAATGGAAGACAAAAACTGCCGTCTGGTCAAAGGCCAGGTGTTTTTATGGGAAGGAGCAGAGGGATGGGAAGATCTCTGGGACATGGACGGCGTGATTGTAACGAAAAAGAGGTAGCGGCTTGTAAAGAAAAAACACTTGATATGGTTTTTGTAGAAATGCAGTAAATAAGATGCTTTCAGCGGTTAAAAATGTGGATTTGTGACAATGCTATGACAAATTCAGAGGAAAATAGGATTTTGGAGCAGAAGAAAGCACTCAATATTATGATTTTTCTGCTGCCGCCGGGGGGCGATTTGATAAAGTATACTGCTGCTATTCTCAATATCAATAATTGGGAAGCCTGCCAGTACTTTGTACAAGCCTTTTCCC
>CAMUGE010000070.1 GCA_947088345.1 uncultured Roseburia sp.
ATCTCCCGAATTCCCGATTGATTTCATTTGCTTTAGCTTGCACCTGCTCTGCCGACAAATGATACTTATTTCTCGTAGCATACTGTAAGACAGCCTCTGTTCCCTTTACGCCGTCAAATTTCTGTTCTGCAATCAGTGTCTGACCATAATCAAACAATATCATTTTGGGTATTTTCATGTAATTTACCTCCACATTCAAAATATCCTTCTTGTATCAGTAATTCCAATACAAGCGCCTCTCGTTCCAACATTACCTGAGTGAAATCATCCAGTATCGTTTTCCTGTTTACATCTATCGCAAGTTGCGGCTTCAGGAATTCAAGCGTAAAGCCTTCGTCCGCTTCATACTTGTCCAAATTTTGTTGTTCTATATCCTTTTTCACGCTACACAGGAAATAATAATTATCCTGTATAAAAATATCCTCTTTTGTACCTTTCTGAATACGATGAACCTGCCCATATTCCTGAATGGAATCCCTGATAACACATAACCCCGTTTCCTCTAATACTTCTCTTATCAATGCATCTTCCATACATTCATCAGCTTCTATGCCTCCACCCGGAAATTTATAATAATTATATTTCTTACTATATACCATTGCTATTTTTCCATCTTTAATGATGATAGCTCTTGCAGAAGGTCTGCTAAAAACGCTTCCGTTAGGAACATAATCTTTTTTGTCCATTTCAAATAAAATACGCACTTTATAATCTTCTACTTTCATAAGTTTATCCTTCTTGATTGTATCCACTCTGTAAAAAACAACTTGGCTTATTCGTTATTCATAAAAAAATCATATATACTATTTAATCCCATAAGTGTGTTTTTGTCATTTATTGCAGGTCTTGTATTAGTGTTATGGCTATATACAACTTCATGAATGTTACTGCAGTTCATATGATGTAAAAGCGTACATGCTGTACTGTATGCTTTGTCTATATGACCGTCACCACCTCCAACTAATATAACTGCTCCTTTCTTGGATTTTGTAATAGGTTCTTCATTCCTGAAAAATCTAGCGCAAAAATATGTTTGAAGTCTGCTTCAAACATCTAATAATTTTCCAGTCAACTCCGAAAAATAGAGTGGTGAAGCAATTAAAATGTTATCGCATTCCTGTATGTATTTATAATTTTTATCCCTATCTGGTTTAACCCATGGGTAATTTATAAATATGGCAGGCAGCCTCATAGACTGTCTGCCATATAGAATAAATCATATACGCTTGTACTAGTCGAACTCGTTTATATCAAAAAGGACATCCAGCAGATGTCCTTTTTGATATAAGAAGAGCGGGAGACGGCGCACGATGTCCGGTGGACATCGGTATTGCGCGGACCGGAGCGGAGAACTCGAACGATCGAGTCTGTCAGGACTCGTTTATATCAAAAAAGACATCCGTCAGATGTCTTTTTTGATATAAGAAAAGCGCGAGACGGGACTCGAACCCGCGACCCCGACCTTGGCAAGGTCGTGCTCCACCAACTGAGCCACTCGCGCATATGAATAAATAATACTCTTTTGAAGAGCGCGAGACGGGACTCGAACCCGCGACCCCGACCTTGGCAAGGTCGTGCTCCACCAACTGAGCCACTCGCGCATTTTCAATCTTACAGAACTCTCTGCTTGACACATTTGATATAATACTATTAGAAACACAATTTGTCAACCCATTTTTTCAATTTTTTTGTAAATATTTCTATCTATGAAAATAATTGGAGGAGAGCATACACTATGTAAAGACAAAAGGAGTCTTATCAGCGAAAATGGGATGAATTTGTACTATGGTTGTTCTGGATGATAAGTCCCAGGCATCATACATTGATACAGTTGTTTCGTCAAAAAAGCGAAAAACATCAGATGACACATGAAAATATCAGTATTTTTAAGTATCCCTGCGCGTTTGAGGTAAATATCCGCCTCAACGGATAAGCCTGTGGGACTTATGAAAAATTTCATTGACTGACACGGAAAAGCACGAAATATCAGGAAACAGAGACTGTCGTCTGATAGAATACAAGAGAACAGACAGGAGGAAACAGATGTGGAATGGGTAGCGGGTATTCAAAGAGCGATTGATTATATGGAAAACCATTTAACAGAGAAGATAGATTATGAGGAGGTGGCAAGGGAGGCCTGCTCATCGGTCTTTCATTTTCAGCGGATTTTCGGTATTCTGTGCGGTGTTTCAGTGGGGGATTATATCCGAATGCGGCGTTTGTCCCTGGCGGCGGAAGATCTGATTGATACAGAAGAAAAAGTCATAGACATTGCGCTGAAATATGGTTATGATACGCCGGAAAGTTTTACCCGTGCATTTGTTCGTTTTCATGGAGTAACGCCTACGGAAGCAAGGCGAGGCAAAAATGTGAAATCCTTTTCCGAGATGTCTGTTAAACTAATTTTAACAGGAGGTAGTACGATGGACTACAGAATTGAAAAGTTGGAGGCCTTTCCGGTTCTCTGCAGACGAAAGACTGTCAAAAAATTTGAAAATGAGACAGCGGCGGCAGACATCAGCGCATTTTGGGAGGAATGCAAAGCAAATGGCAGCATACGGAAATTAATTGACTGTTTTCCCAAAGAACCGAAATTAAAAGGTTTGCTTGGGATCTGTTTTTCGGGTGAGATGGCATCCTCAAATTTTCCCTATGGCATTGGCGTAGAGTATGACGGCAGGCCAGTTGATTTGGAGGAGTTGGAGATTGTAGAGATTCCTGCGCATACTTATGCTGTTTTTACTTCCAAAGGGAAAATGCCGGAAGCATTTGAGGAGACTTATCGGAAAATTGTATCCGAGTTCTTTCCGCAGAGCAGCAGATATGTATACGGGCAGGGCGTTGAGCTGGAAGTATATCCGTCTGAACAGGTCAATGATCCGGAGTATACCTGTGAGATCTGGATTGCAGTGAAAGAAAAATAAGACATACACCTAAGTAAGTTTTTACAGATAGAAAGTGTAAAGAACCCGACAATTACGACTTGATTGTCTATAAGAGACATACTTCCACCTGCTTTTCCTATTACGAAAAACATCAGATATCATATTCAGCAATACAAATTTCTATCGGATAATTTTATTCCTCAGCTATATCATTTTTACTGCAGTATATATGTATAGGTTAAAAAAATAAGCGTACCACTATTTCTAATGTGATACGCTTATTTTTAAATTTACATATAAACATCAAAGGTCAAATCTTTCCATTGATTTTCATGAATAGCCGCCGCTCGCTCTGCGGAAAGCCTGTGCTTCCCCAAAACTTATGGTAAAAGTTCAAAATGGTTTTCACTTATTTTTGTGATATAGCCGCCTGTGCTGCCGCAAGTCTTGCGATCGGAACCCTGAACGGTGAGCAGGATACATAGTCCAATCCAATCTTATGGCAAAATTCAACTGAAGACGGATCTCCGCCGTGCTCGCCGCAGATACCAATGTGCAGCTTCGGATTTACCGGTTTGCCAAGTTTGATAGCTGTCTCCATCAGCTTGCCAACACCTGTCTGATCCAGTTTTGCAAATGGATCATTCTCAAAAATCTTTGTATCATAATATGCATTTAAGAACTTGCCTGCATCATCACGGGAGAAACCGAATGTCATCTGTGTCAGATCGTTTGTACCAAAGCAGAAGAAATCAGCTTCAGAAGCAATCTCATCCGCAGTAAGAGCCGCTCTTGGAATTTCAATCATCGTACCTACTTCGTATTCCAGAGAGATGCCTGCAGCAGCGATTTCTGCATCTGCAGTATCAACAACAACTTTCTTTACAAATTTCAGCTCTTTGATCTCACAGATCAACGGAATCATAATTTCCGGTTTTACTGTCCAGTCGGAATGTGCTTTCTGGACATTGATGGCAGCGCGAATTACAGCTTTTGTCTGCATTTTCGCGATTTCCGGATATGTCACTGTAAGACGGCATCCTCTGTGTCCCATCATTGGGTTAAATTCGTGCAGGGAATCGATCAGAGTCTTGATGTCCTCCACAGATTTGCCCTGTGCATCTGCCAGTTTTTTAATATCTTCTTCCTCAGTCGGAACAAACTCATGAAGAGGCGGATCGAGGAAACGGATTGTAACAGGATTCCCTTCCAGTGCCTCGTATAATTTCTCAAAATCACCCTGCTGATACGGTAAGATCTTATCTAATGCAGCTTCTCTTTCTTCCACAGTATCAGCACAGATCATTTCACGGAATGCAGCGATTCTGTCTTCCTCGAAGAACATATGCTCGGTACGGCAAAGGCCGATTCCCTCTGCGCCAAGTTCACGCGCTTTTTTTGCATCTGCCGGAGTATCTGCATTTGTACGAACTTTCAGCGTCCTGTATTTGTCTGCCCAGGCCATAACGCGACCAAATTCGCCTGCGATTGTAGCGTCGACGGTTGCGATCTGTCCGTCGTAAATATTACCGGTTGTACCGTCAATGGAGATATAATCTCCCTCATGGTATTCTTTGCCGGCGAGAGTAAATTTCTTGTTCGCCTCGTCCATTGCGATATCGCCGCAGCCGGAAACGCAGCAGGTACCCATGCCGCGCGCAACAACGGCTGCATGTGATGTCATACCGCCTCGAACTGTCAGGATACCCTGAGAAGCTTTCATACCGGTAATATCTTCCGGTGATGTCTCAAGACGCACAAGTACAACTTTTTCGCCCCTTGCAGCCCAGCTTTCCGCATCTTCCGCAGAAAATACGATTTTACCGCATGCAGCTCCCGGAGAAGCGCCAAGGCCTTTTCCGGCCGGTGTGGCAGCTTTTAATGCCGCTGAATCAAACTGCGGGTGAAGCAGTGTATCAAGGTTGCGCGGATCAATCATGGCCACAGCCTCTTCCTCGGTGCGCATACCTTCGTCTACCAGATCACATGCAATTTTAAGCGCTGCCTGTGCAGTTCTCTTGCCGTTACGTGTCTGAAGCATATAGAGCTTGCCGTGTTCTACTGTAAACTCCATATCCTGCATATCTCTGTAATGGTTTTCCAGTGTATTGCAAACTTCTTTGAACTGTTCGAAAGCCTCCGGGAACTTGTCCGCCATTTCGGTAATTTTCATTGGCGTGCGGACGCCGGCAACCACATCCTCGCCCTGCGCATTGGTGAGGAACTCGCCGAACAGTCCTTTCGCGCCTGTCGCCGGATCTCTTGTAAAGGCAACGCCGGTACCGCAGTCGTCGCCCATATTTCCAAATGCCATACTCTGAACATTTACGGCCGTACCCCAGGAATACGGGATATCGTTGTCACGGCGGTAAACATTGGCGCGTGGGTTGTCCCAGGAACGGAATACAGCTTTGATTGCTCCCATTAACTGTTCTTTTGGATCATTCGGGAAATCACTGCCGATTTTCTGCTTATACTCTGCTTTAAACTGGTTTGCCAGTTCTTTTAAATCGTCCGCAGTAAGCTCGACGTCCTGCTTTACGCCTCTGTCAGCTTTCATTTTATCAATTAATTCTTCAAAATATTTCTTTCCGACTTCCATTACGACATCCGAATACATCTGGATGAAACGTCTGTAGCAGTCCCATGCCCAACGCGCATTGCCCGATTTTTCAGCAATGACGCCGACAACATCTTCATTTAAACCAAGGTTCAAAATGGTATCCATCATACCCGGCATGGATGCTCTTGCACCGGAACGAACGGAAACAAGGAGCGGATTCTCCTTATCACCAAATTTTTTCCCTGTGATACCTTCCATTTTAACAATATAATCGTTAATCTGTCCCTGAATTTCATCGTTGATTTCACGGCCGTCTTCATAGTACTGCGTACATGCTTCCGTTGTGATAGTAAATCCCTGCGGAACAGGCAGACCAATATTTGTCATCTCAGCAAGGTTAGCGCCCTTACCGCCGAGAAGTTCACGCATATCGGCATTTCCCTCTGTGAACAAATAGACCCATTTTTTAGCCATTTTATATTTATCCTCCTATAAAATTATAAATGTGCATCAAAGCGCACACAACTATAATACCACATTTTTCCTAAATATCAACTAAAAATTTCCATAGAAATGTCCATTTTACATAACCTATGCCAGTTTTTTTCGGCAAAGGAAATTAAGTTTTTATTGCAATTACAACGTAAATAACATAAAATAAATTACAATTATAATAAAAATTCAGAAACAGGAAAAAGATGAATAAGCAGTCTCGGAAACGAATATACAATTGAGGGAAATTGAGGAGAAATAAAGCGTCCATGAATGATGTGACAATCCGCATCAGCAATAATGCCGATTTGTAGATAAGAAAGACTATAATGAAGCATTCTGTATTCACTTAACGGATGGTCAGAGGGATCGCTAATCACATCGGCTCTTCACAAAGGATCACAGATGCAGCCTGAAATATTCTCTGTACATCATTGTATTTTCCACAGGTCATTTTGTTTTCCGGACATTTGCCCGACGTATAGCAGCTTGGACCAAAATGATTAAAAAGCAGCGGTGAAACATTTCTTAATTTGTTGAGCATTTTTACTGCAATTGCACGCGTTTCCCATTGCGTCCGATTGCAGGTGCGCAGGCTTAGAAAAGTACGCAGTTCCCGTCCGTTCATGGTAGTTGTAATATCCAGCACATTTCCGCTTAAATAGAGATAGGATATTTCATATTTATTGAGGCCGCTACTATGCAGGATGTCGTGGAGCTGCTTTGTCTTAGAATAGGCGTTTTGATATCTCTGCAAAAGAGCGTGGTTTGACTTAACTGTATTTGGAATCATATAGCGTTCGCATTTGCAGACATCCGCAAACGGGGGAATGATAATTGACTGCATTCTGTGTCTGGTAAAGTGTGTAATAGCTGCCAATGTGATTCCGTTGATACGAAATGTAAAAGAAATCTGTTCTAATTCTCTGGGACGGCGGCTTGCTAAAACCAGTTCAATTGTTTGGCTCAGATTCGCTTTATTTTTCAAAAGAGCGTCTATTTTTGCAGTTGGGAAGTTTGTGTATCCAATTAAAGCGGCTCTTGCCACAACATATGCAGGATTATCGGTATAATTCAGTAATTCCACCGAATCGTCCGAATGCTGTTTGGCAGAAGAATCAGCAATGTCAGTAAGATGGAGCCGAGAATCAAGCTTTTCCAATGTATGATCGTCGCCGTTCTCGATTGCAGTTAAATCATTAAAAATAAACGGACAAAGGTCGGCAGCCTGATGTAATAAATCTCTGCCCAATGTGTTCAATTCCGTATGTTTCCTGCCTCTTCCATAGATCATCGCGTAGAGAATATTGCACAATTCTCTTGCATTGACAGTACAATAAAAGTTGCTTCGGTAGCAATAGGGCAGCAGAAAACGGGCGTCTTCTTTTGGGATACCCATTTGTACAAAAGCTTCATATTCTTTAAAAAGAAACGTCATATGAGCATCATATAGTTGCTGGAGTTCTCCGGCATTTTTTAAAGGATCGCCGTTTTCATTTATAAAGGAAGGAATTTGAAAACCCATATTACTGAAATCTACATAACGTCTGGATTTTACGGTAAAAGAGGCGAGACGAAATTCCAGCATAAATTGTTCCACATAGGCCGATACATTAACAAAAGCCAGATTGAAACTGATATGTTCAATTACAGTTTTGTGTCCGGATGCAAGAACTTTTTTAATTAACAGTTGATTTTTGGCGGAGTTTGTGGCATGTTCAAAAATGGATAAAGAATCGCCGTCTGTAGTCGAAATGCGGGCGCCCGATGAAGTGATTCGGTCGGGGTCATTTGTGTATCCGATAATTTTAACTTTACTGTTCATAATTTTGCTCCATTCAAAAGTTTTGATAGAAAGATTACAATAGAATCTATCACGGTTTATTTTGATTGTCAAGGAGAATGGGGGCAGGTGCTTTCCGGTTGACATACCTGTGATTTGTGATAAAGTAAAAACAGTTTGATTTAAAAGAGCAGCAAAGAGCGGGCTTACGGATAATTTGGAGGACAACATGGCAAAGGGAAAAAATACCGTCTATTTTTGTCAGTCCTGTGGATATGAATCCTCAAAATGGATGGGGCAGTGTCCGGGATGCAAAGAATGGAATGCTTTTGTGGAAGAAATTGTAGATAAAAAAATGATAAAAAAATCGGGAGTTTCAGAACAAAAAGAGATAAAGCTTCTTCCGATCTCTGCAATCGAAACGGCGGAGGATGAACGGATTTCCACACAAATTGCCGAACTCGACCGGGTACTTGGAGGCGGGATTGTCAAGGGTTCGCTGGTGCTTGTCGGCGGAGACCCTGGAATCGGAAAGTCGACGCTGCTGTTGCAGGTATGCAGATTTCTTTCACAGCAAAAGATTCGTGTTCTGTATATTTCAGGCGAGGAGTCGCTGCAGCAGATTAAGTTACGGGCGGAGCGCATAGGGACATTTGAAGATACTCTGAATTTACTCTGTGAAACGAATCTTGAGACAATACAGAGTGTGATTGCAAAGAAAAAGCCGGAAATCGTAGTGATTGATTCTATACAGACCATGTATCATGAACAGGTATCTTCCGCGCCCGGCAGCGTCTCGCAGGTGCGGGAATCGACTGCCGTATTTATGCAGATTGCAAAAGGGATGGGAATCAGTATCTTTATTGTCGGACATGTGACAAAGGAGGGAGTTGTTGCCGGACCGCGCGTATTAGAACATATGGTAGACACCGTATTATATTTTGAGGGGGATCGTTATGCCTCTTATCGTATTTTGCGCGGAGTGAAGAATCGTTTCGGTTCGACAAACGAAATTGGCGTCTTTGAGATGCGTCAGGAGGGATTGACAGAAGTGGCAAATCCTTCGGAATATATGCTCAACGGAAAACCAAAAGGCGCATCAGGGTCGGTTGTTGCGTGTTCTATGGAAGGAACAAGGCCGATTCTCCTTGAAGTGCAGGCGCTTGTCTGTCACAGTAATTTTGGAAATCCGAGGAGAACAGCGGCAGGAACTGATTTTAACAGAGTTAATTTGCTTATGGCAGTCATTGAAAAACGTCTTGGGTTACAGCTTGGCAATTGTGATGCTTATGTCAATATCGCCGGGGGGATTCGTATGAATGAACCGGCCATTGATCTTGGTATTGTTCTTTCCATAATATCCAGTTATAAAGACAGACCGATTGACGAAAAAACAATCTGTTTCGGAGAAGTGGGCTTAAGTGGGGAAGTGCGCGCCGTGAGCATGGCAAAACAGCGTGTCAGTGAGGCAAAAAAACTAGGCTTTAGGATTTGTATTTTGCCGGCGGTTTCAAAAGCCTCAATAGACGATACTGTTTCGGGAATAAAATTGATTGGAGTTGCGACAATTAAGGATGCGATGGAGGTAATTGCTGCTGTTCACACAGGTCTGGGCAACCGCCGCACAGACCGTAAGAAAGTGATGGAAGAGTGAGCAAAGCCCATTTGCGAAGCGAATTTGAAATGAATTTGTGAACGTTACTGTGAACAGCAACATGTCATTTTAAAAAAAATGCAAAAAAATGAAAAAAAGTGTTGACATACCAGAATTTAGGTGGTAATATAAACAAG
>CAMUGE010000071.1 GCA_947088345.1 uncultured Roseburia sp.
AATTCTTATCAAAAAAGATTTTTACCCATAGACACAAAATTTTTTACAGCCTCAAGCAAATCAAATTTGCATCTTCCATACATCTGTCTCTTTATTACTTTTATCTTATTATTGTGCCCTTCTGTGGGCCCGTTACTATATTGATATCTGATTGCATTTTTGACAGCTTCCTTATCGGATCGAATCAGTTTCAGGAAGCTGTCAAGCTCTGTGACATGCATGTCTTCTGCCTTTTTTATCCACTTATCCAGCTTACTCTCATCGCTACCTCTCAAAAGGGTTTTAAAGTCAGATACAAGTTCCAGCATCTGTTTTAACTCGGGCTGAATGCTCAGATACTGCTCAATATCTTTACGTTTCTGGCTGTCCTGAATGCCTTCAAGCGGTGTATATAATAACTTTTTAATATCGTTTCTTTTTAAATAACGAATCTTTTGGCTCACTTCCCAACGGATCCCTTTCATTTTACTGTTATACAGGGAAATTCCGCCGGTATATCCTTCCTTTTTGATTTGATTGAATATTTCCATATAACGGTATCCATCCAAAAGCAGCTCTTTGATCCTTGGAACATAAGGATCAAGCTTACAAGGCCTGGATGCAATGGGAGGCTCTGTCATACTCAGATATTTTATGACTGTAGGACGGCTGATCTGAAGCATCCCTGCTATTTCTGTATTATTTTTACCGGATTCCCTTAGCTTCTGTGCCTCTCTGGCTGTTTCCCACTTTTTTAGACCGGTTTCTATTTTTCTGCGTTCGCGTGTATTGAATACCTCTTTTTCCGTTATTGGTACAGTTGAGAGATCAGGAACCTTTATGTTGTCCTTGATTTTGCGCTTCAGGTAACCCGCCATATCTTCTGTCAGGTTTTTCAGTATATGAAATCTGTCCACGATCTGCCTGGCATTTGGCAGAGCCTCACTTATGGCAGCCTTATAAGACTTTGAGAAGTCTCTTGTAACAGTCTCCACATGTTTAAACTTTCGGAGCATTTTTATTACTTCAGGCTGTTGCCGGGAAGGAACTACTTCCAGCCGTTTTCCAGTATCATTATCAATTAGAATAGAAAAATAAATTTTTCGCCTGCAATGTGAAAAATCATCAATGGATATATTTTTTACTTCATAGTCGATGACTGGTTCCGCTTTTTTTTAATGATTCTCAGAATCGTATTGTTAGACACAGACACATGGCTGTCGGAAATCTGCTTTTCCGCCTCAAGGGAACTGTTTTTCATTCCTGCCCGGTAGATATAATCGTCCAGACGTTTTGTCCTTAGTGAATTTGATGCCGCAAACGGAATTAAATATGCAAAGGTTTTATGACTGCATCGTTCATTTGCACAAAAGAACTTTGGCACAGTAATCACTAATTTTACCTGATAATCCTGGATTGGAAGATCTGAAATGGTTCTAATATATCTGCTGTGAACCGAATGGCTTTCCATGCCACAATATTTACATTTGGCAACAGTACAGTTTATATCGCAGTATATGTATAATGCCTTGCCAGATTTTTCTACTCTGTTTATGGTAAGATTTTCATCCAATTCTTTTAACAATACATCTAATTCCATGTCATTCACCCGTCTTATTATAACATAATAAAATGGATAATTCAACTAACTTGACAAAGAGCCAATAAAGTGTGTAAGTTAGAAATTGATATGATCCCCCTTAGGTAGACAAGGTAAATAAACAAAGTCTACTTAATGGGGATTTTTATGTCCAAACCAAAGTTTCCTCCAGAAATTAAAATCCACGCCTGTGAGGATTTTTTGTCTGGAAAATATACATCAGCCCAAGTCTGTGAAAAGTATGGGATAACATATAATGAGAAGAACTGTTCCTCCACATCTTTGAGTGAATGGGTGGCAAAGTACAGGGCTGCGGGGCCAGAGGCTTTTACCCATTCCCACCATAACAAAAGCTACTCCTCAGAATTAAAAACCCAAGCTGTGGAAGAATACCTTTCCGGGAAAGGCACGATTTTAGAAATTACCGTCAAGTACGGTATTTCTGACACAAAGGTTTTCAGAAGGTGGATTTTGAAGTAGAATGCCAATATAGAACTTAAGAGTTATGATCCGAAAAGGGAGGTCTATATGGCAGAGGCGCATAGAAAAACGACACTCGCGGAACGCAAGGAAATAGTGGAATACTGTATTGCCTATGACCGGGATTACAAAGGGACGGCTTCCTTGTATAATGTCTCATACAGCCAGGTCTATTCCTGGATAAAGAAATACGATGCAGCGGGAGAAGACGGGCTGTCAGATAAACGCGGGCACCATAAACCGGATAATGAGGTTGACGAACTGGAACGTCTGCGAAGGGAGAACCTGCGGCTTAAGCGCCAGCTTGAGGAAAAGGACATGGTCGTGGAACTGTTAAAAAAAGTGAAAGAATTCGAAAGGATGTGAGGCTCGGAAAACAACGCCACGAATCGAAGTACCTGGCAGTCAACTATTTTTACGAGGAAAAGCAGTGGAGCATTAACTGGATGTGCAGGCAGTTAAACATTTCCCGCGCCGCTTACTACAAATAGCTGCACCGATCTGTTCCAGAACAGGAGGGCGAGAATATAAAGCTGGCAGAACTGATAAAGGAGTATGACGAACGGTTCGGGCATATCCTTGGATACCGGCGGATGACAGGCTGGATTAATCATTTCAACCATACCATCTACAGCAAAAACAGGGTCCATAGGATCATGAAGAAGCTCGGGATTCATTCCATCATTCGCAGAAAGAAAAAGAAATACCAGCCGTCTAGGCCAGAGACAACAGCCGACAACAAGCTGAAAAGAGATTTCAACGCAGCAAGGCCTAACGAGAAATGGACCACGGATGTCACCGAATTCAAGATCCCAGAGACCGGGAAAAAACTTTATCTCAGCGCCATCTTAGACCTGTATGACCGCTTTCCGGTAGCATATGTCGTAAGTAATAGAAACGATAACAAGCTTGTATTTGATACTTATGATAAAGCGCATAGAGATAATCCGGACGCAAAACCGATTTTTCATTCGGACAGGGGGTACCAGTACACAAGCAGGGTGTTTCAAAGCAAGCTTCAAAAGCAGGGAATGGATCAGTCCATGTCCCGTGTTGGGCACTGTATTGATAATGGCCCTACGGAGGGATTATGGGGAATTATCAAGTCGGAAATGTATTGTATGTATAAAATAACCGATGAAGGTTCCCTGCGCTCTGCGATTGATAACTATATGAAGTTTTATGCCGAAGAAAGGCCGCAGGAAAGATTTCGCTGCAAAACGCCATCAGAAGTAAGGCGAGAGGCATTATCAGCGGAGAACCCGATCCAGTACCCGATTGCAGAAAACAAGCGGATCGAAGCATATAAGGCCAAATGGTGCGCATGATTTTGACTGGCGTTTATACTGCGAAAGCACTTTCCAATGAGAGGTGGTCGTCTGCCTTCTCGCTGAGGCCCGTTGTCAAGCTGACCGTGAATAAACGTCTCACAAACACAAATATCCGTCATATCAATCCGGATATGACGGATACCTATAAATTTATTTTAGATATTTCGCTTGTCTACTTGACAAGGGGCTGATCATTATTTTACACTCCCTCTTTTTGATTTTTTTGCATACCAATCAAGACATTAGCAGTAAGAAAGATTTTGGTGGACACTGCCCACACCCTGTCTTCGGAATAAGACGGGGCTTTTCTGGAAATACTGCTAATGTCATACGGCTGGAACAGTTTATTCTATATGGCAGACTGTTCTGGCCTTTGCTTTTACAGATATTGGGTGAGGCGTTCCCCACAGCATATAGTTATAACTATGTCAACCCAATTTGTCAAAATAGATGGAACTATTCTTCCATATATTTTATTTTTTCATCAATACAGCAATATATAAATTCTGTGACTGTCCTGTATCCATTGTTTTTTGCAATTTTAGTCAGACGTTCTTTTTCACCTGTCTTTCTCAGTATGCTTATTCTGTCGTACTTTTCTTTTGGTATCTGTTTATATAATCATATGACGCTTTCTTACTGTCATTCAACTTTGTCGATTTATATACCAATTTCTTTTGCGCAAGAGACGATTTATACACCATTTCTATATTAATAAATGTGAACTTATAAAGGTTTATGTGAAAATCCCATCTGTGCAACAATAGGAGGAATGCCGTAAAACAGGGATTTGAAGACTTATGAGTATTTTTGCGGAGTATGCATCGACGCCATCCAATCTTACAAAAACGTAAGTATTTTCAAAAAATTGTAAGCCAAAGAAATAGCAGTCGTTTTTCTTTTTTGCTATACTTCTTATCAGTAAAGGAAATAACAAGAAAGAGAGGAGATAAAGAATGATCCTGGAAGTAAAAAATATTGGAAAAGTATACACGACGCGTTTTGGCGCTGCAAAAGTTCAGGCTCTTACAAATATGAACTTTTCAGTTGAGGAGGGGGAATTTGTGGCGATCATGGGCGAGTCCGGTTCGGGAAAGACAACCCTGTTAAATATACTGGCGTCTCTTGACCGGCAGACAAACGGCGAGGTGCTGCTGGACGGAAAAAGTATTTCGTCCATTAAGGAGAAAGAGCTGTCCGCTTTCCGGCGCGACAATTTGGGGTTTGTATTTCAGGATTTCAATCTTCTGGATAATTTCTCGTTAAAAGATAATATATTGCTGCCGCTGGTGCTGCAGAAAAAATCGGTTGCGCAGATGGAACCGCTTTTGGAGTCGGTTGCCGGCAAACTGGGGATCACAGATCTTCTGCCCAAATATCCATATGAAGTTTCCGGCGGGCAAAAACAGCGGACGGCAGTTGCAAGGGCGATTATCACAAATCCGAGACTGATTCTTGCGGATGAGCCGACCGGAGCGCTTGATTCTAAAGCAGCTGCGGGATTGTTAAAGATATTTGGTGAAATTCATAAGGACGGGCAGACGATTTTAATGGTAACGCATTCTGTCAACGCGGCAAGCCATGCGGACCGTGTTCTTTTTATTAAGGACGGGGAAGTGTTTCATCAGCTGTATCGGGGAGGGTTGAAAAACGAACAGTTTTATGGAAAAATATCTGATACGCTGACACTTGCGCAGAGTGGGGGAGAGCGGCAGGCACAGGAGGAGAGAGCATCATGAAAAATTTTTATGGGAAACTGGCAGTTACAAACCTTAAAAATAACAGGCAGTTTTATCTGCCGTATCTTCTGGCAGGCATGGTATCCGGAATGATGTTTTATATTATGTGTGCAATACGTGCAAATGACGGTATCGATGCGATGCGCGGCAGCAGCGCACTGAAGATGGTACTGTCTATGGGGATATTTATTGTTGGTGTATGCGCGGGAGTCTTTTTGTTTTATACGAATGGTTTTGTGATGAAACGGCGCAAAAAGGAGCTTGGTATCTACAATATTCTTGGTATGGAGAAGAAACATATCGCAAAGGTGATGGCGTGGGAGTCTGTGATCTTATATGTGATCACGGTAATAGGGGGGCTAGTTTTTGGCATTCTGTTTCATAAATTGGCCGCTATGTTCCTCTATAAACTGACCGGGCTTACGGAAAGCATCCCGTTTATGATTTCCGGAAAAGGATGTTTGTCCACTGTCATACTGTTTGGCATTCTCTATATTCTGATGATTGTTTACAATTTTATTCAGGTAAAGCTTGCAAATCCGATTGCCCTTTTACATGGAAATCAGGCTGGGGAGCGCGAGCCTAAAGCAAAATGGATTTCTGCAGTCATGGGAATGCTCTGTATCCTGGGCGGTTATTATCTGGCTGCTGCAGTTTACGGTGTGTTAGAAGCAGTGAATATGTTTTTTATAGCGGTGCTCCTTGTAATCGTAGGTACGTATGAGCTTTTTATGACAGTGAGTATCGCTGTTTTAAAGCTGTTAAAAAGGAATAAAAAATTCTACTATAAGACAACACATTTTATCAGTGTCTCCGGAATGCTTTACCGGATGAAGCGCAACGCTGCAGGACTTGCCAATATCTGTATTCTTTCCACTATGGTACTTGTCATTGTATCGACTACCGTGTGTATGTATGCGGGTACGGAGGAATCGCTGCAGACAAACTTTGAGAGAGAAGTCAGCGTAACTTTTTACTTTGACAGAATGCCGGAAACGGAGATCAAAAACAGCTTGATGCGGCAATTTATGGATGTGGCGCAGGAACAAAACAGAACGGTAACGCAGGAGCAGGAATATGTCGATATGACGTTTGTGACACATGCCGTGGGAAAACAGATAGATCTGTATGAGCATGGGACCGGTTCCTATAACTTTCAGGATATGAGCATGCTCTACATTATGACAACGGAAGATTATGAAAAACGTACCGGTATTTCAGTCGGCGGAATCGGGCCGCAGACTGCTGCATTTGCATCATTAAATGATTATTCAGAGGATTCGGTCACTGTTTTTGGAATGGAATATCAAATTATCTCCCGTCTGGATTTTCCGGAGGTGCAGATGGAAAGTTTTCTGGGAAATATGGACGCCTTTTTCCTGATCGTTGCAGACGAAAGCGAAATGAAAGCGCTGCATCAGAGAGCAGAGGAAATATCCGGGGAACCGAAAGATGTTAATTTTAAGATTGCAATGGAGATTGACGGTACGCTGGAGGAAAAACGTGCATATATTTCGGTTATCAGGGAGATCATGCAGGCAAACAGTGAACCGATGGGATTTCAGGTCGGTATGGCAAGCTCAAGGGCAGAACAGCGCGACGAATATATGCAAATGAATGGCGGATTTTTATTTCTGGGACTTTTTCTGGGAAGCATGTTTTTGATGATTACCGTACTGATTATCTATTATAAGCAGATATCGGAAGGACTTGAGGACAGAGAGCGTTTTGCAATTATGACAAAAGTGGGCATGGGCCTTGACACGATAAGGTCAACCATCAACAGCCAGATGCGTACGGTATTTTTTCTGCCGATTACAGTTGCCGTGATCCATCTGATCGCCGCCTTTCCGATGCTGAAACTGATTCTGCTTATTTTCGGTCTTGGAAATACGATGCTTTTTGCAGTATGTATGGTGGTGACAGCAGCGATTTTCGCAATTATTTACTTTATAGTATTTCAGATTACATCAAGAAGTTATATTAAAATAGTATATTGCTGAAAAAATGCTTTACATGGCATATATCTTTCTGCTATAATAAATTTGTTGTGTATGCCCTTTATAATTGAGGGTAAGATTACTTGAAAACGGGTAAGGTTTTGACGGCTAATGAGACAGGCTGCGCGCAAACTTTACCAGAATACACTGCTGACTGCCAGTTTGCAGTATGAGCGGTGCACAGTCGGGTTATATGAAAATAAACGGAGAGGGGTGAAAGGATGCGGATATAATCAACTTTTGTTTACATGAAACATTGATACAGTATTATTTTGTCTGACAGGACGGTACTGTGGTTCGTGTTGCCAAAAGGTGATTATATTTCCGCCCCTTTCTTTTGCATTCTTAAGGAAACTGATCGGGTTTTTCTTTTGATGCGGATATAAAGTTTTCCGTCTCTGCGCAGAGAGGATATGCGGCAGGAAATAGAATCATTTGGAAGCAGATGGTTCTTTTTTTGTGCAAAAAAAGAGCGCCGTTGTATCGTCAGGCATGAAGGAGGGATGAAATGTCACGGATACGTGTTGCCAATCTGACATTTTACTATGAGGGAAGTTTTGACCCTGTTTTTGAAGATGTTTCTTTTTCCATTGACACAGACTGGAAGCTTGGCTTTGTGGGAAGAAACGGGAAAGGAAAGACCACTTTTCTGCGTTTATTGCAGGGTGGGTACGAGTATCGCGGTACCATAGATTCGTCGGAGGCGTTTGATTATTTTCCGTATCCGATTGCGGAGGAAAAGCTGGATAAAAATGCAGCGGATTTTCTGGATGAGTTAAAACCGGACTGTGAATTCTGGCGTGTTGTGTGTGAGCTGGAAAAGCTGGATACGGACGCCGATGTGCTGTATCGGCCGTTTGAGACATTAAGCCATGGAGAACGTACGAAAGTAATGCTGGCAGTCCTTTTTTCCGGGGAACATGACTTTCTGCTGATTGATGAACCGACCAATCACCTGGATTTCCCGTCGCGGGAATCGGTGAAACGCTATCTGAAACAGAAAAAGGGGTTTATTCTTGTCTCGCATGACAGAGATCTGCTGGATGCGTGTACAGATCATATTCTGGTTTTAAACAGGCAGTCGATCGAGATCCAGAATGGAAATTTTTCCTGCTGGTGGGAAAATAAAAGCCGCAAAGATGTGTTTGCACGGGCAGAGAACGAAAAGCACAAAAAGCAGATACAGAAACTGAAAAAGGCTTCGGAGCGTTCCAGAAAGTGGGCAGATCAAAACGAAAGTACAAAGATCGGTTATGACCCGGTAAAGGAACCGGATCATCCGTTTCGCCCATATATCGGCGCGAAGACGAAAAAAATGCAGAGCAGGGTAAAAGTGTATGAGCGGCGTATGGAACAGGAGATTGCAAGAAAGGAGGGTCTGCTGATCGATATTGAAAGCCCGGTGGATTTAAAAATTATGCCGATGCGCCATCATAAGGAGACGCTGCTTTCAGTCAATGGCTATGGCCTGCGATACAGGGACGCGCCTGAGAATGTATTTCATGACGTAAGCTTTTCGCTGCAGCAGGGGGAACGCGTTTTTTTAAACGGAGCAAACGGGTGTGGCAAATCCAGCCTGATCAAAGCGATTCTGGCAAAAAATAGAAATGAGGAGCTGTCAGATGTGATCGAGTATGGCATCTGTTCGGTAGTTTCTGGCCTTGTGATATCCTATATCAATCAGGACACCTCATTTTTAAATGGAAGTATTCGCCGGTACTGCAGGGACAATCATCTGGAAGAAAGCCTGTTTTGCGCGATCTTACGGCAGCTTGACATAGAGCGGGATCAGTTTGAAAAAAATATGGAAGATTTTTCCGAGGGGCAGAAGAAAAAAGTTCTTGCTGCCGCAAGTCTGTTAACGCCGGCGCATCTTTATATCTGGGACGAACCGCTCAACTATATAGATCTTTTTTCACGGATGCAGATTGAGAAGCTGATACAGACATATCAGCCGACAATGCTGGTGGTGGAGCATGATATCAGGTTTCGCGAGACGATTGCAACAAATGTAATTGACCTTTGAGGAACATTTTATGTATTTCCTTATTCCTATTTGCATTGCCTGATAATTTCTCAATTTATCTGTTCAATCCTCTGTAAACCCTGTATTTTCACAATGTCATTAACTTAAGGAATCTTTTACATTTAAAATTGTAAAAGGTTCC
>CAMUGE010000072.1 GCA_947088345.1 uncultured Roseburia sp.
GGCTTCATGGTGATGTGCCTTAGACATATTCAATTTTCACTTTCTTTATCGGGGCATTGGCTACCTTGAAGATAAGCTCGTCAACGCAGTCCCCGTATCTGCCCTGCTGTATGAGCTGGTTTTTCAGCTCCACAAGGCTATGTAAAAGTAATGATTTCTCCCTGCTGTCTACATATAAGTGAGTGGTCTTTTCCCTCATACCGTCCACCGTCCTTTCTTGGCTTCATTATACCGTTATGGGGAAGTTCGGTCAAAACTGTAACTTTGCATTTCTTGGTATTTTACCGTATCAAGGCTCATTCCCCAGTAGTAAATAAGTAGTAAATAGGGGTTGCAATCCTCAAGAAATGCGGGGAAATGCTTTGTTTTGCGGGGATAGTTACTCATTTACTTGATTTTTCTGGGAAATATATGTAGAGATATGTTGATTTACATAGATTATGACACAATTTGCTGAATAACAGTTCACTTAAAATCATGGAAACCTCTTGCTTTCTTATCAAAAACGTACTATAATCAATCTCATAATTGGATAAATCTTCAGGGCAGGGTGAAAGTCCCTACCGGTGGTAAAGCCCACGAGCCGCCGTCTGCAGTGCAAGCGGGGCGTGATTCGGTGAGATTCCGAAGCCGACAGTATAGTCTGGATAAAGAGAAGATGAAATAGCGCAGGATTTTTTTCTGCGCGTAGAATGGAACCCCTGGATTGTTTTTACATTCCAGGTTTTTTTGTACACAGGCGCAAAAGGAAATCGGCTGCTAACGCAGCAAACACGAGAAATCTTTTTTGTATGTGAAAGAAAGTTCCGTTCTGTACTGCTCTGAACCTTATGTTCGGGGCTTTTTTTATGTACATGGACGCAGAAAGGAAATGTGCGGCTTAAGCTGACCGCGTCCGGCGCGCGGGCTAAAGTCGCTTATGCGCAGAAAGCGATGCGAACTGCTTTCGCAATGCAGAAAGGGGGAGTGCTATGAACGATACGGAATATATGCAGTTGGCGCTGCAGTATGCAAAAAAGGGAGAGGGATGGGTAGCGCCAAATCCGATGGTTGGCGCCGTGATTGTAAAAGAAGGCAGAGTGATAGGCGCAGGCTGGCATCAAAAATGCGGGGAGCCGCATGCAGAGCGAAATGCGCTTGCTTCCTGCAGTGAATCCCCAAGGGGAGCGACAATGTACGTCACACTGGAACCCTGCTGTCATCAGGGCAGACAGCCTCCGTGCACAGAGGCAATCCTTAAGGCGCAAATAGGCAGAGTAGTGACAGGCGCTTTAGATCCGAACCCGCTTGTTGCGGGGGGAGGGATACGTATGCTGCGAGAGCATGGCGTTGCGGTGACAGAGCATATTTTAAAAGAAGAATGCGAAAAGTTAAATGAAATATTCTTTCATTATATAGGGACAAACCGTCCTTTTGTTGTAATGAAATATGCGATGACAATGGATGGGAAAATAGCGGCCTATACCGGCGCGTCCAAATGGATTACAGGAGCGGCGGCATTAGAGCATGTACAGGCGCAGCGGAACCGATATACTGCAATTATGGTCGGCGTGGGGACCGTGCTTGCCGATGATCCGATGCTTTCCTGCCGTATGCCCGGCGGGAAAAATCCGGTGCGCATTCTCTGTGATACAAATCTCAGAACTCCGCTGACAGCACAGACAGTGGCGACGGCAAATCAGATCCGGACTATAATTGCAACCTGTTGTACCGATGAAATGAAGAAAGACGCTTACAGGCATATGGGATGCGAGATTCTTACGATACAAAAAAGAGACGGCAGACTGGATCTTTTGCAGCTTATGGAAAAACTGGGGCAGCAGCAGATTGACAGTATTTTGCTTGAAGGAGGCGGCACATTAAACTGGGCGGCGCTCGAATGCGGGATTGTGCAGAAAGTACAGGCATATATTGCTCCAAAGCTTTTTGGAGGACAGGAGGCAAAAACCCCTGTCGAGGGGGCTGGCGTTTCTGCTCCGTCCAAAGCTTTTCTGTTAAAAAACAGCAAAATGACAAAGCTTGGGGATGATTTTTTGATAGAAAGCGAGGTGGATTGGCATGTTTACCGGGATTGTGGAGGAAATCGGAACAATTGAGCAGATCTCTAAAGGGCTTCATTCGGCGGTGCTTACTGTTCGGGCAAAAAAAGTCTTAGACGGTACAAAAGTCGGCGACAGCATAGCGGTAAACGGAATCTGCCTGACTGTAACAACGATTCATCCGGATTTTTTTACGGCAGATGTGATGCATGAAACATTAAACCGATCTGCGTTTGTCAGACTGTCAAAGGGAAGTCATGTCAACCTTGAGCGGGCTATGACTGCGGACGCAAGATTTGGCGGACATATCGTTGCAGGTCATGTAGACGGCATCGGAACAGTGAAAAAGATACGGCGGGACGATAATGCAATCTGGTATACCATATGTGCAGAGCCGGCCATTATGCGCTACATTGTAGAAAAAGGGTCTGTGGCGGCGGACGGCATCAGCCTGACGGTAGCGAAAGCGGAACAGACGTACTTTTGTGTGTCGGCCATTCCGCATACAGTAGAGCAGACCGTTTTGAAAGAGAGAAAAGAGGGGGATCTGCTCAATCTGGAAACTGATGTGATCGGAAAATATGTGGAGAGACTGCTGCACTTTGATGCCGCGGGAGAGAGAAAGCAGACGGGTGCGCTTACAAGAGAATTTTTGGCCGAAAACGGATTTTCGTAAAATGGGAGGGATGAAATTATGTCGCAGTTTAATACTGTAGAAGAAGCGCTGGCAGATCTGAAATGCGGCCGGATTATTTTGGTTACAGATGATCCGGAACGTGAGAATGAAGGGGATTTTATCTGTGCGGCAGAATTTGCCACTACAGAAAATATTAATTTTATGGCAACTTATGGCAAAGGCCTGATTTGTATGCCAATGTCGGAAAAATATGCAGAAAGGCTGAAAATACCGCAGATGGTAGCGCAAAATACGGATAATCATGAAACGGCGTTCACGGTTTCGATTGACCATGTGAAAACTACAACCGGGATCTCGGCAGCGGAGCGCTCGATCACCGCGATTCACTGCGCAGCGGATGATGCAAAGCCGGAGGACTTTCGCCGGCCCGGGCATATGTTTCCGCTTGTCGCAAAGAAGAACGGCGTGTTTGACCGAAACGGGCATACCGAGGCAACCGTCGATTTGTGCCGCCTTGCCGGGTTAAAAGAATGCGGACTGTGCTGTGAGATTATGCGAAATGACGGTACTATGATGCGCACGCCTGAACTGGCAAAGCTGGCGCAAAAGTGGGATTTAAAATTTATCACAATCAAAGATCTGCAAAATTACAGAAAATGTCATGAGAAGCTGGTTGACCATATAACTGCGGTCAACATGCCAACGAAGTACGGGGATTTTAAGGCGCATGGGTTTGTCAACCGTATAAACGGGGAACATCATGTAGCGCTGGTAAAAGGGGAGATCGGCGACGGGACGGATGTACTCTGCCGCGTTCACTCCGAATGTCTGACAGGCGATACCTTTGGATCGCTGCGCTGCGACTGCGGTCAGCAGTTTGCCGCAGCCATGACGCAGATTGAAAAAGAAGGCCGCGGCATTTTACTATATATGCGTCAGGAGGGCCGTGGGATTGGACTGATCAATAAACTGCGCGCTTATGAGCTGCAGGAACAGGGTATGGATACGCTGGAGGCGAATCTGGCGCTTGGATTTGCCGGCGATGAGCGGGAGTATTATATCGGCGCGCAGATTCTAAGGGAACTTGGGGTAAAGAGTATGCGGCTCTTGACCAACAATCCGGATAAAATCTATCAGCTTCGTGAATTTGGAATGGAAATCACGGATCGTGTGCCTATTCAGATGGACGCCACATCATACGATCTGTTTTATCTGAAAACAAAACAGAAACGTATGGGACATATTTTAAAATTTGAGACAGGACAGGAGGAAGTTCGATGAAAACATTTGAGGGAAAACTGGTATCAGAAAAAATAAAGGTTGGTATTATTGCCTCGAGATTTAACGAATTTATTACATCAAAACTATTAAGCGGCGCGGTTGACGCCCTTTTACGCCATGATGTGGCCGAGGAAGATATTAATGTCGCATGGGTGCCGGGGGCATTTGAAATTCCGTTGATTGCATCAAAAATGGCAAAAAGTAAGAAATATGATACAGTGATCTGCCTTGGGGCTGTAATACGCGGTTCTACCAGCCATTACGACTATGTCTGCAATGAGGTTTCTAAGGGGATTGCCGCTGTTTCGCTGGAAAGCGACATTCCGGTAATGTTTGGCGTACTTACCACCGAGAATATTGAGCAGGCAATTGAGCGGGCAGGCACAAAAGCAGGAAACAAGGGATATGACTGTGCGGTGAGCGCTATTGAAATGGTCAATTTAATCCGTGAAATAGAGCGGGACTGATTCCATGTAATTTACAGCGCTTGAAATAAATCTTCCAGACAGCAGGCTTACTGGTATTTTCTGCAGTACCTGGTTATACTATCATGGAACAAAACAGAACAGAGAGGGAAAGGAAACAAAATTATGAAATATGTATGTGATGTTTGCGGATGGGAGTATGATGAGGAACAGGGATATCCGGAAGGCGGAATTGCGCCGGGAACAAAATGGGAAGATGTGCCAGAGGATTTTGAATGTCCATTATGTCTGGTAGGAAAAGACCAGTTTTCAGAAGTGTAATAAAAAAACGGCAGGGTGAAAGCTCTGCTGTTTTTCTTTGGAATAAAATCCGGTTTCATAAGGACTTCTTAATAACTTTTCTGATAGAATGATTTCGTACTTAAAATAAGACAGGCGCCTGATACGGCGGAGAGGGGGAGAAATGAAAGAGAGTATTTTATCGGCAAAAGGGCTTTGTAAAAGTTTTGCACACAACGGCGGCCAGATCCATATACTTTCCAATATTAATCTGGAAATATACCGGGGTGATTTTACCGTGATTATGGGAGCGTCCGGTTCGGGAAAATCGACGCTGTTGTATGCGTTAAGCGGAATGGACAGGGCGACGGCCGGAAGTGTCGTCTATCAGGGGGAAGACATTGTTCTGATGAAAGAAAAGCGTCTTGCAAAACTGCGTCATACTGATTTCGGATTTATTTTTCAGCAGATGCATCTGATCAGTAATCTTTCACTGTTTGAAAATATTTCAGTCTGCGGATATCTCAATAAGGACAGGAAAGCGGAAGAGGTCAGGAGGACTGCAGATATGCTGCTTCAAAAAATGGGAATTGAAAGAGTAAAAAGTCATCTTCCTTCGCAGGTTTCCGGCGGTGAACAGCAAAGATGCGCCATTGCAAGAGCAGTTGTCCATTCGCCGCTTGTTCTTTTTGCCGATGAACCTACGGGCGCATTAAACCGGCGAAATACGACGGAAGTGCTCAATCTTTTAACAGGCTTAAACGAAGAGGGACAGAGTATTTTAATGGTGACACACGACCTTAGAGCTGCGCTTCGGGCTTCCAGAATATTGTATCTGGAAGACGGAAAAATCACTGGCGAACTGACATTGCCGGCATACAAAAGTTCGGATGAAAAAAGCAGAGAAGCACAGGTGAATGCTTGGCTGTCTTCTCTGGAATGGTGAGGTGAAATGATGGAAATACTGACATTAGTCCGGGCAAATATACGCCGGAAGATGGGACCTTTTATCAGCATTGCCGTATTGATGGCAGTTATCTCCATGGCGCTTACGGCGGTTTTGAGCGTATGGAATAATATCGAAAATGGAATTGATCAGGCACAGCAAAGAGGAAATGTGCCGCAGATGACAGGCATGTATGAAAAAGAATTGCTTACTGAAAAACTGCTTACGGATCTTATGTCTCATGAGCTTGTGCGCGATGTAAAGACTATGGATACGATTGCAGGACAAAAGCTGACCTGCGGTGAAATCGAGTATTCGGACAGCGTGTTTTTGCAGGAAGTAAATCCGGCATACCGGCTGATTGATACGAAAGAATTTCGATATATTGAGAATGCACCGTCACTAAAATCCGGTGAAATTTATATTTCACCGGGCATGAAAACTAATTTTTCCTGCGAAATCGGAGATGTCATCAGATTTGACGCCGGCTTTGAAACATATGAGTTTAAGATTGCGGGAGTGTTGGAAGATCCGGCACTGGGGGCGTCAGTCATCGGCTGGAAGAATGCCTTTATCAGTCATGCAGATTATGAGGCAATCTATCATGCCGTTGAAGCTGCTGCCAAATCGAAAAACTGCAGTTCTTCCATAGTGACACATCTGTATGTCTACCAAAAAGAAAGTTGTGAGCTTAGTGATAACCAGTTTGCACGTCAGATCAATCTGGATACGGGGATTGCGGATATGGGAAACGGTTCTATTACAAAAGCAGTGAGTAAAAATTATACCGGTCTTTTTCCAAAGATTATCTGTATTATTTTGACTGTATTTGTGCTGTTTTTGCTGGTTGCCGCTATCGTAGTTTTGTGCCACAGCTTATCGACAGGGATCGAGATGGAGTACACCACATTCGGTATTATGAAGTCTTTGGGATTTACAAAGGGAAAGATACGGCTGGTGATTGCGGCGCAGTATCTTGCGGCGCAGATTCTTGGTATCACAGTGGGGATGATTGCCGCTGTTCCTCTTTGCGGAAAGCTTGGCAATTTGTTTTTTCCTATAACCGGAGTAATTCCGAATCATAACATTTCATTTGTCAGATGTGTCGGTGTGTTAGGCGGCGTCCTCCTGATACTAGCGGTTTGTATTATGCTGATTACAAAAAAAATAGTAAAGATCTCTCCGGTCAGGGCAATTTCCGCAGGTAAAGCAGAGATTTACTTTGACAGCAGAATACATCTGCCCCTCCGAAAAAGGATGCTTTTAGCCGGCCTTGCATTTCGGCAGTTTACGTCAAATAAAAGGCAGTATATCGGTGTTATCGCAGTAGTGTCTATCCTGATGTACTTTATGACTTCGATGATGATGCTTACTGCCATGATTACCACAACTTCCGCCTGGGAATCCATGGGAGTTACCTATCAGGATCTTCGTGTTGACTTAAAAGAAGAGCTGCCGGATTCTAAGATTCTGGAGATTGAACAGACAATCGGAACTTTCACCAATTTTGAAAATGTATACCGGTCATGCGGAAATTATTATTTTTCTATTAACGGAGAGCAGATTATGGCGTGTATTTTCAGTACGCCGGAACAGATCAAAGCGATAATCAGGGGAAGAGAGCCGCTTTATGACAATGAGATCGTATTGACGGAGATTGTCGCCGATCAACTTGGATTAAAAGTCGGAGATAAAGTTACGGTCGGCAATTTGGGCAGAAGAGAGGAGTATCTGATTTCCGGCTTGAACCAGCATGAGAATGATGCGGGTGAAAACTTTAGCATGTCAATGGAAGCGGCGTCAAAGCTGACAGACGTATCATTAAGGTATCTCGGTTATATATTGGAAGACAAGGGCATGGGAGAGAAAATTGCCGATACATTAAACAGCAAATTTGGAGATATTTTAACGGCAGGTTTTTATGAGACTCCAATGGAGGAAACATACCAAATTGCAATCAATGGCATGACGCTGATTGTCTATGTGTTTTCCGTTGTTTTTGCAGCAGTTGTTGTCCAGATGGTGTGTTCCAGGGCATTTGTAAGGGAGCGCAAAGATATTGGAATCTACAAGGCGTTGGGCTTTACAGTACAAAGTCTGCGATTACAGTTTGCAATTCGATTTTTGATGATGGCCTTTTTAGGCTCTTTTGCCGGGAGCGTCATAGCCGTTCTTTTTTCCGAAAAAATGTTAAGCTCTATATTGAGGCTGATGGGTATCTCCAGTTTTCAGGCAGTGTATGGTGTCGATACATTTGCGGCGCCGCTTGTCGCGATCAGCGTCTGCTTTTTCCTGTCGGCGTGGTTTGCCGCACGAAAGATCAGGCGGGTGGAAGTAAAGGAGCTTGTTATGGATGTATAAGAGCAGCGGTATCCATTTGTAACCTGTTTCTTAAGTAATCGTTAAATTGTGTTCGTATTGTTATAAGGTATAAAAATAGAGAAAGTGGGTATTTGGAGGAGAAATTTAAAGCTGAAAATGTGGAAAATAAGACTCGGAACGCAGTAATTGCATTTCCGAGTTTTTTATTATTCCGAGAATGATAAGACATCACTTCCGGCGGCAAGTCGCTGGAAAAGAAGATCAGCGGCGGGCAGATGGACGCCTATCTTGCGTATATGTCCGCCCAGGCGTATAAGGCGTTCGTGATCTGCGACCGTTTCCACATCGAGCGGACATCCGCATACAAGAAAAAGAACCGAGCCCTTGACTTGCTATTATCCGCAATCAGAGCGAATATGTGTACTACCGAAAGGGAAAACACAAAGAAAACGGAGGATGCAGGGATGAAGGTTTGGACGCTTGGAAAATTTGAGGAGATGGAGATCGGGCAGAAGGTTCTGGTGGCAAGGTGCGGGAGCGGGCATACCTACTTCGGGGAGTTCGGCCGGCTGGCAAGGACGACTGCCCGCCACCTGGTTTTTGAAACGGAATCGGGCGCACAGGTGAAGACAGCCATCGACAACATTGTAGTGGTCAAGCATTTTTGTAACGCTTATGGCTAATAAAATTAGTTTCC
>CAMUGE010000073.1 GCA_947088345.1 uncultured Roseburia sp.
AGTTATCAAGGTTCTCTGTGCTGCCGTTTTGTGTTCCCCGCGGTCAGCTTGTTTACTATATCACCTTGCATATTGTTTGTCAAGTCTTTTTTTCATTTTTTTCCTAATCTTTTTGACTATGTAAGGTGAGCGGAGAAGGAGGGATTTGAACCCTCGCGCCGCTATTAACGACCTGCACCCTTTCCAGGGGTGTCCCTTCGGCCAGCTTGGGTACTTCTCCGAATATATGATCCATATAAAATTGGATAAAACGGAGAGGATGGGATTCGAACCCATGTGCCCTTGCGGACAAACGGTTTTCAAGACCGCCTCGTTATGACCACTTCGATACCTCTCCACATCTGATTTTCTCTCATGAATCAGCGCAAGTGATATATTATCATCATATTTTGTAAAAGTCAATACCTATTTTTCACTTTTTATCATTTTATAGGATTTTTCGTTGCTGCCAGTGTCCACAGTCCGAAAACAGCAGCAATTTGTATCTTACTCATTGAACCGGGCTGCTATCCGGCTGCCAGCATACAAAGCATTACAGCATCTGGTATTCTTCGGCATATGCTCTGGCAACTGCCATATCCTCCGGCGTTGTGATCTTAATGTTGCGGTAGTCTCCCTCTATCACCCTGATCTTTTTTCCTGTCATATGCTCCAGTACCATAGCGTCATCTGTAATCTGTATATCATCTCTTTTCATGATTTCACGATATGCTGCAAATATAAGCGAATAGGCAAACGTCTGCGGCGTCTGTATCTGCCACACCAAATCGCGCTCAGGCGTATCTGCGACAAAATGATCTGCATCCAGAATTTTGATCGTATCCTTGACCGGCATTCCGACCACACATGCGTCGTGCAGCCTGACCGCCTCTATAGAGCGCTGTATCATATCCGTATTAATAAAAGGGCGCGCACCGTCATGGATCAGTACATAGTCGGTATTTTTTACTGCTTTCAGTCCTTCATAGACAGAATGATATCGTTCCTTTCCGCCGGCGACGACAGCCCTGACTTTTTTAAATCCAAACCGCTCTACGATCTCGCTTTTACAAAATTCTTCCTCACCGTTTGCTGCAACAAGAATCATATCGTCAACAGCACTCTCCTCAAAAGCTTTCAGAGAATAGTAAAGAATTGGTTTTTGATTCAACAGCAAATATTGCTTTGGCACGCTCTCATTCATCCGCTTACCAAGCCCCGCGGCAAGCACAACTGCAGTATATCGTTTCATTTAGCGTTCCCCCAGTCGAAGATTTGGAACGGCGTTTAAATCAAGACCATCCCTTTTCCCATTTTTAAAATCAAAATATGCCGCCACCCCTATCATTGCCGCATTATCGGTACAGAATACAGGGGACGGGTAAAAAAACTCTACGCCTCTCTCCCTACAGGCTTTCTGCATCCCCTCCCGCAATATTCGGTTTGAAGCGACTCCGCCTGCAATCGCAAATTTTTCTGCCTTGTACTCTTCAATTGCTTTCATGGCGTTCGAAATCAAAACATCTGTGACAGCTTTCTGAAACGACGCGGCTACGTCCGCAGTCACTACAGGAATCTCTTTCATACGACATCCATTCAGATAATTTAACACAGCAGACTTCAGGCCGCTGAAGCTGAAATCATAAGGGTTGTCCGCTATTTTGGCACGCGGAAAAGAAATCGCATTTGGATTGCCTTCCTGCGATATTTTCTCTATTTTAGGACCGCCGGGATATCCCAGTCCGATCGCGCGGGCAACTTTGTCAAATGCCTCGCCGGCAGCATCGTCTCTTGTTCTGCCCAAAATTTCATAGGTTCCGTAGTCTTTTACACGGACCAGATGCGTATGGCCGCCCGATACAACCAGACAGAGAAACGGCGGTTTCAGCGTCGGATTCTCTATATAATTTGCGCAAATATGTCCTTCGATATGATGGACTCCGACAAGCGGAATTTTCTTTGCATAACTGATCGCTTTTGCTTCCGCAACTCCTACCAGCAGGGCTCCCACCAGCCCCGGTCCATATGTAACGCCAATGGCGTCAATCTCGTCAAGATTGGTCTCTGCCTCATTTAATGCAGTACGGATCACCCTGTTAATTTTTTCGATATGCTTTCTGGATGCAATCTCCGGCACTACACCGCCGTACTCCATATGCAGTGCAATCTGAGAATAAATAATATTCGAACACACGGTTCTGCCGTCTTCCACAACGGCCGCGGCTGTCTCGTCACAGGAACTTTCAATTGCCAGAATCTTTATTTTTTTCTCACTCATCGGATTCCTCTTTGTTTGTTTTATAGAATGCAAGGATTTTCCATCTGCCCTGCGCGTCCCTGCGCAGCTCATAGGTCTGTTTGGCGTAATTGCTCATCGTGTTGGAATGGAGAAAATAGGTTGCATTTACATAGGCATAGTCGTTTCCATTCAACTCGTCATATGTAATATCGCTGCTCTTACTGACTCCCCAGGAAAGTATTGTACGACCATCCGCCCGATATTCTTCAATCTCTGCTTTAAGACTCTCGAAATACGAATCTCTGGGATTATTCTCCAGCAGTTTTTCATCAAAAAGCTCAAGCGCCTGATCGCCCAGCAAAAAAAGTTCCTCATCCGTGTAATTTTCGCCATAATAAGCGCAAATAATACGGCTGTAAAACTTTACAACTTCACGCGGCGTCTCCGGATAATTTTTATCAAGATTTCTGGTCGTCAGTTTCTGCACCTCTGTAACTTCTGCAGAATCCTCTACAGATGGCTGGCTGCTCCTCGTAAAAAACAAATAAACGCTCACAATCACGACAATACAGAGTACGGAAACGGATATGATATGGATTGCCTTTTTCATTCCTGCTGTCCCTCCATTTCTGCAAACTTAAGCTCTACACTCTTTCCATCTTTTCCCAGAAAAGAAGCGGGAAAAATATCCCGTACCTTTGGCATGTACTCATCGGCATGTACCAGGGACGGGGAAAAATGTGTCAGCCACAGTTCTGCCACATTCGCTTTTCTGGCCAACTGTGCCGCCTCGTAAAATGTCATATGTTTGTACTGTTTCGCCTTTTCCAGTTTTTCCGGCTCGGCATACATTCCCTCGCAGATAAAAAGATCAGATTCTTCCGCGGCAAGTGATATCTGTGCAGTCGGCCTTGTGTCTGTACAATAAGTTACTTTTATCCCTTTTCTTGCCGGCCCCAAAACCAGATCGGGCGTGTAAATTGTCCCGTCAGGCTCCTGTATCCGCTCACCCTTTTGCAGACGATTCCAGTATTTTAGCGGGATTCCATTCGCCTTTGCCTGCTCCGGCAGAAATCTGCCCGCACGTTTTATCTCAACCGTATATCCGTAACATGGAACATTATGGTTTACTTTAAACGCATGTATATGAAATCCGCAGCGCTCAAAATCCGCCTCTGTATCATTGATTTCCAGATACTGCAGTTCAAACGGCAGCTCCGGCGCAATAGTTCGAAGCGCTTTGACTACTCGCTCCAATCCCTTTGGCCCGATCACGGTCAGCGGTTCTTTTCGCTCCGCGTTTCCCATTGTGAGCAAAAGTCCGGGCAGGCCGCTGATATGATCCGCATGATAATGTGTAAAACAAATTGTATCAATTGGTTTAAATGTCCAGCCCTTTGACTTGACTGCGACCTGCGTTCCCTCCCCGCAATCGATCAAAAGATTGCTGCCATTGTACCGCATCATTGCAGAAGTCAGATAACGGCGCGGCAGCGGCATCATGCCCCCGGTTCCAAGCAAACATACGTCTAACATATATGAACAACCCCTTTTTAAACAAATTCCGTCACATCATAGATTTCGGGTGGTATTGCAAAAGAAGCCGTTAATTTTTCGCAACAGGATTCGCAAATATCCACACAATATATTTTTCCGTCTTTCTCTTTTGAAAAATAGCCCCATTCTTTTCTCACAGATAGATAAGAATGTTTTCCCTTTTCACTTTCCTGACAGATAAATTTTCCGCAACAGTTACAGTAAATATTATTTTCCATTCTTCCCATGTCCGTTCCCTCCAGAATCACTCTTGTGTATATCGCTTTTGACTTTTTCATTATACATAGAACTTTTCATTTTAGACAGTGGAAATTACTGGCCATATATCATAATATAGGCATCCTCTTTCGGCTCCTCATAAAAACCTTTTCGAACGCCGCATTTTTGAAAACCATTTTTTTCGTAGAGATGTATCGCCGCATCATTGGATATTCGGACCTCCAAAATCAGTTTTGTGACACTGCGCCGCAGAGCCTCTTCTTTCAGCGAATCCACAAGCAGTCTTCCGACTCCTCTGCCCCGCGCTCTCTCACTCACGGCAACATTTGTAATCTCACCCTCGTCCAGCGAAATATACATGCCGGCATAACCGATCACAGTCCTGTTTTCCTCCGCGACCAAAAATACGGTATGATCCAAATATATTGCATCCGCAAACGCGCTCCGGCTCCATGGCCTGGAAAAGATCTGCTGTTCCAGCAAACTGACATCATAAAGATCGTCCTGTCTCATCGCTCTGATCTCTGTCATTGCATCTTTTCCTCATACGCCATTTTTTCACGTTCGGCCTGAGAAAGCCGCAGATACTCAGGTACATGTTCGTCTGCGCTCTCGTATCTGCCCTCCGCAAAATATTTCATGCCAAGCGCTGCAACCGCGCCTGCACGCTGCCGATTCAAATGAGGCGGTGCAAACAGAAAGGGAACTTTAATATGGCTGCATAGATACTCCTGAAATACCGGTACTCCGTCCCCCAAAAAGACCGCCTGCATCCCTGTCTGATTTATCGCCTCTGTTATCTCTTCGATTCCGACTGCACACTGGTCTTTTATCGTCTCCATCTTATTTCCATGGAAACGGTACAGACCTGTATATGTCTGATTTCTTCTGGCATCCATCAGCGGACAAACCAAATCTCTGTGCCCGACAAGATTGTATGCGATAGCCGCAACTGTAGGTACATGAACAATCGGTTTGTTCAGAGCAAGGCCAAGGCCTTTTGCGGTCGCCGAACCGATCCGCAGCCCGGTAAACGATCCCGGTCCCCCGGCAACGGCTATAGCGTCTATTGTATGAAGATCAAGTTCCGTCATGCGCGCTACTTCATCCAACATCGGAAGAAGCGTCTGTGAATGCGTTTTTTTGTAATTGACGGTATACTCCCCCACCAGGTACTCATCAGCCAAAACCGCAACGCTTGCAGTCAAACCGGAACTGTCTATGCCTAATATTTTCATATGCAATATCCCCATTTCCGGATTTGACCCATGCTCTGCACCGTTATTTTTCGATAATCAAATCCTTTTTCTAAATTTTTCTCTATTGTAATGGAAAGACGATCCGACGGAAGAAATTCTTCGATCAGATCCGCCCACTCGATCAGACAGACTCCATTTCCGTAAAAATATTCCTCGCAGCCGATCTCTTCCATTTCCTCCGGATCTCCAATGCGGTAAACATCAAAATGATAAAACGGAACACGACCGTCTTCATATATCTGAACAATGGTAAATGTCGGGCTAAATACAGGCTCTTTCACGCCAAGCCCTCTTGCAAACCCCTGTGTAAACACGGTTTTCCCAACGCCAAGATCGCCAATCAGGCTGCAGATATCTCCCGCTTTGGCGAGACTTCCTAATTTCTCTCCCAAAGCCCAGGTCTCTTCCGACGTATATGTTTCATAAACTGTTCTACTCATATTTATTTCACTTTCATTGCAACGCGATATTTGGGCAGATTTTTTACTGCTGATTCTGCCAGGTCCTGATATGCTTCCCCCAACTGCTGTCTCGGAATCACATATGCGTGAATTCTGCTGCTGTAAATCAGGACAAGATTCCCGGTCGCTTTTATCTTATATACCTGCTCCCATGGGAGTATGGCATTTTCTTCTTTCTGCGTAACGCGGATGCCTTCTTTCGTGACAGAATAATGAAGCGGCTCACGCAGTACAGCGGAAACAGCGAAACTGTGCTTTGATCGCAGATACAGGCTTACCGGGATATAAACAAGCAAAAGTATGCCAAACCCAATATATAATATTGTATATATCGGCTCGATTTCCCCGTAAGTAATACCTGCCAGAACAAATGCGATCACAGAAATCACAACGGAACTCCACCCCTGCATTCCGGAGTAGGTCTGAACCAGATTGAACCGGAACATATCCTTTTGCGTCAATGTGATATCAAACTCTAATGGCATCGTAAATTTTCCCCTTTCGTAACAATTTCTGATTCCCACAGCCCCATTATAAGACATTTTATCCCAGATTACAATATTTGTTATCCCAAAAAAACAGCCGTCAGAATCTGACCGGATTAAACCGGCGCTCCTGCACGGCTGCGCTTCTTTTCTATCCTCTGTTTCCTTTTAAAATCGGAGAGATATGTTTATAGGTTAAAAATGTAATTGCTGCGGAAAACATCCCTTTTACAATCGTAAACGGCAAATTAAACCAAATCAGGCACTGCAGTATATTCTTTACCGACGGAAATATCGCCTGATACGCAGCCAGAATCATATCTTTGGACATAAAATTATAATAGACCGGATATACCAGGTAATAATTGGATATAATGCTGAACAGCCCCATAATAACGGCTCCGGCCAGGCTTCCAATCAGCGCTGTCGTCTTCGTTTTCTTACAGCGGTAGATAAGACCCGCCGGCAATACAAATGCAGCGCCAAGTAAAAAGTTTGACAGCTCGCCTACGCCTCCTGTCGAGGTTATCATCAGATGCAGAAGATTTTTGATCAGACAGATGATCACTCCGCAAAGCGGACCCATGGCAAAGGAACCAATCAGAGCCGGCAGCTCGGATAAATCCATTTTGATAAAGGCCGGCATGAACGGTACGGAAAAATCCAGAAACATCAGGCAATATGCGACTGCCGTAAGCATTGCCGTAACGGTCAGATACCGCACCCCGATGTTTTTCTGCACTTTTGTTTTTCTTGCTGCATGTGTCATTGTTTTTTCTGTGTCCATGTTCTCGTCTCCTTATTCTTCCGGAGATTCGAGGTTTTTAGTTTCGGATAGCCGGAACAGAATGCTCCTGTCCCCGCATACTCTTCTCCCATCCAGACTCTACTGTCGGTTCCGGAATCGCACCGGATCGGCTGCCCTGCAGCTCACAGACTTTCTGACACAGCTTCTGCTGCATAATACGTGTCAGATTCACTGTCGGTCGGGAATTTCACCCTGCCCCGAAGAACTCCTTATTTTTATGCTTTGTATTATAGTACGGTTTTTTTTAGAAAGCAAGGGATTTCGGGGATTTAGTCTGGAACTTTTTGGCGCTGTATTTTGATTTATTTCATGGAAATCTTCGTAATTCTTCATATATTTACATGGAACAGGTTCCCTTATATTTTGGACTTTTTTTGAAAGTTGTGTATAAGCAATACGATAGATTTGACGTTTTGAGGATAAGACTGCGGAAACTCAAGTGACAATTCAATAGACTTTACACCCTGGATGTGATATACTTTTACTTAGCGGATGAAATGATCACATAAAGGAGCGTGATAACATGACAGACAATGAACTGTTACTTGCGATATCTGAATTGATGGATAGAAAATTAAAATCGGAACTGCAAGCAGAATTACAACCAATTAAAGACGATATAAGAGATATGAAACAACGAATGACAAATCTTGAATTACATCTCGAAAATATCACAGATAAAAATATTTAACTTCTTGCAGAAAATTACGTACCTGCATCTAAACGTTATACAAAAGAATCGGCAAGAATTGAAGCAATGCAGGCCGATATTGATGTTATGAAAAGCGTAATCAGGGAACACAGCGAGAAATTACAAAAAATCTCATAAGTAAACCACATAACCATATCACAAACAAAGTGTAAAGTCTATCGAATTGTCAAAGGCTTTACACTTTTTTATCTGGAGGTTATAGGCTATGGCTAGTATGACAGGCTTTTCAAATTATTAAAGAATAAACACGAATACAAGTCAACAGACAATAATAGCCGCAATGCAACCTACAACAATATGAAATATGACTTTACAGAAGATACAAAGCTGCGTGAGATACTCAGCAAGATAATCGCTTTTGAGAATATCACAATTGAAATCGTCGGCGCATGGATCTGGTTATCTGGCAATACATTATCATACAATCAAAGAAGTGTTTTAAAAAGTTGAAAAAAATAGTATGCATTGATATAGCAGGATAGATTTAAAGGCTGTGAGTATAATGTCTCATAGTCTTTTTGTGTGTGAAATATCATGTATGATAGACATTCTGCCTGAAACACCCCTTCTAAATCAGGGCCGCTCACTGTCGATATCTGCCGGAATTAATTTTAATGTTATTCGCATTTATTCTGATATCGTGTATAGGATTCCATTTTTACCTCATTATACTCGGCGTTGTATGAGTTATCAGAGACGTAAGGTTTTTTTAAAAATACTACTTCCCATTTGGTATTTGGTCTGAAAATGTGAGGCTGTAAAAAATTTTGTGTCTATGGGTAAAAATCTTTTTTGATAAGAATT
>CAMUGE010000074.1 GCA_947088345.1 uncultured Roseburia sp.
CAGAAGGTAAAGCATTGATGAAATGCTTTATCTCTTACACTTATATGGTACTAAATAGCGTCTATGTTGGAACGTTTTCATTTTTTGCTTTGGATATGTCTATATAATTCCCTATATTAACTTAAATACTTCATATTTTTGGATTGACACCGTATTGATGAAAGTAATTTGTTTTGAATTTTTATAAATCGTCATTACGGTGTTCTTGTCCCCAATAACAAAAAACGTCAAGTACAGGTTTCAATGTTTTCCGCGGGCAGAAAGGCTGTATTCTACTCTGGGTGGAATTTCGCCGTAATCTTTGCGGATAATCAAACCATCATTTTCCAATTCTTTCAGAGCTTTTATCAATGAACGATAGGTTGCTGTTTCCATTTGTTAACAACTGCAAAAAATCTTTCGGAAAAACTGGGCGGCAATTTGACATTCGAGAGCATACCAAATGTAAAAACAACGTTCACAGTAAAACTAAAAAACAGACTGACGGTAATGACATAATAATACGTTTTTCATAATTTTTAAAATCTTTTCTTGACTGTACAGTTGCTGTAAGGTTTATGATCAATTCAGTAACAAGGAAAACAGTAAGAAAAGGAGAAAAAAATGGGAATTGAAAATGCTTATTCGAAACCGGTTACACTGAAGAACATTTTAAAATTTGCAGTTCCAACGATTGCAATGTCAGTTTTTATGTCGTTCTACACAATGGTGGACGGGCTGTTCGTATCAAATCTGATCGGTACAGACGCCCTGTCGGCGATCAATCTGTCCGCTCCGGTAATTCAGCTGGTGACAGCGATTTCCACCATGCTGGCTACCGGCGGCAGCGCGGTTATTATGAAGAAGATGGGGCAGCAGAAGCAAAAAGAGGCCGGAGAAGATTTTACTTTCCTGATTATGGTAAACGTGGCAATCGGATTGGTCATGTGTGTGCTCGGTTATGCCGTGATGGGAAAAATCTTTGGAAATATGGGATTATCTGCGGAAGTTGCGGGATACTGTAACTCGTATCTTAGCCGTTATCTGCTGTTTACTGTGCCGATCCTCTTAATGAACAATTTTACACTCTATATGATTGCGTCCGAAAAGGCAGCGCTCTCGCTGATCTGTTCTGTAACAGGCGGTGTGTTAAATATAGTATTGGACTATGTTTTTATTGCTGTTTTTGAGATGGGAATTAGCGGCGCTGCCGTTGCGACAGGTATTGGATATTCTGTCACTGCAGTAGCCGGGATGTTTCTGTTCAGCAACAAAAAAAATCTGCTTCATTTTACAAAACCTGCTTTTCGCCTGAAAGTGATTGCCAATGCAGCGACAAACGGGTGCTCGGAGATGGCTACCGCGCTTGTTACAGGCATTATTACGATGATGTTTAACTGGACGATGCTGCGCTATGTCGGAGAAAACGGCGTTGCTGCCGTCACCATTATTATGTATGTCCTGATGTTTGCAAGTTCCCTTTACACAGGTTATTCCTATGGCGTGGCGCCCATGATCAGCTACTTTTATGGAGAGAAAAATCAGGAGAAACTAAAAAAACTTGTAACAATCAGTTTCAAAGTAATTACGGTGATTTCTCTTGTGTCGGCAGCAGCCTCTTTTTCTGCAACAAAACCGTTGGTATCTATATTTGCCCGACCTGATAATCCGGTGTATGATCTTGCTGTTATTGGAAATCGAATCTGCACTCTGTCGCTATTTTTTATCGGATTTAATATATTTGCAAGCGGAATGTTTACAGCGCTTTCAAACGGTATTGTTTCGGCCGTTCTTGCTTTTTCGCGCTCCTTTGTATTTATGCTGATTACTATGCTGGCGCTTCCGGCTGTTTTGGGCGTAAACGGAATCTGGCTTGCGACGCCGGTGGCGGAACTGATGGCGCTTGCCCTGTCTGCATTTATGTTTGTAAAATATCGAAAGCGGTATCAATATTGACACAGTAAAAATCAGTGTCAGGATGTGTATCTTGTATGACAGGAAAAGAGCCGATACCGGCTCTTTTCCCGATTATTAACGATTTATAAGCAATACCAGTCTGACTTCCTTTTGCTCCATGTTTCTGTATACGTAAGTAAATATTGAATTTTTCTGCGTTACCAGCAGATACAGCGTTTGACTGGCATTGATATAGAAGTGTGCGCAGGTCTGGCGCTCACAATAATCAACTCTGTCAAAACATTTTTCCTGATCGACTGTCAGTTTCGATATCTGTTCTGCAATCAGCTGACAGATCCTTTTCCTGTCATGATTTGTCCGGGGTATATTTAAATTCGTCCTGATTACATGACTAAGATACCCTTTGTACCCCGGCGGAACAATTGCTCTTACAGGAATTACAAATTTTCCCGCGTCGGAAAGTTTCACCTGTTTCAGCAGGCGGGTAATCATGTCAGGAGATAAGACAAATATCTCATATTCGCCTGTCATTCTGATTTTGTGTTCTGTTTTCAATTCTCTGTTCCTCTCAGCCGTTCTACCAGAGGTTCTCTGGAAAAGCTGCGCATGGATACAAAAGTAATGACGAGCGGAACCAGGATCAATACAGTTATATAGGCGGCAGAAAATACGCCCGGGAACTGAAATGCCATATAAAATGCCCCGATTTTATAGAGGCAGCGGCTTAACAGATAACCGCAGACAGTACCGATTGTCATTGTTATGCCTACCGTGACAAATACCAAAAACAGGCTTTCGGTAAGCAGCATTCTGCGCAGCTGTGCTTTGCTCATGCCGATGGATTCAAGCATAGCCAGTTCCTGTTTGCGGGTAACAATATTTGTGATCAGTGTATTCATCATACTTAAAATACTGAACATCATAATGAATATAGAAAGACCGCTTATGATTCCAAACTGCTGATTAGCATTCTGTGCATATTCTATCTTGCGTTCTGACAGTGTTTCAATCTGTAATTCCGGTTTGTCAGCGATTAATTTAAGAAGGCTTTCTTCAATTTCGCTTTCTTTTTCTTCGTCTGTTGAAACGATCAAATGGGAATTAATGTTTTTATATGACACCAGATTTAAAATTGCCTGTTCCGGCATGGCAAACCAGCCTTCTATAAGGCCACTGTGGTCAATCAAAAACTGGTCGTTTAAAATGCCAAGTATGGTGACTTTTTTTTCTGCCATTTTTGTTCCGTCATAGTAATGCAGCGTAATCTGATCCCCGGTTAAAAATTTCCATCCAAAGATTTCCTCTGCCGTGTTATTGTCCATTATGAGAATATAATCGCCGCTCATCAGTTTATCATAGTCGCTGCTGCCGTCTTCCAGATAAGCTGCAAGTTCTTTTGTCTCTTCCACGGTCAGAGGAGTTACATTATCATTACTGTCATATTCGTCTTGTTTCGGATAATCGTATTTGACTCCAAAACCCTTAATTTCTGTTATCTTTTTTACGCCGTCAACAGCGGAAATTTCCTGAATCATAGATTCGCCCAGAATTTCCTGTGCCTGCAGGCCGCTTTCTCCGTACTCGTTTCGTTCAATAGCTCCGGCTGAATATTGGATATTAAATTCCGCATCAGTAAAATATCCCTGTCTCGCATATTTTTCTTTGTCAAACGAAGAGATGTAGGCGGCAGCCGTCATAAAAAGAATACCGCCCAGGGCAAGTGAGAGCATTGTGACGACAGTTTTTTTTCTGTTTTTTGAAAAATTCATGATGCCAAGGTCATAAGGCGTCAGTCTTCGGCATAATTTTTTATTTGCAGTTTTCTTCATTCCATCCTGCGGCACATAGCGCAATGCTTCCATAGGAGAGACAGAGGCTGCAAGACGGGCCGGTTTGCGGACCGATATCATTGTGATGATAAATACAGTTACAAAAACAACAGAGATTACGATAAGTGTATGAGATAACTTAAAACCGTCCGGGATAATGAGATAGCCTGCGACGCCGCCGAGTGCAACGCCAATCGGAGCGGAACATAGAAACAGGAAGCCGCCCTCGCGAGCGACAAATTTTTTCATCTGCTGTCTTGTCATGCCAAGTGTGCGAAGCTGTCCAAACTGATGGATTCTGCCAATTACAGACAGGTAGAATACACCGTAGATGACAAGGACGCAGGCGAGCAGGATGACGATGCCGACCAGTCCGTAAATCATAACAGACTGCATATTGACCGACAGGGAATCGAGAAATGATTTGGACGGATTTACATACTCCCGTTCGATTCCCGCACTGCTTCCAATCAGATACATTAACTCTTTGCATTCCTGCGGGTACATTCCCTCCGCGCCGGAGAGTCTGGCATAGACTTCATAGGGACGCTCTTTTAACTGGCTCCCGTTTTTCGCATAGTCTTCGGAAAAAAATACGGGAAATTGCTTTGTCGTTTCACTGCCTTTTAAGATTCCGGATACTTTAAAAGTTTCCTTACTGCCGTCATAGAAAGTAAAAGTGACACTGCTGCCTGCGGCGGGTTCGACCTGCATTTTAACCAGCATAGCTGCCTGTACTGCGATATCATGTTCGGATTCCGGAAAACTGCCGCTTTCCAGTTCTCCGATTCTGATTTGATCGGAAAATTCGCTGACATAAAAGGGCATGACGTCAAAGCCGTCCATCTCGGAGAGAATACCTGTTTTCAGCTGTATCTGGGTCTCGATGCGTTCGTCTTTTTTGAGCTGTTCTGTCTGCTCTTTTGTCAGATTATAGTAGCTGACCTGCTGCCTGTGGGAGAGATCATTTTTTTCCTTTTGCTTTTGGCCTGCCGCAAACATCAGAACTGTCGTCAGCAGAGCAGATGCCAGTACAATCGTTATCATAACGAAGATATTGCGCATTTTGCTCGATTTCAGACTCTGCTTTGACATCAGAGAAATCATTTTTGCGGTTATTTTTTTACCTTTCATCTGTCTGGCCTCCTTACATCCTGATTTTGCCGTCTTCAATACGGATTCTTACATCCGCCTTTTCGGCAATTTCGGGATTGTGTGTAATCATAACAATTGTCTGACAAAATTTCTGACTCGTCATTTTCAAAAGTTCAATCACTTTCTGACTTGTGTGGCTGTCCAGATTTCCGGTAGGCTCGTCGGCAAGGATAATCGCAGGTTTTGAGACAAGCGCCCGGGCAATCGCTACACGCTGCTGCTGTCCGCCTGACAAATGGCTCGGGTAATTTTGGAGTTTGCCGTTTAACTCCAGAAAGCTGACGACTTCTTCCAGAAAGTGTCGGTCTTCCGTCTTTCCGTCCAGTCGGATGGGCAGCACAATATTTTCATATGCGGTAAGGTAGGGGATCAGATTATAGTTTTGAAAAATAAAGCCGATGCGCCGGCGGCGAAATACGGTGAGCTGCTCTTCGGTGAGGTTTTCAAGGTTTTTCTCTTCCACCAAAACACTGCCTGAAGTGGGAGTGTCCAGTCCGCCAAGCATGTTTAAAAGCGTTGATTTTCCGCTGCCCGAGGTGCCGATAATGGCTGCAAACTGTCCGTTTTCAATTGATACATTCACATCATCCAGCGCTTTTACCAGGCTTTCCTCTTTGCCGTAATATTTTTTTAAATGGAATGCATTTAAAATAGTCATGGTAAATCCTCCTTTATGTCTTATTCTTTCGATATGTCAATCATATGCAATCGAAGAAAAACAGACAACAGAGGACGCAGATTCTAATATCCAGAATGCAAATTCTGGAATAATACATAAAGTCTATGGAATTGGTATCAGGATTTTTAATGTAAACTTACCGTTTTCACATTTGGTAAGCAGCTCTCCATTATATTTTCTGGCAGCTTTTCTCATATTGGAAATGCCATAGCCATGCAGAAAGCGGTCTTTTTTTGTAGTGGTATTCCCGTGCAGTGTACGTTCTTTTACACAGTTATTTTGAATCAGAACCGAAAAGAAATTCTGTACTTTTCCTGATTTTACAAGAATAACGCGCTCTTCTTCCGGCAGCTGCCCGCTTGCCTCCAGGGCGTTGTCAAGTCCGTTTCCGAACAGTGTGCTGATGTCAAGCGGCTCGATAAAGTCGATTTCGTTTAAGTCAGCAGTAACAGACAAAGCGATCTGTTTTTCACGTGCAAGCGCCGATTTTTCTTTTAAAATAATGTCGAGAATGTCGTTGCCTGTATGCGTATAGTCCTCATATATTGCCACCTGTGACTGCAGTACATGAAGCATTTCCTCTGTTTTGGGAGAGGCGGCCTGGTTTTGTAATACAAGCAGATGATTTTTCATATCGTGGTAGACGGAGCATACTTTTTCTTCCGCTTCTATTCGTTCATGATAGTGTTTTTGTTTCATTTCTAATTCCTTTACATGATATGCTGTCTGCAGGGAATCAGAAATATAGGAAGCAAGATAGATACATCCAAAAGAAGAAAATAGCGAGGTTCCGCAGATTGGATAGACGATCAGCGGATTTTCCGGCATAAAGTAAATGATGATAAAAATCGCTGTAAAAGGAGCCAGCATAAAGACGTCTATGATAAACCACATTTTTAAAGTCAGATTGGAAGTAGCCTCCCCAGGGTATTTATGCAGAATCTGCCAGGACATTATCCAAAACAAAAGTCTTAACAGCATGCAAAATGTATGAATCGCTGTGCTCAAAAGAAGCTGTTCGTATGTCCAGCCAGAGGACAGTTCCGGCGGTGCAGATGAAATTGTAAAAAACACTTTGGACCCGATATCCTGTATCAGATAATTTACTGCAATCAGTGCAGGATAAAACACCAGGACAGAGGTTATTTTTTTTGCCTGGTTGCCGCTGTGGAACAGCGATATATATGCGCACATTCCCAGTAAGGGAAAAAATAAACCCACGAAATCATTGGAGTATACGACTGTTTCAAACAGAAAAGAAGCTGCGAGAACCGCCGCAAGACGTGCAAAAATGTTTTTGCGCAGTGGTAAAAAAGTATGTATTATTTTAAGCAGTACAAATATATAAAGCAATGAAAATCCCATAGACAGGATATCTAAAAATAAAATCACAGTATATCCCCCCAATAGTCGGTCAGTTTTGCCATAAAGTCCTTACGTTTTGGCTGGCTGACAGGAATGCGGTCTTTTGTCGTTAAAATCAGATCCAGCCCATCCACACCTTTTATGTAGGAAAGGTTTACAATAAAACTCTGGTGACACTGTGCAAATTGGGTATTTGAACAGAGCAGTGCCGAAAGTTCTTTCATATTTTTGTAGATAACCTGTTTTTGCTGTTCGAAATGCAGCATCACATTGCGCCTGTATGTCTCCGCATAACACAGGTCGCGGTACATTACCTTATGTTTGCCGCTGTCGTTGGAAAAGCTTAAATACGGTTCGTTTTTGCCGTTATAGACGGCAAAAAAACGGTCAAGCTCCATTTTAAGCACGCTGTATTTTACAGGTTTTAAAAGATAATTGACGGCACGATATTCATAGCCCCTCCAGACATATTGTTTGAGCGAGGTCAGAAAAATCAGTCCTACTGTACTGTCTGTTTTGCGGATTGCTTCCGCTGTTTTCAGACCGTCTAATTGTTTCATTTTTATATCCATAAATATGAGGTCATACTCTGCGTTATATTTTTCGATTAATTCGCTGCCGTCGTGATAGATAAAAAAGCAAAATTCCATGCATGTTTCAGATGCATATCGTTCCAAATACATTTTTAATTCACGAATCAGTGAATCTTCATCATCGCAAATAGCTATCTTAATCACATTAACCTCCATGTTGCGGCTTTGCCGCGACTCATATCGAGATGAAAAATGCCTGCTTTTCGGCAAAAGGGTAACTGCGTTTTTATTTTAGCAAAAAGTGTATTGTAAATCAAGATCGGCGGGATGTTGACTTTTCGAAAGACATGATACTTTTGATTACAAAACACGGAGATTTTATTCTTTATATTTACTTTGGAAAAACAGTAATTAGTCTGTACAACGGTGTATGTATAATATACAATAGAAAAAATGACAAATATAGACAGCAATTTGGTAAATAGTCAAGAGTTATTTTAAAAAGATTTTATAAGAAAATGGTTGATTATCTCAAAAAAGCCTTGATTTATGGGCATACAAGCAGGATTTCAAGCTGAATTTACTACCAATTTACTACTTTTGAGGGAAAGAGCCTTGATATGCCGCCCGGAACCCTGCCAGCCCAGCCACCAGCACACAGCATTGAGAAAGAATAAATGAAAACTGAATACGACGCAGACGCGGCGTTTCTCTATCCCTATACAGGGAGAACAGGAACGCCGCTTTTTTTATAAAGCTTTGTCGAGAAAGATCAATATTGACGATATTTTGAACAAAGCATATAATCCCGTCTTTGACAGTTAGCAAAAGAAAAAATCGCTGTATCCCTTGTATT
>CAMUGE010000075.1 GCA_947088345.1 uncultured Roseburia sp.
GCTGTTGTCCCCCTGCATAGCAGGGGGTTTATTAAAGACTGTTACACAAAAAGAATAAGTTTGTAAGCTGTTTTTCTTGCTTACAAACTTATTATACGAGGAGTTTCAGAGAGATGAAAATAATCGTAATTTATCATTCGCAAACAGGGTTTACAAAGCGTTATGCCGAGTGGATAGCAGAAGCAGCCGGGGCAGATTGTCTTGATTTATCCGCCGCAAAAAAGAAAGATTTGTCCGCATATAGAACAATTATTTTCGGAAGCTGGGCCTGTGCGGGCAGTATCAGCAAACTTAGCTGGTTAAAAGGGAAACTGGACAGCTGGACGGATAAGAACCTGATCGCATTTTGCGTCGGGGCAAGTCCGATAGACAATCCGGACGTTATAGTGGCTCTTAGCCAAATTTTCAACGAGTCGGAACAAAAGAAAGTTAAAACGTTTTATTGTCCGGGTGGGATCAATTATGAAAAAATGTCTGCTCCGTCTAAACTTATGATGAAAATGTTTCTCAAGACGCTTAAAGCAAAAAAAGAAAAAACCGAGAAAGACCAAATAATGATAGACATGATTTCTTCCTCCTATGATATCTCAGATAAAAAGTATATTGAGCCGATTTTGCAATATCTGAAAAAATAGTTTCTGCCGTTTACGTTTGTTTGATAACCGTCAGTCCCAGGACAGACATGAAAGAACCCCTTTCTTTGACATTTTACTGTCTGACAAAAGGGGTTCATTTCAACCTGACGTCCATCTTTCAAAAATCAGGATTTACACAATACGAGAGAAAAACAACAAACAACGCTTTCTACCTCTGTGTTCACTTCTTAACTTTACTGCTGGATTTTACTTTGCTCCATGTGCCATACAATGTTTCTTTGCCGGATTTCTTATAACTGCGCACCCTGACATAATACTTCCTGCCGGTTTTTAGCTTCGTAAACGTGTAAGAAGTTTTTGTCAGATTCTTAGATTTCACATTCTTCTTAAATTTATTATCCGTGCAGATCTGAACCTGATACCCCGACGCCTGCTTATCTTTCGCCCATGATACAGTCACCTTTTTGCCCTTTGCTGACTTTACTGACTTTACCGACTGCTTCTTCGGGCTTACCTTGACTGTTACCTGTTTCGATACTTCCCCCGCACTGATGGTTATGGCGGCAACACCTGTATTTTTGATTGTCACTTTCCCGGTATCTTTATTCACTGTGACAACTTTCGGTTTAGAGCTTGTAAAGGTTATTTTGTGATCGGATGACACACTGATATAAAACGGCTTGGAACCGTATGAAACCTTATACACAGTTTTATCACATGTAATTGAGACAGCCGGATTCTGCTCCGGCGCTTTTACAATTGTAAAGCTGGCTGTTATACTGCCAGTATAATTTCCCTTTCCTGTAATTGTTACATTAGCCGTTCCCACCTCGGTATTATTACTGTAAGAAACTGTATAATCCGTATCTGAAACTAATGTTTTACCGTCCATTTGCACCGTTACAGCCGGGGTCCTGGCAGTTCCATCATAAGTGTAACTTGTTTGAGCTAATGTCACAGTCGCTACGGAAATATTAATGCGGTCTCCCGGATTGTCTCCGTCCCCCGGTTTATCTCCGCTTCCAGGATTGTCTCCATCCCCCGGTTTGTTTCCACTGTCAGGATTGTCTCCGTCCCCCGGTTTATCTCCGCTTCCAGGATTGTCTCCGTCCCCCGGTTTGTTTCCACTGTCAGGATTGTCTCCGTCCCCCGGTTTGTTTCCACTGTCAGGATTGTCTCCGTCCCCCGGTTTATCTCCGTTGTTGTTATCATCGTCACCATCGCCTGGCGGGGGAGTCGGAACATAATTATAATGAATCGTCGCCTTTGACACTGCATCTGCCGTATCACCCATCTTACCTATTCTGTTCCACTGTTCTTCTGTACCGGTAAAATAGATATCACGCAAAGCACTCGCTGAAAATGCCGCTATCCCTATTGTCGTTACACTATCCGGAATTATAACAGTGGTAAATACGGAACAGGAAGAAAATGCATTCATTCCTATACTTTCTGCGCCCTGCGGAATTTCCACCCCGGCAAGCGACAGGCAATTCTGAAACATACCGTCTCCAATGCGGTCTATACTTTTTGGCAGCGTAACTTTTATCAGATAATAACACTGCGTAAACAGATTATCGCCCAGCTTAACCTGCTTGCCGCCAGGAGCAAACGTCGCTTCTGTCAATGCCTGGCATTGAAAAAACACGGCGGCGCCCACCTCTCCAATACTGGCGGGCAAAGCGACTGAAGTAAGGCCTGTGCATGCGCGGAATGCATTTTGTCCGATTGTTTCCAATCCTTCGGAAAATTTCACCGAACTAAGATTTTGACATTGCTGGAATGCGCTGTCACCGATCGTTTTCACATTGGAAGGAATCGTAATGCTAATCATTGAAGAACCGCGGAAAGCGCTGTTGCCAATTGTTGTCACGCTGGGTGAAATCTCTGCACTAAGAACGCCGCAGTTCCAGAAAGCACAGGAACCGATACTGGTAACGCCGTCACCGATTACAACTTTCCGGATCTGACTGCTGTGATCAATCCAAGGCTGTTCCGCGTTACTGCTAAATTCCGGCATCGCTCCGCTGCCAGTTATCGTCATCGCGCCCGCTTTCGTCAAATTCCACTTAAGACCTCCGTCAAGTGCTCCGGATGCAATTGACACATTGGCCTCAGGATCATCCGGGGGAACATAGCCTTGCGGATAACGGGTGATATAATGGCTCGCATTTTTCATCACCTCTTCCCTGGATATTGCCCGCCCCCAATGAATCCTGCCCTTGTGATCTCCGGTGCTGATGTTTCCTTCGGCAACAATCACGCCCGCATCGTTTATCTCGAGCACGATCACAGTATGTGTGTCATTATTTACACGTAAGATGTCTCCGACTTTTATATCCTCAAATGTAAACCCACCCGATGCATACATTCTGGCTGTCAGACTGCCAAATGCCGTATCGCTGAGTATAAATGCAAAGGCTACGCAGCCAACAGCCACGATATTATCTCCGTCAAGAGGTCCGCCTTTCCAACGATAATACCCCTTTGAATCCGAATAAGGCTCATCGTCAGTCCATGGCGTTCCTTCCTTATACGCTTCCTGATCTTTCAGAGCAATCATAGACTGATAGGCTTCCGCCGGCGCAGGAACTATATCATCACGGGCAGCCGGTCCGGATGCAGATTCTTCCGCAAGAATATATTCCTGCTGCGAAAGATCTTCCTGCTGTGCGAATACTGCTGAGTTTGAAGAAAAGCATAAGCACAGCGCTAAAACAAATGAAAAAATTCGTTTTAACAATTTTACAACCTCCTAATCTTTTAATAACCAATACTCTTTCTAATAAATATATTGTTATTTTTCTGCTTTGTCAATAGACATCGCAGGTCTGACCCTCCATTAACGCAAAAACATCCGAATTTACCGGACTTTTTGATTGCGGCCGACTGCTTCGACAGCATAACTCCTCTCCGTCGCAGCGCGATCCCGCACATAGTACTTTTAGCGCCCGGTTCCTTCCGCAGAATTGCCGGATTGTTTTTTCTACAGCAAAACTGCCGCAGAGCAATACTCTGCGGCAGCAAAACATAACATATGGCAAAAGCTTTTGTCAAATCATCGTCTACCTGTCATTATAAATCTGATAAACATCAATCTTCAACGCATCTGTCGCAGTCATTCCGATAAAAATGCATCCGTATTTATAACCGTCTTCTGTCTCCTCAGAACGGATAATTTCAATCACTGCATCTACGATTTCTTTGGTCCAGATCTCGATTTTTGCATCGTAATAACTTCCGACCTCCAGCTTCTTTTTTGCACAAAAACCGATTCCGCTGCGGGAGATATCGGTCACATCCACATGGATATATTTCAGCGTGGTCATTTCATCCTCATCCAGACGCTCTAACTGCACGGAAACATTCAAATCAAGGCGTTTGTATCTTCTCTTTTCCTCCATTCTGTCTCTCCTTATCACATGTCTTTTTCATTCTGAGTATACCACATGCCGGTTTGTGCTGCAAGACGAATTATACGGCATTTCTTATTCGTAACGCAGCGCGTCAATCACTTCCATCTTCGAAGCTTTGTTGGCCGGATAATATCCGAAAAAGACGCCGGTCAGCATAGAGAAGAACAATGAGAGCAGAATCGCGGTAACGGATGGATGGATTTCCATAATAATATAATTGGAGTATTCCGCATACATATTCTGGATAATAAATCCCGCGACCTGTCCAAGCAGAGCGCCGATTCCAACCCCGATCAGGATTCCTATGATACCGCCAAACAGACATAAGACGATCGCCTCTATCACAAACTGCATTTTAATGGTGATTCGCTTTGCGCCAAGCGCCATGCGCACGCCGATTTCTTTCGTCCGCTCTGTAATAGATACCAGCATAATGTTCATAACACCGACGCCGCCTACAATCAGTGAAATTGCGGCAATGCCCGAGACTGCTATCGTAATGACATTGATTACCGTATTGATCATCCCCATATTAGAAGCCATATTGTAGGCGTAAATATGAAATTTTTCATTTGAAGCATAGACCTCCTCAAAATACGTAAGAATATCCTGCGTCGCTTTCTCTACATCTGCAAGCGGTGTCAGCAGCAGGTTAAAATACTCATACCCGCTCTGGTTATTCCCCTGCAGTTTAAAACAGGTCTGGATCGGAAGCATCAGCTGCGTCGACCTGTCTTTTGCCGGAATTGAGGTGTCTACCTGTCCGAACAACGCCTGATTATACACATAGACGCCGACAATCACAAAATCATAGTAAGATCCGTCTGAAGAGGACACGGAAATTTTCTTCCCGATGGGATTTTCCGAACCAAAATAATTATCTACCATTGTATCTGCAACCAGACAGACTTTTTTCTTCCCTTTGTTGTCTTCCGAAGTCAAATTCCTGCCCGCTTTCAGTTCCAGCTTCATATATTCGATATACTCCGGCGTAACGCCGGCCATCGACAAATTCGCGTAATTGTCGGAATCTTTGTCATCCTTGGCCTGACCGTCGCCCAGATAAGCCTGCGCTGCAATCCCGCGCACCTCGTCCGGATACGCTTCCACCAATCCGTCGATCATTTCCTGCGATACATAATCTTCCTCCTGCATCTCCGGATAAGTCCACGTCGCCCATTCTTCATCCGATTCCGGATACCTTGCCTCGACATAAGCGCTGACTGTATTGCCGCCAAGCGAATTTAACGTTGACGTCAGCGTGCTCTGAATCGAGCCGCCGATCGTTGTAATGATAATAACGGAGCTGACGCCAATGATAATTCCAAGCATCGTCAAAATGGAACGCATTTTGTTGCTGAAAATACTGGTCACAGCCTCCTTAATATTTTCAAAAAACACTATTTGCCACCTCCACGGTCCGAAACGATCTCGCCATCTAATAAGGTAACAATACGCTCCGTTTCTGCTGCAAGCTCCTGTGAGTGGGTAATCAGTACAACTGTTTTCCCCTGTTCCTCATGCAGCCTGTGAAATAAATCCATCACCATATGCCCTGTTTTGGAGTCAAGCGCTCCGGTCGGCTCATCGGCAAGTATAATGGCCGGATCGTTGATCATGGCCCTTGCAATCGCCACGCGCTGCTTTTGTCCGCCGGAAAGCTCGTTTGGCCTGTGGCCCGCCCTCTCCCCCATTCCTACCATATCTAACATTTCCATAGCGCGCTCTTTTTGATTTTTGACACGCTCCCTGGAATACATCAATGGTACCATCACATTTTTTAAAGCATTTGCTCTCGGAAGCAGGTTAAAATTCTGAAATACAAACCCGATGCGCTGGTTGCGTATCGCACTTCGCACTTCATCGGTCATACTGTTGACGTCCTGCCCTTCCAGATAATAACTTCCCGCGGTCTGACGGTCTAATACACCGATAATATTCATCAGCGTACTTTTTCCCGAACCTGACTCACCGACAATGGATACAAATTCCCCTTCGTTTACCGTTAATCCGATCCCATGAAGGATTTCCAGTTCGTTTGGCTTTCCGACATAATACCGCTTTATAATATTTTCCATACGAATTACCGGTTCACTCAATTTACGACCTCCACATTTGATGCAACTGTATCCGACGATATGCTCCCTACCGGCATCACGCCATCTGACATTCCGTCATCCGTTCCTCCGCCCGGCATCCCGGTTGCCGGTGAAAAAATCTGGCCGTCCATAATCGTGCCGGTATAGTCGTAGACAAGCAGATCCCCTTCGTTTACATCGCCCCCGGTGACTTCCGTATAATAATCAATCTCATCGCCGACCGTAATATCTTTGCGCACTGCAGTCGCCGTCCCGTCGTCATTCAAAGTAGCTGTCAGCACATATGTATTCCCCTCCTCATCATAACGGATCATATCATACGGCACAGCCAGAACATTGCCTCTGTCTTCGATCATCACTTTTGCTTTTGCATCCATACCGACAAGCAGTTCCTTATTCTTTACGGAAAGCTCTACCGAATAGCCGCCTCCTGCCTGGCCGTCTGCCGGGGAGGCTTTTACCCGCACCACTCTGGTGATCTCTCCCTCAATCTCTTCCTCACCCGTGGCATCCGCCGTAATCACTGCTTTCATGCCCTCCTGGATCTTTAAAATATCGGACTCCGTAACGGACGCGACCAGTTTTAAACTGCTGGTATCCTCTATCGTAAGGATTGTCACTTTTTCTGCATTGACATCGCCGACCGAAACATTGACCGCCGTGACAACCCCGCCGCATGGCGCTTTAACTTCGCAGTCCTCCAACTGTTCTCTTAAGTCTTTTAGCGTATCTTTCTGTGTGGAATCCGAATCCTGATACCTGCCGAGACGCAATGCATCCTGCGCGCTTTCAATCGCACGGTTTGTTGACTCCAGAACATTTTCATAATTCTTCTTTGCTGTCTCCAAAGCGCGCTGTGCGGCGAGCAGTGTCGGAAAATCCGCTTCGCCCTGATTATATAATATCTGTGTGCCCTCAAAGTTCTCCTGCGCATGATTGATCTCTGTCTGCGCTTCGTCAAGCGATTTTTTCTGATCCTTTTTTGCCTGTGCCACTGCATCGCTTGCCTGCTTATTATTAATATTGGTGACTGCATTCGAATTGGAAATTGATTTTTCCAGTTCTGCAATGCGCTCCTCAATCGACACGGAATCTAACGTACAGAGCAGATCGCCTGCTTTTACTTCATCGCCGACTTGTACGTTCATAGAGGTGATCTCCGACTGAGCCCTGGAAGTGACATTTACTTTACTGATTCCGGAAATACTTCCCTTTAAAGAGATGGTATCTGACATATCCCGCTTTTCAATTGGCAAAACTTCTGTCTGATTGCTTACCGTCTCTACCTGTTTGGTCATTTTTTTCGCTAAAAACATGACCACTGCAACAATAACAACAAGTAAAATCAATAAAATGATCCATACTTTTTTCTTTTTCTTACCGGATTTCACGACTACCGATTTTGTTCCGGACGCCCCCGCCTCCAGACGATCGTCAAATTTTTCTTTATTTCTCATGCCTCTCTTATTTTTCGTGAAAATTGCTTTTCACTCCTCCTAGTATAATAATGATGTAGTCAATAAGACTACTTGGTTAACAAGTTTCTA
>CAMUGE010000076.1 GCA_947088345.1 uncultured Roseburia sp.
CAAGCCCTTATAGGGCTAGAGCAAGCCACCGGCTAAGCCGGTGGTCTTGACTTGTGCGCAGACCCGTGCGGAGGAAGTATGCCGCTAAAGCAGAGCAGGGGTTGCGCGGCGGGCAGGGGAAGAAATCTTCCCTGCCCGATTGTTGCAGTCTGAAAGCGGCGGCGCTGATTTTTGCCTGAAATATTAAAATTTTTTTAAATCTGCGGGATTCTAATGCTAAAAACAAAATTTGTGTTACAATGAATTTATTCTATGAACTTTTTAGACGGGAGGTAGAGAGGGTGAAACGTTTGGTCAATTGGAAGCGCGGACTTAGCGTCATCATGATAGGCGCTATGCTGATCAGCCAGAAAGATGCGGCGTATGCAGCGGATTTTGGACAAAATACTGTGACGGCGCCAAAGTACAGTGACAATACAAAAGAAATCGAAATAGACGAGATTACGACAGCCGAGGGAACAGGCGCCGTAAGGCCGGCCGAGCCGGATACTCTGCGCGCAGAGAAAGTGACATGGCGGACTGTAACGCTGAAGTGGTCACAGGTCGACAATGCGGGCGGTTATATGATCTACCGCAAAGCGGCCGGTGAGAGTGAATATACAAAGCTGGTGCAGCTGGACGGTGCGCAGGGAACCATCTATACAGACAGCGCGAACCTTGTGGCCGGCGTTGCCTATACATATCAGGTTTCCTCCTATCAGACTTATCTGGATGCGTCCGGCGCGACGCAGTATGTCGAGTCGGAAAAAAGAGCGACAATTACCGCGACGCCGTCTCTCGGAACAACAAATCTGTATGCCGAATGTACCGGCGGCCAGAGTGCGGTTCTTACCTGGGAGACAGTTGAGGGGGCAACCGGTTATTATATACTGCGTGCGCAGGGGAATGGATTATTTGAAAGAATTGCGGATGTGGCCTCAGGCGTGACTTATACCGACAGCGGATTGTCAACCGGAAACAGTTACCGATATAAAGTGCAGCCGTACCGTTCAGACGGTACGTTAAAATTATACGGCGACGAGTCGGCTGAGGCTGTTGTAACGCCTGTTCCGGCAGCGCCGGCGCTTACGGCGGAAGTGGCGGGTACAGGTTCCGTTCGTTTGATGTGGAAGACGGTCGGCGGCGCTGCCGGTTATACGATTGAGCGAAAAGTTGCAGGGAACGGTGATTTTGCGCTGCTTACAACAATTTCCTCCGGTACGGTGAATTCTTATGCGGATACAAATGTGCATACGGGAGGAGAGTATATTTACCGGATGCGGGCTTATTGTATGGTCAACGGCAGCGCCATTGAGGGGCAAAACTCCCAGGAAGTCAGCATACTTGCAACGCTTGGAGCGCCGCAGCTGACATTTGAGGATCTCTCCATAAACAGTATTACAGTTAGATGGACGCAGGTGCCAGAAGCACAGGGATATGAGGTGTCGCGTTCTACCGCGCCGGACGGAGAATTTCGACTGTTGGCCGTCGTCTCAAAAGAAGGAACTTTTACCTATAAAGATTCCGGTCTTACACTGGGGACAACCTATTATTACAAAGTGCGCAGTTATGCGACGATAGACGGAAAAAAGGTATACGGCGCATATTCCGCCGCAACGCCGCAGCAGTGTATACCGGCAGCGCCCAAACTTACAGCTGAGGCTTCCGGAACAACATCTGTAAAACTGGTCTGGGGAAAAGTTGAAATGCCTGCAGGAGAAAGCGGTTACTATATTTATCAGGTGACGGAAACAGGGGAAAAGAGGATTAAAACCTGTAAAAATACGGCAGTTTCATACACGGTCAAAAACCTTGTCTATGGAGCATCTTATACATACCGCGTCTGCGCCTGGTTTAAGGCTGCAAACGGAACCGTGATCAGGGGCGCTCTCTCCGATGCGCTGACCACAACGCCGGCTCTCGCGGCCGTATCCATCAAGCGTGTGGTCCCGTCAAAAAACGGGGGCCTGGAAATTTCATGGAAATATACGAAAGGACAGGAGGAGGACGAGTATCTTATCTATCGTTCCACAAAGAAAAAATCCGGTTTTAAGAAGATAAAAACGGTAAAGCGCAAAGCGGGAGCAAAATCCGGTACCTATACCGACAAAAAGATCAGTGTCGGAAAGAAGTATTATTACAAAGTAATCTGCAGGAAAAAGATGGGAGACGGCAGTACGATTAAATCGGCGTATTCAGAAGTTATAGGAGCAAAGGCAACGCCCGCTGCGCCGACGCTGAAAGTACAGCCGGACGGCGTGTCAAGCGTAAAGCTGACCTGGAATAAAATAAAAGGTTCGACGTCAAGCGGTTATGTAAACGGCTACCATATCTACCGCAGTACCTCTGAAAAAGGAAAATACAAGAAAACAGCTTCCATTGGAAGCGGAATGACATCATCATATGTAGATGATAAATTAACAACCGGAGTTGTCTATTATTATAAAATCAGAGCCTACAGCAAAATTAATAATAAATATGTGTACGGCTCGTTTTCAAAAATTGTATCAATCAAAGTAGTGCCGGGACAGACGACATTAAAGTCAGAAGGGGTTGATTACGGCTCTGTGTCCATGTCGTGGGGGCCTGTGGCCGGTGTGACCGGATACAGGGTTTACCGCGCGGAGTCTGCGGACGGCAAGTATTCCAAAGTGGCGTCGATTGCAGCGTCTAAGACAACTTATACAGATACAAAACTTGTGACAGGAAAGACCTACTATTATAAAGTCAGGGCATATGCAAAGAGGAAAGGGAAAAACGTATACGGCAAATATTCCAATATCATCAGCGCCGTGCCAACACTTGGAAAACCGAGCGGCCTGCAGGCGATAATGATTGACCAGTCGCAGATCAAACTGATCTGGAATGCGGTGCCGGGCGCCGAGACATATACTATCTTAAGAGCAACGTCGCCAAACGGAAAGTATAAGATCGCAAGCGAGATCTGTACAACCAACTCTTTTATAGATACCAATGTTGTGCCTGGAAATATTTATTACTATAAGGTATTTGCAGTCAGAGGCGATTTTAAGAGCGAGACGACGGATTATGTGACGGCGGTGTCGGGCGCGCTTGAACTAAGCGCATCCAGTGTTACTGTAAGGCTTAACGGAAGCGTAAAGGTTACGGCGACAGCAAAACCGCAGGCAGTGATTTCCTGGACTTCTGATGATCCGAGTGTCGCGACCGTGACAACGGACGGAACAATTTATGGGATGAAGATCGGTTCTACGACGGTCAGAGCGTCGGCCAACGGCGTGACAAAAACGGTTTCCGTGTCTGTACAGGAAAAAGTAAACGCAAAAGGTGTGGTAATTTCAAAGGACAGCGGAAACGTCAATTTTGCTTCGATCAGGACGGCAGGTTACGAGTACGTTATGCTTCGCATTTCCAGCGGTCAGATCGGGGATACGACATTTGAATCCAATTACACAAAAGCAAAGGCAGCCGGATTAAAGGTGGGCGTATACTGTTATGCGACGGCCAGAACCAGACAGGATGCGGAGAAAGAGGCATACAAAGTTCTTGAAACGCTAAACGGCCGTCAGCTGGATTATCCGATTGTATATCAGATGGAAGAGCAGACATTGCTTTACGGTCTGACAAACGCACAGCGGAACGATGTAATAGATTCGTTTAAGTCATACATCAACAGATACGGAAGCCAGTACAGATTTGCACTGCGCACCTCTCTGGAGTGGCTGACAAAGTATCTGGATCAGCCGCGTTTAAACGGCATGGATCTCTGGGTTACAAATTACAGAGCGGAGACGGCAGGCCATGGTTATACAGGGACCGGAAATGTTGTCATGTGGTGTTACACCAAAGACGGTATTGTAAACGGCGTGAGTGGTAAAGCAAGTGTGAGCATCAGTTATTATGGATTTTAGCGGAAAGGTATGGGTTTAAAGTGAAACACTGGAAGAGAATTTTTGCCGGATTTTTGGCGGCTGCGGTAGCAGCGGCAGGAAACCCCTGCGGGCTGCTTGCACAGGAAAATATGCAGCAGAAAGCAGAGCGCATTATCTCCGGAGTGATTGAAGACGAAGAGGATGCGATCTATCAAAACCTGTGGGAGCGTAGAGGGGATGTCTCCAGATTATTGCGGGAAGAACTTGCGGACGAGGAATCCGGTAATGAGAAAACTCCTAAGGAAATTTTGGGGTTTGCAGAGATTGAGGAATCAGAACAACGGATTTTGATCCGCAAAAAGAGACCGTTAAAAAGTCTGACGGAGCAGATGCCGGACTCTGTTCTGGCGTATGCGGCAGGGCAGGATGATCCTGTGGAAGTTCCGGTGGAGTGGGACTGTGTCGGTGAATACGAAGAGAGCAATTTTTATTACTATCAATTTATTCCTGTCTGGGATCAGGATTTATATCGTGTGTCCAAAAAAATAGAACTGCCGTATATCAGCGTATTTATCGGAACGGATGCAAATATGAAATTTGCGACGGCTCAGGAGAACAGGGAAACAATATACGATTTTATGAAAAAACAGATGGGCTTTAATACGGCGGCAGCCTGTGGCGTGCTTGCCAATATTCAGGCGGAATCTTCGTTTAATCCGACGGCAAGTATGATTGATACGAACGGTCTGTTGAGTTATGGGCTGTGCCAGTGGAACGGTCCCCGTTTCACGGCGCTGCAGCAATACTGTGACAGAAATAATCTGGATTATGAGACAGTCGAAGGACAGCTGTCTTATCTGAAATATGAGCTGGAGCACAGTGAAGCCTCTGCCTGCGCAAAAGTAAGAAACGTGCCGAATACGGCGGAGGGCGCTTATACGGCCGGGTATAACTGGGCGAGGTATTTTGAGCGCTGCGCAAGCGTTTACTTTGAGACGCGTGCAAAATTGGCGAGGGATACTTACTGGCCGACTTATTCCAACGGTTCGGAGCGCACAAAATATAAAATTACATATGAGCTGGACGGCGGCACAAACCATGACGGCAATCCGGGAAGCTACTATGATACAACCGGCGATATCGTCTTTAAAGATCCGGTTCGCGAGGGCTATATTTTTAAAGGCTGGTTTTCTGACAGTAAGAAAAAAACGCAGATTAAGGCAATTTCCGGAAAAACAATGCAGAATATTACCATATACGCAAAATGGGAACCGATCCATTTTACAATACGCTTTCAGGGGAACGGTGCGGAGAGCGGCGCCATGCCGGAGATGCCAAAACTTGAGTATGACTGTCTGTACACATTAAAGGCAAATAAGTATAAAAAAACAGGGTATCAATTTGACGGCTGGAATACGAAGAAGAACGGCAAAGGAGATTCCTACGACAACAAAGAAGACGTCCAGAACCTGACCGCAAAAGACGGCGGTATTATAACGCTTTATGCGCAGTGGAAACGGCAGGGATACAAAATTACCTACGTCCTTGGCGGAGGGGAAAATCATGACGACAATCCCGCCAGTTATACGTTCGGCTCCAAAACGATCAAACTGAAAAAACCAAAACGCACCGGCTATACGTTTTCCGGCTGGTACCGGGACAGGAAATATACGCAGCCGGTGAACAGTATCGCGCAGGGATCTACCGGGAAGGTGACGTTTTATGCAAAGTGGACGGTGCATAATTACCGTATCGTGTTCAATGGGAACGGAGCTACGTCTGGTAAGATGACCGAAAAAATTGCCTGCCGGTACGGAAAATCCTATAAGCTGAAAAGCAATAAATTTAAAAAATCCGGCTATATCTTTGCCGGATGGAATACGCAGAAAGACGGCAGCGGCAGAAAACTGAAAAACAAGGCAAGTGTGAAGAATCTGACAGCAAAGGATGATAAAACAGTCACCTTGTATGCACAGTGGGAGAAAATCAGCTATTCCATACAATATGTGCTCAACGGCGGGCAGCAGAATGCGGATAATCCGACTTCCTATTTTCAGGATTCCGACACGCTGACGCTGAGAGATCCGGTTCGCACCGGCTATACGTTTGCCGGCTGGTATACGGACAGCGCATTTCAAAATCCGATAACCAGCATAAAGAAAGGTTCTAAAACAAATTATACGTTATATGCGAGATGGACGGTTAACCATTATACAATACGGTTTGACGGAAACGGTGCAGATTCCGGACAGATGGCATCCATGACAGGACTGGAATATAACACTCAGTATACGCTGACTCCGTCAGCGTTCCAGAAGACGGGGCAGATGTTCCTGGGCTGGAATACGAAACAGGATGGAAGCGGTACATTCTATAAGGATCAGGCCACGGTTTATAATTTGTTATCGCAGGAGGGCGCGGAACTTGTTCTTTATGCACAGTGGGGTTAATACACAGATGATCTGTTAAAATGCCAAAACGCTGTTATGTACACAGAGAGGTACATGACAGCGTTTTTGGAAGTATTATATAAAATTCCACAGTCGATCAATTTCAGAGCCAGATAGAAGAAAATCAGGCAAAGCTGCCTGATTTTAATTTTTTTGTGTAACAGTCTTTAATAAACCCCCTGCTATGCAGGGGGACAACAGCT
>CAMUGE010000077.1 GCA_947088345.1 uncultured Roseburia sp.
ACATACAGAATACATAAGTCTGAATTGCTCCGGAGAACAAATCAAAATACACATGAAGCGCAGCAGGCCAGATGATCGCGACCTTGCTGAGCAGCCCGTAGACAAGCGCCATCATAACGGTTCCCGACAGTACGTTTGCAAATAAACGCAGCGAGAGAGATACCGGAACTGCGATCTCGCTGATCAGATTGATCGGCAGCCAGATCGGCAGCCATGGCGGGAGCGGGGAACACATATCTTTCCAGATCTGTTTCAACGGCAGGTTTTTAAACTGCGTAAAATGGATCAGGCAGAACGTGATTAACCCCAGCGCAAGCGTCGTACCGTAATCGGCGGTAGGGGGCCTTAAGCCGAATAATCCGGAGATATTACTGAAGAAAATAAACACAAAGATCGTATTGATATAATTACGAAATTTGGTCGCTGCTATTTTCCCCATCGTTCCGGAAACGATGCCATCCAGCTTTTCAACCAAAAGCTCAATGACATTCTGAAACCCGCCCGGTACATCGGTGGCATGCCTGATAGCGCGGTTGCCTGCGACTGCAAGCGCAAGCATCAGTATCATAACTATCAGAATACACACATGTGATGTGGTGATCCAGACCGTCTGACCAAAGATTTCATAGGAAAAAATCCCGTGAATCATAAAGTCAATGTTATCGGCGCCGGATGAAATCAAAATTGCATTGCTCACAATTTCACCTCCTTATACTATTTCACTTTTTTATTTATTGTCCGAAGACACACCACCTCTTCCCTGCAGCCTTAATAAAATTTTGCGTGCAACAGGCTGCAGATACGCAGAAATTTTCAGCCCGAAAACACCGACAAATGCTGCGGCTAAACTTCCAAGGTTAAACTTCATCATGACAAAAAATACAAGGACAACAAGCAGATAACGCAGGATTGATTTTGCGATAATCCTTGCCTGCGCGCCCGACTGCCCGTTCCCATCCACCGCGTCCAAAAGCACGGTCGCCATATTGACTGCCATTCCACACGCCAGCGCAATCCCGATACATAAACCAATCGTAAAGTAAAGCCTGTCCGATACAAACCATACGCAGACAAGTTCCACAACGACCCCGTATGCGATAATTCCCATAACCAGCCCGGGTAACGCATCATTTAGTCTTCTCAGCATGATTTTTGTCTGATTCACCGCCTTGTCCATAAACCTTTTTAGCCAATTTAAAGATGTTCGTAAATCCTGCCAGAGCACCCGCAAGAAACAGCGGGACCGTAATGATCGGTATATCATAGCGCCGGCCAAGCCAGACCCCTGCCATAGTGCAAAGGAAGATCGGAACAATCATATTAAGGCCAAACTGCAGGATAAGCGTTAGAGACATAAAAATCTGTCTGTTTTTTTTCACAGCAAAACTCCCCCTCCTGCCAGTATTTTACAGCCATGTTCTTATTATACCATTTTTACCGTTTTTGTCTACGAATTATTCCCTGATCTTGTAAATTTTCGTATCAGATAAGCCTGCTATTCCATGGTCACCCATGCTGCTATATACGGCCCGAAAGCCGCTCGCAGCAACGCTTACGTGAGCGCATAAAATCATGCGTTAACAGCCGTTCTGCCGCCGGGGCAGAGGCGGGCATAATGAATCCGCCTGGCTTTCTGCACGGGCGGATTTGTTTTTATCTTGCCGGAAATGATTTGTTGCTATGAAGCATCAAAGTACGCCGGGACGTGCATTTTCTTATAATTCAATTGTTATTTTGCGCCCTGTCGCTTCATACTTCTGCATCTCGACGCCCGCTGCGCGCAGCATACGCTTGGATGCTATCACATTCGGCTCATCATCGTATTTATCACTCCGATAGACAATTCTTCTGATTCCGGACTGGATAATTGCCTTGGCACACTCGTTGCAGGGAAACAGCGTAACATAGATAGTAGCGCCGTCCAGACTGCCGCCGCGGTAATTTAAAATCGCATTCAGCTCACTGTGCGTGGTATAAAAATATTTGCTCTCCAGCGGATCGCCCTCTCTGTCCCATGGAAATTCATCATCAGAACAGCCTAGCGGCAGGCCGTTGTATCCCATGGAAAGAATTTTATGATCGCTGCTGACAATACATGCGCCCACCTGCGTATTCGGATCTTTAGAGCGCATACCTGACAAAAGCGCCACGCCCATAAAATATTCGTCCCATCTGATATAATCTTCTCTTTTTCCGCTCATACATCCTCCTCCAATATCTCAACCAGTTTTTGTATGGATTTTCTTATAACTTCATAGCAAAGTCCGTATGCCTGCAGTGTGCCGCCATACGGATCAACAATTTCAAGTTCGTCCCCGACAAATTCATTTAACACAAATATATTTTCCGGTATCGCATTTTCGTATTTTTCAATTATTTTTTCCAGCTGGCTTTTCTCCATCACAAATACAAGCGTATCCGGTGCGAAATCCTCCTCGCTTAACTGTGTGGAAGTATATCCTTCCATATTAATGCCGTTGCTGATCATCACTGCCTCTGCTTTCTGATTCAACGGTTCCGGGAACAGTACGACAAGTCCGCGGCTCACCACCTCCACAGGATGTTTTAACGCCATCTCCGATAATATACCTGCCGCCATCGGCGACCTGCACGTACCGGTACGCGCGACAAATATAATTTTGTTGTATTCTCTCATATCAACCCCCATACCTTAAATTTTGTGCGGCTAAAATTAACTTACAATGATCTCATGATTCCCCGCCGCTTTTAAGAGCCTGTTCATAATCGCCTGTCCAATACGCGGCGTTGCAAAAGACTCCGAATAAATGATCTGCGTATCCCCCCTGTCAAAATCACGCAATATGCGGTACAGATGCCTCGCAATCGCATCTTCATCCGCTCTTGCCCCTATACTTACTATCTGATCCGCCCTGTAAAAATGTTTTGTCTCATCTGTGGCTATCACACCGGTTCTCCTGCCGTCTGCATGATTTTTATCTGTCAGCTCATTGATTTTTGAAACTACTTTCTGCCGCTCTCCGGTTACGACAATCAGGTCTGCACGCGGCGCATAGTGCCTGTATTTCATACCGGGCGCTTTCGGTATCTTTCCGGAATCCGGCGCAACCACTGCGCTGTCAATGACTACCTTTCGTCCAAGCGTCTGTGACAGCATTTCTTTCGTAATATAACCGGGACGAAGTATTACCGGCGTCTTTTCTGTCAGATCAATAATCGTAGATTCAATGCCAATCCCGACCGGTCCGCCGTCGAGTATGACAGGAATCTTCCCGCTCAGATCCGCTACAACATGCGCCGCCTCGGTCGGACTGGGTCGGCCGGATGTATTGGCGCTCGGTGCGGCAATCGGGCAGCCGCTTTGACGAATCAGCGAGAGCGCCGCCGGATGGTTTGGCATACGCACGGCAACTGTATCAAGCCCCCCTGTTGTCTCACAGGGGATTCTCTCATTTTTCTTCATGACCATAGTCAACGGGCCCGGCCAGAATGCATCCGCAAGTCGTTTCGCTTCCCCGGGTACTTCCCGTGCAACCGTAAACAGGTCTTCCCATTCTGCAATATGTACGATCAGAGGATTATCCGACGGTCTTCCCTTTGCCGTATATATTTTTTTTGCCGCCTGCGGATTAAGTGCATCCGCTCCGAGGCCGTAAACAGTTTCCGTCGGAAATGCCGCCAGTCCTCCACGCCGGATCACATCGGCCGCCTCCGCAATCCCGGTATGTCCGGTTTCGACTTTTATTATTTTTGTCTGCATATATTTTAGAAATTTCCTTTCGGACATCTTTTGATACATTCTGAACTTTATCCCTATTCTATCATACTATGACATGAAAATCATGTTTTTTTATTCATAATTCATGCAAAACTTCTGTTACTTCTCACATCATTCGGAATCTTTGTCCTAAATTAAATACATGTCTTGTAAACAAATGCTTTTTGTATTAGAATACTGATAAGTCGTTTGGTAACGGCCAATAATGATCATTATTTTTAAGGAGGGTATTAAAATGGCATACGTTATTTCTGATGCTTGTGTTAGCTGTGGTACATGTGAACCGGAGTGTCCGGTAGGCGCAATCTCCCAGGGGGACAGCCAGTATCAAATCGATGCAGGCGCCTGCGTTAGCTGCGGCACATGCGCAGGGGTTTGCCCGACAGGCGCAATCAGCAGCGAAGACTAAAGAAACCACAAAAACGCTTTGAATTAATTCAAAGCGTCAGACTGTAGACAATCGCCCTCTTTTTGGAGGCGGTTGTCTATTTTCAGTTTAA
>CAMUGE010000078.1 GCA_947088345.1 uncultured Roseburia sp.
CGGTAAGCGTAGCTTCTGTTTTGTCAAGTGTAATACTTTCCACAGGGACGGTATCGCCTCCGGCTTCGGTTACAGTGATGGATGCCTGCGCGGTTTTGCCGTTTGCTGTTGTTGCTGTAATGGTCGCTGTACCGGCCGCTTTTGCTGTTACAAGTCCATTGCTGTCCACATCTGCAATCTCTGTTTGATCTGATGCCCATGTTACTGTCTGATCCGTGGCATTTTCCGGTTCCAATTTTGCAATCAGCTGCTGTGTTTTTCCTGTCTCAATGGTTGCTTTGTCCGGTGTAACTGTGATACCTGTCACTTCCACTGCCGTTCCTGCTGCAATTACTGAAATTTCAGCTGATGCAGTTTTACCATTTGCTGTCGTTGCTGTTATGATTGCAGTACCGGCTGCCTTTGCCGTCACAAGACCGCTGCTGTCCACATCTGCGATTTCGGTTTTATTTGATTTCCATATAATTGTTTTGTCCGTGGCATTTTCCGGCTGTATTTTTGCAGTCAGCTGCTTTGTTTTCCCTTCTTCGATGGTTGCTTTATCCGGTGTAACAACAATGCCTGTAGCTTCAATTACTGTTCCGGCTTCCGTAATGGTGATTGTTGCGGATGCCGTCTTTCCATTTGCTGTCGTTGCTGTTATGGTTACAGTTCCAACTGCTTTTGCCGTCACAAGGCCGGTCTGATCAACCGTTGCTTTGTTTTCATCATTGGATGACCATGTCACACTCTGATCGGTGGCATTTGCTGGCTGTACTGTTGCAGTCAGCTGTTTTGTTTTTCCAGTCTCAATGGCTGCTTTATCCGGTGTAATTGTTACCCCTGTTACCGGAATCTCCTCTGGTTCGCCGGTGATTTCTACTTTTACGGCACATGTATCTTTTTTACCACTTCCGTCTTTTGCTGTTGCGGTGATTGTTGTCTCTCCTGTTTTTACTGCAGTTACATTTCCTTCTTCGTCCACGGTTGCAACCGTTTTGTCACTGGATGTCCATGTAAGTTCTTTGTTGTCGGCCTCATCCGGAGATATGAAGGCAGTAATTTTCTTTGTTTCTGCTGTATCAAATGTTAATATTTTCGGATCAAGGCGGATTCCGGTTACGAGAACCGGTTCCCGTACTGTAATTGTACAAATCCCTGTCACGCCGCTGCCGTCATTTGCGGTTGCCGTGATAACTGCCGTACCGGCAGATACACCGGTAACAACTCCGGTCTGCGGATTAACTGTTGCCACTGCCTCGTTGTCCGTCGACCATATGACTGTATTGTCATCTGCATTCTCCGGCAATACAGAAGCTTTAAGCTCGAAAGTTTTACCTTTCTGTATTGTTTTTTCCGTGATTTCGTCAGTTCCGTCTGTAATAATAATGGATTCTACGGTGGTGCCTACCGTAATTTCACAGGAAGCTGTAATGTTGTTGGCAGTTTTTGCAGTGATCGTTGCCGTTCCTTTTGCTGCAGCAGTAATTTTGCCGTTTGTGTCTACTGCGGCGATTGCATCATCGCTGGATTCCCAGGTAATGTCTGCGTTTTTGTTCGCATTCTTCGGATATAAAACAGGCTCTAATGTTTTTTCGGAACCTGTTGCAAGAACAAGACTTTTGGGAAGTGATAAAGCAAAAGGCTCGATTTCGATGCCATCACTGATGGCACGGATAATCAGTGCATTTAAACGGGTATTGGCATCTGTGCTGACATACACTATTTTATTGTCTGTCACTTCAACGGTAACGCTTTTCTGCGTATAGTTCTCTTTTGTTGCTTTTACTGTGCTATATGAAACATCGTTAATGGTACCGACAAGGGTTGTTGAACCGATGCCAGTCCCTGTTACCATTGTTACTTCATAAGAACCATTAGGCACATCTATACGGAAAGGCTGGTTTGCACAAAGTGCAAAGTCCTGATAAACGGGTTGCGTGAGCACCCCTTTATTACAAACAAATGCCTCTTCCCGTCCGCCAAATTTGGTAGACGCATCTGCCTCAAAGCCGTATCCTTTTTCTGCAGTATAATGAATATCCAACTCCTCAATTGTTTTTGTTCCGTTTCGGTCTACTGCAATACCAATCCATCCTTCTCCAGTTTTACTTGTCGTAATACCGAAATCAAAACGTTTCATCAAGGGTTTTACAACACTGATATTGGCGCTGCCCTCAAATGTTCCCTCTGTATTGGGTACAGTATAGGCTACTGGTTTAAAGGTATCTGTACCTGTCACTTCCGAAACGTCAATCGTCTCGGGCCATGAAATCTCCGCATCCTTTATGCTTCCGTCCAGATAAGTCGCTTTTACTGTTTTGGGAAGCGCGTTTCTTAGTTCCGTATCACCTGTATTCTGATCAAATTCGAGATATATATCCGCCAGTTCTTTTATCGCATTTTTCTTTAATATGACTTTTGCTTTGATTATATACGCAGGATCTTCTTCACATGATCCGGTAATCTCGACTTCTGCCCCTTCCATGGTTGCCTCTGCTTTGGCCAGATTTGAAAAATCCCATGTAACGGCAACCTCTTTTGCAGGCCCCCTTTTAAATTCAGCCATAACCGTTTCAGGCGCCTGTGACGCCCAGTCAAGCGTATCGATCATTGTGATATCATCTACGGTACAGCCGGTAATGGTATTTTTTTCAACGGCAACAGATAACTCATCAGATGTAATATCGCCGCTGGTAATTTTATACTTATAAGTCTTGCCGGACTGAACTGTTGTATCTTTATATATATAATTTATAACTTCTTTTCCGCCGGCAGCCTCGATATCAGATGGAAGACCTTTTACAATGGATACATTGTCAAGATATACACCGCCAGCCTCTTTATTCGCACACAAAAATATGGTATCTAGTTGTGTTGCAGCTGCGTTTTTAAATGGCAACCCCTCGTTGTTTCCAGCTGTTTTATAATCATATATAACATCACTAACAGAGACTGTCCCATCCTCGTTATTCTTGATATGGGAAAGTGTAAGGTAAACCTTTTTATTTGAAAAATCTATTCCGGCGGTTAAATGCATCCAGCCGGTAGTATGGCCACTCTTCTTCCAGCCTGATAATGAGCCAACATATGAGTAATCGCTATCCGTTATTCTTGCTTTTTCTGTAATATCAATACTGTTAATACCAGTATCGCCTGCCTGATCGCTCATTTCATTGATTTCTACGGTTTTAAATGTTCCGGATGTTTTATCCGAAAAACCAGTAATGGTCAATATTTTTGTTGATGAAGCAAGCCAATTGCTTGAACTATTTCCCTGTAAAAGTGCAAAATTTGTTTTGTTGTTATATTTTGTGGCATCCATTTTGAAATCTAAATCAACAGTTATATTTTCTGTAATGCCAAAACTGTTTTTATTACATATATTTATATCCCCAGTAGCTGGCGGTGTACCAATTATCGTTGTCTGATTATTATTTAATAAAGATGTATCCTGACCTACGAAAATTTCTCTTGTACTACCTGTTTTTTTGCCAAACAGGCTGGTATCAATTGTTTTACCTTCAAAATCTTCATAAAAACATTCGTCCAATGCAGGATTTTTGACTTTTGTTGAGGTAATTCCCTCTGTGTTGGGCGTTACCGTTGCTAATTCCGCAAATTCTCCCTCTCCCTCTGCACGATAGATGGTATATTCTGTTTCGTCTGTGCCATTGGCTACTTTACCAAAAAACAATTCCGCGGATGTATCTGTAATCTCACCGGCTTTTAAAGAAATGCCACTGCCTGCCGCTGTTTCTTTGCCCTCTGCTTTCATCTCCTTTCCAATGTCAATTCCGGTCTGCACGCCGGTGTCCTGCTCTATCGCTGCTCCATAAACAGATGCATTCATAGAACCAACGTTAGATGCAATCACTGAGGCAGACAATAGAAATGCCAGTACCTTTTTTCTCATTTTCTTTCTCCTCCTTTTCTTTTTCCAATCCTGATTTTTCAGAATCTCATGCTACTCGTTTTGTAAATAGCATGGTAGATTCCGTATGCTCCAAACTGCCGCCGGCATATAAAAAGAAAAATGTCTGTAAACCGTTAAATTTGTAGTAAACAGACTGTCCATTTCCTGACTTTATTCCCGGAAAGCAATTTTTGAGTTCTACCGATCAAAACCCGCCCCACCAGCCCTTGCCAAAAGCCGGTTTCCCGTCCATTCTGTTTCGTAGAGTATGCCACTCTTTGAAAACCGCCATAATTTATGAT
>CAMUGE010000079.1 GCA_947088345.1 uncultured Roseburia sp.
TAAGATCGCTGTCTTTTTGCATAATTTTTCTCTTCTCATCTCAAACTCCTCGCTTTTTCTGTTTTATTTTTTTGTCAAAACGGTTCGGTTCTTTGACCAGACCGAATAGAGCTTCGTTGTCTTTCCGTCTATTTTCACTGTCTTAAATGTGCGGACTCTGACATAATACTTTTTCCTCGCTTTCAGCTTTTTGACTTTCGCCGAAGTTGTTCCGCTCTTTTTTACTGTCGTTGTGCCAGTTGTCTTTTTTGTAAATTTACGGCTGGTCGAATACTGGATTTCATAGCCGCTCGTCTGTGCGGACTGCTTTTTCCATTTCGCTATAAAACCCTTTTTGCCCGCAGTCAATTTGGAAATCGACGTCCCCTTTGGAAGAATGGTAAAAGTCTTTATCAGGCTTCCCGCATAGCTGCCCCGAAATGTAACAGTAACCGCTGCAATCCCGACATTTTTATTGTCACGATAAGACACGGTGTAATTTTCGCTGCCGATTACACTGCCGTCCTGTCTGCGCACAACAACGGCAGGCTGCTGCGATTTTCCGTTATAAGTGACGCTCGCAGAGGAGAGCTGTATACTGACAGACGCCGGATCAAAAAGGAGACCTCCCTGATTGTCCGCATTTTCGGACAAACCGCCGGACGGATTCTGATTTGCGTCTCCCGCTGCGCCGGGCGGATTCTGGCTGCCGCCTCCCGGCAGTCCCCCGCTTTCTTCCGGCTCTGATACATTCGGTTTCCCGCTTCCGTCTCCCGGATTCCCGGCGCCGCTGCCCGGGTTCGCCGCGTCCGAATCCTGTGGCTGCGTCAGAGGCGGAATCCATTGATCCTGATAGCTGCTGCCGCAGAAGATGCATGTATGTACGGTATAGCCCTGCGCCGTGTACGTGGGTGCGACAACGGTTTCCCGATAGGAATGCGTTTTTTTCGTTATGGTGCGGCTCGCCTGTATCGTGGGATTTGATTTTAAAGAAGCCGTAATAACGGCTGTGCCGACTGCTTTGGGCGTTATCACGCCTTTTTCATCTACTTTTGCCACAACCGGATTACTGCTGTTAAATTCAAAATTTTCCGGCGACAGTTTTGTCTGGCTCATGATCCACTGCTTATTTACATTATATACATCCATGTTCAGTTCTGTTTGCGCGCCGCTGCATCCGATTTCAACAGAGGCGTCCGTTTTCAGCGTAATGGCCGACTGTCGAATCGGGATGACGCCCACGGCGTCACAGGTGTCTTTTTGATCCGGCGCCGCTGCCGGCATCTTGTCAAAACACTGTACCCAGTACAATGTACCGCCGCTGTCGGCAAAGCATCCGACGCCGATACTTTGAAATTCCGCTTCTACAATATTTCCGTAATGTCCCGGCGAATTGTTCCATGCCTGCATCACCTCCTGGGCCGAAGAATAGCCGACTGCAATATTTTCCCCCCGCCCGCCGCTGTCTCTAAAAAGGGTAAAGCAGTCTTTTCCGTTTGGTCTTGTATGCGAATAATACAGGGAAAGCTCCATGGCTCTCTGCATCGCCGTCTCCGTCAGCGAAGCATCCGGCCACAGCGCGGCTGCGCCGGCCGCGGCGCGCGTCTCGTTCACGATACCAAGCACAGTATCTACTTCCTCGTAATGCAGTGTGCCCGGAACTTTGAGCACTTGCAGCGCTTCTTCGTCCGCCGGATTGTCATCAGCGCCGATATTGTCCCAGCCGGCTGTGCAGTCGTCCCTTTTCGGATCTCGATTGCTTAAAGAAGCAAACTGACTGACCGCTTCATAGATAACGTCCGCACTGCGATACTGCGTAAAAATGCACTGTACTGTATTATCCGCATCAATCAATACCGTAATCGGCATTAAAATTGTTCCGTGCGTATGACCGCCGCGCATCATATACCTTTTTACAAGATCAAAGTTCGTCCCGTTTGGATCGCTGCAGTAGGCAAGTTTACTGCTGCCCCACTGCTTTGCAAATTTTCCGACTTCGGCCGCGTCTGCGCCGTTAATATCCACATATATGACGCTCGCCTTCGCGCTGTCCGCCCAGCCGCTCTCCGAAATGCCTTTGACGGTCAGCCCCGTCATACCGCAGGTTGTAGCTCCAAAAATCAGTATCACCGCCTCCTTAGACCCATCCGCCGTCGTCGTGGCGGCCTCTCCGTCTATGGTCGGAAATGAAGCGTCATAATTTTCAAATTGAATCTCTAATTTTTCTCCCTCCTGCGCCGTTACCTGCTTCGGTAAGGAAATCGAGAAAAGCATAGTAACCGCCAGAAAAAGGCATATCAGTTTTTTCATAAAGATCTCCATTTCTGCATTGCGAATGCAGTCCGCATTCGTTTTATGCGCATAGCAAGTCTGTGACAGTCTATTCGGCTTTTTCGATCTCCACAAAACCTTTTTACTTCCATGAAACAGAATAAGCGCCGTTGCCGGTTCCTGTCACACGCAGATAATACGTTCCTTTTTTTAATTTTACGCGCAACGTCTCTTTTCCTGCTTCCAGATCGTCATCTTCGATCTGCTTTTGTTTTTTTCCATTTTGCTGTGTCAGATAATAGTGGAAATTTTCCTCTTCCGCGTTTGCCGACAGCCGAATATTTATTTTTACGGATTTATTTTTATCAACAGTGATCTTATACCAGTGTTCCGCGCTCTTAGCTCCCAGCAGAAACATGTTCTTAGACGTTTTTCCTTTCTTTAGAACAGCTGCTTTTGTCTTTTTTGTATTTTTCTGCAATTGAATGGATTCCAGTGTGTAACGTATTCTAAAACTGTCGAACCCTTCTACCCGGACATAATAAACGCCTTTTTTTACGGCAAAATATACGTCTTTTCCATAAACGCCTCCGCCTGCGGAGCCAATCTCTTTTTTCTTTCCGTCCAGCAATGTAATATTTACATCTGTCGAAGTTTCAATTTTCAGACACCCGGACTTCGCCGCTGTTATTTTGTAGCATGCGGGCTTCCCCGTATAGGAAAATCCGTCCAGCCATTTTCCCTTTTTTAATTCTCCGTCTGACTGATAGGAAACAGTGTCCAAATGATAGGCCGATACCGTTACGGACATTGCCCGGCCATCCAGTGCAAACAGATGCAGATACCATGTACACGCCCCCTGCGCACAGCTTTGCAGTTTCACTCTGCGCAAGCCGTCTTCAGACGCCTCGCAGTTGGTTGACAGGTCAAGCACATCCTCCGTTTGAAGCGCCTGCCTTAAATCACTGTTATTAGAGAGAACCAGCCCGAAATCCTCTGATTCTGTCCGGATCATAATATCAAATTGCACCCTGCCTCCCTGTTCCACCCGGACAGGAACGCTTGTAACGGAAGCAGACGCCGTTTCCGAAATCTCATACTGATAGCTGTTCGCTCCCGCCGCTCCTCCCGCAGCCGGTACGATCGGCTGCACATCAGCAGCCGATACGCGCGCGCCTGTGAAGAGCGCAAGTAAAATTATGACTCCCATAAGTATCTTTGTTCCTGTTTTCATTTTTTTCTCCCCTTTACTTTGTTTTCCTGCTGACCGTCGTCCATTTGCCTTATACTTTAATAATCACCTCCTTATAAACTGCTTTCTCTGTCCGAAAAAGTGTACTTTTTCGGACAGACGGTATGATCGAAAAATACGTCTGTTCCGAAAGAGATCTTTGTGCAATACTGACAAATATTTCCTTGCAACAAAGAAACTATTATGGTAAAATAAGAAAAAAATTTGTTCTGAACAGAAATCCGAAAAAGTACACTTTTTCGGATTTTATTGAATAATTCCTTAAATATAGGAAG
>CAMUGE010000080.1 GCA_947088345.1 uncultured Roseburia sp.
TTGTTGCTGGCATAAAAATACTCCTTTTCGATAAGAATTGTCATATCTTGATTCTAACCAAAAAAGAGGTGTTTTTTTCCAAAGATACAAACTATTTTACACTACCAGTTTAAATCAGAAAGTATTGTCCGTAAAGCTGCTGCAAAAGGCGATGCAAACGCTGTATTGCGCAATATCCTGTGGTTACTTAAACAAAGCGATACAAATCCTTTCATACATCAATGTTTATCATCCACAATTACTTATTTTAGATGAACCTGATGCACATTTACACTCAAATAATCAACGTAAAATATTAAAAATGCTTTTTTCCTTAGCTGAGATTAAAGATTTCCAATTACTTATATCTACTCATTCTCGTCATCTAATTGATATTGCGGAAGATAATGCCAAAATTACTTGGATAAAAAATGGTTCAATACAATCCGAGGATTTAAGCTTTCTAAAAATTTTATTAGATTTAGGGGCTTTAGACAGAGGCGATTTACTAAAAAACGGACTAACCAAATGTGTATTTTTAACAGAAGATTCTACTGACCGAAATTGCTAGAATCTGTTCTTGAATCTTCGGGATTTAATCTCTACGAAACTGATATATGGTCATATAATGGATGTACCAAAGTTGATACTGCTTTGGTACTTGCTGAATTTATTAAAAAGCATTCTCCTGCTACCAAGATAATAATACATAGAGATGATAAAGCGCTTAGAGATAATCCGGACGCAAAACCGATTTTTCATTCGGACAGGGGGTACCAGTACACAAGCAGGGTGTTTCAAAGCAAGCTTCAAAAGCAGGGAATGGATCAGTCCATGTCCCGTGTTGGGCACTGTATTGATAATGGCCCTACGGAGGGATTATGGGGAATTATCAAGTCGGAAATGTATTGTATGTATAAAATAACCGATGAAGGTTCCCTGCGCTCTGCGATTGATAACTATATGAAGTTTTATGCCGAAGAAAGGCCGCAGGAAAGATTTCGCTGCAAAACGCCATCAGAAGTAAGGCGAGAGGCATTATCAGCGGAGAACCCGATCCAGTACCCGATTGCAGAAAACAAGCGGATCGAAGCATATAAGGCCAAATGGTGCGCATGATTTTGACTGGCGTTTATACTGCGAAAGCACTTTCCAATGAGAGGTGGTCGTCTGCCTTCTCGCTGAGGCCCGTTGTCAAGCTGACCGTGAATAAACGTCTCACAAACACAAATATCCGTCATATCAATCCGGATATGACGGATACCTATAAATTTATTTTAGATATTTCGCTTGTCTACTTGACAAGGGGCTGATCAGAACATAAGGCTGATTATTTTTCACATCAGCATATATAATGTTGCACATTTTTCTTGCCACAGCGCCGATGCAGGTTAAATGATGCTTGCTTTCCGCTTTCTTTTTCTGGTAACAGGCACTTCGCACCCAGCCGCCTTTGAAGATCGTCGGACAGGTGGTGGGCTGGAGGGGACATTCGCCGGAGGCACTGAGCAGCATGAGGGAGAATCTGGAAAAACTGAACCGCATGGGGATCAGTGCAATCGAATAGGGGAGTTTTTTCCTGATGCCGCATCTGCCGCTGTGGCTCTGTTTCAGATAGTGCATTGATTTTCGTCTTCCAGTAGATGATTGAGTTCGTTTATTCCGTTCTGGTACGATGAATTTATCTCTTGATACAGGCTGTTATAAAATTCAATTGCAATGCGCTGCCGCTCTTTGGCGATTGCTGCTGCTTTTTCCGTATAGAAATTGGAATACAGATTTTCTAATTTATACTTATATTCCTGGAAAAAAGATGGAGTAATGTCATTTTCTCCGGTTGAGACTTCTCCATTTGGCAGCAAAGAATACAGTGGTTCGGAGACAATGCCTTTATAAAGCAGCGTTCTCGCGATTCCCATTGCGCCTGCAACGTCCAATTTATCTGCATCAAATAAAATTTTTGCCTCTAAACTTTGGGGCAGATTATTTTTTCTATATCTATGTGTCTTTATACATTGCTTCACTTGTTCCGCATAAAACATGTCAAAGCCATGAGTCAAAAGAAATTGATATGCTTTTTCACTTCCTGCGATCGCGTGACATAAAGCGGGGTTTTCAAATTGTTCCTTTCTCCCGATATCATGTAATAAGCATGCTGCAATCAGGATGTCATAATTTACATTTTTTTCTGACTTGGCAATTTCTAAGGCATGATACAACACACGATATATATGCTCTTTATCATGAGCTGTATCCTCCATACAGCAAAGCATAAAATTTTCAAGTAAACAATAGGTTTCTCTCTTCACAGGCTACCTCCTCTGCAGTCATTGTACGATCGGAATCCTGTCTGTCCCGGACCGGCCCTTGTTCCTATGATATCAGATTTCCTGCCAACTCACAAATATTTTTGACAATATTGCCGGTTTTGTCCGGAATATGGCTTTTTCGCTGCCATTGATATGCCAACTTGGCTGTGATCACCCAGCGGGTTGATTAAGATTGTATATGTCTGCGTCATCATTCCCAGCCTGACTCACAACCAGTAGCCGTATGCTTTTAGTGAATATGTGATAACTGATGAAAAGCATAGAAAAAGAGGACTGGCAACGCAGCGTTTAGATTACAAAAAAGTGATTGCCATAAAAGAAAACTGCTATAAAATGATGTTTCTCACAGACTCTAAGAAAAAAAGCGCATTGGATTTTTACAGAAAGGCAGGGTATAACAATGACGATAAGACATCATTTATTCAATGGTCATAGCGTGGCAAAGGAAACGCTTGACTTGTATTTTGCAATGCAAAACTCAAATCGGTCACCTATAAAGTATGAAGCCGGTATGATTAAAGTTTGGATGAATGTACCGGATATTAAAGCATTGTGTGAAAATTTTCTGCTGGAAAATGGCCAAGATTCCTTTTGGTATTGGGATATTGGCGCGTTTGTTTTTGCAGGAGATGAGGCTGTTGTTTCTGAATCAGGCAAAGATTATAAAGTGACGGATAGAACCATACAGGGATAAGATATTTTCATGATTGATTTAATTCCCGTATATTTTATGTTATAATCCCGTCTTTGACAGTTAGCAAAAGAAAAAATCGCTGTATCCCTTGT